>DASRFM010000033.1:0-11343 GCA_035651575.1 Burkholderiales bacterium | reverse complement strand
GCGGAAAAGGATGCGGGCCTGGAAAAGGCGCCCGGAGGCTTTCCCGGCGTGCAGACGATGCTGCCGCTGCTTCTCAATCTCGTTTCCGAAAAGATACTGTCCTATTCGGATGTCGCGCGCGTCGCATGCGCCGGGCCGGCGCGCATTTTCGGCCTGTATCCCAGGAAAGGTGCGCTCGCGCCCGGCTCCGACGCCGACCTCGTGCTGGTCGACCCGGCACGGTCCATGCATGTGCGCAACGCCGACCAGGCCAGCAAGGCGCAGCGCACGCCGTTCGACGGCTGGCGCGCGCCGGCCACGCCGGTGGCGACGCTGCTGCGCGGCCGGCTCATCATGCGAGACGGCGCCCTCGCCGGCTCGCCCGGTGGTCTACACTTGAAACCAGGGAGGAGCTCATGAAGAAAATCGCATACGGCATCGCAGTCTCGCTCGTGCTCGCGCTCGGCGCGGGCCGCGCCCCGGCGCAGGAGCTGAAGTTCAACATCGGCGTGGTGCTCGATCCGTCGCACCCGGTCGTCGTCGGCCTGAAGCACATGGCCGAGGTCGCCGAGAAGGAGTCGGGCGGCAAGCTGAAGGTCGAGGTCTTTCCCTCGAGCCAGCTCGGCCAGCAGCGCGAGATGTGGCAGAACATCCAGTCGGGCCTGATCGCCGGCACGGTCGACCCGACCGCCTCGCTCACGAACTTCGTGCCGCAGTTCGGCGTGCTCGACCTGCCCTACCTGGTGCAGACCCCGGACCAGGCGTTCAAGCTGCTCGAGGGCCCGGTGGTCGAGAAGGAGCTCACCGCGCGCGCCCCGGCCGCCGGCTTCCACGTCGTGCACTACTGGGAAATCACCTTCCGCAACGTCTATACGCGCACGCCGGTGAGCGGCATCGCGGACCTGAAGGGCAAGAAGATCCGCGTCATCCCCAACCCGACCTTCATCGCGCTCTTCAAGGCGCTCGGCGCGGCGCCGACGCCCATGGCGTTCGGCGAGGTCTACTCCGGGCTGGAGCAGGGCGTGATCGACGGCGCCGAGAACGATTCGGTCACCTACTTCACCACCAAGCACTATGAAGTGGCGAAAAACTACGCGCTGACGAGCCACCTCATGCTGATCAACACGCTCGTCTTCAGCGAGAAGCAATGGCAGCGCATGCCGCCGAACCTCCAGGCGATCATGAGCAAGGCCTCGCTCGAGGGGCGCAAGCTCACGCTCCAGGTGCGCGCGGAGAAGGAGGCGAAAGTGCTCGACGACCTGAAGAAGGCCGGCGTCAACATCACGCGCCCGGACCTGAAGCCGTTCGTCGAGGCCGGCCGCAAGACCTGGGCGGAATCCGAGCAGCGCCTGGGCAAGGACCTCATCAACAAGATCGCCAGCGCCGCGGGGCACTAGCGAGCCGCAAGGGGTCGGTCCTGCGCCGCTTCATCCTGGCCGTCGACCGGCTGCTCGGCCGGCTCGAGGCAGCGCTGCTCGCCGCGATGGTCGCCGTCATCACGGCGGTGACCTTCGCGCAGGTCTTTACCCGCTACGTCATGGGCGATCCGCTGATCTGGACCGAGGAGGTGGCGCGCTACCTTTTCGTCTGGATCACGCTCGTCGGCGGTGCCGCCGCGGTGCGCGGCCATCGCCATTTCGGGCTCGACATCCTGCGGCGGCTCTTCCCCGCGATGCGCGTGCCGCTCGGCGCCGCCACGATGGGCATCGTCGCCGCGTTCCTCGCGCTGCTGTTCTATACCGGGATCCTCGAGACGCTCACGGCATCGCGCCAGACGTCGCCCGCGCTGCAAGTCGGCATGCACTGGGCCTACCTCGCGATCCCGGTCGGCGCCGCGCTCGCGCTCTGGCACGTTGCGGCGCACTGGGCGCGCTCCGGGATGGCGGCGCATCCGCTCGACGAGCTCAAGGAAGAAGAGATCAATTGAGCGGCCTGCTCGCGGCGTTCTTCGGCTTCATCGCGCTCGGCGTGCCGATCGCCTTCGCGCTCGGCGGCGCGGCCGCCATCGGGCTCATGCTCATGGAGGGCGCGCCGATCGAGATCATCGCGAGCCGCACCTTCGGCGCGGTGGACAGCTTCACGCTGCTCGCGATCCCGTTCTTCATCCTCGCCGGCGAGCTGATGGAGACCGGCGGCATTTCCAAGCGCTTGATGGATCTCGCGCAGTCCATGGTGGGACACCTGCGCGGCGGCCTCGGCAACGTCACGATCTTCGGCATGGTGCTGTTCTCGGGCGTGTCGGGGTCGACCCAGGCCGACGCCGCGGCGGTCGGCTCGCTCATGATCCCGGCGATGAAGCGGCACGGCTACAGCGCGGCGCGCGCCGGCGCGATCGTCGCCGCGGCCTCGGGGATGGGGATCCTCGTGCCGCCCTGCCTGACGATGGTGGTGTATGGCAGCATCACCAACGTCTCGATCGGCGCGCTGTTCGCCGCCGGCATCGTGCCCGCGCTCCTGATGGCGCTGTCTCTCGCCGTGCACCAGGTGTTCGACGCGAAGCGCGCCGGCCTGGCGCCGGAGCCGCGCGTGCCCTGGCGCCAGCGCGGCAAGGCGCTCGTCGGCGCTTCGGGCGCGCTGATGATGCCCATCATCATCTTCGGCGGCATCCGCGGCGGCGCGTTCACGCCCACCGAGGCCGCGGTGATCGCGGCGGTCTACGCGCTCGTTATCGGCGGCCTGGTGTACCGCGAGATCACGTGGACGTTTCTCTACCGCACGCTGGTGCGCACCGGCATGATCTCCGGCATCGTGATGCTGATGATGGCCGGGGCGAACATCTTCGCCTGGCTTCTCACGGTGCAGCAGGTGCCGCACCGGCTCGCGGAGATGATCCTCGCGGCCGGCGGCGGCAAGGTGCTGTTCATGACGCTGAGCATCCTCGTGTTCCTGCTGCTGTTCGCGCTTCTCGACGGGCTGCCGGGCATGCTGATGCTCGTGCCGGTGATCATCCCCACGGCGCAGCATCTCGGCATCGATCTCCTGCACTACGGCATCGTCATGACGACCGTGATGGGCGTTGCGCTCTTCCTGCCGCCGTTCGGCGTCGGCCTGTTCATCGTGCTCGGCATCGCCGGGTGCAGCGTGCGCGACATCACTCGGCACCTGCTGCCCTACATCGTCAACATGCTCGTGGTCTCGATCGTCATCGCCCTGGTGCCCTGGCTGAGCTACGTGCTGCCCGTGGCGATGGGCCTGTACAAGGCGCCCTGACGGAAGCCGGCTAGCGCTTCGCGCCCCAGAACCCCTGGTGGGGCGAGGCCGCTTCCTCTTCGAGATACGGCCCGATCACCTCGATGTGCCGGCTGCCGCGCGCGAACACCTCGCGGCAGGGCAGAGCGAGCGTCGGGTTCCACGGATCGGCGCCGGTGAGCGCGCGCAGCGACGCTTCGCTGAAGCCGAAGACGAGCCGCCCGATGCCCGCCCAGTACGTCGCGCCCGCACACATCGCGCAGGGCTCGGTGCTCGCATAGAGCGTCGCGCGCGCCAGCACCGGCGGCGGACGCGTCGCGGAGGCCTCGCGCAGCACGCGCATCTCGGAATGGTTGGTTGCGTCGGTGTTGCCGCTCTTCATGCTCTGCGACTCGGCGATCACCTCGCCGTCGAGCACCACGAGGGAAGCGAACGGGTGCCGCCCCGCCTCGCGCGAGCGCCGCGCCCCCTCGATGACGCGCCGCAGGTACGTTGCGTCGGCGCCGGTCGGCGCGCCCTCGACGAGTCCGGCGCTCATTTCTTCATGAGCTGGCGGTCCTGCCGGGCGAGCTGCAGGATCTGCTTGCCCTCCAGCCGCTCGACATGGCGCACGAAGCGGTACTTGGTCTCGAAGCCGTCGCTCTGGCGCGGCGGCACGCGCGCGTGCCCGGGCTTGACCTTGACGTTCACGAGGCGGCAGCCGCTCTGCGAGAAAGCGGCGGCGATCTCGCGCTCGAGCTCTTCGGGCCCGGCGACGTTCACCGCATGCGGCACGCCGCAGCCGAGCGCGAGCGCGGCGAGGTCGGTCTTGCCCGCCGTGGCGGTCGGGCGCGGGCCGCCGCGCCCCGAGCCGATGGACTCGTAGACGCCGTTGTCGATGACGAAGACCGCGAGGTTCGGCGGCGCTTCCTGGCCCATGACGACGAGCTGGCCGAGCTCCATCAGCACCGAGCCGTCGCCGTCGATACAGGCGACCTTGCGGTGCGGCAGGGCGAGCGCGAGCCCGACCGCCATGCCGACGACGTCGCCCATCTGCCCCAAGAGCGCGGTCTGCGGGTGCTCCTCGGTGATCGCAGCCCACTCGAAGCCGACCGCGCCGATATAGGTGGACATCACCAGCGCGTCCTTCGGCATCTGCGCGGCGAGCCTTACCAGCGCTTCGTAGCGCTCGAGCGCCATCACTCCTCCCAGATGCAGTCGCCGGAAACGAGCACCGCCGCGGGCTGCAGCTGCGCCTCGCTCAGCCGATGCGCGCGCTTGATGGCCTTGCGCAGCTCCTCTTTCCTCCGCACGACGTGGTACGGGATGCGCAGCGCGTCGAGCAGCGGCTCGGCAACGATGCCGTGCGGGATCGCCCAGTGCTCGGTATCGCCCAGATCGCCGCGGTAGGAGAGCAGCAGCACCACGGGAACGCCGCAGCCGAGCGAGATGCGCGCGATGTACTCGGCGGCGACGCGCAGCCCGGAGTTCTCCATGATGAGCGCGCTCTTTCGCCCGCCGAGCCAGGCGCCGGCGCAGACGGAGAAGCCGACGCCCTCGTTGCACACCGGCACGTAGCGGATCGCCGGATCGCCCGCCACGAGCTCGTGCAGGTCGCGCTGCCAGCCATCGGGCAATCCCGACACGAAGTCGATGCCCGCCTCCTTCAGCCCGGCTAGCGCTTCTCTTGCGGCTTCAGGGACCATGCGGCGACCTTAGCACGTTCCTCTTCAGTGAGGCCGGTGAGGTTTCCGGGCGGCATGGCGCGCGAAACCATCTGCAGGTGAATGAGCGCCGCCTGCGCGAGCAGGCGCTCCGGCGAATCGAGCAGCACGCCCTTCGGCGCCTCGCTGAATCCCTGGAACGTCGGCTTCTGCGCGTGGCACGGCAGGCAGCGCTTCGCGACGATCGGCTCGATTTCGCTCATCGAAACGGCGGCCGCGGCCGCTTCCCGCTTGGGCGCCGCCAGGACTACCGCAGCGAGCGCGGACGCGGCGGCGGCGAGCAGGATCCACGCCGGCGCCGGCCGCTTGTGCCGGATGACGAACCACACGCGGATGAGCGCGCCGGCGAGCGTGAGCGCGATGAGGATCGCCCAGTTCCAGCGGCCGCCGAAGGTCATCGGGTAGTGGTTGGAGACCATCATGAAGAGCACCGGCAGCGTGAAGTACGTGTTGTGCACGCTCCTCTGCTTGCCGGCGGCCGCGTAGCGGGGATCGGGCACGCGGCCTTCCTGCTTGGCGCGCACGAGCTCGCGCTGGCCGGGAATGATGACGTGGGCGACGTTCGCCACCATGATCGTGCCGAGCATCGCGCCGAAATGCAGGAACGCGCCGCGACCGCTGAAGAGGTGCGTCAGGCCCCAGGCCGCGCCGGCAAGCAGCCCGGCGAGCACCGCGGCGAGCGCGCCCTCGTTGCGACCGAGCGGCGAGCGGCACAGGCCCTCGTAGATTCCATAGCCGAGCGCGAGCGTGCCGAGCCCGAGGCCGATCGCTGCCGGCTTGCTGAGCGCGGCCACCGCCGGATCGATGAGGTAGACCTCCGCGGAAACGTAGTAGAGCAGCGCGAGCAGCGTGAAACCGGTGAAGAAGGTCCAGTACGCCTCCCACTTGAACCAGTGCAGCGTCGCCGGCAGCGTCGCAGGCGCGAGCCTGTACTTCACGACGTGATAGAAGCCGCCGCCGTGGATCGCGTGCAGCTCGCCGGCGAGCTCCGGATCGGATGCGGCCTCCAGCTTGTCGTCGAGCCAGATGAAATAGAAGGAGGCCCCGATCCACGCGATGCCGACCACGATGTGCGCCCAGCGCACGGCGAGGCTGAGCCAGTCGATGACGTAGGCGCTGCTCACGCTCAGCTGCCGCGGTACGTGCTATAGCCCCAGGCGGAGCAGAGCAGCGGCACGTGGAAGTGCGCGCCGGCGTCGGCGACGCGAAAGCGCACCGGAACGGCGTCGTAGAACGCGTTGCCGCGGAAGTACGGCCCGACGTGGAAGACGATCTGGTAGCTGCCGGCGCGGAAGGCCTCGCCCTCGAGCAGCGGCTTGTCGGTGCGCCCGTCCGCGTTCGTCAGCGCGCTCGCGACGAGCACCGGCGCATCGCCCTCCATCCTGTAGAGCTCGACCGTGATGCCGGCGCCGGGCCGCCCCGCCGCCGTGTCGAGCACGTGGGTCGTGAGCCGGCCCATCAGCGGCACAGCGTCTCGAGCCGGCCGCGCGCGATGTGCCCGATCTGCTCCAGCGCGCAGGCGAGCTCCGTCCCGGCGTCGTTGCCGAGCCGGCGTTCCATTTCCGCCATCACCGTCCCCCGGTTCTCGTGCAGCTTCAGCGCGACGATACACGGAAAGCCGAACTTCTCGCGATAGGCGCGGTTCAGGCGCGCCATGCGCTCGAATTCTGCTTTCGACAGTCGGGTAAACCCGAGCCGGCCCTGCTCGCCGGAGGAGCTCGGCGTGAGTCCGCCCTCCGCCGCCTCGCGCCCGGCGAGCTCCGGGTGCGCCCGCACCAGCGCGAGCTGCTCTTCGCGCGGCGCTTCACGCACGGCCGCCATCATCGCCGCGTGCAGCTCGTCGAGCGTGCGGAACGGGCCCCGGCGCACCGCGCGCTCGGCGATCCACGGCGAGTGCTCGAACACGCCGCGCAGCTCTTCGAGTCCAGGAAGGTCCATTGCGCCGGGCAATATACTATCGAGGGAGATGAGCGATTATCCGCGCGACCTGATCGGCTACGGGCCGAAGCCGCCGAATCCGCGCTGGCCGCGGGGCGCGCGCGTCGCGCTGCAGTTCGTGCTCAACTACGAGGAGGGCGGCGAGAACTGCGTGCTGCACGGCGACCGCGCCTCGGAAGCCTTCCTCTCGGAGATCGTGGGCGCGCAGCCGCTCGAGGGCGTGCGCCACCTGTCGATGGAATCGCTCTACGAGTATGGCTCGCGGGTCGGCGTCTGGCGCATCCTGCGGCTCTTCAGGAGCTACCGGCTTCCCCTGACGGTCTACGGCGTGGCCATGGCGCTCGAGCGCAATCCCGCCGTGGTGGACGCCTTCCTCGAAGCCGGCCACGAGATCGCGAGCCACGGCTGGCGCTGGATCAACTACCAGGACGTGCCGATCGAGGTGGAGCGCGAGCACATGCAGCGCGCCATCGCGATCCATCGCCGGCTCACCGGCGAGCGGCCGCTCGGCTGGTACACCGGACGCACCAGCCCCAATACGCGCCGCCTCGTCGTCGAGGACGGCGGCTTCGTCTACGACGCCGACGACTACAACGACGAGCTGCCCTGGTACGACACGCGCTACGGAAAACCCCAGCTCGTCGTGCCGTACACGCTCGATGCGAACGACATGCGCTTCGCCACGGCGCAGGGCTTCAACACGGGGGACGATTTTTTCGAGTACTTGAAGGACACGTTCGACGTTCTGTACGCCGAAGGCGGGCGCATGATGTCGGTGGGCCTGCACTGCCGGCTGATCGGGCGCCCCGGGCGGCTCGCCGCGCTGGAGCGGTTCCTGAAGCACGTGCGCAGGAAAAAGGTCTGGGTCGCACGCCGCATCGACATCGCGCGCCATTGGCTGAAGAATCACCCTTATGCCTGAGCTTTTCGAGGAGCTGAATCCCGCCCCGCGCCTGCTGATGGGCCCGGGCCCGATCAACGCCGATCCGCGCGTGCTGCGCGCCATGAGCGCGGCGATGCTGGGGCAGTTCGACCCGCAGTTCCGCGAGTACATGAAGCAGGCCGCCGAGCTCTACCGCGGCGTCTTCCAGACGAAGAACCGCTGGACGCTGCTCATCGACGGCACCGCGCGCTCCGGCATCGAGGCGGCGCTCGCCTCGCTCATCGAGCCGGGCGACCGCGTCCTCGTGCCGGTGTTCGGGCGCTTCGGCAACCTCAAGGTCGAGATCGCGAAGCGCTGCGGCGCCGACGTCGCGGTCGTCGAGACCGAATGGGGCAGCGTGTTTCCCGAAGAAGCGCTGCGCAAGGCGCTCAGGGAAAAGAAGCCGAAGCTCGTCGCGGTCTCGCACGGCGACACCTCCACCACCATGGCGCAGCCGCTCGAGGCGCTCGGCCGCCTGTGCCGGGAAAGCGACGCCCTGCTCTACGTGGACGCCACCGCGACGCTCGGCGGCATGGACCTGCCGGTGGATGCCTGGCAGCTCGACGTGGCGAGCGCCGGCCTGCAGAAATGCCTCGGCGGGCCCTCGGGGAGCGCGCCGCTCACGCTGGGCGAGCGCGCCGAGAAGCGGATCGTGCGCCGCCGCCATATCGAGGAAGGCTTGCGCGACAAGAACGACAGGCAGGGCGAGGGCCCGACCATCCAGTCCAACTACTTCGACCTCGCCATGATCATGGACTACTGGTCGGAGCGCGCCCTCAACCACCATACCGAAGCGACCACGATGCTGTATGCCGCGCGCGAATGTGCGCGCATCCTGCTGCAGGAAGGACTGCCGCAGGCATTCGCGCGCCATGCGCGCGCCTCCGAGGCGCTCGTCGCCGGCCTGAAGGCCATGGGGCTGCAACTCTTCGGCGACCTTTCGCACAAGATGGCGAACGTCACCGGCGTGCACATTCCCGCGGGCGTCGACGGCGACAAGGTGCGCCGCGCGCTGCTGCAGGAGTTCAACATCGAGATCGGCACTTCCTTCGGGCCGCTGCACGGCAAGATCTGGCGCATCGGCACCATGGGCTACAACGCGCGCGCCGACGCGGTGCTCTGGACGCTTTCGGCACTGGAGACGGTCCTCGCGGCGGAGCGCTTCCGCCTCGCCCGCGGCGCCGCCGCTGACGCAGCGCTCGCCGTGTACCGCCGCTCGTAGGCATGGCGGGTTCCCTCGTCGTCGCGATCGGCGGCAACGCCACCCATCCCGAGTCCATCAAGGGCACGACGGAGGAGCAGGAAGTCGTCGCCGACAAGGCGGCGCGCGCGCTCCTTCCCCTCATCCGGGCGGACAACCGGCTGCTGATCACGCACGGCAACGGCCCCGTGGTCGGCAAGATCCTGATGCGCATGATGCTGACCAAGCACGCGATCCCGCCGATGCGGCTCGACGTGTGCGTCGCGCACAGCCAGGGCGGCATCGGCTACCTGCTCCTCCAGGCGCTCGAGAACCTGATGCAGGAGGCGGGCGTGGCGCGCCCGGTGGCCTGCATCGTCACGCAGGTGGAGGTGGATGCGGACGATCCGGCGTTCGGGAGCCCCTCGAAGCCGATCGGCCCGTTCTTCTCGCGCGAGGAGGCCGCCGACCTCGAGGCAAAGGGCTGGCGCATGATGGAGGACGCCGGGCGCGGCTGGCGGCACTGCGTGCCCTCGCCCGACCCGCGCAGCGTCCTCAACCTGGCGATGGTGGAGACGCTGCTCGGCAGCGGCGCGGTCGTGATCGCCGGCGGCGGCGGCGGCATCCCGGTCGTGCGCAGCGCGCGCGGCTGGCAGGGCCGCGAGGCGGTGATCGACAAGGACCTCACCTCGGCGCTGCTCGCGCGCTCGCTCGGCCTCGGCACGCTGCTCCTGCTGACCGCGGTCGAGCGCGTGGCGCTCGGCTTCGGCACGCCGCGCCAGCGCGCGCTGCACCAGGTAACGGTGAGCGAGCTGAAGGCGCACGCGCGCGCCGGCGAATTCTCCCGCGGCAGCATGGGACCGAAGATCGAGGCCGCGATCCGGCACGTCGAATCGGGCGGCGAGCGGGCCATCATCGCGCACCTCGAGCACGCAGGGTCCGCCCTCGCCGGGGACAGCGGCACGCATGTCGTCCCTGGTTGAGCTCGCCGCCGAGAGCGTCGGGCGCGCGGCGCGCGAGGCGCTGCAACAGGGCGAAGGCGAGGTGTGCGCGGCGTACCGGCGCAGCTTCTATGCGCGCTTCGCCGGCGAGCGCTATGCCTGCGTGGGGGAGCGCTCCCTCGGCCACGGGCCGCTGAACGCCATCGTGGCGAGCTTGGTGCTGCCCGCCGTCGGCGAGCGCGTGCGAATCGCTACCGAGCACGCCGGCCTCTGGACGGCGCCCGCGTTCGCCGCTGCCGGAGCGCCGGCGATCGAGGCGCTGCAGCAGGCGGCGCGGCAAAACGTGCCGCAGGAAGGCCTCGGCGGCTTGATCGTCGGCGAGCACAATGCCGTAGCCATCCATGCGCAGCCGGCGCTCGAAGCGCTCGAGCGCTGGCTGGTGGGCCACACGCTCGAGCGCGAAACCGAGCGCCTGATCGGCCTCGGTCCCGGACTCACGCCTTCCGGCGACGACTATCTGGGCGGCATGCTGCTCGCGTTGCGCACCTGCGGGCGCGAGGCGCAGGCGCAAGCGCTGTGGCGCTGGCTCGAGCCGCGCCTCGCCGGCCGCACGAGCGCGATCAGCGCCGCGCACCTCGCCGCGGCGGCGCAGGGCGAGGCCCACGAAGCGCTGCACGAATGCCTGCGCAAGCTCTACGGCAGCGAGCGCAGCTGGGAGGACGTGCTGCGCGCGCTGAGCGCAGTGGGCCACTGCTCCGGCTGGGACGGCCTCGCCGGCGCGCACGCCGTGCTGCGGCTCGGATGACCGAAGCGCAGGCGACGCGGCTCGCCGCACTGGCGCTCGCCGCCCTCGCGCGCGAGTTCCCTTTCCAGCCCGGGCATGTGATGCGCAACGAGGCCGACTGGGCGCGCCCCAGCGTGCTGCATCCTGCGTTTCACGGCTGCTTCGACTGGCACTCCGCGGTCCATGCGCATTGGCTGCTCGCCCGCGTGCTGAAGCGCTTCCCGCAGAGTGCGCACGCGCCGGCGATCCGCGCGCTGCTCGATCATCGGCTGAGCCCCGGCAACATCGCCGCGGAGCTGCGCTATTTCGAAGCGCATCCCGCCTTCGAGCGACCGTACGGGTGGGCATGGCTCCTCGCGCTCGCGCAGGAGCGCGATGCGCTTGCACCGCTCGCACGCAAGATCGAGACGCTCTACATGGAATGGCTGCCGCGCCAGACCTATCCCGTTCGCTCTGGAACGCACGCGAATACCGCCTTCGCGCTGGCGCTCGGACTGGACTATGCCCGCGCCACCGGCCGTGCCGCATTCGCCGCGACGATCGAGGCGTGCGCCCGGGAGTATTTCGCCGGCGATACGGACTATCCGGCGGCATGGGAACCGGGCGGCAACGACTTTCTTTCGCCCTGCCTCGTGCAAGCGGCGCTCATGCGGCGCGTGCTGCCCGACTTCGAGCGCTGGTTCGCGCGTTTCCTGCCGAAGCTGCCG
>DASRFM010000032.1:0-10064 GCA_035651575.1 Burkholderiales bacterium | reverse complement strand
CATCTTCAACGACAGCGAGGCGCTGCTGAAGTCCGCCGAGGAGCTGAACCGGGGCTACGAGACCGAGGTCGCCTCGCGCCAGGCCACGCGCGTCGCGCTGATCGTCGTGTCGGTGCTCTCGTTCGTCATGCTGCTCCTCATCGGCCGCGTGTACATCGACGACGGCCGGCGCCGCGCGGAGGAGTCCGAGCGGATGAACCGGCAGAACCAGGAGGCCATCCTCCGGCTGCTCGACGAGATCAGCAACGTCGCGAACGGCGACCTCACGGCGCGCGCCAGGGTGACCGAGGAGATCACGGGCGCGATCGCGGACTCGATCAACTTCACCATCGACGAGCTGCGCCGCCTGGTGGCGGGCATCACCGACGCGGCGGGCCAGGTGACCTCCGCGACTGCGGAGGCCAACACGGTCACCAACCAGCTCCTGCAGGCGACGCAGCGGCAGGCGGGCGAGATCCAGGGCGCCGGCCAGTCGGTGACGCAGATGGCGCAGACCATGACCGACATCTCCTCCAAGGCGAACGACTCGGCGAAGGTGGCGCAGAGCTCGCTCAGCGCCGCGGAGAAGGGCACGCAGGCGGTGCAGAACGCGATCAGGGGCATGAACGAGATCCGCGACCAGATCCAGGAGACCTCGAAGCGGATCAAGCGCCTCGGCGAGAGCTCGCAGGAGATCGGCGAGATCGTGCAGCTCATCTCCGACATCACGGAGCAGACCAACGTGCTCGCGCTGAACGCCGCCATCCAGGCGGCCTCGGCCGGCGAGGCGGGGCGCGGCTTCACGGTGGTGGCGGAAGAGGTGCAGCGCCTCGCGGAGCGCTCCGCCGAGGCCACCAAGCACATCAGCGCGATCGTGAAGTCGATTCAGCGCGACACCCAGGACGCGGTGGCCGCCATGGAGCTCTCGACGCAGGGCGTGGTGCAGGGGACGAAGACCGCGGACGAAGCCGACCAGGCGCTGCGCGAGATCCAGCAGGTGTCGAACCGCCTCGCCGAGCTGATTGGCTCCATCTCCGACGCGACCCAGCAGCAGGCGGCCTCGGCGACCAAGGTCGCGGCGAACATGAAGCTGATTCTCGGCATCACGCAGCTCACCACCGAGGGCACCAAGAAGACCGCGACCTCGGCCGCGAAGCTGACCGAGCTCGCGAACGGGCTGAAGAGCTCGGTGTCGGGCTTCAAGCTCGCGTGACGCAGGACTGAGAGCGCGCATGGCGAACCCGATCGTCCTTTCCTGGATCAACGCCGAGGTGGACCAGGCGTTGAAAGCCGTCCGGGACGCGATCGCGAAATTCGTCGCGGCGCCCGGCGACGCGGCGGCGCTCAAGCCCTGCGCGGAGAGCGTGCACCAGGTGAGCGGCGCGCTGCGCATGGTCGGGCTCGCCGGCGCGACGCGCTTCGCCGAGGCGATCGAGACCAGCTTCGGCGCCCTCAAGCCCGGCGAGCCGCCGCAGCAGGCGCTCGGCGTCGTCGACCGCGCGGTGCTCGCGCTGCGCGACTTCGTGGACGAGCTCGCGCGCGGCGCGGCGAACGTGCCGCTCAAGCTTTTCCCGCTCTACCGCGACCTCGTCTCGCTGCAGGGCAAGGGGGCGATCGAGAAGGAGCTCTTCTATCCGGACCTCTCGCTCGCTGTGCCCGAGCATCCGAATCCGCAGGCGGTGGGGCAGGACGTG
Organism: Burkholderiales bacterium; assembly: GCA_035651575.1. GTDB lineage: Bacteria > Pseudomonadota > Gammaproteobacteria > Burkholderiales > SG8-39 > SCGC-AG-212-J23. The sequence continues at coordinate 8,391 of DASRFM010000032.1, read as the reverse complement.
CTGCCCGCGTTCCTGCAGTCGCAGCGCGCGCGCTTCCAGCGCGGCATCCTGGGCTGGCTGCGCGGCCAGGCGATGGGCGTGGAGGACATGCGCCAGGCGCTCGACGCGCTGCACCAGGCGGCGGCGAGCCTGCCCGAGCCGCGCGCCTTCTGGTGGGCGGCAGGGGCTTTCATCGAGGCGCTCGGCGCGCCGGACGCGGACAAGGAGTGGGCCGCGCAGGCGAAGGTGCTGTGCAACAAAATCGACTTCCAGATCCGCGATCTGGCGGCGCGCTCGGCGAAGCCCGCCGACGACCTGATGCGCGAGGTCCTCTATGCCGTGGCGCTCTCCCGGTCGTCCGCGGCGCGCGTCGCGGAGGCGAAGCAGCTCTACCAGCTCGAGGCGCTGCTGCCCGACCTCGCGAAGGCGCAGGCGCTCGAGTCGACGCGCGACCAGATCGCCGCGATCCTGCGCTCGGTGCGCTCGCGCCTCGAGGCGCTGAAGAGCGCCTGGCTCAAGTACATGGCGGGCGACGCCAAGGGCGCCGCGCGCTTCCGGCAGCTCCTCGCCGAGCTGAACTCGAACCTCGGCCTCATCTCGGGCAGCCCGCTCGCCGCGCTCCTCGTCGCGCTGGGCGAGGTGGCCGCGAAGCTGCCCGACGCCTACCCGCGGCAGAAGAACTTCATGGTGGTCGAGATGGCTTCGGCGTTCCTCCTCGCGGAGAACGCGATCGAGAACTTCTCCAGCCCGGCCGAGGACATGCCGGAGCAGGTCAAGATCATGGGCGCCTGGCTGCTCGACGCCGCGCAGGGCAAGTCCTCGGGCGAGCCGCCGGCCGGCCTGCGCGCGAGCCTGCTGCAGGAGATCGGCACGCTGCAGCTGCGCGCGCAGGTGGCGAAGGAGATCCTCGCCAACCTGCAGCACATCGAGCAGGTGCTCGACGCGTTCGCGCGCGATCCGGGCAAGCGCGACACGCTGCAGACGGTGGAGACGCACCTGCGCCAGATCAACGGCGCGCTGATGGTGCTCGGCTTCGAGCGCGCGGCGGACGTGCTCGCCATCTGCGAGACGATGACCGCGGCGCTCGCCGCCGCGGACGACGCGCAGTGGGCCGAGGACATGGACTGGATCGCGGAGGGCCTCTCCAGCCTCGGCTTCTACCTCGAGCCCTGCCTCAAGGGCCGCGAGCCGGCCGCCGAGTCGATCGATCTGTTCTTCCGGCGCTACGAGCGGCGCAACGCCGAGTTCAGCCCGGAGAGCACCGTCATCCTGAAGTCGCCGGTCACGGAGAAGAAGGCCGAGCCCGCGCCCGAGCCGGCGCCGGCCGCACCCGCGCCGGCTCCCGCTGCGGCGGCCGAGGAGCCGAAGCTCGAGCTTCCGGCGCTCGACCTCGATCTCGGGACTCTGGACCTGACGCCGGCGGCGCCTGCCGCAGAGGAGAAACCCGCGGCCCCGTCCATGCCGGCGCGCGCGGAAGTGAACGAGGAGCTGCTCTCGATCTATCTCGACGAGGCGGGCGAGGTGCTCGGCAACATCGACGGCGCCATCCCCGCGTGCAAGGCGGACCCGAACGACCGCGATGCGCTCACCACGATCCGGCGCGGCTTCCATACGCTGAAGGGCAGCGGCCGCATGGTCGGCCTGATGGACCTCGGCGAAGTGGCCTGGGAAGTCGAGGAGCTGATGAACCGCTGGCTCGAGCAGCAGCGCCCGGCGACCCCGGCGCTCCTCGAGCTCGTCGCCGCGGCGAGCAGCGCGTTTGCCGGATGGGTCGCGGCGCTGAAGGCGGGCACGCTCAAGGGCGACGTGGACGCCGCCGCGATCGTCGCCCTCGCGCGCAAGCTGAAGACGGGCGACGAAGCGGCCGCTCCGGCGGCGGCGCAGGCCGAGGCGCAGGAGCTTTCGATCGGCGGGGTGCAGGTGCCGCTGCCGCTCTTCGAGATCTACGTTGCCGAGGCGCGCGAGCACCTCGAGGCCCTCGAGCGCGAATGCGGCGCCTGGCGGGCCGCGCCGGCCGGGGGCGCTTCCGAGGAGTTCATGCGCGCGGCGCACACGCTGGCGAGCAGCTCACGCACCGCGGGCTTCGAGGGCATCGGCGAGCTCGCCGGGCTCCTCGAGCAGTGGATGCCCGTTTCCAGGCAGGCTGTTTCGGCCGACGACGCGGCGGCGGTGCAGGGCGCCGTCCAGCGCCTGCGGGAGATGGTCGCGGCGGTGACGGTGCGCGAGGCGCCGCGCGCCGCGGAAGAGGCCGCCGGACGCCTGCAGGAGCTCATCGAGCGCCTGAAGAACCCGCCGCTGCCGGCGGCGCCCGCAGTCCCCGAGGTCATCGTCGAAAAACCCGTCGAGAAGCCGGTCGAGGTCGCGCCCGCCCCCGCGCCCACGGGGCGCGAGGCGCGGCGCATGCACGACGACATCGACGAGCAGCTGCTGCCGATCTTCCTCGAGGAGGCGCAGGCCCTGCTGCCGCAGATCGGCTCCGACATGCGCGACTGGAAGGCGAACACGGCGGACGAGGAAGTCTCGCGCTCGCTGCGCCGCGGCCTGCACACGCTGAAGGGCAGCGCGCGCATGGCGGGCGCCATCCGCCTCGGCGAGCTCTGCCACATCATCGAGAGCAAGATCGACGCCGCCATCGACGCCAACGCCTATCCGGCGGAGATGTTCGCGGACATCGAGGAGAAGATGGACCGCGTCAGCCTCGACCTCGAGCGCATGGCGGGCGGGGAGCAGCTCTCGCAGACCGCGCCGCTCGCCCGCACGGCGCCCGTGCCGGCTCCGCTTCTCGAAACAGGACCCTCCGCCCCGGCTGCGGAAAAGGCACAGGCTGCGAAGCCCGAAGCCGCCAAAGCGCCAGCCGCGCCGAAACCCAAGGCCGAGGCGCCGCTGCAGACCGCCGCGGCGACGATGCGGATCAACGCCGAGACGCTCGACCACCTCATCACCGAGTCGGGCGAGGTCAGCATCGCGCGCTCGCGCGTCGAGGCCGAGCTGCGGGCGGTGAAGCAGTCGCTCGCCGACCTGAGCGACTCGATCGGCAGGCTGCGCGGCCAGCTGCGCGAGGTCGAGGTGCAGGCCGACAGCCAGATGCAGTCGCGGAAGACCGAGCTCGAGCAGCAGAGGGGGGATTTCGACCCGCTCGAGTTCGACCGCTATACGCGGCTGCAGGAGCTCACCCGCATGATGACGGAGAGCCTGCACGACGTCTCCACCATCCAGCAGACGCTCCTGAAGAACCTCGGCGAGACCGACGCCGCGCTGCTGCAGCAGGCGCGCATCAGCCGCGACGTGCAGCAGGAGCTCATGCGCATGCGCGCGGTGCCGTTCTCGAACCTGAACGAGCGCCTCTACCGGATCGTGCGCCAGACCGCGCGCGAGGTGGAGAAGAAGGCCGAGCTCACGATCGAGGGCTCGCAGGTGGAGCTCGACCGCAGCGTGCTGGAGCGCATGAGCGCGCCGCTCGAGCACATGCTGCGCAACTCGCTCACCCACGGCATCGAGTCGCCGGCCGAGCGCGCCGGCGCCGGAAAGGACGAGAGCGGCCGCATCTCGATCGTGCTGCGCCAGGAGTCGAACGAGATCGCGCTCATCTTCTCCGACGACGGCGCCGGTCTCGACCTGCAGAAGCTCCACAAGAAGGGCGTGGAGAAGGGGTTGATCCAGCCCGGCACCCAGCCCACCGAGGGCGAGCTCGCGCAGCTCATCTTCGCCTCCGGCCTCTCGACCGCCGAGAGCGTGACGCAGCTCGCCGGCCGCGGCGTCGGCATGGACGTGGTGCGCAACGAGATCGCCGCGATCGGCGGCCGCATCGACATCTCCACCGAGCGCGGCAAGGGCACGACCTTCACCGTCTACCTGCCGCTCACGCTCGCCGTGACGCAGGCGGTGATGGTCCGCGGCGGCAGCCAGCAGATCGCGATCCCGTCGGCGATGGTGGAGCAGGTGCTGCGCCTGAAATCCGACGAGCTGGCGCGCCTGTACGACACGCGCGTCATCAAGGTGCAGGACCGCGAATATCCGCTGCACTACATGCAGCACCTGCTCGGCGGCAGCGGCGCGATCGACGTGCAGACGTACAACTCGGTGCTGCTGCTGCGCAGCGGCATCCAGCGCGTCGCCGTGCATGTCGACGAGCTGATCGGCAACCAGGAAATCGTGGTGAAGAACATCGGGCAGCAGCTCGCGCGCGTGCCGGGCGTCGGCGGCGCGACCGTGATGCCCGACGGCGCGATCGTGCTGATCCTGAACCCGGTGCCGCTCGCGCAGCGCGTGCGGGCGATCCAGCAGCGCATGGAGCTCATCGGCAGCTCGACGCGCGCGGTGCGCGGCCTGAACAAGGCGGCCGAGGCCGGGGCACCGGCGTCGGCCGAGGCGCCGCCCGCGCCGATCCCGGCTCCCGCTTCGCTCCCCGTTCCGGACCTGGGCGCCACGGCGGTGACGACCTTCGAGCCGGCCGTGGACCTCGCGCTCACCGGGCCGACCCAGCCCGTGCCGACGGGCGAGGCGCCGCTCATGCCGGCGATCCTCACCCCGGAGACGAAGCCCGCGTCGCAGGTCGTCATGGTGGTGGACGACTCGCTGACGGTGCGCAAGATCACGAGCCGCCTGCTCGAGCGCGAGGGCTACCAGGTGCTCACGGCGAAGGACGGCGTGGACGCCCTCGAGCAGATGAAGGAGACGCTGCCGGGGGTGATGCTGGTGGACATCGAGATGCCGCGCATGGACGGCTTCGACCTCGCGAAGAACGTGCGCGGCGACAGCCGCACCGCCTCGATCCCGATCGTCATGATCTCCTCGCGCACCGCCGACAAGCACCGCAACCAGGCCGCGCAGCTCGGCGTCAACGCGTTCCTCGGCAAGCCCTACCAGGAAGCTGAACTTCTCCAGTACGTCGCCACGTTCCTCGGCAATTGAAGTTCGAGCTTCAGGAGCACATCGGCAAATACCCGCTGATCCGCGAGATCGGCGCCGGCGCCACGAGCCGCGTCTGGCTCGCTTCCGACCCGTTCGCCGACCGCGAGGTGGCGATCAAGGTGTTCCAGTTCGACGAGAAGGCCGATCCGCAGAAGGAGCGGCTCAAGCACAAGTCGTTCCTCGCCGAGGCCTCGCTCGCCGGCAAGCTCAACCACCCGCACATCGTCGAGATCTACGACGCGGTGGTCGAGCCCGACCGCAGCTACCTCGTGATGGAGTACGTCCCCGGCACCACGCTGGAGGCGTTCGAGGAGGTGGACAGCCTGCTGCCGCTCAACAAGGTGATGGAGATCATCTTCAAGTGCATCCGCGCGCTCGAGTACGCGCACACGCACGGCATCATCCATCGCGACATCAAGCCCGGGAACATCCTGCTGTCGAAATCCGGCGAGACCAAGGTGAGCGACTTCGGCGCCGCCTTCCACAGCCAGCACGAGAGCACCCAGGTGACCGGCATCGGCTCGCCCGCGTACATGTCGCCCGAGCAGATCCGCATGGAGGACCTGAACCAGCAGACCGACATCTACTCGCTCGGCGTCACCATGTTCCGGCTCCTCACCGGGCGCCTGCCGTTCGAGGCGCCGACGCAGGCCGCGCTCACCCACGCCATCCTGCACCAGGCGCCGCCGCGCCTCGCCACGCTGCGCTCCGACCTGCCGCCGCTGCTCGACGAGATCGTCATGAAGGCGATGAGCAGGAACCCCGCCGAGCGCTACAAGACCTGGCTCGACTTCGGAAAGGATCTCTCCCGCGCCTTCATGGCGGTGCACGTCGCCGGCGCGGGCGCGAGCGAGTCGGAGAAATTCCAGAAGCTGCGCGACATGCCGTTCTTCATGGACTTCGGCGATGTGCCGCTCTGGGAAGCCGTGCGCGTGGGGAGCTGGCGCACCATCCCCGCCAGCACCGTCGTCATCCGCGAGGGCGACGCGGGGGAGAGCTTCTACATCCTGGTCGAGGGCAAGGTGAAGGTCACGCTGATGGACAAGCCCTTGAGCACGCTCCTGCCCGGCAGCTGCTTCGGCGAGATCCTCTACTTCACCGGCACCGCCGGCCGGCGCACCACCACCATCAAGAGCGCCGAGCCGATCACCGTCCTCGAGATCAAGGCCGAGGCCCTGCGCGCCGCCACCGATGCCTGCCAGGTGGCCTTCAACAAGGCCTTCATGCGCGTGCTCATCGAGCGCCTCAGCCAGGCCAACCTTAAACTCGCGGAACGCTAAAAGGGGAGAGTGCGCCATGCGAATCGGCCGGATGGTTCTTCTTGGCCTGGCATTTTTTGCCGGCGCCGTGGGCGCGCAGAATTTTCCGACGCGCGCCGTGACGCTGGTGGTGCCGTTCTCGGCGGGCGGGCCGACGGACACGATCGCGAGGATCATGGCGGCGCGGATGACGCAGAGCCTCGGGCAGACGGTGGTGGTGGAGAACACGACAGGGGCAGGCGGCAGCATCGGGGTGGGGCGCGTGGTGCGCGCGGCGCCGGACGGCTATGTGCTCGGCATCGGACACATCGGCACGCACGTGGTGAACGGCGCGATCTACAGCCTGCAGTACGACCTGCTGAACGACCTTGCGCCGGTGGCGATGATCGCCACCAACCCGCAGATCATCGTCTCGAAGAACGCGATCCCGGCGAAGGACCTGAAGGAGCTGCTGGAGTACATCAGGACCCATCCGAGCACCCACGGCACGGGCGGCGCCGGGACGCCGTCGCACATCGCAGGCGTGTACTTGCAGAAAAACGTGGCCAGCGATCTGCAGATCATCCACTACCGCGGCTCCGCGCCGGCGATGGCCGACCTGATGGCCGGCCACATCGACATCTCGTTCGACCAGGCGGCGAGCTCGCTGCCGCTGGTGCGCTCGGGCAAGGTGCGGGCGTACGCGGTGACGCAGACGACGCGCCTCAAGGCCGCGCCCGAGATCCCGACGGTGGACGAGGCGGGACTCCCCGACTACCACATGGCCGTCTGGCACGGCATCTGGGCGCCGAAGGGCACGCCGGCCGCGGTGATCGCAAGGCTGAACGGCTCGATCGTGGACGCGCTCGCCGATCCGGCGACGCAGAAGCGCCTCGGCGATCTCGGCCAGGAGATTCCGCCGCGCGACAAGCAGACGCCCGAGGCGCTCGCCGCGCACCACAAGGCCGAGATCGAGAAGTGGTGGCCGCTCATCAAGGCGGCCGGCATGAAGGCCGACTGAGCATGAAGCTCTACGTTACGCCGGGCTCGCCCTATGCGCGCATGGCACGCATCGTCGTCATCGAAAAGGGCCTCGAACGCAAGGTGGAGATCGTCCCGGCGCAGACGCGCACCACCGCCAGCCCGTATTACAGGATCAATCCGTCCGGCCGGGTGCCCTACCTCGTGAGGGACGACGGCGTGGGGATGGAGGAGTCGGCGCTGATCTGCGCGTACCTCGGCCAGCTCGACGGCAAGCCGGCGTTCCAGATCCCGGCGCCGGACGCCTGGGAGGAGCGCCGGCTCGAAGGCTTCGCAAGGAGCATGCTGGACGGCATCTCGGTCTGGAACCGCGAGCTGGCGCGACCCGAGAACGAACGCTCGCCGGCCGTGATCCGCCACGAGGCGGAGCGCTGCGCCCGCATGATCCAGCTGTGGGAGAAGGAAATCGCGCATCCGCTGATGCGCGGCCCCTTCGGCCTGCTGCAGCTCACGCTCGCGTGCGCGCTCGGCCTCGAGGCGCGCAACCCCGATTTCCGCTGGCGCGCCGGGCATCCTAAGCTCACCGAGTGGTTCGAGAAAGTGTCCGCGCGGCCTTCGTTCGCGGCGACCGCGGCCTCGCGGCCGGTCCAGTGAGTCTTGCGAAGGTCGCGGTCGTCGCGGGCGGCTACGCTGCGGCGTTTGCGGCAGGCACCTTCGCGGCGACGCTGGAGGGCGCCCGCAACGTCGGCGCGTCGGACGGCATGGCGGCCTTCTCCGAGTCGCTCGTCTTCCTCTTCGCGTTCGGGATCACCGCGCTCGTGCCGACGGGCGCAGGGCTCTACTGGCTGCGGCCCTGCGGGCTGTTCTGGAGCGTGCTCTCGCGCTTCGCGCTCGGCGTTGCGGTGACCGCCGTCGCGGCCATCGCGCTGAACGTCGTCGCGCCGCATTCGCTCTGGGCGGGCGTCGGCGTGCTGCGGTTCTTCGTCGCGCCGCTCTTCGTCGCGGCCTTCGTGCTGGGCGCGGCATTCGCCCCGGACCGGGGCTCGCGCACGCTGCTTGCGATCTCGGCCGGGATGGAAGGCGCCGGTGCCCTGTACGGGCTCGGGCGGATCTTCCTCGCCCTGTTCTAGAAGGAGCGGGGCAGCCCCAGGACGTGCTCCGCCAGGTAAGACAGGATTAAGTTCGTCGAGATGGGCGCAACCAGGTAGAGCCGCGTCTCCCTGAACTTGCGCTCGACGTCGTATTCGGCGGCGAAGCCGAAGCCGCCGTGCGTCTGCAGGCA
>DASRFM010000031.1:0-133504 GCA_035651575.1 Burkholderiales bacterium | reverse complement strand
AGCCCTCGTAGCCGCCGCGCTCCTCTGCGCCTCGGCGAACGTCACGGCGCAGGCGTATCCGACCAAGCCCATCCGGCTCATTGCACCCTTCGCGCCGGGCGGCGCGCTCGACCTCATCGCGCGCGGCGTCGGCCAGAAGCTCTCAGAGATCGAGGGCCAGCCCGTAGTGGTCGAGAACCGCGCCGGCGCCTCCGGCGTGATCGGCTGCGAGGCGGTGAAGAACTCCCCGCCGGACGGCTACACGCTGCTTCTCGGCGCGACCGCGACGCACGGCGTGAACCCGGCGCTCAACCCGAACCTGCCTTATGACGCGGTCAGGGACTTCACGCCGGTCAGCCTGCTCGCGACCATCCCGCACGCGCTCGTGGTCAACGCCGCGTCGCCGATCAACAGCGTGCAGGATCTCGTGCGCGTGGGGAAATCCGGGCAGCCGCTCAACTACGGCTCCGCCGGCCCCGGCACGCCGCATCACCTGGCCGCGGAGCTGTTCAAGACCCTGACCGGCATCCAGGCGACCCACGTTCCCTACAAGGGCTCGGGACCGGCGCTCGCGGACCTGATGAGCGGGCAGATCCAGTTCATTTCGGTCGAGCTGACCGCCGCCGAGCCGTACATCAAGTCGGGCAAGCTGAAGGCGCTCGCGACGGCGACCGCGCAGCGCGTGCCGGGGCTGCAGTTGCCGACCGTGGCCGAGGCCGGCTACCCGGCATTCCTCGTCACGTCGTGGTATGCCATCTTCGGGCCGGCGGGAATGTCCCCCGAGGTGACGAGCAAGCTGAGCGCCGACATCGCCAAAGCCCTCGCGACGCCCGACCTGAACGCGCGCCTGCGCGGCCTGGGCACGACCCCGGTGGGCAGCACGCCCGAGGAGCTCGGCGCGCACGTACGCAACGAAGTCGCGCGCTGGACCCAAGTCGTCAAGACCGCAGGAGTGAAACCCGAATGAGCACCGCAAGAAGACATCCGATGCCGCCGGAGATCGCGGCGCTTTCGCTGGAGCAGATCGCGGAGAAGTACGTCGCGCGTTTTCGCGACCGCAAGGCCGACTGGGACGCCTTCGCCGATGCGCGCATCGAGGGCTTCAAGCGCGCGCAGCACCGCTTCATCGGCGCGGGCGGCTCGGGCAAGCACGGCGACCCGAGCGTCATTCCGCCGCGCGCCTTCACCCTGAGCATCATGTACGTCGAGCCCGGCCAGGGCAACGCGCCGCACACGCACGAGGTCGAGGAGATCTTCTTCGTGCTGCAGGGCCACCTGAACGCCTTCATCGAGGACGAGAACGGCCGGCGCATCAACGTTCGCCTCGGACCCTGGGAGTGCATCGCCTGTCCGCCGGGCGTGATCCACGGCTATATCAACGACAGCCTCGAGCCGGTGTACTTCCAGGTCATGGTGGGCGTCGCGCGCCCGGACCTGATGGGCTACGCCGACGAAAAGCTGTACAAGGATCGCGCCGCACACCTGAAGACGTGATCGATCTTCGTTCCGACACGGTCACGCTGCCCTCGGCCGCGATGCGCTCGGCGATGGCCGCGGCGCCGGTCGGCGACGACCAGTACGGCGAAGATCCCACGGCGAACCGGCTCCAGGAGCGCGTCGCCGACCTTCTTGGCAAGCAGGCCGCGCTCTGGCTGCCTTCGGGCACGATGGCGAACCAGGTCGCGCAGCGCGTCCTCACGCGCCCCGGCGACGAGATGCTCGTCAGCCGCGAGAGCCACGCCCTCTGGCACGAGACCGGGGGGGCGGCGGGCAACTCGGGCGTCCAGCTCACCGAGATCGGCGCCCGCGGCGTGTTCACGCTCGCCGAGTTTCTCGCCGCGATCAAGCCGCAGGGCCACGGCCTTTATCCGCCGACGACCCTGGTCGAGATCGAGAACACGCACAACCGCGCCGGCGGCGTCATCTTCCCGCAGGACGAGGCGAAGCGCATCTGCGAGGCGGCCCGGGAGAGAAACATCGCTTCCTATCTGGACGGCGCCCGGCTCTGGAATACGGCCGTTGCGACCGGGAAGTCCTTAAGGGAGCTTGCGCAGCCCTTCGACGTGGCGGCGGTGGCGTTGTCGAAAGGGCTCGGCGCGCCGGGCGGCTCGATGCTGGCCGGATCGCGCGAGTTCATCGCGCGCGCCGTACGGCAGCGCAGGATGCTCGGCGGCGCAATGCGCCAGGTCGGAATCCTCGCCGCAGCCGGCCTCTACGCGCTCGAGCACAACATCGAGCGGCTGCGCGAGGATCACGCCAATGCCGGGCGTATCGCCGACACATTGATCAAATGCAGCGGCATCGAGCTCGACCGCGGGAGCGTTCAGACCAATATCATCGTGTTCCGTCTGGCCCCCGGCGCTCCGGACGCTGCAACGATGGTCAGCCGTGCGCGCGAGCAAGGCGTACTGGTCAGCGCGTTTGGCCCGCGCACTATCCGCGCCGCGACCCACCTCGACGTTTCGCCGGCGCAGTGCGCGCGCGCGGCCGGGATTTTGGCCGAGCTCGCCGAGCGGCAGGAAAAACCGCGATAGCGTCCACTTCGACCAGCGCGCCCGGGATGGCGAGCGCCGGAAGCACGAGCATGGTGCTGGCGGGCGGCTTGGGCGGGGCGAGCTCCTTGCGCAGCGCGCGGATGGCCGGGACGTTCGCCTCGCCGACCACGTAGGTCGTGGTCTTCACCAGATGCTCGTAGCCGAGTCCCGCGGCCGCCAGCACGGTCCCGAGGCTTGCCCAGACATGGCGATATTGCGCTACGACGTCGCCATCGCCCACCAGCTTGCCGTCCAGGTCGCGCGCGATTTGTCCGGAGATATAGAGCTGCTCGCCCGCGCGCACGGCGTGCGAGTACATCCCGCCGGGTGCCGCGAACAGGCTCGCCGGATTAAGGTGGACCAGTTTCACAGTGCCTCCTATGGCTCGAAGCTGAAAATGACAATATCCTAGACAAAGGCGGCTCGCATAACGTGAGTGGTTCTTGGAGTGGTTCTACTACTAGGGGAGGCACGATGAATATCCGGCGCAGCTCGGCACTTTCCATCCTGTTGTCGGTGTTTGTGCTCGCGGCCCCGCCCGCACGCGCCGAGAACACCGTTGCCACCCTGCGACTCGATTGGGTACCAGGCTCGCACCACGTCGGCCCGATCCTCGCCGCGAAGCGCGGCTACTACGCCGCCGAGGGGATCGACATGACGGTCAAACCGGGCAAGGGTTCGGGCTCGACGGTGCAGATCGTGGCCTCCGGCGGAGACACCTTCGGCTTCGCCGACGCGGGAGCGATGGCGCTTGCCGTGTCCAAGGGCGCGCCGGTCATCATGGTCGCCAACACGACGCCCAAGGGCCCCGCCGGCATCATTACACTCGGCAAGAAGATCGGTTCGCCCCAGGAGCTGGAAGGCAAGACCATCGGCACGGTCGTCGGCGGCGCGGACTACGTCGCCACCATGGCGGTGTTCAGCAAGTTCAAGATTCCCGCCAGCTCCTACAAGATCATTTCCATCGAGGCGGCGTCGAAGACCGCGGCCCTGCTTACGCGGAAGGTCGATGCCATTCCGGGCTTCCGCTTCGGCGATTACCTGCGCGCGCGCGTGCAGTCCGACCAGGTTCAATTCACCCTCTATTCGGACTGGGGCGTCAACCTGCTTAGTAACGGCTACTTCGTTGCCACCAGCACGCTCGATCAGAAGCCGGAGCTGGTGCGCGCCTTCCTGCGCGCGACGCTGCGGGGCTGGAAGGACGCGGTGGCCGATCCCAAGAGCGCGGTCGATGCGCTGATGGAGGCCTACCCGGAATCGAACCGGCAGTTCGTCGAGCAGGGCCTGCCGATGGTGATCGAGCACATGCACAGCCAGGCAACGAAAGACGCGCCGCTCGGCTGGATGGCCGAAGAGGATTGGAAGGTGACGCTCGCGGCGATGAAGGCAGCGGGAATGGAGGGCAACCTTCCGCCGCAGAAGTTCTATCGCAATCTGGTCGAGCGCTGAGGGCGCCATGAAGTTTGCCCCGTTCGAATATGCCGCCCCCGCGACCCTCGCGGAAGCGGTAGCGCTGCTTGCCTCGAGCGGCGGCGCGAAAGTGCTCGCGGGAGGCCAGAGCCTCCTGCCGACGATGGCGTTCCGTCTCGCGACGCCCTCGCTGCTGGTCGACATCCGGAGGCTGAACGACCTGCGCAGGATCTCCATCGGCGCGGATGGCGTGCGTCTCGGCGCGCGCACGCGCTGGCGCGACATCGAAGACGATGCGCGCCTGCGCACGGCGCACCCGCTCCTCGTGGCCGCCATCTCGCATGTCGCGCACTACCAGATCCGCAACCGCGGCACCGTCGGCGGCAGCCTCGCCCACGCCGATCCCGCCGCCGAGATGCCCGGGATCGCCGTCGCGTGCGACGCGCAAATCCGGGTGCTGGGCCCCAAGGGAGAGCGCGTCATCGAGGCCGGCCGGTTCTTCACCGGCGCGTTGACGACCTCGCTCGCCGACGACGAGCTGATCGTCGAGGTGCATCTGCCGGCGTGGCCGGCGGCGCGCCGCTGGGGCTTCGAGGAGCTCGCGCGGCGTCGCGGAGACTTTGCCCTCGCGGGCGTGGCGACGTATTACGACGTCGACGCCGGCGGCAAGGCGGTCAATGCCCACGTCGGCGTCATCGGCGCATGCCTGCGGCCGCACCGCATCCCGCAGGCCGAAAAAGCGCTGAACGGACGCGTCGTCGACGACGCCGCCATCCAGGCCGCCGCCCGGGCCGCCGAAGCAGCGCTCGAGCCGCCTTCCGACCTGCACGCAAGCGCGGCCTACCGGCGCGCCCTGGCAGGCACCTTGCTCGAGCGCGCGCTCCAGCAGGCGGCGCAACGGGGCAAGGCATGAAGATCAAGTTCGAGTTGAACGGCAAGGCGGTGGAGGCGGAAGTGCCGGCGCGCACCCATCTGGCCGACTGCCTGCGGCACCATCTCATGCAGACCGGCACGCACGTGGGCTGCGAGCATGGCGTGTGCGGGGCGTGCACGGTGATCGTGGACGGCGAGGCGGTGCGCAGCTGCCTCATGCTCGCGGCGCAAGCCGAAGGCGCGAAGGTGACGACGGTGGAGGGCCTGTCGCGCGAAGACGACCTCACGCCGCTGCAGAAGTCCTTCCGCAAGCACCACGCGCTGCAATGCGGATTCTGCACGCCCGGCATGCTGACCACCGCGCACGCGCTCCTCAGCGAAGAGCCCGACGCGAGCAAGGAGCGCATCCGCGAAGTGCTGTCGGGCAATATCTGCCGCTGCACCGGCTACATGAACATCATCGAGGCGGTGTACGAGGCGCGCTCGGCCTACCGCGGCGGAGCGAAGAAATGAGCTACGTCGGCCAGTCGATCGAGCGCATCGAGGACCTGCGCCTGCTGCGCGGGCGCGGCCGGTATGTCGACGACCTGCACCGCGACGCAATGCTGCACGCGGCGATCCTGCGCAGCCCGCTGGCGCATGGGCTCCTGAAGAAGATCCGGGTCGAAAAGGCGAAAGCAATGCCGGGCGTGCGGGCCGTGTATACGGCTGAGGACGTCGCCCCCGGAAACAGCAAAGTACCGGCGATCCCTGTGCGGCTGATGCCCGTCGACCAGCTGCTGCCGTTCGAGCAGCCGGTGATCGCCCGCACGAAGGTGCGCTACGTCGGCGAGCCCATGGCGATCGTGGTCGCCGACACGCAGGCGCAGGCCGAGGACGCGCTCGACGCGATCGAGCTCGACATCGAGCCGTTGCCCGCGGTGTCCGACCGGCAGAGCTCGGAAAAGAACGCCTCGCTGCTGATCGAGGAGGCCGGGACCAACATCCCGATCACGTATACCGCCACGAAGGGCGATGCCCTGTCGGTGAGGGCGCCTTACGTGCGCCGCGAGCGCCTGATCACCAACCGCCATTCCGCAGTGTGCCTCGAGCCGCGCGGACTGCTCGCCACCTGGGACGGCGCGAAGACCAAGCTCACGGTCGAGGGGGCGGCCAAGGTGCCGTTCCAGTCGCGCCGGGTGATCTCGAAGAACATGGACCTCCCCGAAGACTGCATCGACATGATCGAGGGCGACACCGGCGGCGGCTTCGGTGTGCGCGGGGAGTTCCATCCCGAGGACTTCCTCATTCCGTGGACCGCGCGCAAGCTCGGCCGGTCGGTGAAGTGGGTCGAGGACCGCCGCGAGAACCTGCTCGCCGCCAATCACTCGCGCGACATCGAGGCCGAGCTCGAGATCGCCTGCGAGAAGGACGGCACCGTCCTCGCGCTGCGCGGCAAGCTGTGGGTGGACATGGGCGCCTATGCGCGCGCGAACGGCACGATGGTGCCGCGCAACTGCGCCCAGATGCTGTCGGGCCCTTACCGCGTCCCGAACCTCCACATTCAGTCGACGATGTTCCTCAGCAACAAGACGCCGGTCGGCACCTACCGGGGCCCCGGCCGCTTCGAGGCCGACTTCTTCCGCGAGCGCATGTTCGACCTTGCCGCGCGCGACCTGGGCATCGACCCGGTCGAGTTCCGGCGCAAGAACCTTGCGCGCAAGGACGAATTCCCGTTCCCGCTGGCGACGCTGGACCTTCCCGAGAAGAAGGAAGAGCTCGACAGCGGCGACTACCAGATCGCGCTGGAGCGCTGCCTCAAGGAGTTCGGCTGGGAGGAAAAGAAGAAGCTGCAGGGCAAGCTCGTCGAGGGCCGCTATCACGGCATCGCGCTGAGCTGCTTCATCGAGGGCGGCGCGGCGGGGCCGCGCGAAAGCGCCCGCATGCTGCTCGATCCCGACGGCGGCGTCTCGGTCTTCGTCGGCGGCACGAGCATCGGCCAGGGCCTGGAGACCGTGATGCTGCAGATCGCGGCCGACGCGCTCGGCCTGCCGATGGAGAAGCTGCGCATCTTCCATGGCTCCACGACGTATCTCAAGGAAGGCTTCGGCTCGTTCCACTCGCGCTCCACCGTCATGAGCGGCACCGCGGTGCTGCTGGCGGCGAAGGAGCTGAAGGAGGAGATCGCCAAGCGCACCGGCAGGAAGGTCGACGCGCTGAGGGACGTGGACTTGAAGTCGCTCGCGCCGATCTCCATCGAGAGCACCTTCCATAACCATCGCCATACCTATGCGAGCGGCGCCTGCGCCGCGCATGTGGCGGTCGACCCGCGCACCGGCGACGTGCGGCTCGTCGACTACGTCACCGTCGAAGACGTCGGCAAGATCGTGAACCCGCTGCTCGCCAACGGCCAGATCGTGGGCGCGGTGGTGCAGGGCCTGGGGGGAGCGTTGCTCGAGCACTTCCAGTACGACGAGAACGGGCAGTTCCTCACCGGGTCGCTCGCCGACTATCTCCTGCCCACCTCCACGGACTTCCCGAGCGTGCGCGCGTTCGTGCTGGAAGACGCCCCCTCGCCGATCAACCCGCTCGGCACCAAGGGCGCCGGCGAAGGCGGCATCGTCTCGGTGGCCGGCGTGGTGGCGAACGCCGTAGCCGCCGCGCTCGCGCCGTTGGGCGCGGTGCCGCGCGCTCTGCCGCTCTCGCCGCCGCGGGTCTGGCAGATGATCCAGGACGCCCGCACGGCCGCTTGATGGGCTTCGTAGGCCAGCCGATCGAGCGTCTGGAGGATCTGCGCCTGCTGCGCGGCCGCGGCCAGTACGTCGACGACCTGCACCGCGAAGGCATGCTGCATGCGGCGATCCTGCGCAGCCCGCTGCCGCATGGGCTCCTGAAAAAAATACGGATTGAAGAAGCGAAAGCGATGCCGGGCGTGCGCGCCATCTATACCGCCGCGGACATCGCGAAGAACGAAGCCGGTGTCCCGACCGTGCCCTTGCGGCTGCTGCCGCTGCCCGAGCTGGTGCCCTTTGAGCAGCCGGTGATCGCGCAGCACAAGGTGCGCTACGTCGGCGAGCCGATCGCCGTGATCGTGGCCGACTCGCTGGCGCTCGCCGAGGACGCGGCCGACGCGATCGAGCTCGACATCGAGCCGCTCGCGCCGGTCCCGAACCGGCAGGTCTCGCAGGCCGACCAGAGCCTGCTCTTCGAAGAGCGCGGCACCAACCGCGCCATGACCTACGCCGCGCGCAAAGGCGACGCCGACGCCGCCTTTGCATCGGCGCCGTACGTGCGGCGCGAGAAATTCTCGGTCCAGCGCCACACTGCGGTGTGCATGGAGCCGCGCGGCGTGCTCGCCGTGTGGGACGGCGCCAAGACCAAGCTCACCGTGCTGGGCGCCGCCAAGGTGCCCTTCCAGTCGCGCAAGACGATCGCGAAACACATGGACCTGCCCGAGGACTGCATCGACATGATCGAGGGCGATGTCGGCGGCGGGTTCGGCGTGCGCGGCGAGTTCTACCCCGAGGACTTCCTCATCCCGTGGATCGCGCGCAAGCTCGGCCGCCCGGTGAAGTGGATCGAGGACCGGCGCGAGAACCTGCTCGCAGCCAACCACTCGCGCGAGATGGACTGCGAGCTCGAGATCGCCTGCGAGAAGGACGGCACGCTCCTCGCGTTGCGCGGCAAGGTCTGGGTCGACATGGGCGCCTACTACCGCGCCAACGGGCCGATCCCGGCGCGCAACGTGACCCAGTTCCTGTCCGGGTGCTATCGCGTGCCCAACGTCCACATCGAGTCGTACGTGCAGATGACGAACAAGACTCCGGTCGGCACCTACCGCGGCCCGGGCCGCTACGAAGGCGACTTCTTCCGCGAGCGCCTGTTCGACCTGGCGGCGCAGGACCTCGGCGTCGATCGCGTCGAGTTCCGGCGCAAGAACCTGCCCTCGGTCGGCGAGATGCCGTACCCGATCGCCGTCGCGGGGCCGCCGGAGAAGAAGGAGGAGCTCGACAGCGGCGATTACCGGATGGCGCTCGAGCGCTGCCTGGCCGAGTTCGGCTGGGAGGAGAAGGCGAAGCTGCAGGGCAGGCTCATCGACGGCCGGTACCACGGGGTCGCGCTCGGCTGCTACATCGAGGGCGGAGCCACCGGCCCGCGGGAAAGCGCCCGCATCGTGCTCGATCCCGACGGCCTGGTCTCGGTGTTCGTCGGCTCGACGAGCGTCGGCCAGGGGCTCGAGACCATCATGGTGCAGATCGCGGCCGATGCGCTCGGCCTGCCGATGGAGAGCATCCGCATCTTCCATGGCTCGACCACCGGCGTGACCGAAGGGTTCGGTTCCTATCATTCGCGCGCCACCGTAATGGGCGGCTCGGCGCTCCTCATGGCGGCCCAGGCGCTGAAGGACGAGATCGCCAAGCGCCTTGGCAGGGAAGTGCCGCTGAAGGACGTCGACCTGAAGTCGCTCGCGCCGCTCACGGTCGAGAGCACCTACGCCAACACGCGCCATACCTACTCCTACGGCACGGCGGCCGCGCACGTGGCCGTCGATCCGCGAACCGGGCATGTGCGCCTCGTCGACTACGTGGTGGTGCAGGACATGGGCCGCGTGATCAACCCGCTCACCGCCCACGGACAGGTGATCGGCGCGCTGGTCCAGGGCCTGGGCGGCGCGTTCCTCGAGCACCTGCAGTACGACGACAACGGCCAGTTCCTCACCGCCTCGCTCGCCGATTACCTGCTGCCGAGCGCGACGGACTTTCCCAGCCTGCGCGGCATCGTGATCGAGCACGCGCCCACCGACATCGGGCTGATGGGGGGCGCGAAAGGCGCGAGCGAGGGCGGCCTCATTTCGGTGGGCGGCGTGATCGCCAACGCGGTCGGCGCCGCGCTCGCTCCGCTTGGCGCAGTGCCACGCGGCCTGCCGCTCTCGCCGCCCAGGGTCTGGGCGCTGATTCAAGCCGCGCCGAAGCGCTAGGCGTTCAGCCCGGCGAGCACCTTGATGTGCTGCACGGCGCTGCGGCCCAGCGCCGAGAGCGAGTAGCCGCCCTCGAGGAGCGACACCATGCGACCGCCCGCGTGGCGCTCGGCGAGTGCCTTCATCTGCGCGGTGACCCAGGCATAGTCCGCGTCGGCGAAGCGCAGCATCGCCATGTCGTCCTCGGCGTGCGCGTCGAAGCCGGCAGAAAAGAGAATCAGCTGCGGCCTGAAGGAGTCCAGGGCGGGGACCCAGGCTTCGCTGACCGCCTCGCGGAACTCCCGCGAGCCGGCGCCCGCCGCAAGCGGCACGTTCACCATGTTCGGCGCCGGATCGTCGGTGCCGCTGTACGGATAGAACGGGTGCTGGAAGGTCGAGGCCATCAGCACGTGCGGGTCGTTCTCGAAGATGTCCTCGGTGCCGTTGCCGTGGTGCACGTCGAAATCGATGATCGCGACGCGCTCCAGGCCGTGCGCGTGCACCGCGTGGCGCGCGGCGACCGCGACGTTGTTGAAGATGCAGAACCCCATCGGCCGCGCGCGGCAGGCGTGATGGCCGGGCGGGCGGACGCTGCAGAACGCGCTCGACGCTTCGTTCCGTAAAACAAGGTCAACGGCGAGCACCCCGGCGCCGGCCGCGCGCAGCGCGGCGTCGAGCGTGCACGGATTCATCGCCGTGTCCGGGTCGAGGTGCACCGTGCCGTGGCTCGGCGCGGCGTCGCGGATGGCGCGCACATAGTCCATCGGATGCACGCGAGCGAGCTGCTCGTCGGTGGCGAGCGGCGCCTCGTGGCGCACGAGGTATTGCCCGAGCCCGGAGGCGATGAGCTGGTCCTCGATCGCGCCGAGGCGCTCCGGGCGCTCGGGGTGATGCGCGCCCATCTCGTGCTTGAGACAATCGGAGTGGGTCACGAACGCGGTGCTCACGCATGGGATGTTAGCGCATCGAGTACAATCGCCGCATGCTGCTGAAGGCGGAATTCCAGAGCAAGAACGCGCCCGCGACCGCGAGCGCGGTCGACCGCATCATCGCCTCGGCGAGCGGCGTCATCCTCGGCAAGGAAACGCAGGTGCGCCTCGCGCTCGCCTGCATCTTCGCGCGCGGCCATCTGCTCATCGAGGACCTGCCGGGGGTCGGCAAGACGACGCTCGCGCACGTCCTCGCGCGCACGCTCGGCCTCAACTTCCAGCGCATCCAGTTCACGAGCGACATGCTGCCGGCCGACATCATCGGCGTCTCGGTCTACGAGCGCGACACCGGAGCGTTCAAGTTCCATCCCGGCCCGATCTTCGCCCAGGTGGTGCTCGCCGACGAGGTGAACCGCGCGACGCCGAAGACGCAGTCGGCGCTGCTCGAGGCGATGGAGGAGCACCAGGTCACCGCCGAAGGCGAGACGCGTCGCCTGCCCGAGCCCTTCTTCGTCATCGCCACGCAGAACCCCTCGGAGCAGGTCGGCACTTTCCCCCTGCCCGAGTCGCAGCTCGACCGTTTCATGATGCGCATCGAGCTCGGCTATCCCGACCGCGACGCGGAGCGCGCGCTTCTGTCGGGCACCGCCCGGCGCGACCTGCTCGCCACGCTCGACCCGGTCATGGCGCCTGCCGAGCTGGTGGAGCTGCAGCTCGCCACGCAGAGGATCCACGTCGCGCCCGCCCTCCTCGACTACGTGCAGGCGATCGTCGAGCATACGCGCCGCTCGCCGCACTACGTGACCGGGCTCTCGCCCCGCGCGGCGCTCGCGCTCGTGCACTGCGCGCGCGCCTGGGCGCTGCTCGAGGGCCGCGACAAGGTGATCCCGGAGGACGTGCAGGCGATCCTCCCCGGCGTCGCGGCGCACCGGCTGCGCCCGGCGCACGAGTCGTCGCGCCGCATGGACGTCGGCGCCCAGCTGCTGTCCGCCGTTCCGATTCCGTAAAAAAAAGCCTTACAGCGCGTAGCCGTTCGGCGACACGCGTTGTCGCGCATTGCGCTCAACAGGCGTTGAGTAGAATTGGCGCGCGGACATGCCGAGCGGAACCCGCTACTCCCTCGAAGTCAATCCCCGGATCCCAAAGCGCCTCGCCAGGCTCGAAGAGCTCGCGGCGAACCTTTGGTACAGCTGGGACCGGCCGACGCGCGCGCTCTTCGCGAAGCTGAATCCCGCGCTGTGGGACGCGGTGGGGCACAGCCCGAAGGCAATGCTGAAGAGCGTCGACGAGCAGCGCCTGCTCGAGGCGGCCTCCGATCCGGCGTTCCTCGACGGCTTCATGCGCGCCCTCGCCGCGTTCGACGCCTACCTCGCGGAGTCGCCCTTCCGGCAGAACCCGGGCGGCTTCCGCCCCGAGGACCTCGTCGCCTACTTCTGCGCCGAGTTCGGCGTGCACGAGAGCCTGCCCACCTACTCCGGCGGCCTCGGCATCCTCGCCGGCGACCATTGCAAGGCGGCCAGCGACTTCCAGATCCCGTTCGTCGCCGTGGGCCTTCTCTACCGGCAGGGCTATTTCACGCAGACCGTGGACGGCGAGGGCCGCCAGCGCGCCGAGTACTACGACTCGGACTTCGACGACCTGCCGATCGCGCCGGTGCAGAAGGACGGCGCCGAGACGCGGGTCGAGATCGCCTTCCCCGGCCGCACGGTGATCGTGAAGGTCTGGCAGGCGCGCGTCGGCCACGTGGTGCTCTACCTGCTCGACACCGACCTGCCCGAGAACAACGAGCGCGACCGGCGCATCACGCACCGCCTCTACGGCGGCGACCGCACGACGCGCGTCGAGCAGGAGATCGTGCTCGGCGTCGGCGGCGTGCGCGCGCTCGCCGCGATGAACGTGCGACCTTCGGTCTGGCACATCAACGAAGGCCACGCCGCGTTCCTGATCCTCGAGCGCATGCGCGCGCTGGTCGCCGACGGCCAGGAGCCCGACGCGGCGCTCGAGGCCGTCGCGGCCAATACGGTCTTCACGACGCACACGCCGGTCCCCGCGGGACACGACCAGTTCTCCGACGCGACCGTCGGCCCGTACCTGAAGAGCTGCTTCGCGCAGCTCGGCGCGGCCGAGAAGGTGGCGGCGCTCGCGCGCCCGCCGCAGGGCGGCGACTTCAACATGACCGCGCTCGCGATCCGCGGCTCGCGCTATCACAACGGCGTCTCGCGCATCCACGGCGGCGTGTCGCAGCGGCTGCTCAGGGAATTCTGGCCGCAGGTGTCGCCGGAGGAGAACCCGCTCGGCTACGTCACCAACGGCGTGCACGTCGCCACCTTCCTCGCCCCGGAATGGGCCGGCGTGCTCGACCGCTTCCTCGGCGCCGGATGGATGCACCGGCTCTCCTATCCGGGCGTGCTCGAGAAGATCCGCGACATTCCCGACCACATCTTCTGGAGCGTGCGCCAGGACATCAAGGCGCGCATGCTGCACATGGTGCGCCACCGCGTCGCGCTGCAGCACCGCCGCAACCACGGCAGCGACTCGCATCTCGAGCGGCTGCTTCGCTTCGCCGACCCGGCGAAGCCGAGCGTCCTCACCATCGGCTTCGGCCGGCGCTTCGCCACCTACAAGCGCGCGACGCTCCTCTTCAACAATCTCGACAGCCTGCGGCGCATCGTCGGCGACCGCGAGCGGCCGGTGCTGTTCCTCTTCTCGGGCAAGGCGCACCCGGCGGACGAGCCCGGCCAGGAGCTGATCCGCGCGCTCTGCCACATGGCGCGGCAGGAGGAGTTCGAGGGACGCCTGCTTTTCCTGGAAGGCTATGACCTGCACATCGCGCGGCGTCTCGTCTCCGGCGTCGACGTCTGGCTGAACAACCCGGTGCATCCGCTGGAGGCCTCCGGCACCTCCGGCATGAAGGCGGGCATCAACGGCGTCATCAACCTCTCGATCCTCGACGGCTGGTGGGACGAGGGCTACGACGGGGAGAACGGCTGGGCGATCAAGCCCGCCTCCCACGAGCTCGACCCGCACCGGCGCGACTACGAGGAGGCGCGCACGCTGTACGAGATCCTGCAGGACCAGCTGATCCCGCTCTACTACCGCAAGGCGAACGGCGGGCTCTCGCCCGAGTGGGTACGCATCGCCAAGCGCTCCATGGCCTCGCTGCTGCCGCGCTACGACGCGGCGCGCATGCTGGGCGAGTACCTGGCGAAGTTCTACCTGCCGGCGGCGCGCCAGGGGCACCGCTATTCGGACAACGGCTACGAGGGCGCGCGCGCCGCGGCGGCCTGGAAGGCGAAGGTGCGCGCCGCGTGGCCCGGCGTCGCGGGGCGCCGGCTGGACCCGCCGCGGGCGAGGCTGCGCTTCGGCGACAGCATGCCGGTCGAGGTCGCCGTGCGCCTGAACGGGCTCGCGCCGCAGGACGTGTGCGTGGAGCTGCTGCTTGCGCGCAAGAACCAGTCGCCGCCGGTCGAGCATCGACACGAGCTCGCCCCGGCCTCCGGCATGGATTCAGGCGAGCAGCGCTATGCGATCGACCTCAAGCCCGGCCTTGCCGGACGCCTCGAGTACCGCGTGCGGATCTACCCGCGCAACGCGCTCCTCACGCATCCGTTCGAGCTGGGGCTGATGACGTGGATCTGACGAGCAACGCGAGCGCGCGGGCCCCGAGCGCGTAGCGTCCCGCGGCCGGGCTTTGCCCGAAGCCGCCGCGGAAGGTATCGAGGCGCGTCTCCCAGCCGCCGGGCGGCAGGACGAACTCGAGCGCCTCTTCGGCGCAATTGAAGAGCACGAGGACGCCGCCATGGCGCATCGCCAGCGCGCGCCGCGCCGCATCGTGCCAGTCGGCGAGCGTCATGTCGGCGCCGTCGGGCCGCAGCCAGGCGATGTCCTGCGTGTATTGCGCCAGGCGCAGCTCGGGGTGAGCGCGGCGCAGCGCGATGAGGCCGGCGACGAACGCGTCGAGCTCGCTCGCGTCCGCCGGCGGCTGCCAGTCGAGCCAGCTCGTCTCGTTGTCCTGGCAATAGGCGTTGTTGTTGCCCCCTTGCGTGCGGCCGAGCTCGTCGCCGGCGAGAAGCATCGGCACGCCTTGGGAGAAAAGGAGCGTCGCGAGCAGGTTGCGCGCCTGCCTTGCCCTCAATTCGAGAATGTCGGCGCGGTCGGTCGGGCCTTCGATGCCGCAGTTCCAGCTGCGGTTGTCCGAGTGGCCGTCGCGGTTCTCCTCGCCGTTGGCCTCGTTGTGCTTCTCGTTGTAGCTGACGAGATCGCGAAGCGTGAAGCCGTCGTGGGCGCTGATGTAGTTGACGCTCGCCGTCGGGCCGCGGCCGCCGGCGGCGAAGAGATCGCTCGAGCCCGAAAGCCGCGACGCGAGCTCGCCCAGCACGCCGGCGTCGCCGCGCCAGTAGCCGCGCACGCCGTCGCGGTAGCGGTCGTTCCACTCCGCCCAGCGCACGGGAAAGTTGCCGAGCTGGTAGCCGCCCTCGCCGATGTCCCAGGGCTCGGCGATCAGCTTGACCTGCGCGAGCAGCGGATCCTGGCGCACCGCGCCGAGGAATGCCGAGCCGCGGTCGTAGCCGCGCCCGGTGCGCGCGAGCGTGGTCGCGAGGTCGAAGCGGAAGCCGTCCACGTGCATCTCGCTCACCCAGTAGCGCAGGCTGTCCATGATGAGCTGCAGCACCGCCGGATGCTCCGCGTTCAGCGCGTTCCCGGTCCCGGTGCAGTTGACGTAGCGGCGCCGGTCCGCCGGGTCGAGCCGATAGTAGACGAGGTTGTCGATGCCGCGGAAGGCGAGCGTGGGGCCGAGCTCGTCGCCCTCGCCGGTGTGGTTGTACACGACATCCAAGATCACCTCGATGCCGGCCCGGTGCAGCGTCTTCACCATCGTCTTGAACTCGCCCGGGGCGCCGGTGGCGGAATAGCGCAGGTCGGGGGCGAAGAAGCCGATGCTGTTGTACCCCCAGTAGTTGCGCAGCCCGTTCTGCAGCAGGCGCTTCTCATCGACGAAGGCGTGGACCGGCAGCAGCTCCACCGCGGTCACGCCCAGCCGGCGCAGGTGCTCGAGCGCCGGGGGGCTGGCAAGGCCGGCGTACGTGCCCTGCAGCGCGTCGCCGATTCCGGGATGGCGCTTCGTGAAGCCCTTGACGTGCAGCTCGTAGAGCACCGTCTCGTCCCAAGGCACGCGGGGCGGGCGGTCGTCGTCCCAGCTGAAGGCGCTGTCGACGACCTGGGACACGGATCCGACGACAAGGCGGGCGTACGGATCGAGCAGCAGCCGCCGCGGATTGAAGCGGTGGCCGCGCGCCGGGTCGAAGGGCCCGTGCACCCGGTAGCCGTAGAGCAGGCCCGGCCGCGCCTCGGGCAGGTAGGCATGCCAGACGTAGTCGGTGCGCTCGGTGAGCTCGATGCGCTCGGTCTCGCGGCGCCCGCGCGGCTCGAGGAGGCAGAGCTCGACGCGCTCGGCGTTCTCCGAGTACAGGGCGAAGTTGACGCCGGAGCCGTCCCAGGTGGCGCCGAGCGGATACGGACGGCCGCGCCAGACGGCGCTGGCGCCCGTCCGGACGGGAGCTTCCACGCCGCCGGAGGTTACTCGATCCGGAGCGCCGCCGGTATGGTTCGCGCGGGCTGCACGAGGTGGCAGCCGCCCGTGCGCCAGCTGCCGTCGCCCTGGCGCTGCATGGCGTAGTACGCGAGCCAGACCATGCCGCCGCGGTCGGTCACCTGCACCTGCTGCACCACTTCGTCGCCGAGGATGAGGAGATCGAGGAACGCGACCGCCGCCGGCCGGTAGACGGCGCGATAGGCCATGCGCACGACGTCGAGGAACTTCTGCGGCGTGCGGAACGTGCGCTGCACGGCCGGCGAGGCGAGCGCGAAGGCGCCCTGCGCGTCGTCGTGGCGGAAGGCGTCGATCTGCCGGTTGATGACGGCGTGGATCTCGGCGACGTCCGCCGCCGTGACGCGCGTTTCCGGCGCGGCGGCCGCGGGCGCGAGCGGGATGGCAAGCGGAATAGACACGGCGAGCAGCAGCAGGGCGTTTCGCAGCATGGTCAGCTCCCTTTGGCGTTGTTCAAGGCGATCTCGGCGCGCCGCAGCCCGGGATAGGCGGCCTGCTCCAGGCGCGAGCGCACGGCGAGGATCTTCTGCGCGTACTGCGCGGAGGCGTCGTCGGCGGCGCCGTTGTAGACCTGCAGGCCCGCCTCCAGGCTTCCGGCCCGCGCCACGTATTCCTGCAGGATCTGCGCCCCCACGCGGATGTTGGCCTCGGGATCGAGCACCGCGGACTCGCCGCCGAGGGGCGCGAGCTTGTCGAGGTGGTACCTGGGAATGATCTGCATCAGGCCCTTCGCGCCGTTGTCGCTCTGCGCGAAGGGATTGAAGCGCGACTCCACCGCGATCATGGCGAGGAGCAGCAGCGGGTCGAGGCTCGAGGCGTCCCCCGCGTCGAACGCCGCACCGACGATGCGCTGCGCCGCTTCGGGGGCGATGGTGAAGCGCCGCGCGAGGTACCCGGCGAGGGTGCGCTGCGCGGGATCGCTCGCGGCGCCTTGCGGCGCCTCGGCGGCGTCGGGCACGCAGGAGGCGAAGGGCGCATCCACGGGCGCATGCGCTGCGCGGGTGCCCGCGACCAGAAGCAGCGCCGCCGCGATGCCGTAGAGCCCTCTCTGCAGGAACGCGCTCATGGCCCGGACCATCGTAGGGCGGGCCGTGAGCGCGGGCTATCGCGCGGCGGCGAATTTCCTGTCGCATGGCGACTACCACGGGTCAGGTCGGCGCTACGCGCGGAATCCAGTCCGGGCGATAGTGACTTCGTGTCGTGCTCTCTATCATCGTCGGCAAGAACTCTTTCCACGAATTTCCGCGAAGAGAAAGGCACCGCTACATGAAAATCGTCGCGCTTGTACTGGCTGGAGGAGAAGGCTCGCGGCTCTACCCGCTCACCGCGGAGCACGCCAAGCCGGCGCTGCACTTCGCCAGCGGCTACCGGATCATCGATTTCGTGCTGAGCAACCTCGTGAACTCGAGGATCGACACGATCTACGTGCTCGCGCAGTACAAGCCTGCATCGCTCATCGAGCACATCTCGCGCGCCTGGGCGCCGTGGTTCGCCGGCTCGCAGGGCCTGATCCAGGTGCTGCTGCCGCGCTCCAATACGCTGGCCGGCCAGTTCAAGGGCACCGCGGACGCGGTCTACCAGTACCTCGACGTCGTCCAGGCGCACGCTCCCGACGCCGTGGCGGTGTTCGCTTCCGACCATGTCTACCGCATGGACGTGCGGCAGATGGTGGACTTCCACGCCGCGCGCCGCGCCGACATGACGGTCGCGGCACTCGCCGTGCCGCTGCGCGAGGCCTCGTCCTTCGGCGTGCTGTCCACGGGCGCCGACGGCCGCGTGCTCGCGTTCCGCGAGAAGCCGCGCGAGCCCGCCCCCATCCCGCACGACCCGCAGCGCGCCTATGCCTCGATGGGCAACTACCTCTTCGAGCCGCGTGCGCTCGAGCGGCTGCTGCGCGAGTCGCGGCGCCTGGGCGACACCGACTTCGGCCGAGACCTGCTGCCCCGGCTTGCCGGCCACGCACGCCTGTACGCCTACGATTTCGCGGCGAACCGCATTCCGGGGCTGCTCGATTGCGAGGAGGCTGCGTACTGGCGCGACGTCGGCACGCTGAGCGCGCTCGCTGCGGCACAGCAGGACGCGATGGGCCACCGCCCGCGCTTCAACCTCTGGAACCGCCGCTGGCCGATCCGCGGCGAGCACGACGCGGCGCTGCTCGCGAAGCTGCGCGCCTGGAACGCGGAGCAGGTCGACGCCGATGCGGAAGAGCCGGCCGAGGCCGGCTCCGCTATGCCGCTACCGGCGTGGCGAGGCGGCGGTAAAGAGCGGCGTACTGACGAGCGGCCGCTGACCAGCTGAAGTTGCGGGCCATGGCGGCGCGCTGCAGCGCGCGCCATTGCGCCGGCCGCGCGTGGACCTCGAGCGCCCGGCGCACCGCGCCGACGAGCGCGGCGGTCTCCGCCGGCCTGAAGAGAAAGCCGGTCTCCCCGTCCGTGATCGTGTCGACGAGGCCGCCGGTCGCGCGCGCCACGGGAAGCGTGCCGTAGCGCTGGCTGTACATCTGGTTCAGGCCGCAGGGCTCGAAGCGCGAGGGCATGAGGAAGACATCCGCGCCCGCCTCGATCGCGTGCGCGAGGTCCTCGTTGAAGCCGATCGCCGCCGCGATGCGTCCGGGATGGCGTGCGGCGCACGCCGCTACGGCGATCTCGTGCTCGCGCTCGCCCTTGCCCAGGATCGCGAGCTGCGCCGGCAGCGCAGCGAGCTCGTCCGCCGCGGAGGCGATGAGGTCAATGCCCTTCTGGTGAGTCAGCCGTCCGACTACCCCCAGCAGGGGCACCGCGGGATTCGCAGCCAGGCCCAGGCGCCGCTGCAGCGCCGCCTTGTTCGCCGCCTTGCGCTCGAGCGAGCCGGCATCGTAGTTCTGCTCGATGCGCAGGTCCGTCGCCGGATCCCATTCGCGCGTGTCGATGCCGTTCAGGATGCCGTGCAGCTCGGCCTTGCGCCGCTCGAGCACGCCGTGCAGGCCGCAGCCGAATTCCTCGGTGCGTATTTCCGCGGCGTAGGTCGGGCTGACGGTCGCGATCGCGTGCGCACAGACGATTCCCGCCTTCAGGAAGGAAAGCTTGCCGTAGAACTCCGCCCGCTCGGGCGCGTAGAGCTCCGGCGGCAGCCCGAGCGGGTGCAGCACGTCGGGCGCGAAATTTCCCTGGAACGCGAGGTTGTGGATGGTGAGCAAGCTCGGGCAGTCGGGAGCGTAGGCCGGCGCGAGCGCCGCGGGCCAGTCGTTGCAGTGCAGGAGATCGGCGTGCCACCCCGAGGGGCCTCTGCCCTGCGCGACGAGCGCCGCCGCGGCGGAAAGCACACCGAAGCGCAGCGCGTTGTCGGGCCAATCGACGCCTTCGGCCGACTGGTAGGGCCCGCCCTCGCGTCCGTAGAGCGGCGGGCAATCGAGCAGGTAGACGGGCACGCCGTCGGGCAGGCGGCTCTCCAGAAGCCGGCAGTCGAAGCCCGCGACCCGAAAGGCGGCCGCCGGACCGGCGTGCACCTGCGCGCGCAGCACGGCCCGGTATCCGGGCAGCAGCACGCGCACGTCGACCCCGAGCTCGCGGAGCGCGGCAGGCAGCGCGGCGCTGACATCGCCCAGGCCGCCGGTCTTCGTGAGCGGCGCGCATTCGGAGGTGACGAAAAGGACGCGCATATAAAAAAAGACCCCGGTAGGGGTGCCGGGGTCGTATGCCTACATACGCACGAAGGGAGGGAGGTGCGTATGCAAGGGGGGGGAAAGGGTCAGTGGCTCTCCGTTCGATCCGCTCGCCGTCTTCTCCAAGGCGATGCTAGGAGACGACCCCCAACGGGAATATCCCAAAACGCGTGAACCTTCTGTAGCCGATCCGCTACAGGACCAACGCGACCGTGGCGGCGGTCAGGCACGTCGCCAACGTGCCGGCGACGATCGAGCGGAAGCCGAGCGCAACCACCTCCTGGCGCCGCTCCGGGCACATGGTGCCGAGGCCACCGATCAGGATGCCGAGGCTTCCGAAATTCGCGAACCCGCACAGAGCGTACGTGAGGAGCACACGGCTGCGCGGCGAAAGCGAGCCGTCGCGCGCGAGGTCCACGTAGGCGACGAGCTCGTTGACGACGGTCTTCGTGCCGAGGAGCGCGCCGCCGGCCTGCGCCTCGCTCCAGGGCACGCCGGCGAGCCAGGCGAGCGGCGCGAGCAGCGCGCCGAGCAGGCCTTGCAGCGTGTAAGGCGCGAGGAGCAGGTTCACCAGGGCGACGAGCGCGACGAAGACCACCAGCATGGCCACGATATTGACCAGGAGCTGCGCGCCCTCCAGCGTGCCGCGCGTAAGGGCGTCCATGCTGCCGGAGGCCTCGGAGCGCAGAGCGATACGCGCGCCGGTGATCTCGCCCTCCGGAGGCACCATCAGGAAGGCGATGACGAGCGCGGCGGGCGCGGAGAGGAGCGAGGCGATCAGCAGGTGCGCCACCGCGTCGGGCACCACCCGGCCGAGGATGCTCGCGTACAGGAAGAGCACCGTGCCGGCGATGGACGCCATGCCCCCGACCATGATGGCGAAGAGCTCGCCGCGCGATACGCGCCCGAGGTAGGGGCGCACGAAAAGCGGCGCCTCCACCATGCCGACGAAGACGTTCGCCGCGGTCGAGAGCCCCACCACGCCGCCGACGCGCATGGCTTTCTCGAGGAGCCAGGACAGCGCGGCGACGATCGCCGGCAGCACCCGCCAGTGGAAAAGCAGCGCCGAGAGCGCGCTGATGACGAGCACGAGCGGGAGCGCACGGAAGGCGAGGATGAACACCGCGTTCTCGTCCGTCACCGCGAAGGGCGGCGCGGCGCCGCCGAGATAGCCGAACACGAAGCCGGTGCCCTGCTGCGTCGCCTGCTCGAGGACGAGGAGTGCGTCGTTCACCTTCATGAACGCGTTCTTCACCGGCTCGACCTTCAGGAAGAGGACCGCGAGCGCGACCTGGAGCGCGAGGCCGGCGCCGATCGCCCGCCACGGCACCGCGCGCCGGTTCTCGCTCGCCGCCCACGCCAGCGCAAGCAGGCCCGCAATCCCGGCCAGCGCGTGCAGAAAATCGGTCATGATGCGGCCCTGATGGCCCGGCCGGCGTACGAGGTGACCTGCATTTGCGCGGCGTGGTGCGACACCTGCGCCGAGTACCGCCCGGGGTTCGAGGCGCTCGCCGCCGCGTTCCCGCAGGCCGCCTTCGGCTGGCTCGATACCGAGGACGACGCGGAGCGGGTCGGCGAGCTGGAGATCGAGAACTTCCCGACGATCCTCGTGAAGCGCGGCGCGGAGACGCTCTTCTTCGGGCCGCAGCCGCCCTCGCACGAGGTGCTCAGGCGCTTGCTCGAGACGCTGCTCAAGTAAAGGCCGTGGCGATCGTGCGCTGGATCGCCTGCGCCGCGGCACGCGGATCCGCGGCCTGCCGGATCGGCCGCCCGACCACGATGTAGTCCGCGCCGTTCGCGAAGGCCTGCGCGACGTCGACGGTGCGCTTCTGGTCGTCCGCGGGCTTGTTCTCCACCGGCCGGATCCCCGGCGTGACCACGAGGAGCTTTTCCCTGAACTCCTTCTTGAGGCGGGATGCCTCGAGGCCTGAAGAGATCACGCCGTCGCAGCCCGCCTCGATGGCGCGCCGCGCGCGCGACAGGACGAGGTGCTCGACGTCGCAGGAGAAGCCGAGGTCGTCGAGGTCGCCGCGATCGAGGCTGGTGAGGACGGTGACGGCGAGGATGCGCAGCTCCCCCTTCGCCTGCGCGGCGGCCTCCATCATCGCCTGGTTGCCGTGCACCGTTGCGAACGTCGCGCCGCGGCCGCGCAGGTTCGCGACCGCGCGGCGCACGGTCTCCGGCACGTCGAAGAACTTGAGGTCGACGAAGACCTTGTTGCCGCGTCCGACCAGCCACTCGAGCAGCTCGAAGTAGCCCCCCGCCATGAAGAGCTCCATGCCGATCTTGTAGAAGCGCGCCGCATCGCCGAGGCGCTCGACGAGGGCGCGCGCCTCGGCCGGGCTCGCGACGTCGAGCGCGACGATGAGGCGCTCCTCGCGGGCGATCGCGCTCACGGCTGGCCTTTCAGCGCGCCGCGCTCCTTCAGGCCGGGAAGCATCGCGGTCAGCGTGGCGCCGGCGAGCACGATGAACCACGACACGTACATCCAGATGAGGAAAAGCAGCATGGTGGCGAAGGTTCCATAGATGAAGGCGTAGGTGGGAAAGCGGCTCACGTAGAGGGCGAACGCGCGCTTGGCGAGCTCGAAAGCGACGCCGGCGAGGAAGCCGCCGGTAAGCGCATGGTGCGCCGGGACCTCGCGGTTCGGCACCAGGATGTACAAGAGCGTGAGCGCCGCGCAAGTGAGCACGAAGGGCAGGAAGCGCAGCACCGACTCGGCCACCGAATCCAGGTTCAGGGCGCCGAGCGAGCTCACGATGAGGAAGGTCGTCATCGAGAGGCTGGCGCCGATCAGCAGCGGGCCCACCGCGAGCACCACGACGTACATGGCGAAGCGCTTTGCCAGGAGGCGCGGCCGCGCCACGCGGAAGATGCGGTTGAGCGCGTCCTCGATGGTGTGCATGGTCATGAGCGCGGTGAGGCCGAGCGCCGCCAGCCCGATCGCGCGCACGCGCCCGGCGCGCTCGGTGAACTCGTTCAGCTGCTCGGCGAAGGTGTCGACGCCCGGCGTGTCCGGCAGCACGTGGTCGACGACGAAGTCCTGCAGCGCGCCGAGCAGCCGGTCGAACACGGGGAACGCGGTCGAGACCGTCAGGGCGACGGTAAGCAGCGGCACCAGCGCGAGCAGCGTCGTATAGGTGAGGCTGCCCGCGGTCTGCGAGCTGCGGTCCTCGTAGAAGCGCCGCACGACCGCCACGCCGAACTGCGCAAGCTCGCGCCACGCTGGCCTTTTCATTGTTGCTCTTATGATACCGAGCATGGCCAAGCTGCGCGCGGCGGCGCTTTGCGCCCTGGTGATGCTGATCGCGCTGTGCCTCGCGTGGGAGCTGTGGCTCGCGCCGCTGCGCCCCGGCGGCTCGCTCGCCGCGCTGAAGGCGCTGCCGCTCACGCTCGCGCTCGGCGGCATCCTCGCCGGGCGGCGCTACACCTACCAGTGGTCGAGCCTGCTTGTGCTCGCGTACTTCGCCGAGGGCGTGATGCGCGCCTGGGCCGAGCGCGGCGCCTCGCGCGCCGCGGCGCTCGCGGAGATCGGCCTCAGCCTCGCGTTCTTCGCCGCGGTGGTGGCCTACGCGCGCCTCACTCGGCGCGGATATTGACCGCGCGCGCGACCTTGGCCCAGCGCTCGAGCTCCGCACGGACGAAGCGCTCGAAGGCCTGCGGCGTGTCGGGCGCGGGATTGAGGCCCAGGCCCTGCAGCCGCTCGCGCGTGGCCGGCGCGCCGAGCGCCTTCACCGCCGCGCCGTTCAGCCGGGCGACGATCTCGGCGGGCGTGCCGGCGGGCGCGAACAGCCCGAACCACGCGTTCACGTCGAAGTCCGGAACGCCCTGCTCGATGAGCGTAGGCACGTCCAGCAGCGGCGTGCGCGCCCGCGTCGTGACGCCGAGCGCGCGCAGCCGGCCGGCGCGCACGTGGCCCAGCGCCGCGGAGATATCGGCGAACATGAGCGGGATCTGCCCGGCGATCAGGTCGGTCACCGCGGGGCCCGCGCCCTTGTATGGGACGTGCGACATCTCGATGCCGGTCACCTGCTTGAAGAGCTCGCCGGCGAGATGCTGCGAGGTGCCGACCCCTGCCGAGCCGAACGAGAGCTTGCCGGGATTCGCTTTCGCATAGGCGATCAGCTCCGCGACGCTGCGCGCAGGAACCGCGGGATTGACGACCAGCACGTTGATGTTGCTCGCGGCGAACGTGATCGGGGCGAAATCGCGGACCGGGTCGAAAGGCATCTTCGCGTACACGCTCGGATTGATGCCGTGGGTGCCGATGCTCCCCATGCCGATCGTGTAGCCGTCGGGCGGCGCCTTGGCGACGAGGTCCATGCCGATGTTGCCGCCAGCGCCGACGCGGTTCTCCACCACCACCGGCTGCCCGAGCAGCTCGCCCATCGGCGCGCCGAGCGCGCGGCACAGCGTGTCCACCACCGCGCCGGGCGGAAACGGCGCGATGAGGCGGATCGGCTTGCCGGGATAGGGCGCCTGGGCGCGCGCCAGCCCCGCGGCGAAGACCAGGACGAGAAAGAAGAGCCGCTTCACAGTCCCTCCAGTTCCTTCAATCTTGCGGCAAGCTCGCGCTTCGAGCAGGACGCGTAGGCCCTCTGCGCCGCGACCTCGGAGCCGCCGCGTGCCTGCGCCTCGACGCTGCAATGGCCGTTGCGGTATGCATTCCACGAGTCCTGCGATTTCTCCAGCGCCTCGCGCAGGCCCGCAGTATTCCGGTATTTCGCGCGCAGGGCGTTCACCCGGCTCACGACGGCCGCCTCGAGCGGCAGGATCTCCTTCTGCGCGCACTCATCCAGCGCGGCCCGGTCGTTCGCGGCATCGAAGCACGAGGGCTGTGCAAGCGCGGCGCCGCCGAAGACGAGAAGCAGCCACCCTGCCCTCATGCGCGCTCGAGCAGGCGCTTCGCCGCGGCGTAGATCGGCACTTCCACGAGCAGCCCGCCGACGCGGGCGCGCTCCTTCCCGGCGGCGCGGGCCTTGTCGAACGCCGACACGATGCGCCGCGCTTTCTCGATCTCCTTCCGGGAAGGGCTGAACACCGCGTTGATCAGCCGCGCGTGGGACGGATCCACCAGGCTCTTCGCGCGGTAGCCGAGGCGCTTCGCGTAGCGCGCGTCGGCCACGGCGCCCTTCGCGTCGCCGAAGGTGTACGGGCAATCGATCGCCTCGACGCCGGCGGCGCGGCATTCCACGAGGAAGCGGGCGCGCACGTACGCAAGCTCCGCCCCGCCGCGGCTGCGCTCGGTGCCGAGGTCGGCGACCATGTCTTCGCTCGCGACGAGCGCGGCGACCACGCGCCGGCTGGCAACGAGGATCTCCTGCGCGCGGACGAGGCCGGCGGCCGTCTCGATGTTGGGCACGAGGTCGAAAGCGGCGCCGCTCGCCGCCTCGAGCGCCCGCAGCTGCGCTGCCGAGACGACCTTCGACAGGAGGACGAAATCCGGCCTCGCGGGCAGCACGGCACCGAGGTCCGCGCCGCCGTCGCCCTCGAGCGGGTTGACGCGCACGGCGGTCCGTGCGCCGGCTTGCTTCCACGCCCGGAATGCCTTCGCCGCGAGCGCGCGGGCCCTGGGCCGCAGCTCGGGCGGCGTGAAGTCCTCCAACTCTAGGATGACTACGTCCGCGCCCGAGCGCGCCGCGGCCGCGTGCGCACGCTCGTCCGCCCCCGGGACAAACAGCCAGGTCCTCGGCGACGCCTTCAAAGCGTGCCTGGGCCGGGCAGTGCCTCGACGAAGCCGCGGCTGAAAAGGTAGGCCATGCTCGCATCATAGGCGCCGCAGTCGAGCACCGCGACGAGATCGCCCGCCCGCAGCCCGGCAGGCGGATGCAGCGCCTCGCCGACGACGTCGAATTCCATGCACAGGCGTCCGAGAAGCCGCGTGCGGCCGGAAGGCCACGACGCGAGCTTCCCGGCCTTCAGCGAGACGAAGCGATGCGGATGGCTCGGCAGGTCGGGCAGCTCGGCCACCGAGCCGTCGACGAGCAGCTCGCCGCGGCGCACCTCGAGCACGCGCATGACGAGGCCCATCGAGCGCTGCGCAAGCGCCTTGCCCGGCTCGACGATGAGCTCGCGCAGCGACGGGATCTGCCGCCGGCAGAGCCTCGCGAGATCGCCGAGCTCCGCGCGCAGGAAGCGCGACCAGTCGTCCGGATGCCAGCCGCCGCCGACGCTGAGCGCCGCGGGTGGGCGCCCGGCGTGCTCGCCCAGGATGCCCGCCGCAGCGATGAAGTTGCGCGCCAGATACTGCCATGTGCGAACGCCGACCGCGCTGCTCGCCTGGTGAAAGTGAAAGCCGATCTCCTGGTCGCGCGGCAGGCTGCGCAGCAGCCGCACCGCCTCGGCAAAGGACTTGCGCTCCGAGAGGTCGACGCCGAAGCGCGAGCGCACGGTCGCCGGCCGCAGCCTCAGGCCGACGCTGCGCGCCCGCACGCGGCCTGCGGCGAGCGCGCCGCGCAGCGCACGCAGCTCTTGCAGAGAATCGCAGAAGATCGCCGCATACCCGGTCTCGCGCACCGGCTCCGGCCACCACTTCGCCGGGCCGTTCAGCACGGTGTCCTCCATCCGGAACCCGCGGCGCAGCGCATGCGCCACCTCGGCCTGCGTGATGGCCTCCGCGCGCATGCCGTGCGCCCGCGCGAGGTCGAGGAGCCCGGGAAACGGATTGGTCTTGATGCTGTAGGCGAGCACGACGCGCGGCGACGCCTTGACACGGGATGCCGCGCGCGCGGCCTCGCGGAACTGGCTCGCGGCGTACTCGGGAAGGAGGAAGCGCCTCGGCGTATCGCCGGCGCCGGAGCGCAGGACGCGAAGCAGGTCGCGGCGCAGCGGCGCCGGAAGGGCCTGCCGCCGCAAACGCGCTAGCTGCCGCTCGGGCGCTGGCCGCTCTTGCCGCCGCCGCGGCTATCGCTGCCTTGGGCCAGCTGGAACGCCTGCCTGCCCTCGAACTTGCGCAGGATCTCGGCCTTCTTCGCGCCGACCAGGCGCTCGTAGTCCTTCGCGGACAGCGATTGCCGGGCGGCCTCGGCCGGAACGGTCAGCGCACGCGCCGGCAGAAGATCCGCGCTCGCCGCGCCCGCCATCATCGCGAGCGGCACGGCCAGCACCGGCTTCAGGAGCTTGCGCCCCTTGAGCGGCACGGCCGGCAGCCACGGATTCACGGCCACTGCCTTGCCCGCTGATTTTTTTCCCTTCGGTGCTGCGGATTTCTTGTGCGCCATCTGGCCCCCCGCCAAAGTCGGCTGCGGCATTATAGGGGAGCCGGATTCTCCAGGACAATGCGCGTGAAGGTGCCGCGCTCGCGCCTGCGGGGTTGCGCAAGCTTCTCGCCAGTCAGGGTGCCCACCAGCAGCCCCGGAAGGTTGCGGCCGGCGAGCGCCGCGCCGTAGATCCAGGCCGGGAAGCGCGGATTGCATTCGACGAGCCACAGCCGCGACGCGCGGTCGCGCACGCACTCGATCTCGCCGCCTCCCGACCAGCGCGCATCGCGAACCAGCGCGCGCAGCCTGCGCTCGAGCGGCTGCGGCACCGCGCTCACGCGCCCGCGCCAGACCTTGCCCTCGGCGGTGCGCTCGAGCTTCTCGAGCTGCGCGGCGCCGAGCAGCCGGCCGCCGAGCGCGGCGAATGCGAGGGTGACGTCGTGGCCGTCGCTGTGCGCCTGGAGAAGGAGCCTTTCGCGCCCGCCCCAGAGCGCCGCCATTTCGCGCAAGGCCGGCGCGAGCTCGTACCAGGACCAGATCGGCGCTGCGCCGTAGTCGGGCCCTTTCACCCATACCGGCCAGCCGTGCTCCCGGCAGAACGCCCCGAGCACGGCATCGCTGTTCCTGCCCACCCGAAGCGAGGGCGGCGCCGCGAGGCCGAGCCGGCGTGCGATCTCGGCCGCGGGCTTGCGCGCCCAGCGCAGCGCGCGCAGCGGCGGGCAAGGCGCCAGCGCACGGCGACGCAGGTGCGGCGCGAGCAGGCGCAGCTCGAGGTCGAGGCACGACAGCCAGATGCCCCCGCGAGCGAGGACCGAGCGGACGTAGGCAACGTGCCGCTGCGGCCCGCGCAGGAGCCACGAAGGACGCACGATGCATTCGTCGAAGTCCGCCCAGGCGAGGCCGGCGCTGTGCGGGCTGTAATCCACGGCGATGAGCCGCGCAGCGGGGAACGCCTCGCGCAGGCAGCGCGCGATCCCCACGCCGGGCGACGGATTGGTCCCGCCCGCGACGCCGCTGACGTAGATCGCAGGCGGCGCCTTCACTTTGCGGCCACGATGACCGAGTGGATGCTTTCGCGGTCGCGCGGCTTCACCGTGACGCGCCTGAAGCCCGCGTCGGCGAGCAGGCGGCGATAGGCCGCCGCCGGCTTGTACACGCCGACGCCGAAGTCGTCGTAGGGCAGGTAGCTGAAATGCCAGGCGAAGACCAGCGCAGGATTGTCGTCGGCGAGCGGCTCGCAGATCAGTACCCTTCCGCGCGGCTCGAGGGACGCGTGCGCCTTCGCGAGGAGCATGCCGCACACCTCTTCGGGCCAATCGGCGAGCACGCGCGAGAAGCGCACCATGTCGTAGCCGCGCGGCAGCGGATCCCGGCGGAAGTCGCCCTCGACGACGTCGATCCTCTTCTGCAATCTCGCCGCGGCGACATTCTTGCGGGCGAGCGCCGCGGAAGCCGGCAGGTTGAAGACCGTGACGTGCAGGCGAGGATGGCGCCTTGCCTGCGCAATCGCCATCGTCGCGTCGCCGCCCGCGACGTCGAGCAGGCGCGAGACTGCGGAGAAGCGTATCGCGCGCTCCATGCGCGCGAGCGTGCCCTGCGCCGTGGTGCGCATCCACGCTTCCAGCAGCTCCACCTCGAGGGGCGTCTGCGGCGGGTACGGCACGCCGGCGACCGGCGCGCCGCGCAGCACCGCCGCGAGATCGAAGCCCATGACGACGTTGAAGTAGCGCAGGAAGTCGCGGTAGAAGAAGAGCAGCTTCCCCTGCGGAGAGAACATCGAGCGCATGAGCGGACCGGCGCGGTAGCGCGCAGCGCCTTCGCGCTCAAGCAACCCCATCTGCTCGAGCAGGCCGAACCATTTCCACGCGCGCTTCACGTCGAGCTTCAGCGCCGTGGCGATGGCCTCAGGCTTGAGCGCCTTGCCGCGCGCGAGCAGGGGCGCAAGGCCGACGGCCTCGACCGACTCGAGCACCCGCGCCGCCGCCGCGCCGGCGAGCATCCCGTAATAGCGGTCCTCGGTGTCCGTGACGCCCGGCGGCGCGGCCCTCCTCACCCTAGTGCTGATGCTGCGGGTTGACCCGCTCGACCTTGCTCTCCAGCTTGTTCAGCGCGCTGATGTAGGCCTTGGCGGAGGCGACGACGATGTCGGTGTCGGCGCCCACGCCGTTGACGATGCGCCCGCCCTTCGAGAGCCGCACCGTCACCTCGCCCTGCGACTCGGTGCCCTGCGTGACGGCGTTCACCGAGTAGAGCAGCAGCTCCGCGCCGCTCTTCGCCAGGGCCTCGATCGCCTTGAACGTCGCGTCGACCGGCCCGTCGCCCTGGGATTCGGATTGCTTCTCATGGCCGGCTTCGAGGAGGGTGATCTTTGCAAAAGGCTTCTGTCCCATGCCGCTCGCCTGGTTCATGGTGACGAGCTTCCAGTGCTCCTCCGACGAGAGGCCCGCCTCCTGCGCGACGAGCGCCATCAGGTCCTCGTCGAAGATCTCGGCCTTCTTGTCGGCGAGGTCCTTGAAGCGCTGGAAGGCCTTGTTGTAGGCGTCCTCGCTCTCGAGCTCGACGCCGAGCTCCTTCAGGCGCTGCTTGAACGCGTTCCTGCCCGAGAGCTTGCCGAGCACGATCTTGTTGGTGGTCCAGCCCACGTCCTCGGCGCGCATGATCTCGTAGGTGTCGCGCGCCTTCAGCACGCCGTCCTGGTGGATGCCCGAGGCGTGCGCGAAGGCATTGGCGCCCACCACCGCCTTGTTGGGCTGCACCACGAAGCCGGTGATCTGCGACACGAGGCGCGACGTCGGCACGATGTGCGTCGCATCGATCTTCGTTTTCAGGTTGAAAAAATCCTTCCGCGTGCGCACCGCCATCACGACTTCCTCGAGCGAGGTGTTGCCCGCGCGCTCGCCGAGGCCGTTGATCGTGCACTCGATCTGGCGTGCGCCGCCGATCTTCACCGCGGCGAGCGAGTTGGCGACCGCCATGCCGAGGTCGTTGTGGCAGTGCACCGACCACACCGCCTTGTCCGAGTTCGGGATCCGCGTCCTCAGGTCCTTGATGAAAAGTCCGAATTGCTCCGGAACCGCGTAGCCCACCGTGTCGGGGATGTTGATCGTGGTGGCGCCCTCGGCGATGACCGACTCGAGCACGCGGCAGAGGAAGTCCGGGTCCGAGCGGCTGCCGTCTTCCGGCGAGAACTCGACGTCCGCGCAGGCCTTGCGCGCGAACTTGATGGAGAGCTTCGCCTGCTCGTGCACCTGCGCGGGCGTCATGCGCAGCTTCTTCTCCATGTGCAGCGCGCTCGTGGCGAGGAACACGTGGATGCGCGGCGACTTCGCGCCCTTCAGGGCGTCGATGCCGCGCTGGATGTCGCGGTCGTTCGCCCGGCACAGGCCGCACACGGTCGAATCCTTGACGACGTTGGCGATCGCCTGCACCGCCTCGAAGTCGCCGTTCGACGCCGCCGGGAAACCCGCCTCGATCACGTCGACGCGCATGCGCTCCAGGGCGCGCGCGATGCGCAGCTTCTCGTCCTTGGTCATGGACGCGCCGGGGCTCTGCTCGCCGTCGCGCATGGTGGTGTCGAAGATGATCAAGTTGTCTTGGCTGCCTTTGGGGGTCACGTCGTTCATGTGCAGTTTTCCCTGGATGAGGATGGACTTGTCCCTTTCTGCCCTTTGTGGGGGCAGAGCGGTCGAAGCTCGGATTGTGGGTCGGGGAATTTAGCGCGCGGGGCGCAGCAGCAGGCCGCCCAGCGCGAGGAGCGCGGGCGAGAGGAGCGAAGCGAGGGCCTGATGCATGGCGGCGACTATACCACCGAATTACCTGAGCCGCGAATAGGGGGTGGGCGCGAGGAAGCTGCTGGTCACGTTCGCGACGATGGCGCCGTCGCGCTCGCTCTCGGCGCGCTTCGCCTGCCACTCCGGGTCGGCCTGGAAGGCGCCCCACTTCTGCTCGCGCTCCGCCATGTCCTTCCATTCGAGCAGGTAGTAGAGATCCTGGTTGCCGTCGCCGACGAGCACCGTCCAGAAGCCGACCTGGCGGATGCCGTGCTTCTCCCACAGCGCGAGCGTCGCGCCCTGGAAGCGCTTGTGCAGGGCGGGCAGGCGTCCGGGAACGCAGCGGTAGATGCGCAGCTCGTGGATCATCGGGGCCTTCCTCCGTTCATTCCTCCGGCAACACGGAACGAACGCGCTGCCCCATCGCCCACATGACGTAGCCGGAGAGCGAATAGCCGAAGAAAAGCGCGAACAGCACGAGCGAGGGCCGGGAGGCGATGACCGAGAACGCCGCCACCGCGGCGAGGATCACCCACAGCGGCACGCGCTTCTTCCAGTTCACTTCCTTGAAGCTGTAGAAGGGAACGTTGGACACCATGGTCACGCCGGCGAACACTGCCACGAGCCAGGTGAGCCCGGTGATCGACAGGTACTCCCCCGGCTCGAGCCCGAAGTCGCTGAGCATCCACACGAAGCCCGTGATCACCGCGGCGCCGGAGGGGCTCGGCAGGCCCTGGAAGTAGCGCTTGTCCACGACGCCGAGGTTGGCGTTGAAGCGCGCAAGGCGGATCCCCGTCCCGGCGCAGTAGATGAACGCGCCGATCCAGCCGCCGGTGCCGAGGTCCTTCAGCGCCCATTCGTAGGCGATGAGCGCCGGCGCGGCGCCGAACGCGACCATGTCGGCGATGCTGTCGTACTGCGCGCCGAACTCGCTCTGTGTCTGGGTCCAGCGCGCGACCCGCCCGTCCATCGCGTCAAGCACCATGGCGACGAACACGGCGATCGCCGCGACCTCGAAGCGGTCGTTCATCGCCTGCACGATGGCGTAGAAGCCGCAGAAGAGAACGCCCGTGGTGAAGAGATTGGGCAGGAGGTAGATGCCGCGGCGGCGCAGGCCGCCGAAGGGCGCCCGCGCTGCGGGCCGCTCGTCGTGCTCCGCCTCGTGCTCGAGATCGGGGTCCGGGTCTTCAGCCATGCGAAGCGAGCCTCGCGATCACGGTTTCTCCGGCGGAGACCTTCTCGCCGATCGCGGCCTTGATCTCGGCGTCGAGCGGCAGGTAGACGTCGACGCGCGAGCCGAAGCGGATGAAGCCGAAGCGCTGTCCGCGCCCGAGCTCGGCGCCGGCGGCAACATAGCACAGGATGCGGCGCGCGATCAGCCCCGCCACCTGCACGCAGGTGACGTCCTGGCCGTCGCGCGTGCGCAGCCAGAGCGCGTTGCGCTCGTTCGCGAGCGACGCCTTGTCGAGCGCGGCGTTCAGGAACGCGCCCGGGAAGTACCAGCGCTCCTGCACCGTGCCCTCCACCGGCGAGCGGTTGGAATGCACGTTGAAGACGTTCATGAAGATGCTCACCTTCTGCGCCTCGCGCCGCACATAGGGGTCCTGCGAGCGCGACACCTCGACGACGCGGCCGTCGGCCGGCGCGAGCACGGCGCGCGCGTCCTGCGGGGCCTCGCGCGCCGGGTCGCGGAAGAACTGCAGGATGAAAACGCTCGCCAGCCACAAGGGCAGCGACCACCAGCCGAAGAAGGCGCTCGCCAGGAGAGAAGCAAGCACAGCGATCGCGAGGAACGGCCAGCCCTCGCGCGCGATGATCGGGTGCGGGTAGTTCTTCAACCGCCCCCTAGTTCTTCGAGGTGTCGACCAGGCGGTTCTTGCGGATCCAGGGCATCATCTCGCGCAGGCGGCCGCCGACCTTCTCGATCGGCAGCTCCGCGGTGATGCGCCGCTGGCTGAGCAGCGTCGGCGCTCCGGCGCGGTTCTCGAGCACGAACTCCTTCGCGTACTCGCCGGTCTGGATGCGGTGCAGCGCCTCCTTCATCCTCTTCCTCACGCCCTCGTCGATGATCTTCGGACCGGTGGCGTACTCGCCGTACTCCGCGTTGTTCGAGATCGAGTAGTTCATCGTGCCGATGCCGCCCTCGTACATGAGGTCGACGATCAGCTTCAGCTCGTGCAGGCACTCGAAGTAGGCCATCTCGGGCGCGTAGCCCGCCTCCACCAGCGTGTCGAAGCCCGCCTTGACCAGCTCGACGCAGCCGCCGCAGAGCACCGTCTGCTCGCCGAAGAGGTCGGTTTCGGTCTCCTCCTTGAAAGAGGTCTCGATGATGCCGGCCTTGCCGCCGCCGATCGCGGCGGCGTACGAGAGGGCCAGGTCGCGCGCCTTCTTCGACGGATTGCGGTGCACCGCGATCAGCATCGGAACGCCGCCCCCGGCGGCGTAGGTCGAGCGCACGGTATGGCCGGGCGCCTTGGGCGCCACCATCCAGACGTCGAGGTCGGGGCGCGGCTGGATGAGCCCGTAGTGGATGTTGAAGCCGTGCGCGAAGGCGAGCGAGGCGCCCTTCTTGATGGCGCCCATCACCTGCGCCGCGTAGGTCGCGGCGATGTGCTCGTCGGGCATCAGCATCATGACGATGTCGGCGCCCTTCACCGCGTTGGCCACTTCCTCCACCTTGAGGCCGGCCTTCCGCGCCTTGTCCCACGAGGCGCCGCCCTTGCGCAGGCCGACGGTGACCTTCACGCCGGATTCCTTGAGGTTGAGCGCGTGCGCATGGCCCTGCGAGCCGTAGCCGATGATGGTGACCTTCTTCCCCTTGACGAGCGAAAGGTCGGCGTCCTTGTCGTAATAGACTTTCATCGCAAAAACTCCCTGCCTCGGATTTTTCTGGTCTGGTTAAACGCGAAGGATGCGGTTGCCGCGGCCGATGCCGCTCGTGCCGGTGCGCACCGT
This sequence comes from Burkholderiales bacterium, assembly GCA_035651575.1. Lineage (GTDB taxonomy): Bacteria > Pseudomonadota > Gammaproteobacteria > Burkholderiales > SG8-39 > SCGC-AG-212-J23. The sequence continues at coordinate 99,671 of DASRFM010000031.1, read as the reverse complement.
CTCCATGATGCTGCCGGGCTCGAGCGCCTGGATGAAGGCGTCGAGCTTGCGGCCGTCGCCCGTGAGCTCGATGGTGTAGGTGTTGTCGGAGACGTCGATGATGCGCCCGCGGAAGATGTCCGCCATGCGCTTCATGTCCTCGCGCTCCTTGGCGCCGGCGCGCACCTTGATGAGCATCAGCTCGCGCTCGATGTGCTCGGCCTCGGACAGGTCCACCACCTTCACCACGTCGACGAGCTTGTTCAGCTGCTTCGTGATCTGCTCGACCACGTCCTCCGATCCCGTGGTCACGATCGTCATGCGCGACATCGACGCGTCCTCGGTCGGCGCCACGGTGAGCGACTCGATGTTGTAGCCGCGCGCCGAGAACAGCCCCGAGATGCGGGACAGCGCACCCGCCTCGTTCTCGACGAGGATCGAGATGATATGGCGCATGCGCCCTTCTATAGCTCTTCGGAAAGAATCATCTCCGTGATGCCCTTGCCGCCGGGGATCATCGGATAGACGTTCTCGGTCTGGTCGGTGATGAAGTCGAGGAAGACGAGCTCGCTCTTCCTGGAAAACGCCTCCTTCAGCGCCGGCTCGACGTCGGCCGGCCTCTCGACCAGCAGGCCGCGGTGCCCGTAGCCTTCCGCGAGCTTGACGAAGTCGGGCAGCGCGTCCATGTACGACTCGGAATAGCGGTTGCCGTGGAAGAACTGCTGCCACTGGCGCACCATGCCCATGTACTTGTTGTTGAGGTTCACGATCTTGATCGGCAGGCGATACTGCTTGCAGGTGGAGAGCTCCTGCAGGCACATCTGGATCGAGGATTCGCCGGTCACGCAGGCGACCGTCGCGCCGGGATTGGCGAGCTGCACCCCCATCGCGGCGGGCAGGCCGAAGCCCATGGTGCCCAGGCCGCCGGAGTTGATCCAGCGGCGCGGCTGGTCGAACTTGTAGAACTGCGCCGCCCACATCTGGTGCTGGCCGACGTCCGACGTGACGAAGGCGTCGCCCCGGGTGACCTCGTAGAGCTTCTCCAGCACGAACTGCGGCTTGATGATCTTCGAGCTGCGGTCGTAGCGCAGGCAGTCCTTCTTGCGCCACTCCTCGATCTGCCTCCACCAGGCCTTGACGTCCGGCGCCTGGGCCTCCTTGAGGAGCTTCAGCACCTCGTCCAGCACGTCCGGAATGTTGCCGACGATCGGCACGTCGACCTTCACCCGCTTGGAGATGGACGACGGATCGATGTCGACGTGGATGATCTTGCGCGGGTTCTGCGCGAAGTGCGCCGGGTTGCCGATGACGCGGTCGTCGAAGCGCGCGCCGATCGCGAGCAGCACGTCGCAGTGCTGCATCGCCATGTTCGCCTCATAGGTGCCGTGCATGCCGAGCATGCCGAGGAACTGGGCGTCGGTCGCCGGGTACGCGCCGAGGCCCATCAGCGTGTTGGTGCACGGGAAGCCGAGCTTCTTCACGAGCTGCTTGAGCTGCGCGGAGGAATCCGACAGCACGACGCCGCCCCCGGTGTAGATCATCGGGCGCTGCGCCTCGAGGAGGAGCTGGACCGCCTTCTTGATCTGCCCGGAATGGCCCTTGCGCACGGGGTTGTACGAGCGCATCGAGACCGTCTCGGGATAGTCGAACTCGCACAGCGCCGCGGTGACGTCCTTCGGGATATCGACCACCACCGGCCCGGGGCGCCCGGTCGTCGCGATGTGGAACGCCTTCTTCATCGTCGAGGCGAGCTCGCGCACGTCCTTCACCAGCATGTTGTGCTTCACGATGGGGCGCGTGATGCCGACCGTGTCGCACTCCTGGAACGCGTCCAGGCCGATCGCGTGGGTGGGCACCTGCCCGGTGATCACGACCATCGGGATGGAATCCATGTACGCGGTCGCGATGCCGGTGACCGCGTTGGTGACGCCGGGGCCCGAGGTGACGAGCGCGACCCCGACCTTCTTCGAGGAGCGCGAGTAGCCGTCGGCCGCGTGCACCGCGCCCTGCTCGTGGCGCACCAGGACGTGCTTGACCTTGTCCTGCTTGAAGAGCTCGTCATAGATGAAGAGCACCGCGCCGCCGGGATAGCCGAAGACGTAGTCGACGGCCTCCTCCTGGAGGCAGCGCACCACGATCTCGGCGCCGGTGAGCTCCTTGGTCTTGACTCGGTCCATGCCCTTGAACGATCCCCTGCCCCGCTGGAAAAGCTTTACACAATAAAGGCTTGCTGCGATGCGGTCAAGCGAATAGCGAGTGCCAGCGGGCGCGACTTTGGTACCATGGACTGCAAACAACGTCGCCCCGGCAGAGGGTCTCACCCTGGCAACCCGCAGCGAGCTTTCCGCTTTTCTCGAAAGCGTCGAGCGGCGTGCATTCAAGCAGGCCATGTTCGCCGTGCGCGACGAGGAAGCCGCGCTCGACATCGTGCAGGACGCGATGCTGCGGCTCGCCGAGAAGTACGGCAACCGGCCGGCAGCGGAGCTGCCGCTGCTCTTCCACCGCATCGTGCAGAACGCGATCCGCGACTACTACCGCCGCCAGAAGGTGCGCTCGCTATGGACGACGCTCCTCTCCTCGCTCGCCGGCGGCCGGGAAGACGATGACGACAGCGATCCGCTGGAAACCCTGCAGGCGGCCGATGGGTCAAATGTCGAGGAGGCGCCGCAGGACCAGCTGGAACGGGCTCAAGTGCTTGAAATAATTGAACAAGAGCTTTCCAAGCTGCCCGCGCGTCAACGCGAGGCTTTCATCATGCGTTACTGGGAGGAGCTGGACGTGGCCGAGACCGCCCGGGTCATGGGCTGCTCCGAGGGGAGCGTGAAAACGCACTGCTCGAGAGCTGCGCATGCCTTGGCGACTGCGCTTAGGGCGCGCGGCGTGGACGTCCGGGAAAAGCCATGAACGAACCACAATTCGGCGACCGCGTTGCACACCTTCTGAACCAGGGCTTGCGCCTGGACGAGCGCAAGCTCGGCCGGCTGCGCGCCGCGCGCGAGCTCGCGCTCGAGCGCCAGCGCCCCGAGGCGGAAAGCGCGCTCGCCTGGGCGGGCCACGCGGTCGTCGAGCTTGGCGGCTGGGGCGGCCTGTCGCTTCGGCTCCTCGCCCCGGTCGTCGCCCTCGGCGTCGCGGTGTCGGCGATCTACACCTGGCAGCAGAATCAGCGCGCGGCCGAAGTGGTGGAGATCGACGAGCAGCTCCTCACGAGCGACCTGCCGATCGACGCCTACCTCGACCGCGGGTTCCAGAACTTCCTGAAGACGCGCGCCGCGGAGGAGTGATGCGCCGCGCCGCCTGGCTCGTGCTCGCGCTATGCGTTGCGGCGGGGGCCGCGGCCCAGCCTGCGCCCGCGCCGAAGGCGGCCGCGCAGGCGCAAAAGGCCGCGACGAAGGCGCCACGCCCGAGCCGCCCGGCTTGGGCCGAGCTCACTGCGGAGCAGCAGCAGATCCTCGCGCCTCTCAAGAACGACTGGGAAACGCTCGACGGCACGCGCAAGCGCAAGTGGATCGCCATCGCGAAGCGCTACCCGAAGCTCGCGCCGCCGCAGCAGGAGCGCGTCCAGCAGCGCATGCATGAATGGGTGCGGCTGACGCCCGAGCAGCGCCGCGTTGCACGCGAGTCCTACAAGAACCTCGCCAAGTCGCAGCCCGCCAAGCGCGGCGACCTGCGCGAGCAGTGGGCCCAGTACCAGGCGCTCTCGCCGATGGAGCGGGAAAGCCTCGTGCCGCCGGCGAAGCCGGCCAAGAAAAAAAAGAAGCCTTGACCCCGTCCTTGCTGCGGCGCCTCGCGGCGATGGCGTACGAGGCGCTGCTGCTTTTTGCCGTGGGCTTCTTCGCCGCCTGGATCTTCTTCTTCGCGAGCGGCGGCCGCGACGCCACCCGCGGGGCGCTGCGCCACGAGCTGCAGCTGCTGCTCGTCTTCGTGTTCGGCGCCTACTTCCTGTGGTGCTGGCTGCGCACCGGCCAGACGCTCGCGATGAAGGCCTGGAAGATCCGCCTCGTCGGCGTGACGCCCGGCCGGGCGCTCGCCCGCTTTCTCCTCGCGCTCATCCTCGTGCCGAGCGGCGCCTCCATCGTCTGGGCATTCTTCGACCGCGACCGGCAGTTCCTGCACGATCGCCTTGCCGGCACGCGCCTCGCCCGGATCTAGCCCCTGGCTAGCGGCGCTCCACCCACCACATCGCCATCACCGCGGTCAGGAAGACCGCCGCGCTCGGCACGGCCGCCGCGGCGATCGGCGGCCAGTTCTGCAGCAGGCCGATGTGCGAGAAGAGGCTGTTCAGCATGTGGAACAGGATGCCGAGCATGATGCCGAGGAACACCTTGACGCCGACCATGCCGGCGCGCGCCTGCAGGTAGGCGAACGGCAGCGCGAGCGCCATCATGACGAGGGTCGCGAGCGGGTAGAACAGCTTCTTCCACAACGCGATCTCGTAGCGCTCGGTCTTCTGCCGGTTGCTCTCGAGGTGCTGCGTGTACTTGTGCAGCGCCCAGGCCGACATGCGCTCGGGCCTGACGATGAGCGCATCGAGCATGTCCGGGCTCACCGCCGAATGCCATTCGTCCTCGGCGGCGTGGACGCTGCGCGGGCCCTGCGCGCCGAACTCCGTGCGATCCACGTCCTGCAGGATCCAGACGCCGTGCGAGCGGTACTCCGCGCTTTTCGCCACCGTGAGGGTGCGCAGGCGCGAGCTGCCGGGCTCGAAGACGTAGATGCGCACGCCGCTCAGCTGGTCGGCCTTGCGCGCCTCGCGCACGTTGATGAACGAGCCTTCGTCCTTGAACCACAGGCCCGAGCTCAGGTCCTCGCCGATGAGCGAGCTCATCGCGCGCAGCTTCAGCTTCTGCGCCGCCTCCTCGGCGTAGGGGGCGATCCATTCGCCGATGACGAACGTGGAGACGACGAACGCGAGCCCGATGCGCCCCAGCATGGCGCCCGCGCGCAGCGGCGAAAGGCCCGAGCCGCGCATCACGGTGTACTCGGAATTGCTGGCGAGGTGCGCGAGCACGTACAGCGTCCCGATCAGGACGACGATCGGGAAGAGCTCGTAGGCGTGCGCCGGCACCGACAGCAGCACGAAGCCGAACACCTGGCGCAGCCCGTAGTCGCCGTTGCCCAGGTCGCCGAGCTCGTGGATCAGGTCGAAGAACGCGAACAGCGCGATGAACCCCGCGAGCACGAACAGCACCGCGCTGTAGATCTGCTGCGCAAAGTACCGCTCGAGCGTCCGGATGCGGGCTTTTTCAGCGGCCAATGCGGAGCCGTATCAATTGCATGCGCTGGGCGAACATCACGACCAGGAGGAGCGCCATGACGGCGTGCACCAGCCACAGGCCGATGCCGAAATCCAGCCGGCCCTGCGCGACTCGCGCCTGGCTCACGCTGATCAGGTTCGAGTAGACGACATAGGTGAAGAGCGCGAAGAGCAGGTTCGCGGAGCGCCCGGCGCGCGGGTTGACGAAGCTGATCGGGATGGCGAGGAGAACGAGCACCAGGGCCGACACCGGGATGCCCAGGCGCCACACGAGTTCCCCGAGGTTTCCGCTTGTCGGATTGGTGACGAGCGTCCAGGTCGGCAACTGCTTCGCGGTGACGACCGGCTGGTCGGTCTCCGGCGTCTCGATGCGCGCGGAATAGCGCTCGAAGTCGGTGATCCGGTACTCGCCCTCGGCAGGCGAGCCCTCGTAGCGCCGGCCGCGCTCGAGCACGATGAAGCGGTCGCCGTTGGGCGCGGTCTCTGTGTGCCCGGTGCGGCTCATGCTGACGCCGCCTTTCTGCTGCTGGACCGAGCTCACGAAGACGTTCTGCACCGTCTTCTCGTCCCCGGAAACCGACTCGACGAAGAACACGCGCTCCTTGTTGCCGGTCTCGCCGAACACGCCGGGGCTCACGCGCGTGACATCGTCGCGCGCCGCGACCCGCGACTGGTACTGGTCTCCCATCTGCGCCGCCCAGGGCGAGATGAAAAGCGAGAGCACCGTGATCACCGCGATCTGCGGAAGCGCGAACGTCATCACCGGCTTGAGCCACGCGGTAAGCGGCAGCCCCGAGCTGAACCAGATCACCATCTCCGAGTCGCGCCAGCTGCGCGTGAGCGTGAGCAGCACCGCGATGAACATGGTGAGCGAGAGCAGCACCGGCAGCGTGCCGAGCGCGAAGAAGCCAAGGAAGGCGACCACCGCGTCGGACGGAATGCGGCCGCCGGCGGCGTCGCCGAGCAGGCGGATGAGGCGCGTGGTGAGCGCGATCGCGAACAGCGTCATGAACACCGCGCCGGCGAGTCCGGCGAATTCCCTGAGGAGCGCGCGGTGAAAGATCATGCGATACTTTCGCTATGGAATTTAGCATACGCGCGCTCGCGCCCGAGCGAGTGAAGAGCTGCGCCGTGCTCGGCGTGTTCCGGGACCCGGCGACGGGCGGCGCGCTCACCGCGCCCGCGCGGCGCGCGGACCAGGTGGCGAAGGGCGCGCTGCGCAAGGCGCTGAAGGACCTCTCCGGCAAGACCGGCTCCACGCTGCTGCTGCGCGAGCTGCCGGGCATCGCGGCGCAGCGCGTGCTGCTCGTGGGCCTCGGCGAGCGCCGGGAGTTCGGCGAGGCGGCCTATCGCGACGCGCTGCGCGGCGCGGCCAACGCGCTGAAGGAGATCGGGACCGAGGACGCCGCGCTCTTCCTCGTCGACGTGAAGGTCGGCGCCAGGCCGCTCTCCTGGAACGTGCGTCACGCCGTGCTCGTGCTGCGCGAGGCGTTCTACCGCTTCGACCAGCTGAAGACGCAGAAGAACGCTGCCGCGCCGGCGCTGAAGACGGTGACCCTGCCCGTGTCGGCGGGCGCCGGCCTCGAGCAGGCGCGCAAGGAAGCCGTGGCCACCGCCGACGGCACGGACCTCGCGCGCACGCTCGGCAACCTGCCGCCGAACATCTGCACGCCCGCCTATCTCGCCGCCGAGGCGGCGAAGATCGCGCGCCGGTTCAAGCTGCCGCTCGAGGTGCTCGAGCGCCGCGACATGGAGAAGCTCGGCATGGGCGCGCTGCTCGCGGTGAGCCGCGCCTCGCACCAGCCGCCCAAGCTCATCGTGCTGCGCTATTCCGGCGGCCCGAAGACGAGGAAGCCGCTCGCGCTCGTCGGCAAGGGCATCACGTTCGACACCGGCGGCATCTCGCTCAAGCCCTCCGGCGAGATGGACGAGATGAAGTTCGACATGTCGGGTGCGGGCAGCGTGCTCGGCGCGGTCTACGCGCTCGCCGCCATGCGTGCCCCGGTGAACGTGGTCGGCGTCATCCCGACCTGCGAGAACATGCCCGGCGGCGCTGCCACCCGCCCGGGCGACATCGTCACGTCGCTCTCCGGGCAGACCGTCGAGATCCTGAATACCGACGCCGAGGGACGCCTCATCCTGTGCGACGCGCTCACCTACGTTGCGCGCTTCCATCCCGAGGTCGTGATCGACATCGCGACCCTCACCGGCGCCTGCGTCATCGCCCTGGGCCACGTCGCGAGCGGGCTCTTCGCCAACGAGCAAAAGCTCGCCGACGAGATCCGCGCCGCCGCGGACGACGCCTGGGACCGCGTCTGGCAGATGCCGCTCTGGGAGGACTACCAGGAGCAGCTGCGCTCGAACTTCGCCGACTTCGCGAACATCGGCGGCCGCCCCGCCGGCGCGGTCACCGCAGCGTCCTTCCTCGCCCGCTTCGCGCGCGCCATGCGCTGGGCGCACCTCGACATCGCCGGCACCGCCTGGAAAAGCGGCCGCGAAAAAGGCTCAACCGGGCGTCCCGTGCCGCTGCTGGTGCGCTACGCGCTGCGCCACGCCGGGCGGAAATGACGTCCGTCGATTTCTATTTCAACGCCCAGGACCGCTTCCAGGTCGCCTGCCGCCTCGCCGGCAAGGCGCTCGCGCAGAAGAAGAGGCTCCTCGTCTACGCGGGCGACGCCGAGACGGCCGCGCGCATCGACAAGCTGCTGTGGACCTGGCCCGCGACGGGCTTCGTGCCGCATTGCGCGGCGCACGACCCGCTCGCCGCGCAGACGCCCGTGCTGATCGCGAGCGGCCCGGAAACCCCGGAGCCGTGCGAGCTCCTGCTCAATCTCTCGGCCGAGCCGCCGCCGCATTTCGAGCGCTTCGAGCGCCTGCTGGAGGTCGTCGGCGCGGACGACGCCGAGCGCAACGCCGGCCGCCAGCGCTACAAGTTCTATCGCGACCGGGGCTACCCGATCGCCAACCACGATCTGGGAACGGCGCGTGGCGGCGAGTAACGACCCGGTCCAGAAGCCCGACGCGCTCGTCGAGCGCGTGGATGCCCTCCTGCGCCGCAGCGAGGGCGCGGCGCCGCAGGAAGCCGATGTCCCGGTGCTCACCGAGATCCTGGACGACGAGGCGGTGCCGCGCGCGCGCGCCTTCGACCCCGGAGCGCTCGAGGCGCTCGCCCGCGAGCTCGAGCGCGCGGTGCTCGAGCGCCTCGGCCCGGAAGTGGACCGCGTGATCGAGGACAAGCTCGCGCGCACGCTGAACGCCGTGCTGGGGCAGGCGCTCGAGGGCACGCGCTCCGAGCTCACCGGCAGCGTGAGCCAGATGGTGCGCGAGGCGGTCGCCGCCTCGGTGGCGCACGCCCTGGGGCAGACGAAGGCGAAGTAGGTTGCTGGAGAAGAGCTTCAACCCGGTCGAGGTCGAGCGCCGCTGGTACGCGCGCTGGGAAGAAGCCGGCCGGTTCCGGCACCGCGAGCCGCATTCTCCGGACAGCCAGCCCGCCTACTGCATCCAGCTGCCGCCGCCGAACGTCACCGGCACGCTGCACATGGGCCACGCGTTCCAGCAGACGCTGATGGACGCGCTCATCCGCTACCACCGCATGCGCGGCCTCAATACCAACTGGGTGGTGGGCACCGACCACGCCGGCATCGCGACGCAGATCGTGGTCGAGCGCCAGCTGGAGGAGGAAGGCAAGACGCGCCACGACCTCGGGCGCGCGAAGTTTCTCGAGCGCGTGTGGAAGTGGAAGCAGCAGTCGGGAGCGACGATCACGCGCCAGATGCGCCGCCTCGGCGCCTCGGCCAATTGGAGCTACGCGGACACCGAGGGCCAGAACGCCGGCTACTTCACCATGGACGCGAAAATGTCGCGCGCCGTGGTCGAGGTGTTCGTACGGCTCTATGAAGAAGGCCTGATCTACCGGGGCAAGAGGCTCGTCAACTGGGACCCGGTCCTCGGCACCGCGGTGTCCGACCTCGAGGTGGACAGCGAGGAGGAGGACGGCAGGATCTGGGAGATCCGCTATCCCGGCGAGGGCTTCAGCGTGACGGTCGCGACGACGCGGCCGGAGACGATGCTCGGCGACGTCGCGGTGGCGGTCAACCCGAAGGATGAGCGCTACCTCGCGGTCGTCGGCAAGCGGGTGCGCCTGCCGCTCACGGACAAGGAAATCCCGGTCATCGCGGACGACTACGTCGACCCGGAGTTCGGCACCGGCTGCGTCAAGATCACGCCGGCGCACGACTTCAACGACTACCAGGTCGGCCGCCGCCACAAGCTCGAGCCGGTCGGCATCCTCACGCTGGATGCGCGCCTGAACGACGCCGCGCCGGCCGCGTACCGCGGGCTCGAGCGCTTCGAGGCGCGCAGGCGGATCCTCGAGGACCTGAAGGCGCAGGGCCTGCTCGTCTCGGAGAAGCCCTACAAGCTGCGCGTGCCGCGCTCGGGGCGCACCGGCGTCATCGTCGAGCCGATGCTCACGGATCAGTGGTTCGTGAAGATGGACTCGCTCGCGCGCGACGGCCTCGAGGTGGTGGCCCGCGGCGAAGTCCGGTTCTTCCCCGAGCACTGGACCGCGACCTACAACCAGTGGCTGGAGAACATCCAGGACTGGTGCATTTCCCGCCAGCTCTGGTGGGGCCACCAGATCCCGGCGTGGTACGACGACGAGGGCAGGATCTACGTCGCCCGGAGCGAGGCCGAGGCGGCGAAAAAGGCGGGCGGCAGGAAGCTGAAAAGGGACGAGGACGTCCTCGACACCTGGTTCTCCTCCGCGCTCGTGCCCTTCACCTCCCTCGGCTGGCCGGAGAAGACCAGGGACCTCGAGGTGTTCCTGCCCTCCTCGGTGCTGGTCACGGGGTTCGACATCATCTTCTTCTGGGTGGCGCGCATGGTCATGATGACGCGCCATTTCACGGGCAAGGTGCCCTTCCGCCACGTGTACATCAACGCCATCGTGCGCGACGCCGAAGGCGAGAAGATGTCGAAGTCCAAGGGCAACACGATCGACCCGCTCGATCTCATCGACGGCATCTCCCTCGAGCTGCTCCTCGAGAAATCCACCGTCGGCCTGCTCAGGTCCGAGCACCGCAAGAAGATCGAGGGCTACATCCGCAGCCACTACCCCGGCGGCATCCCGGCCTTCGGCGCGGATGCGGTGCGCTTCACCTTCGCCTCCCTCGCCTCCTTCTCGCGCACGCTCAACTTCGACCTCGGGCGCTGCGAGGGCTACCGCAACTTCTGCAACAAGCTCTGGAACGCGACGCGCTTCGTGCTGATGAACGCCGAGGGGAAAGACTGCGGCCAGGACGACTCGGCGGCGGTCGAGCTGTCGACGTGGGACCGCTGGATCGTGAGCCTCCTGCAGCGCACCGAGGCGGACGTGGAGCAGGCGTTTGCGGAATACCGCTTCGACAACGCGGCCGCGGCCCTCTACCGCTTCATCTGGGACGAGTACTGCGACTGGTACGTCGAGATCGCAAAGGATCAGCTCGCCAAGGGGAACGAGCGGCAGCAACGCGGCACGCGGCGCACGCTGGTCCGGGTTCTGGAAAGCGCGCTGCGCCTGGCTCACCCGATCATTCCGTTCATCACCGAGGAGCTCTGGCAGAGCGTTCGCCCGCTCGCCGGGAAGAAGGGCGAAAGCATCATGCTCGCGCCCTACCCCAAGAGCCAGCCCGAAAAAATCGACGCGCGCGCCGAGGCGGAGGTCGCGCTCGCGAAGCAGGTCGTGAACGCGACGCGCAACCTTCGCAGCGAGATGAAGATCGCGCCCAAGGACCGCATCACGCTCTACCTGACCGGAAAGCCGAGCCCGACCACGGTGGCCGCGATGCTGAGCCTCGCTCGCTCCGAGCCGAAAGTCGTCGACGTGCTGCCGGACACCGGCTCGCCGGTCGCGATCGTGGGCGAGCATCGCCTGATGCCGCACATCGAGATCGACCCGCAGCTCGAGCGCGAGCGCCTCTCCAAGGAGGCGGCGCGCCTCGACGGCGAGATCGGCCGGGCGAAGGCGAAGCTCTCCAACAGCGCCTTCGTCGAGCGCGCCCCGGCAACCGTCGTGCAGCAGGAGCGCGAGCGCCTCGCCGGCTTCGAGGCGACGCTCGCCAAGGTGCGCCAGCAGCTCGAAAGGCTGGCCGGCGCGCCGTGAGCCTGCCGCGCGGCCTGCGGGCGCTGCGCCACCGGAACTTCCGGCTCTTCTACCTCGGGCAGGGCACCGCGCAGATCGGCAGCTGGCTGCAGCTGATCGCGACGAGCTGGCTCATCTACCGCATGTCCGAGTCCGCCTTCATGCTCGGGCTCGCCGCGTTCGCGCTGCAGATCCCATTCCTCGTGCTCACGCCCGTGGCCGGGGTCTTCATCGACCGCATGGACCGGCGCCGCGTCCTGATCCTCACCAATTCGGTGGCCTCGCTGCAGGCGACCGCCCTGTTCGGCGTAGTAGCGCTCGGCATCGCGCAGCCCTGGCACCTCGTTGCCGCCAACCTCGTGCTCGGCACGGTGAACGCGTGCGACGCGCCGGCGCGCCAGTCGATCCTCGTCGAGCTGGTCGGCGGCAAGGAGGACCTGCCCAACGCGATCGCGCTCAACTCGATCATGATGAACGGCGCGCGCTTTGTCGGACCGCTCATCGGCGGCACGCTGATCGCGGTGCTGGGCGAGCGCTGGGGCTACGGCGCGAACGTGCTGACCTACCTCTTCATGCTCGCCATGCTCTCGCGCATGCGGGTCGCGCCGCACCGGCATGAGCCGGCGGAGCTCGGGCTCCTGCGCCAGCTCGCCGCCGGCGCGCGCTTCGCCTACGGCTTCCTGCCGATCCGCAGCGCGCTCCTGCTCCTTTCCGCCACCAGCGTGACGGTGCAGTCCTATGCGGCGCTGATGCCGTGGTTCGCCCGCGAGGCGTTCCACGGCGACTCGCGCACCCTCGGCGTGCTGGTGAGCGGCGCGGGGCTGGGCGCGGTGTCCGGAATGCTCTATCTCGCCACGCGGCCGAGCATCCGCGGCTTGCTGCGGCTGATCGCGTTTACCTCCGGAACCGCGGGCGGCGCGCTTGTCGTGTTCTCGTTCGCGCACAGCCTCTGGCTCGCGCTTCCCGCGCTCTACTTCGTCGGCATGGGCCTCATGCTGTCGGCGGCGTCGACCAACACGGTGATCCAGAGCATCGTGCCCGACGAGCTGCGCGGGCGCGTTGCCTCGCTCTACGTGATGGCCTTCATCGGCATGTCGCCGGTCGGCGCGTTCCTCTCGGGCTCGCTCGCCGAGCACATCGGCCCGCCGGCTACCCTCGCCGGGTGCGGCGTCGTGGCGCTCGGCGCGGCGCTCGCCTACGCGAGCCGGCTTCCGGCGATCCGCCGCGAGATCCGCCCGGTTTACGAGCGGCTGGGCATCATTCCGTGAATCGAACTTCCTAGTAGTAGGGCTTGTAGCCCTTGCCGACGAAGGGCGGCGTGCGGCCGACGAGCGCCTCGAGCATCTCGAGCTCGGCGTCGGTGTGGTTGACGACCGGCGCGTGCATCATCATCTGCGGCGCGCCCTTCGCCAGGATGTAGCGCGGCTGCTCGTGGTGCGTGGTGCGCACCGTCTCGCGCGCCGCCGGGTCGTCGCGCGGCTCGAGCACCGCTTCGCCGTAGCAGGTGCAGACATAGCTGCGCCCGCCCTGCGCTTCGACATAGACCGCGGTGCCGCGGATGCCGATCACCGCGGTGCCGGTCTCGATGCGCCGCGCGCCGCGCGCGAACACCGAGAGCACCGCGCCGGTGGCGATGCGCAGGCCCGCCTTGAGGAACGAGGCCTCGCTCTGCTGGCGCACCAGGAACGCATCGGCGCCCAGCACAAACACCGCCTGGCTTTCGGGACCCGTGGAGACCGAATCGCCCGCGCGCAGCGCCATGCCGCGGCGCACGGGCTTGCCGTTCACGCGCACGTCGCCGTAGGCGGTGCGCACGCCGCTCTCGACGCGCCCCTGTGCGAGCGCATCGCGCACGAGCAGCAGCGCGGCAGTGCCGCTCAGCCAGTCACGGCGCGAAATCATTCAGCGGCGCGCGCAGGCAGGTTTCCGAAACGCTCGGCCAGGACGAGTCGAACTGCCAGCCGTGCTGCGCCTCCAGGCGCAGGCGGAACGCCTCTTCCAGCTCGAGCGAAGGCGTCGCGACGCAGCTGCCCGGGAAGCGCATGAGGAAGCTCGAGACGACGAGGGCGCACTCGCCGAGCTGCCCGGCGCGGCTGTCGGCGACATTGCGGCCGTGCAGCCGCAGCTCGTCGTCAAGGTAGGCCGGCACGCGGAATTGCCGGTAGGTGGCGACGGCCGAGGCAAGGCCCCAGGCAAGCCAGCGCTCGCGACGGCCCGGCGCGAACTTGAGCGGCGCAATGAGCGCGAAGGGATAGTAGGCCGCCTCCTCGGACCAGAGCAGGATCGGCGGCGCGCTTCTCGCCTGAGCGAGCGCGAGGGCGCTGCAGGCCGCGTCGAACGCCGTGCGCTCCACCGCGCCCAGCCGGATCCATCGCGCCATCATGCGGCCCATTATTCCACAGAGCCGCGCGCGGGCCTCAGAGCTCGAGGTCCTCCCGGATTGCCTCGATGCCCGCCGCGGCGCACTTCTCGTCCTCGGCGCCGCCCGGCGCGCCGGAGACGCCGATGGCGCCGAGGAGCGAGCCGCCCGCCTCGATCGCGAGGCCGCCGCCCACCGCCGCGACGCCGGGCCGGCTGCGCACGCCGCTCTGCGGCTTGCCGGGCTGCGTCGCCTCGGCAAGCTCGCGCGTGCTCATGCGGAAGCTCGCCGCGGTGTAGGCCTTGGCGCTCGCCATGTCGACGGTATGCGGGCCGGCGAAGCGATCGCGCAGCAGCACCTGCAGCACGCCCATGCGATCCACCACCGCCACGCTCGCCTGGAAGCCGCTCGAGCGGCAGCTCGCGAGGGCAGCCTGCGCCGCCTTCAGCGCGCTCGCCGGCGCCAGCAGCCGGACGCCGAACGTGGCGTCCTCCGCGCGCACCGGAAGGACGAAAAGCGAAATGGCGGCGGCGAGGGCCGCCCTCACTTCTTCCTCATGTAGAAGGTGAATTCGCGGTTCTCCTCGCTGTGCGACACGAGCTCGTGCCCGGTCTGCTTCGAGAAGCTCTGGAAATCCTTGACCGAGCCGGGATCGGTCGCGAGCACCTTCAGCACGTCGCCCGGGCGCATGTCGGCGAGCGCCTTTTTCGTACGCAGGATGGGAAGGGGGCAGTTCAGCCCGCGCGCGTCGAGTTCCTTGGCGAAATCCATGTCACCGCTCCGTTGCGAGGGCCCAAGTATATGATGCAATAGACGCTGTCATGAACGCGGCCGCCCAGTGGCTTCTGCTGATCGCGCAACTTCCGACCGAGGATCCGGCTGCGCGCATGCGCGTGCTGCGCACGCTCGAATCGCTCGGCGCGGCGGTGATCCGCGAAGGCGCGTACCTGCTGCCGCGCAGCGCGTCGAATCTCCAGGCGCTCGAGGCGCTTGCCGACTATGCCGGGAAGATCGCCGGATCGGCGCATGTCGTCGAGGTGAGCGGCACCTCGGCCGGCCAGCAGGCCGCCTTCGCCGCCCTCTTCGACCGCACGGCGCGCTACGAGGCGCTCGCCAAGACGGTCGAGAGCCTGCGCATCAGCTTCGGCCACTCGGACCCGAGCGCGATCTCGCGCGTGCTGCACAAGCAGCGGCGCGAGTTCGACGCGATCGCCGCGCTCGACTTCTTCCCCACCGGCGCGCAGGCGCGCACGCGCAAGGCGCTCGCCGAGGCCGACGCCGAGGTGCGGCGGCTGCTCTTCCCCAACCAGGGAAAATCCTCGATCGACACCACGCAGAGCATGCTGCGGCGCACCTGGGCGACCCGCAGGCCGCTCTGGGCGGACCGCCTCGCGAGCGCCTGGCTCATCCGCCGCTTCATCGATCCGGAGGCCACCATCGTCTGGCTGGAGAAGGGCGATGCGGCGCCCAAGGAAGCCGTGAGCTTCGCCTATGAAGGCGCGACCTTCGCGAACAGCGCCCAGGGCGTGACCTACGAGAACCTCCTCGGGCGCTTCGACCTCGCGCGCAACGCAGCGCTCGGCAAGATCGGCAAGATCGTCCATTACCTCGAGATTCACGACGCGCCGGTGGCCGAGGCGGCCGGCGTCCAGACGCTGCTCCAGGGCGCCATGCGCCGTTCGCAGAACGACACGCAGCTGCTGCTGGAGGCCGAGAAAGCCTTCGACCTTCTCTACGAAGGCTACGGCAGCTAGCGCTTCTGGTCGCGCAGGTCGGCGGCGTGCTGCGTGCGCAGGTCCTTGAGGCGCGCGTCGACCACCGACAGCTGGTAGAAGTCGCCGTCGCCGGCGGTGCGCGCGAGCTGCAGCTGCTCGATCGCCGCCGGCAGGCTGCCCTGCAGCGCGTACACCTCGGCCTGCTCCTGGTGCTGCAGCAGACGCTTGCCGAGCGAGGCGTAGGTGAGCGCGAGGAGCGAATGCAGCTTCAGGTCCCTCGGCCGCTGGCGCAGCGCCTCGGTGAGGCCGGCCGCCGCCTCGGCGTTGCGACCCGACTGCTGCAGCGCCTCGATGTACGCGTAGAACACGGGACGCGAGTACGGATACTTGGCGCGGGCCTGCTCGAGGACGGCGCTCGCGCCGGCGCGGTCGCCGAGCGCGCTCTTCACGCGCGCGGCGAGCATCTCGATCATCGGATCGGGCTTGCCGAGCGCGCGCAGGCGATCGACTTCGGCCTGCGCATCGGCCGGCCGGCGCGCGCGCAGGAGCGCGGTGGCGAGGCCGTAGTGGGCCGCCTGCTCGCTCGCATAGCGTCCCTCGCGCAACGCCGCCTCGAACTGCCTCACCGCATCTGCCGGCTCGCCGACGTCGGCGCGCAGCTTCGCGCGCACGAGCTGGAACTCCGGACTGTCGGCGTGCTGGCGATACGGCAGCGCGGCGGCCCGGCTCTGTGCGTCTGCGATGCGCTCGTAGGTGAGCGGGTGGGTGCGGAAGTAGCCCGGGATCGAGTTGTCATCCGAGAGCCGCGTCGAGCGCTGCATCCTCTCGAAGAAGGTTGCCATGGCGCGCGGGTCGTAGCCCGCGTCGGCGAGCGCCTGTTGCCCGACGCGGTCGGCTTCGCGCTCGAAGTCGCGGGAGTAGGAGAGCTGCTGGTTCATCACCGTGGCCTGCGTCGCCGCGGCGGCGCCCGTGGCGAGGTCGGGGCGCGAGCGCGCCAGCAGCAGCGCCGCGGCGAGCGCCACCATCATCGGCATCTGCACCTGCTGCTGCTGGCCGAACATGCGCGCGATGTGCCGCTGCGTGACGTGGCCCATCTCGTGGCCGAGCACCGAGGCAAGCTCGGACTCCGTCTCCGTGGAAGTAATGAGCCCGGTGTGCACGCCGACGAACCCGCCCGGCAGCGCGAACGCGTTGATCGTCGGGTCGCGGATCAGGAAGAACTCGAAGTCGTAGCGCGCCCCCGTCATCACCTGCGTGAGGCGCGCGCCGATGCTGCCGAGATAGTCGGAGACCTCGGGATCCTCGATGTAGGTGGGGTCGCGCGTGCGGATCTCGTTCACGATGCTCTCGCCCAGCTTGCGCTCCATGGCGGGAGAAAGCGCGGCGTCACCCGACCCGCCCAGGTCGGGCAGCGACTGGGCCGCCGCGCGCGGGCCGAGCGCGATCGCCGCCGAAAGAAATAACGCCATGATTCGCATCTGTTTATGATAGCGCCCGGACATGGCCAGAAGCGCTCCCCGCCGATTGACTCATTTCGACGCCCGAGGTTCCGCCCGCATGGTCGACGTCGGCGAGAAGGACGCCACGCACCGGATCGCGGCCGCGTCGGGCCGCATCACGATGCGGCCGGCGACCTTCCGGCTGCTCGCCTCCGGGAAGGCGAAGAAAGGCGACGTGCTCGGCATCGCGCGCATCGCGGCCATCCAGGCGGCGAAGCGCACGCCCGAGCTCATCCCGCTCGCCCACCCGCTCGCGCTCACGCGCGTCTCGGTGGACTTCGAGCTCGACAAGCGCCGCTCGCAGGCGCGCATCCTCGCGCGGGTCGAGTGCCGCGGGCCGACCGGCGTCGAGATGGAGGCGCTCAGCGCGGCCGCGGTGGGCCTGCTCACGATCTACGACATGCTTAAGGCGGTGGACCGCGGCATGCGCGTCGTCGAGCTCCGGCTCGAGGAGAAAAGCGGCGGCAAATCAGGGGTATTCCGCCGCGCCGGGCGCTAGAATACCGCGCTCCAAAAGAAGGAGTCCCGGAGACCCGATGGACCGTTTGCGACGAACCGTGGTCGCGGCGCTCGGCGCCGCGCTGCTCAAGCCGTGGGCCGTGCTCGCGGCGTGGAACAAGGAAGCCTTCGGCGCGAAAACCGCGCCCGAGGCGCTGAAGGGCATCGGCGCCGTGGGTGCCGCGCCGAGCAAGGACATCGTGATCGACGTGCCGCAGATCGCGGAGAACGGCGCGGTCGTGCCGGTCGAGATCACGAGCAACATTCCCGGGACGAAATCGCTCTCGGTGCTGGTGGACAAGAATCCCTTCCCGCTCGTCGCCAAGTTCGACTTCATGGAAGGCGCGCTGCCTTTCGTGAAGGTGAACGTCAAGATGGGCGAGACCTCCGACGTGCGCGTCATCGCCGAGGCCGGCGGCAAGCACTATGTCGCGACGAAAGAGGTGAAGGTCACGATCGGCGGTTGCGGAGGCTAGGAGGATCCCATGGCGGCAGGACCGATGAAGATGCGCGCGAGCGTCAACGGCGGCGTTACCGACATCCGCGTGCTCATGACCCATCCGATGGAGACCGGGCAGCGCAAGGACCAGGACGGCAAGCTCGTGCCGATGCATTTCATCCAGAACGTCACCGTCAAGCTGAACGGCAAGACCGTGGTCGAGAGCCAGATCAGCCAGGGCGTCTCGCGCAACCCCGTGTTCAGCTTCCGCGTGAAGGGCGGGGCCAGGGGCGACAAGGTCGAGGTGAGCTGGGTCGACAACCAGGGCGAGTCCAACCGCACGGAGACCGCGATCGCATGATCCGGGCGGCAGTGGTCTTTCTCGCCGCAGTTTGCGCCTTGCCGGCCGGCGCGCAGGACGCGAAAAAGGAGATCGAGCGCTACCAGCGCATGGTGTCCGAGGGCAGCCCGGTCGAGCTCTTCGAGATCGGGGGCGAGGAGCTCTGGAAGAAGCCCGCCGGTCCGCGCAACGTCTCACTCGAGAAATGCGACCTCGGCCTGGGCCCGGGCGTGCTGAAGGGCGCCTACGCGCGGCTGCCGCGCTACTTCGCCGATACCGACCGCGTCATGGACCTGGAGACCCGCCTCGTGCATTGCATGACCACGCTGCAGGGGCGCAGCCTGCAGGATGCGACGCGGCGCGTGTTCGGCAACGAGGACCGGCCCTCGGAGCTCGAATACCTTTCCGCCTACATCGCGGCGCAGTCGCGCGGCGTGAAGATGGCGCCGGGCACGCGCCACCCCAAGGAGCAGGCGGCGCTCGAGCTCGGGCGCGCACTTTTCTTCCATCGCGCCGGGCCGTGGGATTTCTCCTGCGCTTCCTGCCACGGCGAGCCGGACAGGCGCATCCGCATGCAGGAGCTGCCCGTGCTCTACGAGCCGCGCTATGCGCGCGCCGTGGTGGCGACCTGGCCGGCGTACCGCGTCTCCAACAGCCAGCTGAAGACCATGCAGTGGCGCCTGAACGACTGCTACCGCCAGATGCGCATGCCTGAGCCGACGTTCGGCTCGGAGGCGACGGTGGCGCTGAATCTCTTTCTTGCCGCGACCGGACAAGGCGAGCCGTACCGCGGGCCGGGGACCAAGCGGTGAGCCGCCTGCTCCTTCTCCTGGCGCTCGCCGCGCCCATCGCCTTCGCCGATTCCGAGATCCAGGTGGAGCAGGTCCTGAAGCGCGACTTCCACCCGCGCGGCCAGGCCGGGATGGACCGCATCCCGCAGGACGGGCTGCAGCGCGTCTGCACCGAGGCGCGCGACCGCCCGCCGCAGGCGCTCGCGCGCACGCTGGAAGCCGACCAGCAGAAGACGCTCGTCATCCCCGAGGGCAGCCTGATGGGCGACTGGAAGCGCGGCGAGCGCCTCGCGCAGAGCGGCCAGGGCATGACCTGGAACGACAAGCCCGGCAACGCCGGCGGCAGCTGCTACAACTGCCACGAGCTCTCGCCCAAGGAGCTCTCCTTCGGCACCATCGGCCCGAGCCTGCGCGGCTTCGGCAGGAAGCGGGGCAGCGGCGCGGACGCGCAGCGCTACGTCTATTCCAAGATCTACAACGCGAAAGCGTTCAGCGCGTGCAGCCAGATGCCGCGCTTCGGCACTTCCGGCACGTTGACCGCGGAGCAGATCAAGGACCTGGTGGCGCTGCTCCTGGACCCGTCCTCGCCGGTCAACCAGTAGTTTGCTCAGACGCGACTTCCTCCGGCTCCTGGCGCTCGCCGCGGCGGCCGGGGCGGCGCTGCGCCCGCGCGCGAGCGAGGCGCAGGCGGCGGGCGCGCTCTACGACCCGCCGCGCTTCGGCAACGTCTCGATCCTGCACCTCACCGACGTGCACGCGCAGCTCCTGCCGATGCGCTTTCGCGAGCCGAGCGTCAACCTCGGCGTCGGGCCGGCCGAGGGCCAGCCGCCGCACCTCGTCGGCGAGGCGTTCCTCAAGCACTTCCGCATCGCGCCGGGCAGCGCCTCGGCGCACGCCTTCACCTCCCTCGAGTTCGAGGCGGCGGCGCGCCGCTACGGCAGGCTCGGCGGCTTCGCGCACCTCGCGACGCTGGTCAAGCGGCTGCGCGCGGGGCGGCCGCACGCCTTGCTCCTGGACGGCGGCGACAGCTGGCAGGGCTCGGCCACTTCGCTCTGGACGCGCGGCGCGGACATGATCGGCGCGCAGAAGCTCCTCGGCGTCGACGCCGCCACGGCGCACTGGGAGTTCACCTACGGCGCCGAGCGCGTCAGGCAAGCCGTGCAGCAGGAGCTCGGCCCGATTGCCTTTCTCGCCCAGAACGTCCGGACCACGGACTTCGAGGATGCGGTGTTCATGCCCTACCGCATCTACCCCGTGAGCGGGGTGCCAGTCGCCGTCATCGGCCAGGCGTTTCCCTACACGCCGATCGCGCATCCGCGCCACCTCTTCCCGGAGTGGAGCTTCGGCATCCAGGAGAGCCGCCTGCAGTCGCTCGTGGACGAAACACGCGGCAAGGGCGCCAAGGCGGTCCTGCTGCTCTCGCACAACGGCATGGACGTGGACCTGAAGCTCGCCGGCCGCGTGCGCGGCATCGACGCCATCCTCGGCGGCCACACGCACGACGGCGTGCCGGCGCCGACGCTCGTCGGCAAGACCCTCGTCACCAATGCCGGCTCGCACGGCAAGTTCCTCGCGCTGCTCGACCTCAAGGTGGGCGCTGGCGGGGTGACGGACTACCGCTACCGCCTGCTCCCCGTCTTCTCCAACCTGCTCCCCGCCGACGCCGAGATGCAGGCCTACATCGACAACGCGCGGGCGCCGTACCTCGAAAAGCTCTCGCGCAGGCTCGCCGTCACCGAAGGGCTGCTCTACCGGCGCGGCAACTTCAACGGCAGCTTCGACGAGCTCATCCTCGACGCCCTGCTCGCCGTGAAGGGGGCCGAGATCGCCTTCTCGCCGGGCTTTCGCTGGGGCCCGACGCTTCTTCCGGGCGAGCCGATCACGCTCGAGGACCTGATGAGCCAGACGGCGATCACGTATCCGTACGTCACGCTGAGCGAGCTGACCGGCGAGCAGATCAAATCCATCCTCGAGGACATCGCCGACAACCTCTTCAACCCGGACCCGTACCTGCAGCAGGGCGGCGACATGGTGCGCGTCGGCGGGCTCACCTACGCGTTCGACCCGTACGCGCCGATGGGCGCGCGCGTGTTCGACCTGCGGCTGAACGGGCTGCCGCTCCGCGGCGGCCGGCGCTACAAGGTGGCCGGCTGGGCGCCGGTGAGCGAGGGCGCGAGCGGCGAGCCGGTCTGGGACGTCGTCGAGCGCTGGCTGCGCGAGCGCAAGACCGTCGCGGCGCGCGCGCCGTTCATGCCGCGGCTCGTCGGCGTGAACGGCAACCCCGGCCTCGCCTAGGCATGCTGCGCGCATCGCTCGCCGCCGCCAGCGCCCTCGCGCTCGCCTCGTGCGCGACGCAGGGGCCGCCCGCCTTCGTCAATCCGGTGCTGCCGGCGGACTTTCCGGACCCGGCGGTGCTGCGCGCCGCCGACGGCGCCTTCTACGCGTACGCGACGCAGACCGAGCGCGCGGGCAAATGGATCAACATCCAGGTCGCGCGCTCTGCGGACCTCGTGCACTGGGAAGAGCTCGGCGATGCGTTGCCCGCAAAGCCGGCGTGGGCCGCCGCAAAGCAGCAGTTCTGGGCGCCGCACGTCCTCTACGACGCCGAGCGGCGAACCTACTTCATGTACTACTCGGCGGAGCCCGACGGCGCGACCGGCAAATGCCTCGCGGTCGCGAGCGCCGCCGCGCCTTCCGGGCCCTTCGTCGACTCCGGCCGGCCCCTGCTCTGCGGCGAAGGCATCGAGAACATCGATCCCATGGCGTTCGACGATCCGCGCAGCGGCAAGCGCCTGCTCTACTGGGGCTCGGGCGGCGCGCCGCTCCGCGTGCAGGAGCTCGCGGCAGACCGCCTCGGCTTTCTCCCGGGCAGCGCGGCCCGCGAGCTGCTCTTTCCGGACGCTGCGAAGCCCTATCGTGCGCTCATCGAGGCGCCCTGGGTCGTGTATCGCGAGCCGGATTATTTTCTCTTCTACTCCGGCGATCGCTGTTGCGCGCGCGAGCCGCGCTACGCGGTGATGGTGGCGCGCTCGGGCGATGCCGAGGGCCCGTTCGAGGATCGCTCGGACCCGATCCTGGAGGCGGGCGGCGGCTGGATCGCGCCGGGGCACTGCAGCGTAATCGCGGACGATGCCGGCGGCGACTGGATCCTTTATCACGCCTACCGCGCGCCGGGCGGCGCGCGCGAGATGCTGCTCGACCGCCTGCGCTGGGACCGAGGCTGGCCCGCGCTCAGCCGCTGAGCGGCGGCTTTTCGACGAGCCGGCGCAGCGTGGCGCCGTAGAGCTCCGCGGTGCGCGCCCAGGACCATTCGCGGCGCGCGGCTTCGGCCAGCCGCCCTCTCATCGCGTCGAGCTCGCCGCGCTGCGCCAGCAGGGCCGCGAGCCGCGTGCGCCAGCGCGCCAAGGCGTCCGCGCCGCGCACGCTCTCGACGAACATCAGCGGGGCCATGGCCGGGCTGCCGGCGGCAGCCTCCTCGCTCACGAGCACCGGCGTGCCGCAGGCCAGGGCCTCCTGGATGACGAGCGGAAACCCTTCGCGCCGGCTCGGCAGGAGCACGAGGTCGGCCATCCGATAGAGCGCGGCGATTGCCTCTCCGGAGGCTCCGCGCACAACGGCGGCATTCGGGAGGCGCTCTTCCTCCGGCGGTAGCGGTCCGTGCCCGGCGAAGATCCAGTCCGTTTCGGGAAAGGCCCGGGCGAGCGCGAGGAGCAGTCGCAGGCCCTTGCTCTCGATGAAGCGGCCGACGAAGAGGCAGAGCGGCCGCCGGGGGTCGCGCCCGGCGGCAGCACGCAGCGCACGCGAGCGCTCGGCGTCGGCGAAGGCGAAGACCCCGGCATCGACGCCGTTCGCGACGTGGCGCGGCGGCGCCCGGAAGGGAACGAAGGCGGAGAAATAGGCCTGCACGGCCGGGCTCACGAAGAACACCTGGTCTGCCTGCGCGAGAACGCTGCGGGCGAGCGTGCGGTTGAGGAACGAGACCAGCGGCGAGACGAGGCCACCGCCGGCCGGGGCGCCCGCGTGCTGCGTCACGAGAACCGGCTTGCGTTCCCGGCGCGCGAAGGCGAATGCGGCCGCGCTGCCCATGTAGAGGGCGTCGTGCAGATGGACCGCGTCGCACTCGCGCACCGCCTGGCGCAGGCGCCGCAGCGAGCGCGGCGCCCACAGCGGGTACGGAATGCCGCTCGCCCGCTCGATGCCATTCCACGACGCCATCGGCACGCAGCGCACGCCCTTCGCCGCCGGCGGTGCGGGGTCGCAGTCGCTCGCGAGCCAGTCCACGGCGAAGCCCGCCGAGCCGAGAAGCGTGGCCAGAGTGCCGGCCACGATCTCGACGCCGCCGCGATGAGTGGAGTAGTAGTGCGTGACGAGGAGCAGGCGCATCGGCCTAGTAGCGCACTGCGCCGGCGCGCCGCTTCATCGCCGCGAGCAGGCGCGCCGGGACGAGGAAAAGCAGCAGCGTCAGCGCGAGCCCGTAATAGCTCGCCGCAGCGCCCCAGTCGAAGTAGCGCGCCTGCACGCGCAGCCTGGAGCGCAGCTGCTCGCGCCGCCGCGAGGCGGAAATTCCCGAGCGCGAGACGCTCTTGGTCGTCAGCGCCTCCGGGATGCACGCGGCACGACTGCACGCGAGCACGCGGGAGAAGAGCTCGTAGTCCTCGGCGGCCGGGAAGGCGGTCGAATAGAACCCGGTGCGCTCGAGCACGCTCATGCGCAGCATGACGGTGGGGTGCGGCAGGCACGAATTGACATGCATGCGGCGCCGGACCTCGGCATCCGTGCGCGGCGCCTCGAAGCGAAAGAGCGCCGCGCCCGACTCGTCCACGAAGAGCGCATCGGAAGCCACGATGCCGACGCCGGGGTCGGCTTCGAGGCAGCCCAGCTGCCGCGCCAGGCGCTCCGGCGCCACGGTGTCGCCGGCGTCCAGGCGCGCCACGTAGCGCGCGCCGAAGAGCCGCGCCTGCTCCAGTCCGCGGTTCAGCGCGGCGACGATGCCGGCGTGCCGCTCGAGGCGCAGCAGGCAGAGGTTCAAGCACGGCTCGGCGCGCTCGATGCCGATCGGCGGCTCGCTGCCGTCGTCCACCACGATCGTATGCATGCGCTGCGGCAGGTCGGCGCGGGCGAGCGAGTCGAGGCTCGCCCGCAGCTCGGCGCCCTCGCCGTGGACGGGGATGACGAGGGCGAGGGCGCTTTCTATCGCACGCTCCAGCGCTTCGGGCGGCCGCGCAGCCGGCGATAGCCGTCCGCGATCGGCATGCCGAGCCACGCCGGCATCTTCGAGACGCCGACTTTCGCGGCGAGGAGCAGCGTTTCGGCGAGGCGGTGGCCGGGCGGCGCGCGCAGGCCGAGCTCGCGCGTCAGCCGCCGGATCTCGCCCGCCATCTGGGCGGCGTGCCCGAGATCCATGGAGGCGCCTCGCATCTGCACGCGCACCAGCGTGCGGGGCACGAAGAGCGGCGGCTTGCCGAGCGCGTGGCGCAGAAGGAAAGCCGCGTCTCCGGCGATGCGGTAGCGCGCGTCGAAGCCCCGGCCCGGCCCGAAGAGCGAGCGATGGTAGAAAAGCGCCTGGTTGGGCGGCAGCGCCGGACGGCCGAGCTCCCAGCGCTTGGCGAGCTTGTCCCAGGGCTCGCCGACCTCGTCGAGCTCGGCGCGCGCCGCCGCGCTGATATAGCGCAGCCTGCCGTAGACCAGGTCGTGCTCAGGGTGCGCGCGCCCGAGCGCCTCGGCGAAGGCGGCCAGGGCGGACGGACCTTCGAGCTCGTCGCCCGCCCCGAGGAACAGCAGCCATTGCCCGCGCGCCAGCGCGCAGCCCTTGTTCCACGCGTCGTAGATGCCGGCGTCGGGCTCGCTCCTCCAGTGGCGCACGAGATTCGCGTGCCGCCGCAGCAGCTCGAGCGTGCCGTCTGCGGAGCCGCCATCGACCACGATCCATTCGAACGAGACGCCACGCTGGCGCGCGATCGAGGCGATCGTCGGCGGCAGGTCGCGCGCCGCATTGAGCGTGGCAGTGATGAGCGAGACGAGAGGTTCCGCGCCTTGCGCCGCGCTCATGCCCGCTGCCTTGCCCTTATCATCGGGCTCCATGATACGTCCCTCGGCCGCCGGCACCTCGCGCTACGTGAACGTCGGCTGCGGCAGCCGCGCGCACGACGCCTGGCTCAACCTCGACGTCGCTCCCGCCGTGCCGGGCGTGCGTGCCTGGGACGCCGAGCGCGGCCTGCCGCTCGCCGACGCGAGCTGCGCGGCGGTCTACCACTCGCACGTGCTCGAGCACCTGCGGCGCGATGCCGTGCTGCCGTTCCTCGCGGAATGCCGCCGCGTTCTCGAGGCGGGCGGCGTGCTGCGCGTCGTAGTGCCCGACCTGGAAGATGCCTGCCGTGCCTACCTCGCAGCGCTCGAGCGCGCGCGCGCCGGCGCGCCCGGCGCAGCGCAGGACCACGAATGGATGACGACCGAGCTCGTCGACCAGCTCGCCCGCGAGCGCAGCGGCGGCGAGATGCTCGCGTACCTCCGCCGGCGGCCGGCAAACGACGCATTCGTGCGCAGCCGGCTCGGCGAGGAAGCCGGACAGGTCTTCGATGGCGCGGCGCGCGCTTCCCCGTGGCGCCATCGCCTGCGCTACCTCCCGGGCGCGCTGCGGCGCCGCTATGAGCAGGTGATCGCGACGACGCTCCTCGGGCCGCGCGCCGCGCGCGCGCTCGCCATCGGCCGCTTTCGCCTCTCGGGCGAAGCCCACCAGTGGATGTACGACGCGCATTCGCTCGGGCAGCTCCTGAGCCGCGCCGGCTTTGGCCGGGTCGTCGCCCAGACGGCGCACGCAAGCCTCATCCCGGAATGGCCTTCGTTCCACCTCGACGTCAGCGCGGAGGGCCACGTCGTGCGGCCGAACTCGCTCTACCTGGAGGCGGTGAAGGAAGCATGAAGGTGCTCTTCGCGGCGCCGTTCGCCGTCAACACGCCGCACTACGAGACCTCTCTCGAGCTCATGCAGAAGCACCTCGACGAAGGCGACGAGGTCGCGCTGCTCGGCTGCGACGCGGAGCTCTTCAGCTGCGACGCGAACCCCCGGCATGCCTTCAATGTCTGCGCCGCGTGCGTGGACCGTCGCGTCCACGGCCTGCGGCTGCTCACGCGCCCGGTGCGCACGCTCCCGCTTTTCCGGCTCGCGGAGCGCGACGCCGCGGCGCTGCGCGCGCTGCAGCTGGACTTCGCCGACGTCGAAGAGCTGAAGCGCTGCCGGGTCGAGGGCTTCGACCTCGGCTACGCGGCGCTCTCCTCGCTCATCTCGGTGCTGCGCTCGTCCTCGCCGGACCTGCGCGACCCGCAGATCGCCCGGCTCCTGCGCAGGCTGCTGCTCAGCAGCTACGCGGTGTTCCTGTCATGGCGCAACTACCTCGCGGACGAAGCCCCCGGCCGCGTCTACGTCTACAACGGGCGCTACGCTTCGACGCGGGCCGTCCTGCGCGCGGGCCAGCAGGCCGGCGTGGACGTCTATGTGCACGAGGTCGGCAGCACGCTGCAGCGCTACGCCCTGTTCCGCAACCACCTTCCCTACGAGCTCGCCGCCGCGGAGCGCATGGCGCGCGAATCGTGGGCCGCGGCCGATCCCCAGACGCGCGCGCAGGTCGCCGAGTCCTATTACCAGGAGCTCTCCCGCGGCGTGGTGCAGACCTGGTTCTCCTACACCGGCGAGCAGCGCGCGGGGTTGCTGCCGCCGGGGTGGGATGCGTCCAAGCGCAACATCGTTCTCTACAACTCCTCGGAGGACGAGTTCGCCGCCTATTCCGACGAATGGCGCTCGCCGGTCTACGAGAGCCAGATCGACGGCCTGCGCCGGATCCTCGCCTCGCTCGGCGACGACGCGCGCATGAGGCTGTACCTGCGCGTCCACCCCAACCTGCGCGGCGTGAGCGATGCGTTCACGGCGCAGCTGGCTGCCCTGCGGGCACCCAACTTCGCGCTCATCCCGGCCGACAGCCCGGTCAGCTCCTACGCGCTGCTCTTCAATGCCGAAAAGGCGATCACCTTCGGCTCCTCGATGGGCATTGAAGCGACGTTCTGGCGCAAGCCCTCCATCCTCGCCGGCGTGAGCCTCTATCACCGGCTCGGCTCCACTTACAACGCCGGCTCGCACGACGAGCTCGTCAGGCTGGTGCACGCTGAGCTGCCGGCGGCGCCGCTCGAAGGCGCGCTCATCTACGGCTACCACCGCAAGACCTTCGGCACCCCGTTCAGGTACTTCCGCGCGAGCGGGGTGTTCGAGGGCGAGTTCAAGTCCGTTCGCCTGCGCCCGCGCGGCGCGGCAATCGCCGCAGGCGCCATCGGCCGGCTGCTGGGACGCGGCGAAGCGTCCATCGCGCGCGCCGCGCGCGAGCTCGGAATCGATCCGAGAGCGGTGGAGTGAAGGTCCTGCACGTGAACGCGGGGCTGTCGGGCGGCGCGGCGATCGCCGCCCGCCGCCTGCACGATTCGCTCGCCGGGCAAGGCGTGGAGAGCCGCTTCCTGTATCCCTTCGGCGCAGCGCCGGACCCGACCTACGTACCGTACGCCACCGGATTGGCGGCTGCGCTGCGCGCAGGGTGGCAGCATTTCCAGATCCGCAGCATGGCGCCGTGGCTCTGGGGCCGGCGGGTGGACTACGAGATCTTCAGCGACAGCCGCCATGCCCTGCCGCTCTCCGCGCGCGCGCCGGGATTCGCACCCGACGTCCTGCACCTGCACTGGACGGCCGGCTTCCTCGCCTACCG
This sequence comes from Burkholderiales bacterium, assembly GCA_035651575.1. GTDB lineage: Bacteria > Pseudomonadota > Gammaproteobacteria > Burkholderiales > SG8-39 > SCGC-AG-212-J23. Next base: position 71,933 of record DASRFM010000031.1, on the reverse strand, counting down.
GTCCTTCTTTTCCGGCGTGCCCGCGCCGTTTCCGGTCGTCTGGACGCTGCACGACATGCATGCGTTCACCGGCGGCTGCCACTACAGCTTCGGCTGCGAGCGCTTCACGCGTGCCTGCGGCTCCTGCCCGCAGCTCGGGTTCCTGCGCGCCGAGAGCGATCCCTCCAGGCAGAACTTCCTGCTGAAGCGCGATGCGCTGCGCGGGCGCAACCTGCACGTCGTGGCCGACAGCCGCTGGCTGGAAGGCGAGGCGCGCCGCAGCGCCGTGCTCGCGGAGGCGCGCAGCTTCCGGACGATCCACTACGGCGTCGACGTCGCCGCGTTCTCGCCAAAGCCGCGCACGGAATGCCGCCGCGCGCTCGGCCTCGCGCAAGACGCCTTCATCGTGTGCTTCGGCGCCCAGACCCACGCCAACCGCCGCAAAGGCATGCCCGAGATGCTTGCGGCGCTGGGCCGCCTGCGCTCGCGGCCGCGCCTCCTCGCCCTCGCGTTCGGCGACGCGATGCCGAAGCTTCCCGCGGAGCTGCCGCCGGTGCGCTCGCTGGGCGCGCTTTCCTCGGCAGACGCGCTCGCGACGGCATACGGCGCCGCCGATGTCTTCGTCATTCCGTCTCTCGCCGAGGCCTTCGGCCAGACCGCGCTCGAGGCGATGGCCTGCGCGCGACCCGTGGTCGGCTTCGACACCGGCGGTATCCCCGACATGGTCATTCCCGGGCGCACGGGCCTGCTGGCGCGCGCCGGCGACCCGGCCGCGCTCGCCGAATCGATCGGCTGGATGGACGAGCATCCCGGCGAGCGCGAGGAGATGGGCCACCGGGCGCGCGCGATGGTGGAAGCGCAGTTCACCCTGGACCGGCAGGCGCAGAGCTATGGCGCGCTGTACCGCTCGATCGCCGGCGGCTAGGGCCTTTCGCCCACCAGGTCCCAGGTGAGCGGCGTGCCGCGCTCGGCGGCGCGGCGAATGGGTTTCCCCAGCACCTCGTCGAGATGCTTCGGCGCGAGGCCGTAGCCCGGCCGCACGGCGCGCACGTTCTCGCCCGTGAAACGCTCGCCGGCCTTCATGTCGCGCACCACGTAGAGCGAGCGGCGGAAGACGAGCGAGGATTTCTCGCCCTCGGAAGGGCCGTAGTGCACGCTTCCCCGCGCCTCCCAGGCGCGCCGGCTCTCCGCGACGAGCCGCTGGAGCTCCTCGGGCTCCAGCGAGAACGCCGCGTCGACGCCTCCATCGCCGCGCGCGAGGGTCAGGTGCTTCTCGATCGCCACCGCGCCGAGGGCCACGGCCGCGACGGCCGCGCCGATGCCCGGGGTGTGGTCGGAGACGCCGACGAGGCAACCGAAGCGGCGTGCCATGTCCGGAATCGTCGCGAGGTGGCTCTCCGCCGGCGAAGCGGGGTAGCTGCTCGTGCACTTCAGCAGCAGCAGCTCGCGGCACCCGGCGCTGCGCGCCGCAGCCACCGCCTCGCCAAGCTCCGCTTCGCTCGCGAGCCCGCTCGAGACGATGAGCGGCTTGCCGGTGGCCGCCGCCTTGCGGATGAGCGCCAGGTCCACATTCTCGAAGGAAGCAATCTTGAAGCAGGGCGCGTCGAGGCTTTCCAGGAAATCCACCGCCGTGGCATCGAACGGCGTGCTGAAGGCGAGCAGGCCGAGCTCCCGGCAGCGCCGGAAGATCGGCTCGTGCCATTCCCACGGCGTGTGCGCCTTCTGGTAGAGCGCGTAGAGCGCCTCGCCATGCCAAGGGCTGGACGGGTCCTGCACGACGAAGCCGTCGCTCCGCACATCGAGCGTCATCGTGTCGGCGGTGTAGGTCTGGAGCTTCAGCGCGTGCGCGCCCGCGCGCGCGGCGGCCTCGACGATCTGCAGGGCCCGGTCGAGCGACTGGTTGTGGTTTCCCGACATCTCGGCGATGACGAAGGGCGGCTCTCCCGGTCCGATCGACCGTCCCGCGACGACGATGCGCGGCGCGGCGCTCATGCGCCCGGCGGCTCGGCCTTGCGTACCGTGACGATATAGCGGCAGCCGCGCAGCTCGAAGAACGCCGGATAGCGCTCCGCATCGCATACCCGCAGCAGGTCGAACTGCTCCGCGATCGAGCGCGTCGGATCGAGCCGGCTGTCCTCCGGCGTCCTGCGCCGGTACACGGTGGGCGTGCGCGCCGCATCCTGCTCCCGCGGTGCCGCCGAGTCGAGATGCGCCACGGCGAAGTCCATCAGGTCGAGCTCCGCGGCGAAGAGCTTCTGCTCGATCTCGGGCAGGAGCTCGTGGCCTTCCAGCGCGATCGCGCGCTGCGCCCAGACCGCGCCGGAGTCGACCGCATCGCGCGCTTCGAGAAGCGAGACGACGATGCGGTTGCGCCCTTCCAGCACCTGCCAGATGTACGGCGACCAGCCGCGTCCCTCCGGCACGTCGCTCGCGTGAAGCACCAGGACCTTGCGGTATTTCGCGCGCAGCTCGGGCGCAAGGATCTCATGGCACGACACGAGAAGCAGCAAATCGCCGCCTTCCAGCGCCGCGCTCTGCGTGGCGAGCGCCACGTCGTCCGTGCCGGCCCGCCGGGCGCGCCAGCGCTCGAGCCAGCCGAACACCGGGTGGCGGGCATCGGAGCACAGGACGGCTATGCGCACGCGGCCTCCATGGCCTCGGCCACGCGGCGCGCGCCGAGGCCGTCGACGAGCGCGCCGGCGCGGCGCGACATCTCCGCGAGCCGCGCCGGCTCGCGGCGCAACGCCTCGACCGCGTGTGCGAGGCGCTCCTCCGTGCCGGCAGCGGGCCAGCCGAGGTCGAGCGCCGCACCCTGCCGGGCTGCGGCTTGCGCGAGGGTGACCTGATTGGCGGCGGCGAGAAGAATCACGGCAGGCAAGTATAGGCAACATCGCTCCCACGTCGTGCCGCCGGCGGCGCCGATGGCGAGGTCGGCCTGCGCCATGAGGCGAGCCATGTCGTCGGTCTCGCCGACGAACTGCGCCGAGGGCAGCTCGGCGCAGAGCGCCGCGATCCCGGCGCGGCGCGGATTGAGCGCGCCGGCCACGACTTCGACATGGAGTCCCGCGGCACCGCGCAGCGCGCGAAGCGCCTTCTCCGTGTCGCCGCCCGCGTCGGCGCCGCCAAAGGCGACGAGGATCCGCGCCACGCGCGTGCGCGGCGCGGCGTGCGCGCGTGCGGCCGCGAATTCCGGCCGCAGCAGCGCGAACTGCGGCCCGCAAAGCGCCCGGGCCGATTCCGGGACCAGGCCTCGGTACCGCTCTCCCCCGCCGGAGGCATCGACCAGCAGATCGCAGTCGTGCGCGCGATCGGCAAGGTCGTCCACCACCGCGATTCGCATGCCCGGCGCGCGCATCGCGCGCTCCCAGCGCGCATCGAGCGCGTAGTGGTCGGCGACCAGCCATTCCGGCATCGCCGCGCCGAGCGCCGCCCTGCATTGCGCCGCATCGCCCTGCCATCCGGCCGTGGCGTCCGCCAGCTGCAGCAGGTGCACCCCTCGCTCGAGCGCCTGCCGCCGCAGCGCCGGCGGCAGCCCGCGGCAGAGGAAGCTCGCCCGCCAGCCCTTCTCCTGCAGCGCGCGGGCAAGCGCGAGGCAACGGACGAAATGCCCGGTGCCGAGCGCGGCGGAGGCGTCAACGCGGAACGCTGCGTGGCCCAGGCCCAGACCTCTTCTGCTCGACGTGCGCGTTGATCGCGGCGAGCTCCGGCCGGCGCTCGAGGAGCTCCACGAGCGCCTGCGTGTCGCCCGGGGCGCCGCCGGCAGCGGCGAATACCGCCGCGAGGAAGCGCCAGTCCTCCTCGGTGTCGAGGGTCCAGCGCAGTGCCGAGCGGTCGGGCGTCCCGGTGTGCTGGGCGACGCGGAAGCGCTCGGGATGCTCCCAGATGTACGGCGTGACGTGCTCGCGCTGGTGCGGCTCGCGCGCTTCACGCTGCGCAGCGTCCAGAGCCGCGAAGCTGAAGACCTCGGTGTCGAGGCCGCGCGGATAAGTGCGCACGAGCGTATTGCTGAGATAGTCGAGGCCGTCTCGCGCGGCGAGGAAGCGGCGCACGATGGCGTCGGTCAGCGAGGCGTCGAGCAGCGGGCAGTCCGACGTGATGCGCACGATCGTGTCCGCGCCGAACCGGCGCGCCGCGCCATGATATCGATCGAGGACGTCTTCTTCGCTGCCGCGAAAGACCGCCGCCCCGTGCGCGCGCGCCTCCTCCTCCACGGCGTCGTCCGCTTCGCGGCTCGTGGTGGCGACCACGACGGCGTCGATCACGCTGCAGCGCTTCACGCGCTCGACCACATGCGCGAGCACGCTTTTCGTTCCGAGCGTGCGCAGCACCTTGCCGGGCAGGCGCGTCGAGCCCATGCGCGCCTGGATGATCGCCACGGCGTTCACGGCCGAAGCGCGTCGCGCAGCGCCGAGCCCACGCGGTCCTGCTCCGCTTCGCTCAGCGCAGGGAAGAGCGGCAGGGAGATCGCCCGCGCGTAGAAGCGCTCGGCCGCGGGGAAATCGCCTTCGCGAAAGCCGAGCGCGCGGTAATACGGATGCAGGTGGATGGGGATGTAGTGCACGTTCACCTCGATCCCGGCGGCGCGCATACGCTCCACCGTCCTGCGCCGCACGCCTGCGTCCACCTGCACGACGTAGAGATGCCATGCCGAGCGCTCGTCGGGCGGCGGCAGCTCGAGCGGCAGCCCGCGCAGCACGCCCGCATAGCGCGCGGCGAGCGCCCGGCGCCGCTGCAGGAACTCGCCGATCCGGCCGAGCTGGCTTGCGCCCAGCGCGGCCTGGAGATCCGTCATGCGGTAGTTGTAGCCGAGCTCGAGCTGCTCGTAGTACCAGGGGCCGTGCGGTTCGCCGTGCATGCGGGAGGCGTCCCGCGTGATGCCGTGGCTGCGCAGCTGGCGCAGGCGCGCCGCGGCGGCGGCGTCGCGCGTGAGCAGCATCCCGCCCTCCGCGCTGGTGACGATCTTCACCGGATGGAAGCTGAGGACCGCCATGTCGCCGTACGCGCAGTTGCCGACGCGTCCGTCGGCATATTCCGCGCCGATCGCATGCGATGCGTCCTCCAGCAGCTTGAAGCCGTAGCGCGCGGCGAGCGCGGCGAGCGCCGGCATGTCGCAGGCGCGCCCGCCGAAATGAACCGGAACCACGACCGCCGGCAGGCGGCCGTCGCGCGCGGCGCGCTCGAGCTTTGCCGACAGCGCGTCGAGGGCGAGGTTCCCGGTGCGCGCATCGACGTCCACGAAGTCCACGTCCGCGCCGCAGTAGCGCGCGCAGTTGGCGGAGGCGACGAACGAGTTGGCCGCGGTCCAGAGCAGCCCTCCCGGCCCGAGGCCGAGCGCCATGCAGCCCAGATGCAGCGCGGCGGTGCCGCTGTGCACCGCGACCGCGTGCACGCCGCCGCCGCAATAGGCCGCGACCGCGGCCTCGAAGCGCTCGATGGCCGGACCCTGCGTGAGCCAGTCGGAGCGCAGCACCTCGCTCACGGCGTCGATGTCCGCCTGCGAGACGCTCTGGCGGGCATAGGGGATGCGGCTCATTCCTCGAGCAGGGCCTTCAGCTCCTTCGCCGACAGGAAGCGCGGGTTGCTCGCCGAGTCGTACTGGAAGCCTGCGGCGACCGGCGCGCCGCGCTCGCCGAGCGCGTTCGGCGAATAGTCCACCGGCGCGCTGAAGCGGATGGCGGGCCGGATGACGTAGTGGTCGGGAAACTCGAGCACGAGGTGCGATTCGTCGCCCGGGCACATGACCTCGTGCAGCTTTTCCCCGGGCCGGATGCCGACGTGCCTGCGCGCGAGGCCGGGCGCGATGGCCTGCGCGACCTCCACGATGCGCGCCGACGGGATCTTCGGCACGAAGACTTCGCCGCCGCGCATGCGCTCGAGGCTCTTCAGGACGAAGTCGACCCCCTGCTGAAGGCTGATCCAGAAGCGCGTCATCGCCTCGTCGGTGATCGGCAGCTCGGAGGCGCCGGCCGCGGCCAGCTCGCGGAACAGCGCCACCACGGAGCCGCGCGAGCCGGCCACGTTGCCGTAGCGCACCACCGAGAACCGGGTGCGATGCCCGCCCGCGATGTTGTTGGCGGCGACGAACAGCTTGTCCGACACGAGCTTGGTGGCGCCGTAGAGGTTCACCGGGTTGGCCGCCTTGTCCGTGGAGAGCGCGACGACCTGCCCCACTTCGTTGGCGATCGCGCCGGCGATGACGTTCTCGGCGCCGTGCACGTTCGTCTTGACGCACTCGGTCGGGTTGTACTCGGCCGCCGGCACCTGCTTCAGCGCCGCGGCGTGCACCACCACGTCGACGCCGCGCAGCGCCTGCGCGACGCGCTCGCGGTCGCGCACGTCGCCGATGAAATAGCGCATGCAGGGCGCGCCGAACTGCTGCTGCATCTCGGACTGCTTGAGCTCGTCGCGCGAGAAGACGATGAGGCGCCGCGGCCGGCAGCGCTCGAGCACCGTGCGCACGAAGCGCCGGCCGAAGGATCCGGTGCCGCCGGTGACGAGGATCGATTTGTCGTTGAGCGGATTTGTCACTCGGCAACGCTTGTACGAGAATCCGGCCATTGTCCCATAGCCCAGACTCGAAGGACGCCATCGCGCTGGCGGCCGCCAGCCTCGCGGTCTCGGCGCTGATCTGGGCGACGCTCGCCGCGCTGCGAGCCGGAGTCGGAGATCCGTTCCAGATCCCGGTCTACCGGCACCTCATCTTCTTCCAGGATTTCTACGCCGTGGCGCCGTTCATTGCGGCGCTCGCGCTCGCGCTGCTCGCGCCGCTGCGCCGCATGGGAGCCGCGGCCGCCGGCTGGTGCGGCCGGCACGTCCTCCTCGTCGCCGGGCTGAGCGGCGCCGCGCTCGCGGCCGGCACGGGGCTCGTCTATCACCACCATCCGCTTTCGCTCGACGAGTACGCGGTGCTCTTCCAGAGCCGGGTCTTCGCCGCCGGCAGGCTCACCGGGCAGTACCCGCCCGCGCTCATCGACTGGCTGATCCCGCAATTCTTCCAGGGGCGCTTCGTCAAGCCCTCGTACGAGACGGGCCAGGTGATCGCGATCTACTGGCCCGGCTTCTCGACGCTCCTCACGCCGTTCACCGCCCTTGGCACGCCGTGGCTGCTCAATCCGCTGCTCGGTGCCGGCACGCTGCTCGTGGTCCACCAACTCGCGTTGCGGCTCTTTCGGGACGCGCAAAGCGCCGGCTATGCGGTTCTCTTCACGCTCGCGTCTCCCGCGGTGACGATCAACGCGATCTCCTACTACTCGATGCCGGCGCACCTCCTCGCGAGCGCCCTGTATGCGCTGCTGCTGGTGGAGCCGACGCCGCGCCGCGCGCTCGGCGCCGGGCTCGTCGGATCGGCCGCGCTGCTGCTGCACAACCCCGCGCCGCACCTGCTCTTCGCGCTGCCCTGGATCGCATGGCTCGCGACGCGCCCCGACCGGTGGCGCGTGCTCGGCGCGCTCGCGGCGGGCTACCTGCCGAGCATACCCCTGGGATGGAGCTGGGCGCTCTTCGCCGAGAACTTCGGCCGCGGCGCGGGCGCGCACAGCATCGGCGCGACCGTTCCCGCCGGCAACCTCCTTTCCCGCCTGCTCGGCCGCGTGTTCGCATGGAGCTCGTCCACGGGCTTCTCATCCCACCTGCTGGACCTCTTCAAGCTCTGGCTGTGGGCCGTGCCCGCGCTCGTCGCCGCGGCGGCGTTGGGCGCCTGGCGCGAGCGTCCGCTGCGCGGGCCCTGGCTTGCGCTGGCAGGCTCCGCCGCCCTCACCTACTTCGGCTACTTCCTGGTGCAGTTCGACCAGGGCCATGGCTGGGGCTTCCGCTACTTTCACTCGGCGTGGCTGGCGGTGCCGCTCTTCGCGGTGTGCGCGATCCGGCGCGCGCCTGCGCTCGCGAGCTATCTGGGCGCATGCGCTCTCCTCAGTCTCGTCGTCCTGACCGGGTTTCGCGCCGTGCAGGTCGAGCAGTACATCGCCCGCCATCTCGCGCAGCGCCCGGCCGTCGCGGCGGGCGACGCGCGTGTCACTTTCGTCGACATCTCGCGCGGCTACTATGCATGGGACCTTATTCAGAACGATCCCTTCCTGCGCGGGCCGATCACCTTTCGCGTGCGCGAGCCCGCCGCCGATCGCGCCATGATGGCGCAGCGTTTCCCGCAATACGAGCTGCTCGGGTCGGACGCGCGCGGCTCGGTGTGGGGGCTGCGCCGCTAGCCCTGCGGCGGGCGCGAGGCGGCGACCATCGCCAGCAGGAACGAGCTGAAGATCAGGTTGATGCCGAGCACGATCGCGGTCGTCGCGACGAACGCGAGGTGCACGGTTCCCTCCATCGCCTGGCCGGGGTGCGCGATGCGGATGCCGAGGATCACCGCGTCCACCGCCATGCCGAGCACGATGAGCAGCGCGCCGACGAGCAGCCCGCCCTCGAGGCTGAAGCGCCGCGTGAGGAGCCGCAGCGTGCGGCTTTGCAGCTGCGGATAGCGCTGCAGCATGAAGGCCTTGGCGAGCACGCCGAGGTTGATCACGTTGAAGCCCACGAGCGAGAGCATCGCGCCGAGCGCGAGGTAGTGGATGCCGAAATGCATGCCGCCGAGGTCCGCCGGGCCCGCGACCAGCATCGCCTGGAGCGCGGCGCCGAGCGCCAGGAGCAGCGCGCCCGGCCCCAGGTACAGGTAGTCGGGGGCATACGTGAGGATGAAGCGCAGGTGGCGCCAGCCGTCGCGGAAGGTCCTGAGGTGCGGCGCGCGGTCGCGCTTGTCGGGATAGAGCCGGGTCGGCACCTCGGCGATGCGCAGGCCGTGGTGCGCCGCGTTCGCCACCATCTCGGTGGCGAACTCCATCCCCGGCGCCGAGGTGCGCATGCGCTCGAACGCGCTCTTCGTGAAGGCGCGCATCCCGCAATGCACGTCGCCGATCTTGACGCCGAAGGCAAGGCGCGTCACCCAGGAGAGCACCGGGTTGCCGACGTAGCGGTGCAGCGGCGGCATGGCGCCAGCGGCGATGCCGCCGGCAAAGCGGTTGCCCACGACGAGGTCGAAGCCCTCCTCGACCTTGCGCACGAAGCCGCCGATGTCCGACCAGTCGTAGGAGTCGTCGGCGTCGCCCATGACGATGAGCCGGCCGTGCGCCTCTTCGATGCCCTTCTGCAGCGCCGCGCCGTAGCCCCTGACCGGCTGGTGCACGACGCGCGCGCCCGCCTCGCGCGCGAGCTCCGCCGAGCGGTCGGTCGAGCCGTTGTCCGCGACCACCACCTCGCCGGGCAGGCCGAGCCGCCTGAACGCTTCGATGGCTTTCTTCACGCATAGCCCGATCGAGCGCTCCTCGTCGAGGCATGGGATCACCGCGGAAACGATCGGCGCGCTCATGAGGCGGATTCGTGAGCGGATTCGGGGGCTGAGTCGATGCCCGGCGGGAAGCGCGTGTGCGGCCAGCGCGCCACGCGGTAGGCGCACAGCGCGCCGAAAAGCGCCTCGGGTGGTGCCACGACGCCGGAGAGGCGCGCGCTGCGCGCGGCGAGCTCTGCAAGGTCGGCGTCGGCGAGCTCCACGAAGCACAGGCGCCGGAAGAGCAGCCAGGCGATGAAGCGCTCCTTGCTCTCGTAGCCAATGTCGCTGTCCAGGCCGAGCTCCGCTCCGGTCGTCACGAAAGGTGCCGTCACGTAGGCGCGCAGCCGCTTGTGCTGGATGCCGTACGCGAGCGCGTTGTCGATCGGCTTGCCGGAGGCGAGCAGCCCGGAGAGGAATGTGCGGACGGCCTGCTTGCGCCGCGCGTTGACGATGTAGGAGTGCGTGCCGTAGACGGTGAAGCCGGCGGGGATCGGGCACACCTCGACGGCACCGCGCTTGCGCGCCGCCTGCGTCCATTCGAACATCTCCTGCATGTCGGCGATCTCGACCAGCGTCGCGTCGAGGTAGAGCAGGTCCCAGTCGCCGCCGGAATCGGCCTCGAGCACGCGGACCAGCTCGGGCACGAGCCCGAGCGCGGCGCTCAGACGCGCGTCGTCTTCCATGACGTGCAGGTGCGCTTCGCCGCCGCCCGCTTCCCCGAGGGCGGCGAGATGGCTCAGCCAGCAGCCGTATTCCCCCGCGCGCAGCAGCGCCGGGCGCCCGGCCTGCGCCGCGCCCTCGATGCCGCGGAAGCGGCGCACCGGGTACGGCGGCCGGTGGCGGGCGAGCTCGGCCTCCATCGCGGCGCGCCGCTCGAGGGCCGAATCGAGATTGATGAAGACGCCCTCGATCATTGCGCGCCCGACGCCTCCTCGTGGTATTCGTCGTCGATGTTCACGCCCCAGACGCGCGCCTTGTCGGTGCTGCCGGCGAGAATGGCCTCCACGGCCATCTTAGCCGAAAGCATCGAGTGGTCCTGGTTGTTGTACCGGTGCATGCCGTTGCGGCCGACGAGGAACAGGTTGCCGAAGCCGTCGAGATAGCGGCGCAGCTCGCCGAAGCGCGCGTAGCTGCCGAAGTAGCCGGGATAGGCCTTCGGCATGCGGATCACCACCGCGTCCAGCGCGTCCGCGGCGTCGGCGAGGCGCAGGCGGGCGAGCTCCTCGTGCCCGAGGCGCTCGAGCGCCGCGTCCGGCATGCGCCAGAGCTCGTCGCCCTCGCTGCAGAAATACTCCATGCCCACCCACACGGTCGCCGGGTCGCTCACCAGCCAGGGGCTCCAGTTGTTGAAGACCTGCAGCCGCCCGACCTTGACGCCCGGCTCCTGCACGTAGATCCAGTTGTCCGGCACCAGGTTGAGCGGGCCGCGGCCGGCGGCACTGGGACGCAGCCGCCGGTAGAGGAGCCCGACGATGAGGAAATCGCGGTACTCGAGGCCGGCCGCGATCTCGCGCGCGGCGGACGGCGCTTGCGGCGAGAGCCCGAGCACCAGGTCGCGCACCGGCATGGTGGAGACGAAGCTGTCGGCCTCGTAGCGGATGCCGCCGGCGTGGACGGCATTCACGCGTCCCGCGGCATGCTCGAGCCGCGTGACGCGGGCGCGCGGCACGATGCGCACCCCGCGCTGCCGCAGCCGCTCGGCGGCGACTTCCCACATGAGGCCGGGCCCGTACTTCGGGTAGAGGAAGCGCTCGATGAGCGAAGTCTGCTCGGCGGCGCCGAGGCCCTGCCCGGCGCGGCGGAAAGGCTTGAGCAGCGCGTGGCGCAGCGCCTTGCCGATGGAGAGGCTCTTCACGCGCTGCGCACCCCATTCCGCGCTGATGCGCTCGCACGGCGTGCCCCAGACCTTCTCCGTGTAGTCCTTGAAGAACTGCAGATACAGGCGCCGGCCGAAGCGATTGATGAAGAAGTCCTCGAGGCTCTTTTCCGGCCGGCGCGGAAAGAGCCTCGAGCGGAGGTAGCTCGCCGCGAAGAGCACGCAGCGCACGGGGCCGAGCTTCAGCGCCGTCGCGACGTCCGCCTTCAGCGGATAGTCGAAGAACTTGCCGTCGAAGTAGATCCGCGACAGGCGGTTGCGCACGAGCATCACGTTCGCGTCCGCCTCGCTCGCGCGCGGGGCGCGGTCGAGCACGCGCGACTTGCCCTGGTACGCGAGGCGCGCCCCCGCCTCCTCCGCGCCGGCGGCGAGGGGCAGCATCTTCAGCCACCAGTCCATCACCCAGTCCGACTTGGAGAAGAAGCGGTGGCCGCCGATGTCGATGCGGTTGCCCTTGTAGTTCACCGACTGCGCGAGCCCGCCGATGGCATCGGTCGCCTCGAGCACGGTGACGTCGCGCACGCCCGCCTCGGTCAGCTCGTAGGCCGCCGTGAGCCCCGCGGGACCCGCGCCGATGACGACCACTTTCATCGCGACCCCAGGCGGATGAGAAGCGAGCTCACCACGCCGCCGTCGCCGGCGCGCGCGCGCACGATCTCGCCCTGCCCGTTCAGCGCCGCGACGCCCGTCTGCCAGGCGGTGTCGTGGATCGTGTCGCGCGGATGGTAGGCGGTGAGCAGGACGTATTGCGGCTGCGCCGCGAGCACCGCCTCGCGATAGCGCGCGAGCGGAAGGTCCGCGTCGGGCGCGGGGACGCCGCGGCGATCGGCGAGCAGCGCAATGTACGAGGGCGCGACCCACATCACCCGGTCCGACGGGGCGCAGACCTCCCGGATCTCCTCCATGTCGGCGAGGAGCTCGAGGTGCGTGCGGGAGCGGCGCCGGGCATTGTCGAGGTCGGGCGTGCGGTACCAGTCGGTCATCCAGGCGTAGGGCGCGCCGGCCTCGCTCCGCTGGCGCATGAATGCGAGCGCGGGCACGCACAGGCTCGCGACCAGGAGGAAGAGCAGCGCGAGCGCGGCGCGCGGACGCGGCAGGCGCGACGCCGTGAAGAACGCGTAGAGCAGCAGCGCGGGAACCGCCGGAAAGAGGAAGCGCGTCATCTGGTCGTCGAAGGGCCACAGCAGGAACGTGCCGACGTAGGCCGCCGCCATCCATGCGTCCGGCTTGCCCTCGCGCAAGCGCAGCCCGAGCCCCGCGAGGGCCAGGATCCCCACGATCGAGGCGAGCACGACCGGAACGGCGCGCCCCACGACCCAGAAGATCATCAGTGCGCCCACCCACGCCTGGCCGATCGCGGCCGCCTGGCGCTCGAGGCTCGCCTGGAGCGCCGCGAGGACGTGGCCGCCGGCGACGAGCGCGTGCCCGCGCTCGGCAATGATGCCGAGATAGTGCTCCGGCGTGGCGGCCGGGCGCAGGAACGCCCAGCACGCGGAGGCGGCAAGCGCGGCGGCCGCCGGCCATGCGGCCGCGGCACGCTGCCGCCAGGAGAGCCCGCGCCGCGTCAGCGCATGGGAGGCAAAAGCGAGCGCGACCACCACCCCGACCGTCCGGGTGAGTACGAGGCCGCTCAGCGCAAGCGCCAGCAGGCGAGCGCGGCGTTCCCCGGCGGCGAGGAGGCTCAACAAGAGAAAAAAGAGGAACAGCGGCTCGCTCAGGATGCCCTTCACGTGGATCCAGAGCGAGGGCGCGAGCGCCGCGGCGAGGACCACGCCGAGCGCGCTCCAGCGCCCGCCGAGCCAGCGGACTGCGAGCAGGTAGAGCACCGGCAGGCTCGCCGCGAGCATGAGCGCGGTGAGCGCGTGCGCCCACGCCAGGCGCTCTGCGCCGCCCGCGAGCGCGAGCAGCAGCGGAAAGAGCGGCGGGTAGAACGCCTCGCGGACGAACGCTTCGCGCACCGGCTCGGACGCGCTCGCCCAGGGCGAGAACACCTTCGCCATGACGAGGTAGCTCACGCTGTCGTCGGCGAACGAGGCGAGGACCGGCTGCCACACGAAAGCCACGCAGGCGGCCGCGAAGAGCACGGTCACCGCGGCGAGGCCGAGCTCGGGCGCCCGTTCCGCGCGGTAGAAGACGCGGCTCATTTGAACGCGATCACGTTCAGGCTGATGAGGCGGCCCTGGTAGCGGATGGCGCTTGAGTCTTTGAACAGCCCGAATTCCTCCACCTTCTCGACGCGGGTGAACCCGGCGTTGCCGAGAAACTGGCACAGCACGTCGATCGTCAGGCCAAAGTAATGGTAGTCGAAGGGATCGACCTGGCCGCCGAAGATCATCCGCAGGATGTGATAGCGCTCGTCGACGTCGCTTGTCTCGAGGAACATGCGGGCAAGCACCTCGAAGTCCGGCACGCTGATCTTGGCGGTGCCGCCCTTCCTGAGAACGCGGTGGAATTCCTGCAGCGTGCGCGGAAGCTCCTCCAGGTAGCCCAGGTGCTCCAGCACGTGGGAGGCGTAGATCTCGTCCACCGAGTCGCTCGCGAAGCGGCCGAGGTCGGCGCAGTCGCCGACGAAGTCGACCGCCGGCCCGGGCTGGACGTCGAACACCTTCCAGCCTTCGGTCGGCTCGAGCTCCATCCCGCCGCCGATGTGCAGGCGCATGGCTAGGCGGCCCCTTTTGCCAGCATCCCGGCGTAGGCGCTCTCGAGCGACCGGGCGAAGGCCTGCGCGTCAAGAAGCGGCGAGCCCCGCAGCCGCTGGCGCAGCCCGGCGCGCAGCTCGGCGCGCCGCTCCGGGTCCAGCGCCAGCGCACGCGCCTTTTCGATGTAGTCGTCCCAGCCCGTCGCGACAAGCTCGGGCAACCCGGCGTGACGCAGGATGCTCGCGCCCACGCGCGTGACATGGGTTCTCCCGCAGCGGGAGACCACCGGCACGCCCATCCACAGCGCCTCGCAGGTCGTCGTCGTGCCGTTGTAGGGGAACACGTCGAGCGCGATGTCGATATCTGCATACGCGGCAAGGTGCGCATCGAAGCGGGCGAGCGGCGCAAGCGCGCGAAGGCGCGCGGGCTCGATGCCCGCGGCGGCGAGCTTCTGGAGCGTGCGCGCCCGCGTCTGCTCGGAAAGGAAGGCGAGGCACTTCAGCGCGAGGCGCGCGCGCGGCAGCTCGCGCAGCAGGCGCGCCCAGGCCGCGACCGTTTCGGCGCCGATCTTCGGCAGCGTGTTGAAGCAGCCGAAGGTCACCGCGTCGCCCGCGCGGCCGGGCGTGACCGCCGGCGCGTCCAGCGGCGCGCCGTAGCAGAGGAACCCCGGGGAAAGACGCACCAGGCGCTCGCTGTGAAAGCGCTCGGTTTCGCCCTCCGGGTCCGCAACCGCATCGGTCAGGCGATAGTCCATGCTCGCGAGACCGGTGGTGCCCGGATAGCCGAGCCAGGTGACCTGGACGGGCGCGGCACGGGCCGCGAAGAGCGGCATGCGGTGCCCGCCGCCGCTGTGGCCGGCAAGATCCACGAGGATGTCCACGCCGTCCTGCGCGATGCGGGTCGCGAGAGCGGCGTTGCCGAGCGCCGAGCTCGCGCACCAGGCATCGGCGCGCTCGCGCAGGCGAACGGTCATGTCGTCCTCGGCTTCCGCGTCCGAATAGCACGAGACGTGGAAGCGCTCCCGATCGTGCGCCGCCAGGACCGGCAGCAGGAACTGCGCGACGGCGTGGCGCCTGAGGTCGGGGGAAAGATAGGCCACGTGGATGCGCTCGCGCGCGCGGCGCGGCACCGCGGGAGAGCGCTTCTCCACGCGAGCTTCCGCTTGCTGCGCCCAGGCCCGGTGCTCGGCAAGCATCGCCCCGGCATCGTTGCCTTGCACGTATTGAAGCGCGAGGAGCAGATTGCTCCACGCGGACTGTGCCTGCGGGTCGATCTCGAGCGCGCGCCTGAAGTGCGCCAGGGCGGCGGCCGCCTCGCCGGCGTTTACCAGCGCAATGCCGAGCGCCTCGTGGGCAGGCGCATGCGCCGGATCCAGCGCGATCGCCTCCCGGAATACGGCCTGCGCTTCGTCGGTACGGCCGCTGCGCTCGCACGCCGATCCCAGCGCAGTGAGCCAGGGCGCGCGCTTCTCCAGGCTCGCCGCGCGCCGCAGCACCTCGAGCGCCTCGTCGTTGCGCAGATGGTTGAGGAGCAGCGTACCGAGGTTGAACCAGGCTTGCCCGAGCGAGGGCGCGGCGGCGATCGCCTCGCGATACAGGCGCTCTGCCTCGGCGTGCTCGCCGCGCCGCTGCAGCTCGGCGGCGCGGTCGGTGAGCTCCTCCGGGCGCGCGCTGCCGCGGCACCAGAAGGCCGGATTGAGGTTCTCCTCCGATCGCTCGCAGAGGCGCGCGGCGGCCTGCGGCGCCGCCTGGCGCTCAAGGTACAGGTGGCAAAGCTGCCAGCGCCGCTCCATCTCGGGCGAGCACTGCGGCAGCTCGCGGACGCGCCCGGCGAGCCCCATGCTCATTTCCGGCGTGAAGAGCGACGATATCGTGCGCAGCCTCTCGAACTCCTCGACGATTGCGCACAGCAGCCAGTCCCCACGCGCAGCGCCGCCCGCTGCGGCCTCGTAGCGCGCGCCGGGGGCGATGAACGGCTCGTCAAAGACGCCTTCATCACCGTCGTTCAGCAGCTGGAGCGCCCGCGCAAGCGCATCGGCCGCTTCCAGGCGACGGCCCGCTTCGCGTGCCACGCGCGCGAGCGACAGCAGGCGCCCGATTCGATCGCGGTCCGTCGAGTCCGCGGCCCGCCTGAGGCGCGCGAGCGCAAGCTCGAGCGCTGCATGCCGCACCGCAAGTGGCACGCTCGCGCTGATCGAACGGGCGTATGCGGCGAGACCCTCGTAATAGACCTTGTCGGATGCGGGAGCGAGCAGCGCCGCCTTCGAGGGCCAGCGCGCCGCGTGCGGCTGTGCGTAGGGCGCGGAGGCGACGTAGTCGGCCCAGGCAGCTGCGCTCAGCTTGCCGGGCTGGGCAACGTGCGAAAGAGCCAGATGCCCCGCCGCCGCCAGGCGTTCGGCGCGGTCGGACTTGCAGGCGAACAGGTTCAGGAGGAAATCGTCCATCGCCTCGCCGGGCTGGAATGGAACGAGGAACAGAGGTCCGGGAAGCAGCCGGTAGAGCCCGTAGCCCAACCCGGCAAGCAGATTCGCCGCAGTGAGGTCGATGCCCTCGGCCGCCTTGATCTCGAGCATGACGAGCGGCGAAGCGCGGCGGAAGAACGCTTCGCCGCCGTGCACGACCTGCGGCTCGTGGCCTTCGACGTCGATCTTCACGAAGTCGATGGCGTCCCACGGCATCGCCCGCGAGCGCTCGTCGAGCGTCGTCCCCGGCACCGTGATCGATTCACCCGCCGCGCCGAGGAAGTTCGCCTCGGAGGAAGTCCCCATCGCGAGCGCCATCTCCCTGCTTTCGCTCGACACGGCGACCCGCTCGAGCGTCACATGGCCGAGGCCGTTCAATTCGAGCGTCGCCTGAAGGAAATCCGCCGTATCGGGGGTCGGCTCGAAGGCCCAGACCCGCCCGCCGGGCCCCACGGCCGCGGCGAGCGGCAGCGTGTACGCGCCGTAGTTCGCGCCGACGTCCAGCACCTGCATTCCCGGGCGGATGCAGCGGCGCACGAAGCGGATCTCGTCCTCGAACCAGTCCTCCTGCTCGAGCATCACGTAGGAGGTGATTTCGCCGAGCGTAGGCGGCAGGCGCATGCGTACGCCGCCTCTCACGTTCAGTACCAGGTCCTTGTCCGAGAGCTTCATGCCGGCGCGCTAGGCCGCCACCGGCGAGGCCTGCGGCTGCGTCTGGTCGCGAGCGGACTGCTCGCTCTGCCAGCGCGCCCACATTTCGGCGAACGCGGCCTCGAGCGCCCCGGTGAAGGCGCGCGCGTCGAGAAGGCTGGACGCCTTCATCCGTTCCCGCAGGCCCGCCCTGAGGCCCGCGAGACGGGGCAGATCGGTGGCGAGGGCGAGCGCCTTGGCGATGTACTCCTCCTCGGAGCGCGCGACGAGCTCGTCCAGGCCGACGCGGTGGAGCAGGCTCGCGCCGACGCGGGTCACGTGCGTGCGGCCGGCGCGCGACACGACCGGCACGCCCATCCACAGGGCCTCGCAGGTCGTCGTCGTGCCGTTGTAGGGAAACACGTCGAGCGCGATGTCGATCTCGTGATAGCGCGCAAGGTGCGCCTCGAGCGTCACTTCCGGCGCGGCAAGCAGCACGCGCTCCGCGCCGATGCCGTGCGCGGCGAACTGCTCGCGCAGCGAGCGCTGCGCGCTCGCCTCCGCAAGGCCGAACGATTTCAGCACCAGGCGCGCGGAGGGCAGCCGCTGCAGCAGGCGCGCCCAAGTCGCGATGATCGGCGGGCTGAGCTTGGGAAGGTGGTTGAAGCAGCCGAACGTGACCTGCCCGGACGCCTCGCACGGCAGCTTGCCGACCTCGGGCGCCTCCGCCGGCGGCGCATAGCAGAGGAAGCCCGAGGGCAGGCGCACCAGGCGCTCGACGTGGAAGCGGTCGGTCTCGCCTTCGGGATCGGCGACCGCGTCGGTCAGGCGGTAGTCCATCGCCGCGAGGCCGGTCGTGTCCGGGTAGCCGAGCCAGGTCACCTGGATGGGCGCGGGCTTGCGAGCGAAGAGCAGCATGCGCCCGGCCGGCGTGTGGCCCGACAGGTCGACGAGAATGTCTATGCGGTCCGCGCGCAGGCGCTCGGCGACGTGGTCGTCGTGCACGCCGGCGATCTCGCGCCACTCCTCGCACAGGCCGCGCAGGCGGTCCGTGACCTCGTCGGGGCGCTCGAGGTTGCAGTAGCCGAAGATCTTGAAGCGGCTGC
Organism: Burkholderiales bacterium; assembly: GCA_035651575.1. Classification (GTDB taxonomy): domain Bacteria; phylum Pseudomonadota; class Gammaproteobacteria; order Burkholderiales; family SG8-39; genus SCGC-AG-212-J23. The sequence continues at coordinate 53,929 of DASRFM010000031.1, read as the reverse complement.
GGTCGTGGGCGGCGAGCAGCGGCTCGAGGAAATTCGCGACCGAATGGCGCTTGAAATCCGCCGAGACGTAGCCGATGTTGAGGCGTCGCTGCGGCGCGCGCTCGCCCTCGGAGCGCACGCATTGCCGAGCGATGCGGGCCGCGTGGCGACTCGCCCACTCGCGGTGGGCCGCGAGCAGGCGCTCGCCGTCGTCGCCGTGCCGGAAGTGAAGCGCGAACAGCCACTGGCTGGCGAGATGCTCGTTGCGCGGGGCGAGCGCCATCGCCTTCTGCAGGTCGGGCTCGTAGCGCTCGGCGAAGCCCAGCATCTCGTAGGCATTCGCGCGCCCGGAGTAGCCGCGCGCGTATTCCGGATCGATCTCGATCGCCTTGCTGTAGGCCGCGGCCGCCTCATCGATCTGCATGCGGTGGTTCAGCAGGTCCGCGAGGTTGCTGTGCCAGTCCGGCCGGCTGCGGTCCATCTCGAGCGCCCTGCGAAGGTGCTCGATCGCGGCGTCGAACTGCCCGAGCTGGCGCAGCGCGTTGCCGAAGTTGTACTGCGCGTCGGCGAGCCCCGGGTCGAGCTCGCGCGCCTTCGCGTAGCACTCGGCGGCCTCGCCGATCCCGCCGGTCGCCTCGAGCGCGACGCCGAGGTTGTTCATGGCCTTCGCCATGCCCGGCTCGAGCTCGAGCGCGCGCCGGAAGGACGCCGCGGCATCCGCCGGGTTGCCCTGCCCGAGCAGCGAGTAGCCCATCATGTAGTGCAGCCGGGCCACGTCCGGGGCGGCCGCGAGCCCGAGGCGCAGCCACTCCACCGCCACGCCGTGGTTTCCGGTCTCGTACGAAAGGTCCCAGAGCAGGTTCTGCGCGGCGAGGTCCGCGGGACGCGCCGCCAGCACTTCCTTGCAGCGCGCTTCGGCTGCGATGCGATCGCCCGAGGCACGCAGCGCCTGCGCCTGCTCCAGCACGCGCGCCGCTTCGCGCTCGTCCAGGACCTGCGCCGCCTTGGGGGCGATCTTGTCTTCCCAGGCGGCGATGTAGTCGCGCTCGAGCGCGCGCGTGAATCCGGCCTCGTCCATGAGCGGGGAGCGGCGCACGCGCTCGCGCAATCCGGCGCGCATCTGCGCGAGGCGTTGCGGATCCGCGGCGAGCGCGGCGCAGCGCTCGACGTAGCCGTCGACGTCGCGGGCGACGAGCTCGGCGAGCCCCACCGCGCTCAGGATGCTGGAGCCCATCCTGCCGGCATGGCGGTCCCCGGCGATGCTCACGACCGGGACGCCCATCCAGAGCGCCTCGCACGTGGTCGTGGCGCCGTTGTACGGAAAGCTGTCGAGCGCGATGTCCACCGAGCCGTAGGCGGCGAGATGGCTTTCCACCTCCTCCTCCCAGCCGCGCAGGTCGACGCGCCCGGCTTCGATGCCCTCGCTCACGAACGCGGCGCGGAAGCGCTGCATCACGTGCGGCACGTGCAGCAGGCGGCTCTTGAGGCGCAGCCTGGACCGCGGCACGGCCGCGAGCACCTTCGCCGCCGCGCGCACGAAAGACGGCGAGAGCTTCGGCAGGTTGTTGAAGCAGCCGAAGGTCACGTAGCCGTTCTCCAGCGCGGGGAGCGCGCCCACCTCGGGGCATTTCTCCGGAGGGCGATAGCAGAAGTACGTGGTCCAGGGCCGCAGGATCCGCTCCGCGCTCAGCCGCTCGGCCTCGCCCGGCGGATCGGCGAGCGCGTCGCTGATCCGCCAATCGATCGACGACAGCCCGGTCGTGTTCGGATAGCCGAGATAGGTCATCTGCACGGGCGCCGGCTTCATCGTGAACAGGGGCACGCGGTTGTCCGCCGTGTGGCCGGCGAGGTCCACCAGGATATCGATGCGGTCGGCCCGGATGCGCTCGGCGAGCTGCGCGTCGGACAGGTGCACGCACTCGATCCAGTGGTCGGCAAGCCCGCGCAGGCGCGCGGTAAAGCTGTCCTCGGCGCGATGGTTGTAGTAGCAGAACACCTCGAAGCGGCTGCGCTCGCGGTGCGCCAGGATCGGCTCGACGAAGCACGCCACGACGTGCCTGCGGAAATCGGGCGAGACATAGCCGATGCGCAGCCGGCGCGGCCATGCCCGGTCGAGCGGAGGATCCGAGTACGGCTTCGCGAAGCGCGCGCCGTAGCGCGCATGCTCGGCGAAGAGCGCCGCCGCGTCGCAGCGGTCGCTGTAGTTCAGCGTGAAGAGCAGGTTGGTGAAGTACTTCGGGTCTTCGGGCTCGAGCTCCATCGCGCGGCGCATGCACGCCACCGCCTCCTCGATCCTCGCCTGGTCGCGATAGACGTGGCCGAGGTTGTAGCGCAGCTGCCCCGACTCGTAGCCCGAAGCCAGCACGCGCTCCATCTCCTCGCGCGCCTCGTCGCCGCGGCCGAGGTCGATCAGGGCCGCGGCGTAGTTCATGCGGATGACGTCATGCTCCGGCTGCAGGCGCACGCCTTCGCGGAACGCCTCCGCGGCTTCGTCGTAGCGCAGCTGGCTGTGGCAGACCCCTCCCAGCGCCACCCAGAAGGCGGCATCGCCCGGCCGCGCCTCGATGGCGCTGCGAAAGAACTCCGCCGCCTCGGTCTCGCGCCCGTCCAGGGTCGCCAGGATGCCGAGGAAGTAGAGCGCGTCCGGATCGCGCGCATCGTGCTCCAGGATGCGGCGGTAGAGCGCCTCGGACTGCGCGAGCTCGCCGCGCACCGCATGCGCATACCCGGCGCGCAGCCAGTCGTCGAGCGTCTCCCGCCCGGGCGCTTCGGCGCTTTTCGCCTTCTTCCCCAGGAGACCGCCGAGCCACTTCATGCCGGCCCCGCTGGTACCATTGCGTCCGGACTACCCATTAAGCGCATGTTCGGCCGAAAACCGTCCCCCGATGTCGAGGATTTTGCCATCTCGCTGGCGCGAGACTTCGCCAAGCGCTGCCCGCCCGCGGAGGCGGACCGCAGCACCGCGGCGCAGGTCGCGCGCGCGATCGACGACACCTCGGGGCGCGCGGTAGCGTTCCAGAAGGAAAACGGCCTCGGAATGTACGGCAAGGCCAAGTTCGGCACGGCCTTCAAGCTCGAGCTGAAGGAGCTGGGCTACGGCCAGGACTTCATCGACGCCCTGACGCACCAGCTGCTGCTCAAGATGTCCGCAAAATGAAAAAGCCCGCGCGAGGCGGGCTTTTTCGCCGGTGCGGCCGCGATTAGTTGCGGCAGCTGCCCGGGACGTACTTCTGGTTCAGCGCGGTGGCGCCGCTCGCGACGCTGGACGTGTTGCAGGTCCAGGTCTTGCCGCCGTCGAGCGAGTTCAGCGCGACGCTCAGGCCCGTGATGTTGCTGTTGATGCCCGAGGACTTCATCGTCGCCTGCAGCGTGACGGAGCCCGGTGCCGCGGTCTGCGGCGTTCCGGCAAGGCTGATGCTCGCCGTGTACTTGCCCGCCGTGTTGCCCATCACCGAAGCGGTGTCCGACGGCCAGAGGCCCTTGTCGGCGTAGTATTCCGCGAACGGGGTCTTGCCCGAGCCCAGCAAGCTCACCGCCTCGGACACCTGCGCCCGCGCGATGTAGTCTTGGTAGGCCGGGATCGCCACCGCCGCCAGAATACCGATGATCGCCACCACGATCATCAGTTCGATCAGCGTAAAGCCCTTCTGGATTTGCTTCATGAAAGCTCCCTGTTTTGATTCGAAGGTTGGGCCAAGCTTCGACCCGGCGGATACCGACGCAAACCTCGTGCCAGCGGACGGACGGGCGAAAACGTGACAAATTAGGCGTTAAACCCCCGAAAGGCGGCGGGACGACCGACAAAATCCGTCACCCCGCCAAGAATCGTCACCTCGACAGGACCATGCGCAACTATTTCTGGCTCGACAGCTTTCTCGATGCGCTCTCCGGCGACGTCTACGCCGAGGTGCCGGCGGAGCCGCATCTTTCCATCACGCGCTCGGTCATCGAGCGCCTGCACGCGGAAGGGCGCATCCACGCCGGCGAGCGCGTGCTCGACGTGGGCTGCGGCCAGGGCCTCGCCCTCGAGCATTTTCGACGACTGGGCCTGCAGGCGACCGGGATCACCCTCGGTCCCGACGTCGCGGCGTGCCGCGCCAAGGGATTCGAAGTGCTGGAGATGGATCAGAACTTCATGGACTTCGATGACGAGTCGTTCGACCTGCTTTGGTGCCGGCACGTCCTCGAGCACAGCGTCGCGCCGTTCTTCACGCTGAGCGAATATCGCCGGCTGACGAAGCGCGCCGGCCTGATCTACGTGGAGGTCCCGGCGCCGGACACGGCATGCCACCACGAATCGAACCCGAATCACTACAGCGTCCTGCCGCGTTCAGCGTGGGCGAGCCTCTTCGGGCGCATCGGGCTCGGCCTCGAGCTTCACCTCGAGCACAACTTCGTCGTGCCGGCCGGTCCGGATACCTATTGGGGATTCCTGCTACGCCGGACGCCCTAGGCGCGCGGCAAGCGCCTCAGCCATGGCCGCGACCGGCGCGCGCCAATCCTTGTCCCGTCCCTGGCGGAAGAGCCGCATGGTCGGATACCAGGGGCTGTCGCTGCGCTCGCGCATCCAGCGCCAGTCGGGTGGCTCGGTGACGAGGGTCCACACCGGCCGCGCCATCGCGCCGGCGAGGTGCGCGATCCCGGTGTCGATCGAGATCGTGAGATCGAGCGCATCGAGCAGCGCGGCATCGTCGGAAAAATCGCGCAGCTCGCGCGCCGCGTCCACCACTTCCATCCCGGGCGGCGCCCCGGCGATCTGGGCGGCGGCGGCGCCGCGCTGGAAGCTGTAGAGGGTCACTCCCGGAAGCGCGAGCGGCGCGAGCAGGTCGAGCCGCAGCGATTTGTGCGCCCCCACGGCCGAATCGGTCGCCCACGCGAGGCCGACCTTCAGCCCGGGACGGGCTGCGAGCTTTTCCTTCCAGGCCGCGGCGAGCGCCGGCTCGGCGCGCAGGTACGGCACCTTGGCGGGGATCGTCCCGACCGTGGTGGTGCCGAGCAGCGACGGAAGGGTGAGAAGCGGGCAGCAGAACGCGAATTCGGGCGGCGCTTCGCTGTCGTCCACCACTGCCGACACGCCTTCGACGCCGGCAAACAGGGCCTTCAGCTTGCGCGGGCAGCGCAGCAGCACGCGGGCTCCCCGCGCCGCCGCGAGCGGCGCATAGCGCACGAACTGGATCGCATCGCCAAAGCCTTGCTCGCAGTAGAGCAGCAACGCCTCGCCGCCGAGCGCGCGCCCGTCCCACTGCGGCCGGTCGAAACGCGGCCGCGCCGCGGCCACTTCGGCGAGCTTCCAGCGCCATTCGTATTCCTTCCAGCCCTCCTCGTAGCGTCCCGCCATGAGCAGGTGCTGCGCGCGGTTGACGCGGGCGTCGACGTGCCCCGGATCGAGCGCCAGCGCGCGGTCATAGGCCTGCAGGGCGCCTTCGAGGCTGCCGCTGCGCTCGTGCAGATGCGCGAGATTGAGCCAGCCCTGCAGGAAATCGGGCTTCAACCGCAGCGCGCTCTCGTAGTGGCTGCACGCCCCGGCGAGGTCTCCGGCCTCGTGCAGGAGCACGCCGAGGTTCGAATGCGCCTCGGGGAACGCGGCGTCGAGCGCGAGCGCGTCGCGGTACGCGGCCTCCGCCTCGCCGCGCCGCCCGAGATCCTTCAGCACGTTGCCGAGGTTGTTCCAGGCGAGCGCGAGCTGCGGCGCGAGACGCAGCGCCTCGCGGCAGCTCTCCAGCGCATCGTCGAGGCGGCCCTGGCGCTGCAGCAGGTCGCCGAGGTGCAGGTGCAGCTCGGGCGCGGAGGGGTCGAGCTCGAGCGCGAGCCGCGTGAAATATTCCGACTGGTCGATTTCGCCGAGCTGCGCCCAGGCGAACGCGAGCGCGCGCGCCGCCGGAACCGAGCGCGGCTCGGCGGCGAGCGCCTCGCGATAGAGCTCGATCGCGCCGTCCACGTCGCCGGCCGCATGGCGCTGCGCGGCGCGCTCGAGGCGATCGGCGCCGGCGGCCGGCGCGCCGCGCCGCGTCCAGGCAGGGAATTTCACCGTGTATACACTAGCGCCATGCTTACTCTAGCGCTCCCGCTCGGAAACTATCACGGCTGGGGCGTGTGCGGAAAATACCTCTCGCGCGAGCTCGCGCGCCTCGAGCCTGCGCGGCTCGTGACGCCGCCTTTCGACGCCGGCACGGTCGGCGACGAGCTCGAGTTCGCCGCGCTGCAGGGCCTCTATGTCGCGCCGGAGGATGTCGAGCTGCTGCGCGAGGAGATCGCGGAGTCCGCGGTGCTCCAGGCGATCACGGACCACCGCTTCCTGCCGATGGCGCCCGGGCTGCGCGGGCGCCGCAACGTCGGCTACACGTTCTTCGAGAACACCGTGCTCGGGCGCGAGGCGATCGAGAACGCGCGGCGGCATTTCGACCTCGTCGTCGGCGGCTGCTCCTGGTGCCGCGACCTCCTGCGCGGGCACGGCCTCGCCAACGCCGAGGCGATTTTCCAGGGCGTGGATCGCTCGGTATTCAACCCCCACGAGAACGCCAAGCAGTTCTTCGAGGACCGCTTCGTGGTGTTCTCGGGCGGCAAGCTCGAGTTCCGCAAGGCGCAGGACCTGGTGATCCGCGCCTTCGCGGTACTGCAGCAGCGCCACGACGACGTGGTCCTCGTGAACGCCTGGGTCAACCACTGGGCGCAGAGCTGGCGCACGATGGCTGCGTCGCGCCACATCGAATTCGTCGACTGGAGCCCCGACCACGCTGCCGCGGCGAGCGAGCTGCTCGCGCGCAACGGCGTCGACCTGGGCGGGGTGGTGACGCTCTCGGCGAAGCCGAACACCGCCATGGCGCGCATCTACAAGAACACGGATGTCGGCCTCTTCCCCAACCGCTGCGAGGGCGGCACCAACCTCGCGCTGATGGAGTACATGGCCTGCGGCAAGCCCGCGATCGTCTCCAACTCCTCCGGGCATCGCGACGTCGCGAACGAGCGCAACGCGATCCTGCTGAACGCCTTGCAGCCGGTCAGCGTGTCCGACGGCGCGCAGGTGGTCGCGGTGTGGGACGAGCCGCTGCTGGAGGACGTGGTCGAGAAGCTGGAATGGGCCTACCAGAACCGCGGCGCGCTCGCGCGCATCGGCGAGGCCGGGGCGCACGCCATGGAGGCCTTCACCTGGCAGGACGCCGCCGCGCGTTTCCGCGCCCTCCTCGCCGGCTGAGCGCTCAGGGCGTGTAGCCGGGGATCTTCGACTCGTCCACCTCGTCGATCTGCTCCTTGTCGAGGAACATCTCGGCGTAGCGCCGGTACACCTTGCGCCGCACGAAGACGTCGAAGAGGTCGGGATCGACGTGGTTGCCGAGGCGCATCTTACCCAGGATCTCGAGCGACTCGGAGAGCGTCTTGCCCTTCTTGTAGGGGCGATCCTTCGCGGTGAGCGCCTCGAAGATGTCGGCGATCCCCATGCAGCGCGCCTGCACCGACATCTGCTCGCGCGTGAGGCCCTTCGGGTAGCCCTTGCCGTCCATGCGCTCGTGGTGCCCGCCGGCGTACTCCGGCACGTTGGTGAGGTGTCGGGGCCAGGGCAGGTGCTCGAGCATGCGGATGGTGGCGACGATGTGGTGGTTGATCACCTTGCGCTCCTCGTCGGTCAGCGTGCCGGCGCGGATGGTGAGGTTCTTCACCTCGTCGGCGGTGAGGAAGTCGGCCTCGTGCCCGGCCTCGTCGCGCCAGCGGTAGCGCGCAATGCGCTGCACCCGGTCGACGTCCTCGTCGCGCATGCGCTCGCCGCCGATGTTGCAGGCATGCAGGAAATTGCGGTCGTCGTCGAGCTGGCGCAGGCGGTCGCGCAGGCGCTTGTCCTCCTCGGCGGCGCTCATGCGGTCCTTTTTCTCGAGGAACTGCGCCAGGCGCCTGAGCGACTCGATCTCCGCGTCGCGCTTGAGCACCTCGAAGCGCGTGTCGATGAGCTTCACGCGGTCGAAGATGGTCTCCAGCTTGGTCGCCTTGTCCACGACATGGACCGGCGTCGTCACCTTGCCGCAGTCGTGCAGCAGGCCCGCGATCTTCAGCTCGTAGCGGTCCTTGTCGCTCATGTGGAAGTCCCTGAGCGGGCCGTCCTTCGTCTCGTTCACCGCCTCGGCGAGGAGCATGGTGAGCACCGGGACGCGCTGGCAGTGGCCGCCGGTATAGGGCGACTTCTCGTCGATCGCGGTGTTGATGACGTCGATGAACGACTCGAACAGCTGCTCGAGCTGGTTGATGAGCATGCGGTTCGTGAGCGCGATCGCCGCCTGCGAGGCGAGCGACTCGGCGAGGCGCTGGTCCGAGGCCGAGAACGCCACCGTCTCGCCGGTCTTCGGATGCTGCGCGTTCAGCAGCTGCAGCACGCCGATGATCTCGTTCTCGTGGTTCTTCATCGGCACCGTCAGGAAAGACTTGGAGCGGTAGCCGGTCTTCGAATCGAAGCCGCGCGTGCCGGAGAAGTCGAAGCCCTCCGCGGTGTAGGCGTCCTCGATGGTCACCGTCTTGCCGCTGAGCGCGACGTGCGCCGAGACGTTGGCGTGGTTCGGCTTGCCGTCCTTGTAGAGCTGCACCGGGTAGAACGGGATCGGGTTGCCGGTGGTGCCGCCGAGGTAGAGCTTGAGCGACGAGGTGCGCATGATCTCGAAGCGCAGCGTGCGGTCCTCGGTCACCCGGTAGAGCGTGCCGCCGTCGGCGCGGGTGATGGTCTTCGCCGCCACCAGGATCGACTCCAGCAGCCGGTTGATGTCGCGCTCGGCGGAGAGCGAGGCGCCGATCGCGTTGAGCTGCTCGAGCCGCTGGACGAGGTCGTCCGCGGCCGTGGGCGCCGCGCCCCCCGTGAAGCGCAGGCGCTCGGTGGTGTCCATGGCTATTTAATGCAGACCGCGCGCACTTCCTTGATGTGCGTGACCCCCATCAGGCACTTCTCCATGCCGTCCTGCTTGAGCGTCCGCATGCCGTCCTCGAGGCACTGCGCGAGCATCTCGGCCACGCGCGAGTGCTCCTGGATCAGCTTCTTCAGCTTGTCCGTGGCGATGAGCAGCTCGTGCAGGCCGCAGCGGCCCTTGAAGCCGCTGCCGCCGCACTTGTCGCAGCCCACGGGCTTGTAGAAGCTGAGCTGGCCCTTGTCGTTGCCGTAGAGCTTGACCCAGTCCTTGTACACCGTCTCCATGGCGCCCTTCGGGTCGGCCTTGAAGCGCTGCGTGTTCATCAGCTCCTCGCAATACTCCTTCAGGAACGAGGTCAGCTCCGCGGGCTCGGGCGTGTAGGCCTGCTTGCAGCTGCACATGCGCTTCGCCAGGCGCTGCGCCAGGATGCCGAGCAGCGCATCGGCGAAGTTGAACGGGTCCATGCCCATGTCGAGCAGGCGGATGATCGACTCCGTCGCCGAGTTGGTGTGCAGGGTGGCGAACACCAGGTGGCCCGTGAGCGAGGCCTCGATGCCGGTGCCGGTGGTCTCCTTGTCGCGCATCTCGCCGACCATGATGATGTCCGGGTCGGCGCGCAGGAAGGCTTTCATGACGGCGGCAAAGTCGAGGCCCGCCTTCTTGTTGACCTGCACCTGGCGCAGGCCCTTCTGCGTGATCTCGACCGGGTCCTCCGCGGTCCAGATCTTGGTGTCCGGGGTATTCAGGTACTTCAGCACCGAGTGCAGCGTCGTGGTCTTGCCCGAGCCGGTCGGGCCGCAGACGAAGAACAGGCCGTAGGGCTTCGACACGGCGGCCTGCAGCTGCTCGAGGTTCCTCGCCGAGAAGCCCATTTTCTCCAGCGGAATCGGCTCGCCGGCGGCGAGAATCCGCATCACGATGTCCTCGACGCCGCCCGCCGTGGGGATGGTCGCCACGCGCAGCTCGATGTCGAGCGGACCGAACTTCTTGAACTTGATCTTGCCGTCCTGGGGCTTGCGCTTCTCGGAGATGTCCAGGTCGCACATGATCTTGAGGCGCGCCGCGAGCGCCGCGCGGTAGCTCGCCGGGATCTCGATGTAGGGCCCGAGCGAGCCGTCCTTGCGGAAGCGGATCTCGGTCTTCGCCTTGCCGGGATAGGGCTCGATGTGGATGTCCGAGGCGCCCTGGTTGAAGGCGTCGATGATCACCTTGTTCACGAGCTTCACGAGCTCGTTGTCCGCGGCCGCCGAAGCCTCGTCGGCCGCGGCGCCCTCGAGGACCTCGCTGCTGTCGTCCTGCAGCCCGGAGAGCATGTCGCCGATGTCGCCGGTGTCCCCCGGTCCCGTTTCGGCGCCGTAGAAGTTGTTGACGGTCTCCTTGAATTCCTTCTGCGTGGTGACCTTGTAGACCAGGCGCGCCTTCGGGAAGACGTTCGCCGCGATGCGCGAGCTGCGGATGCGCTCGGGGTCCAGGCACATCACCACGAGCCCTTCCTTCGTCTCGTCGACCGGCAGCCACTGGTTGGACTCGACGTACTCGCGCTTCAGGTTCTTCAGCAGCTCCATCGGCTTCACGCGGTCGGACTTGTACGCCTCGTAGGGCACGCCGAAGAACTTCGAGAGCGCGCCGCCGATCGCCGGGATCTTGACCTGGAACTCCTCGGTCAGCACCTGCTCGATGTCGAGCGCCTTCTTGCGCGCCTGGCGCGAGGCGAGCTCGAACTCGCCGGCCGAGAGCACCGCGTCGGCGATCAGGTAGTCGTACTTGGTCTTGACGACCTGCGGCTTCTGGCGCTGCTTGAAGGCGATGGCGAGGGTCTGCGCCAGCTCGTGCACGCCCTCGTCGGCGAGCCCGCCGAACGGCACGCCGGCCTTGTTGTTGATGATCTGGATGACCCCGATCAGCTCGCTCGTGCCGGCCTCGACGATGGGCGCGACGAGCTGCTGCTTGGTGCGGTAGCCGGTGCGCTTGTCGACCTCCTGCAGGAAGCGCAGGTTCGGGTTGATCGCGCGCAGCTCGTTGTCGTCGTAGCAGTCCTTGATGTTGATCGGCTTCTTCGACAGCGCGACATAGCCGGCGAGCGAATGCTCGGCGATCGGCAGCTTCAGGTCCTTGAAGGAGTTGAGCCCGGTCTTCACCTTCGACACGATCGACTGCTTGTCCTCGCCCACCGAATAGATCGTCAGGCGGTCGGCGTTGAAGAGCGCGCAGATGTCCGCGCTCACCTCGAGCATGATCTCGTCGATGTTGTTGGTGGCGTGGATCTTGTTCGTGACCGCCTGGAGCTGCTTCTGGAACGCCAGGCGCACGCCGACATCGGTCTGTCCGGCCGCGGCCTGCGGGCTCAAGACTGCGCTCATTCCGTCCTCCCGGTGCTGCTTCTTGCTAGACCTGCAATGTTAGACCCAAGACCCATGATTTACAACGAAAATCGCCCTTTCGGAAAGTCTTTTTCCACGGCCTTGAGGCCGCCCTCGAGGAGCCAGATCTTGAAGCCGCGCTGGGCGAAGAGGAACGCCGCCGCGGCGCTGCGGCGCCCGCTCTGGCAGTAGGCGACGTACTCCCTGGAGCGGTCCAGGACGCCGAACATGTTGCGCACCTCGGCGAGCGGCACGTTGATCGCGCCCGGGAGCTTGTCGTACTGGTACTCCGAGGGATAGCGCACGTCGAGCCACATCGCGCCGCGCGACACCCGCTCGGCGGCCGCGTCGAAGGCGAGGCGCCGCAGCAGCGGCTCGCGCAGCAGCTCGTTGAAGCGAGCCTTCTCCAGGCGCAGGAGCTGCCCTTCGGCGAGCGCCACGACCGTGGCGTTGCGCTTCGCCTCGGAGACCAGCGCCTCCTCGCCGAAGGCGTCGCCGCTCTTCAGCTCCGCCAGCACGACCTTCGCCCCGCCCACCAGCCGCTCCACCTGGAAGCGGCCCGACTCCACGACGTAGTAGTAGTCGCCCTCGTCACCCTCGCGCAGCACCACGGAGCCGCGGCCGACCTTCACGCGCTCGAAGCGCGAAAGCAGTTCGTCGATGTGCGCCGCAGGCAGCTGGGCGAACGCGCCGCTCCTCAGGTTGCTGAGCGAGAAGGCACCGCTGATGAGCCGCGCGTCGCTGCGCACGGCGAGCGCCATCGCCGAGCCGTTGCCGCCGCTGCCGGCGGCGACCTGGTCCCAGGTGGCGAGAATGTCGAGGACTTCGTCGTCGACGCAGAGCAGATCGACGTCGGTGATGGCCTTGGCGCGCGCGAGCGGGCGGTTCTGGCGGTTGAGCGCCTGGCGGGTGTCGTCGCTGCCACCCACGACGACCAGCGTGCCGCCGCCGTCGTAGTGCAGCAGCATCTCGCCCTGCAGCAGGAAGATGGAGTGCGCCTGCTTCACGGTGCTTTTCAGGACATCCGTGCCGCGCGACGCGCGCTCGATCACCGCCACGTCCGCGAGCTCGCTCAGGCGCTCCGGCGAGAGCCCCGCGAGCGGCGCGAGTCCGCAGAGCTGCTCGGGCGTCGCGCGGCTCGGCATCAGAACTCCAGCACCAGGTTGTTCTGCAGCATGCGCGGGCGGAAGGCGCCGGCGCACTCCTCGATCTCCTGCATGGTGAGCTCGATCTCGCCGGGCTTCAGGTGCGTGACGTAGATCTCCGGGCTGCGCTCGAGCTTGGCGAGCTCCTGCGCGAGCGTCTCGGGGCACAGGTGGCGCGAGACCTCCGCGAGCTGGCGCTCCTTGTTGGAGAACGCGGTCTCGATGATGAGGTACTTCAGGTTCGGGATGCGGTTCACCGTGCGCCACAGCGCGTCGTTCGGGCCGGTGTCACCGGTGAACACGAGGCTCGCGGCGCCGCTGTCGAGGTGGTAGCCCACCGCCGGAACGGTGTGGCGCGCGGGGATCGGCGTGATGGTGCGGCCGCCGAGCTTGAGCGCCTCGCCGAGCGTGATCTCCTGGTAGCGCAGGAAGGGCGCCTCGGGCGTCGGGATCTCGGTGAAGTCGGGCCAGATCGCCCAGTTGAAGAGGTGGTTCTTCAGGATCTCGATCGTGGCGCGCGTGGTGTAGACCACGATCGGCTTCGCCCGCATGCCGCCGACGGTGTCGACCAGGAACGGGATCGAGGCGACGTGGTCCAGGTGCGAGTGGGTGACGAAGATGTGGTCGATGAGCGAGAGCTCGGCGAGCGACAGGTCGCCCACGCCGGTGCCGGCGTCGATCAGGACGTCGCTGTCGAGCAGGAACGAGGTCGTGCGCAAGTGCCGTCCTCCGATCCCTCCCGAGCACCCGAGGACGCGCAGCTTCATCGCGCTCCTACTTTTCGTCGAACGCCGTCACGCCGTCCCAGTCCGCCGGCGGCGGGTTGCGGCGGTGCTTCGCCACTTCATCGGAATAGTGCTTGTAGAGGTAGCACTCCGCGTTCATGCGCTGCAGGTTGAGCAGATTGAGCTCCACCTGGTCCCACTGCCGCGCGCGGTAGGCCTTCAGCGTCTGGCCCCAGAGCTTGAGCTCCTCGTGCACCTTGCGGTCCACCTCGGACTCGAGGCCGAGCGGCTCGTAGATCGTCACCGCCTCGTCCTTGCCCTTCACCTTGATGCGGTCGACTTCGCGGAACACCACGTCCTTCACCGCGTCGCGCGTCGCCTCGCCGACGAGGATGCCGACGCCGTAGTACTTCGTTCGCCCCTCGAGGCGCGAGGCGACGTTCACCGCGTCGCCCATCGCGGTGTACGCGCGGCGCACCTGGGACCCCATGTCGCCGACGCGCACCGTGCCGGAGTTCAGGCCGACGCCGATCTTGATGGTCGGCCAGCCGCGCGCCGCGAACTTGCCGTTCAGGACCTCGCACTCCTTCTGCATGTCGAGGCCGGCGAGCACGCCGTTCCTCGCGTGCTGCGCGTCGTCCACCGGCGCGCCCCAGAACGCCATGATGGCGTCGCCGATGTACTTGTCGAGCGTGCCGCGGTACTTGCTGCGGATGATGCCGCTCATGTCGGTGAGGTACTCGTTGATGTACTCGCGCAGCTCCTCGGGCTTGAGCGCCTCGGAGATGCTCGTGAAGCCGCGCACGTCGGAGAAGAGGATCGTCAGGTCGGCGCTCCTCGGCTCCATGTTGTACTTCTCGGGGTCCGCGGCCATGCGGTCGACGAGCTCCGGCGGCACGTACTGGCCGAAGAGCTCGGTGAACTGGCGCTTGGAGCGCGATTCGACGAAGTAGCCGTACGCCATGTTCATGGTGTAGATGGCGCCGGTCATGAGGATCGCGGTGGCGAGCGGCAGGACCATGTCGGCCTGGGTCCAGACCATCAGGTTGAAGCCGACGATCAGCACGAGGCCGACGAAGCCGGCGACGGTGGCCCAGAGGGCCGAGAGCATCGGGATGAGCAGCGAGAGGGCGATGCCGCCGATGACGAGCAGGATCACCTCGGCGCCGAGCATGAACGGCGGCTTCTGCTTGACCGCCTTGTCGAGCATGCCGGCGATCAGGTTGGCGTGGATCTCGACCCCGGGATAGACGCTGTCCACCGGCGTCGAGCGCAAGTCGAGCAGGCCTGGCGCGGTGGTGCCGACCAGCGCCACCTTGCCGCGCAGCATCTCCGGCTTCACGCGGTCCTTCAGCACGTCGGCGAGCGAGATGTACGGATAGCTGAACTTGCCGCCGCGGTACGGGATGAGGGCGCTCGCCGTCTCGTCCACCGGGATCGTGAGCGGGCCGACCTTCAGCCACTCGAGCCCGCCGTAGCCCTTGCTCACGAAGCGGTCCGGCGGGTAGCCCGGCTCCACCTGCGGGAACTTGCCGGACTGCAGCGCGAAGAGCGTGCGCACCATGGCGAGCGAGAGCGACTCGTAGTAGGCGCCGTCGAACTCGAGGATCATCGGCACGCGCCGCGACACGCCGTCGAAGTCCACCAGCGGGTTGAAGTGCCCCGCCGCCGCCGCGTTCTTCACGTACGCCGGCAGGTTGCCGGTGTAGCCCACCCAGTGGGTGAAGGCGATGTTGCGGCCGGAGAAAGTGCCCTTCGGCAGCACCGGCTCGGGGATCGCGTTCACCTTGACGGCGCGCTCCTCGCTGTTGAAGTAGTAGCCGAGGACCACCGGCCGTCCCTTGATCGCGGCCGCGAAGAGGCCGTCGTTGTCGAGCTCCGGGCGCAGCTTGCGGTACACGTCCTGGAAGCCCGGATCCTGCCGCAGGTCCTTCTGCGCGAGGCTGTCGAGGATCTCGATGCCCGAGCTCGTGTCGCGCTCGGCCCACACCACGTCGAAGCCGACGACCGCGATGTGGTACTTGTCGAACAGCTTGTTCATCAGCTCGGCCATGATGTTGCGGCCCCAGGGCCAGCGGCCGATCTCGCCGAGGCTCTTCTCGTCGATGTCGAGAATCACGACGCGGCTGTCCACGCCGCGCGGCATGGTGAGGCGCAGGCGCGCGTCGTAGATGATGTTGTCCAGCTGCGTGATGAAGCCGACCTGGTAGAAGCGGGCGGCGTGGCCGATGAAGAAAAGCGTGATCGCGAGGCCGATCGCGATGCGTACGATGTGTTGTTTCATTCCCCCCCCGGCGAGCCGGCGAAGCCGGAAGTCGTTCTGGTCGTTCTGACGTCCAAGGGCCGCCGCAGCCCCCGGATCATCATCCTTTTAAGAAAAACTCCATCTTCACGCCGGCGAGCTCGATGACATCGTGGTCCTTGAGCGCGTGCGGCGCGGCGCCGATCTGCGCGCCGTTGACGGTGGGCCGGTTCGCCCCCTCGACGTGCGTAATGAAGTAGCCCTGCGGGCGGCGGGTGAGCACGGCCACCTGCACGCCCGGCTTGCCGAGGGTCGTGAGCGGCTTGTTGAGCTCGAGCTCCTTGCCGGCGTTGCCGCCCGAGAGGAGCTGGATCGCGCCGAGCGGCTGCGCCGGGCGCGCGGGCGCGGCTGCGGCCGCCGCCGGCGCGGCCGCCGGCGCCGACTTCGCGTCCTTGTCGGCCGTGCCCGTCGCCGCTGCGCTGGCGCCGGCCTGCTGCACCGCGGCTGCGCGCTGCGCCACCGCGGCCGCCTGGCCCGCCGCGGCGCCGCCCGCGGCCGCCATGGCCTTCGCCTGCTCCGCCGCGGCCTTCATCGCCGAGGGTCGCAGCACCATCGTCTTCTCGAAGTCGGCCTTCTCCGCCGCGGGCGCGGCGGCCTCGGCGACGAACTTCAGCTTGTACTTGCCGAGCTCGACGACGTCGTTGTTCTGCAGGAAGTGCTTCTTGATCGGGTTGCCGTTCACCACGGTGCCGTTCGTGCTGCCGAGGTCCTCCAGGAACGAGTCGTTCAGGATCGTGACGATCACGGCGTGCTCGCCGCTCACCGCCAGGTTGTCGATCTGGATGTCGTTGTGAGGCTTGCGACCGATGGTGGTGCGCTCCTTGCTCAAGGGGATCTCCTTGAGAACGAGCCCATCCATGCTCAGTATCAGTTTCGCCATAGCCTTCCCCTGGGGGAGATTATTTTAACCACGCGAACACCTTGGCCATAACGCCGCGGGCGGCGGGGAACTCCCGAAGGACGCGCACGAGTATAACCGAAACGTTGTCGCGCCCCCCGTTGTCATTGGCCATCTGCACGAGCTGCTGCGCGCACAGCTTGAGGTTGCCGCCGAGCGCCTGGAGCGTCATGCCGATGTCCTCGTCGTCCACCATGTCGCACAGGCCGTCGGAGCAGAGCAGGTACAGGTCCCCCGCCTTGGTCGGGTACTCGTGGATCTCGGGCTCGACCGTGGGATCGATGCCGAGCGCCCGCGTGACGAGGTTCTTGTGCTGCGAATGCTTCGCCTGCTCGGGCGTGATCAGCCCGGAGTCGATCTGCTCCTGCAGCAGCGAGTGGTCCCGCGTCACCTGCTTGAACTCGCCCGCGCGCAGCAGGTACAGGCGCGAGTCGCCGATGTGCGCGACGAGCACGCGGTCGTCGTAGAACAGGCACACCACGAGCGTCGTGCCCATGCCGGCGTACTGCGGCTGGCTCTGCGCCGCCTGGTAGATCGAGGTGTTGGCCTTCAGCACCTGCTCGCGCACGATGCGCGCCGCCATCGGCTGCTGCGTCTGCGGATCGGGCTGGTGCGGCTGCGCGCCGGCGAGCGCCTGCTGCATCTCGGTGACGATCACCGTGGTCGCCATGCCGCTCGCCACCTCGCCGGCGTTGTAGCCGCCCATGCCGTCGGCGAGCACCACCACGCCGTTCGCCGCGTCCGAGGCGACCGAGTCCTCGTTGTGCGAGCGCACCATGCCCGGGTCGGTGCTGCTGACGATCTCGAGGGCGTGCGTCAGGTCCATTTTTCCTAGAGCTCGATGTCCACGCCGTCGGCCGGCTTGGCGGCGGCCGCGGTGCCCGAAGCCGGCGCCGCGCCGGCGCCCGCCGCCGCGGCGCGCAGCGCAGCGGCGAACTCGACGCCGTCGCGGAAGCGCTCCTCCGGGTTCTTGGCGAGCGCGCGGTCGAGGAACGCGACCAGCCCGGCCGGCACCTTCGGGTTGACGGCGAGGATGTCCGCGGGCGGCTCGTTCGCGATCTTGAACATGAGCTGCGCCATCGACTCGCCCTCGAACGGCAGCTTGCCGCACAGCAGCTGGTAGAGGCTCACGGCGAGCGAGAAGAGATCGCTCGCGCCCTCGATCTTCTTGCCGGCGAGCTGCTCGGGCGACATGTACGAGGGCGTGCCGAGCACCATGCCGGTCTTCGTCTTCGAGCTGTCGGTGAGGCGCGCGATGCCGAAGTCGGCGAGCTTGAGCGTGTCGCTCTCGAGGTGGTACATCATGTTCGCCGGCTTGATGTCGCGGTGCACGACGCTCTGCGTGTGGGCGTAGGCGAGCGCCTCCGCCGCGCGCGCGATGATGGAGACCACTTTCTCCGGCGGCAGCAGGTTGTCGGGCTTGCAGAAGGGCACCAGGTCGCCGCCCTTCAGGAGCTCCATGGCGATGTAGCACAGGTCGTGCTCCTCGCCCGTGTCGTAGATCGTGACGATGTTCGGGTGCGACAGGCGGCCGGCGGTCTGCGCCTCGCGGAAGAAGCGCTCCTTCACCTCGGCGAGCTCCTCGGCCTCGAACTCCTGCGCGAGCGCCATGGTCTTGATCGCGACCACGCGGCCGATCTTCGGGTCCTTGCCGAGGTACACCACGCCCATCGCGCCCTTGCCGAGCTCCTTCTCGATCTGGTAGCGGCCGAGCATCGGCTTCTCGACGCTGCCGTCGCCGCCGAGGATGCTGACGTTGGTCTTGCCCCCGCCCCCGCCGCCGCCGAGGATCACCGTCTCGGAGAGGTTCTTCGCGCGCGCGAGGCGCTGCTCGATGTCCTTGAACTTGGGATTGTGCTCGGCCATGTACTTGAAGATCGACTCGGCCTTGTTGAACTGGCGCTTCCTCTCGAAGTCCTGCGCGAGGTTGTAGAGGTTGTCCATCAGGGCGTCGGAGAGCGGCACCTGGCGGAACTTGTCCCACGCCATGTCGAGCTGCCCCTGCCCCTGGTAGGCGAGCCCGAGCATGCGGTTCGACTCGGCCGAGGTCTCGTCGGATTTCACCTTGGCGCGCTCGGTGATGATGAAGCGCTTGGAGACGAGCGCGGCGTGGCCGATGAGGAGCAGCGTCGCCGGCACCATGAGCTGCAGCCACAGGGCGCTGGTCGTCATCAGGACGAAGTGCGTCGCGATGAGGAGCACGATGATGCCGCCCGACACGGCGAGCGCGAGGCCGGCCTTGAAGCGCGGCAGCGCCACGATGAGGTAGGCGGCGACCAGCAGGAACACCAGCTTCTCGACGATCCAGCCCCAGGTCGGCGCGACGAAGAAATGCTCCTGCAGGATCGAGGACACCGAGTGCGCGAGCGTCAGCACCGGCGGCATGGCCGGCGACACCGGCGTCACCGAGGTGGTGCCGACGCCGGCCGCGGTCGGGCCGATCAGCACGATCTTGTCGGCGTACTTGGCGGCGGGGATCTTGCCGGTGAGCACGTCGTAGAACGAGTCCACCTGGAAGGCCGGCCGGCCGTCGCGGTCCTTGTAGAAGTAGGTGTGCATCTGCAGCGCCGGGTCGGTGCCGATGCGCAGCCTCGCGAGCGACACGCCCTCGCCGAGGCGGATCTTGATGTCGGAGGGCGCGAGGTTCAGGCTCTTCGCCGCGATCATCATCGACAGCGACGGGTAATACTGGTCGAAGTACTGCAGCACCAGCGGCTCGGTGCGGATGCCGCCGTCCACGTCCGGGTTCGAATTGAGGTGGCCGAGGCCGGCGGCCGTCTTGCCGATCACGTCGACCGGAACCTGCACCGCGGAGGTGGGCAGCGGCGGCGCGTCGTTGCTGCCCTCGGTCTTTACCGCGTTCTTCAGCACGAAATCGGGCAGCGGCTTGTCCGGCTTGCCGCGCGGCTCGCCCAGCAGGAACAGCATCGGCAGCAGGACGTTGTTCGCCTTGGCGTAGCTCTCGGCGAGCTTGCGGTCGGTGTTGAGCTGCTGCTCGGCCTCCTTGAGCAGCGTGACGATCGGGACGAGCTTCGGGTCGACCTCGGCGGCCGGCGCCCCGGGCGCGGCGCTCGGCGCGTTCGGCTCCGCCGGCGCGGCGCCCTTGGTCGCCACCTCGAGGAGCTTGGTGATGTAGACGTATCCCGGATCGAGCTGCGGCTCGGTGAAGAACACGAGGTTCGCGATCACCTTCGCCTTCGCCCCGGCGAGCAGGTCGGTCATCTTGGCGTGCACCTCGCGCGACCACGGCCAGCGCCCGATGTTGGCGATGCTGGTGTCGTCGATCGCGATCACCGCGATGCGGTCCGATGGCGTGCGCGAGGTCATCTGCACGCCCATGTCGTAGGCCTTGCGCTCGAGGCTCTGCAGCAGGTCGCTCGAGCCGGCGAAGAGCATGAGCACGACCACGACCAGTCCGAGGAACCAGTCGGTCTTCCAGAAACCGGATTTCATGCTCCCCCCTCTCCCGTTCTTGGCCCCCGCCCTTTTGTCCCAAAGAAAACAGGAGCCTAAGCCGCATTTTTGCAGCTAAATATAAGCTGCGTCAATGTTTTACGCGCAGCCGGGGGCCTGCCCGCGCGGGCAGGTTTTACAAACGCTTTCGGCTTAGGAACCTAGGAGGGTGCCGGGCTTGATTGCGGCCTCGGCGGCCGAGACCTTCTTGCCGTCCCCGAGCTTCAGCTTGCCCGCATGGATCCGCCCGCCCTGCGCCGTGATCACGAGCCGGCCGTCCTTGATTTCCACCGCCTCGCCGACCTTGCCCTTGACCGCGCCGAAGGTCCGCACCAGTTCCTTGCGCGAGTCGAAGAGCTGCAGCTTGACCCCGTTCAGCGTGGTCCAGGCGCCCGGCGCCGGGTCGGCGCCGCGGATCAGGTTGTGGATGAAGTCGACGTGGTTCGCCCAGTGGATCTTCGCCTCCGCCTCGCGGAACCAGCCCTCGTAGGAGGCCTGCGACTCGTCCTGCGCCACTTCCTTGTGCTTTCCGGCGACGACCAGATCGGCCGCCTCCAGCATGGCCTGCACTCCCATCGGGAACAGGCGGTCGAAGTAGACGCTCCCGAGGGTGTCGTTCTCCGCGATCGGCGTCTTCTTCTGCAGGATCACGGCGCCCTCGTCCAGGCCGTCGGTCGGGCGGAAGATGGTGAGCCCGGTCTCCTTCTCGCCGCGCGAGATCGGCCAGTTGATCGACGACGGCCCGCGGTACTTCGGCAGCAGCGACGGGTGATACTGGATCGTGCCGTGCTTCGGGATCTTCACGAACTCCTGCGGCGCGAACTGCAGCACGAAGGCCATGATGCCGATGTCGGCGCCCGCCGCCTTCATCGCCTCGACGGCCTCGGGCGCCTTGAGCGACTTCAGCTGGTGCACCTTGAGGCCCTTCTCCTGCGCGGCGACGCGCAGCGCGTCGGGCCGCCCGCCTTCCTTCTCCGGGGCGCAGAACACCGCCGCCACCTCGTCCTTGCGCGCGAGGAACGCCTCGAGAACGGCTTTGCCGAAGTCCTGCTGACCGATGATGGCGACGCGCATCAGGCCGCCTTCTTCGGCGGGACGCTGAACGCGCCGGCGCCCTTCAGGTTCTTGATCTTCGCTTCGTCGTAGCCCAGGACTTCCTTGAGAATCTCCTCGGTGTGCTCGCCGAGGGTGGGCGAGCGCTTGATCGCGGCGGGCGAGGCGGAAAGCTTGATCGGCATGCCGACGTTGAACCACTTGCCGCGCTGCGGGTGGTCGAGCTCGACCCACATGTCGCGGCCGCGCACGTGCTCGTCGTTCGCGAGGTCCTCGGTGCTCATGATCGGTCCGCAGGGCACGTCGAGCGGGTTCAGGATCTCCATGAACTCGCGCTTGGTGTACTTCTCGGCGAACTTGGTCAGGAGCGTCCACATGAGCGCCTGGTTCTTGCGCCGCTCGCCGATCGTCGCGAGGCGCGGATCCTTGGCGAGGTCGGGCTGGCCGACGTCGGGGCCGATGCGGTTGGCGAGCCCTTCCCACACCGCTTCCTGCACCACCACGTAGAGCCAGTCGTTCGCGCCGTGCGGCTTGCAGTGGATCGCGTTGCCGAGCTGGCCGCCGCCCGAGTCGTTGCCCGCGCGCGGCACTTCGCCCATGTCCTTGTAGGTCGGCACCGAGTATTCGGACAGCGGGCCGAGCGTGAGGCGCTGGTGGTCGCGGAACTTGACGCGGCAGAGGTTCATCACCCCGTCCATCATCGCGACCTCGACGTACTGGCCCTGCCCGGTGTGCTCGGCCTGGCGCAGCGCCGCGAGCAGGCCGATCGCGAGGTGCAGCCCCGTGCCGGAGTCGCCGATCTGCGCGCCGGTGACGAACGGCGGGCCGTCGGGCACGCCGGTGGTGCTCATCGCGCCGCCCATCGCCTGCGCCACGTTCTCGTAGGCCTTGAAGTCGGCGTACGGGCCGCTCGAGCCGAAGCCCTTGATCGAGCCCATCACGATCTTCGGGTTGAGGCTGTGGATCTTCTCCCAGGTGAAGCCGAAGCGGTCGAGCACGCCCGGGCCGAAGTTCTCCATGATGATGTGGCACTTCTTCAGCAGGTCGGTGAACACCTGCTTGCCCTCGGCGGTCTTCATGTTGACCGTGATCGAGCGCTTGTTGCAGTTGAGCATCGTGAAGTAGAGCGAGTCCGCGTTCGGCACGTCGCGCAGCTGGCCGCGCGTCGCGTCGCCCTGCGGGTTCTCGAACTTGATC
Source organism: Burkholderiales bacterium (assembly GCA_035651575.1). Lineage (GTDB taxonomy): Bacteria > Pseudomonadota > Gammaproteobacteria > Burkholderiales > SG8-39 > SCGC-AG-212-J23. The sequence continues at coordinate 31,935 of DASRFM010000031.1, read as the reverse complement.
ACGTCCGCGCCCATCCAGGCGAGGAGCTGCGAGCACGTCGGGCCGGCCTGGACGTGGGTCATGTCCAGAATGCGAACACCTTTCAGGGCTTCCATTACTTTTTCTTTCCTGCCGTGGGGTTGAGGCTGGTGATGCGGCCGCTCTCGGTGCCGGCGGTCTCGTCGATCACCGCGTTGATGAGCGTGGGCTTCTTCGAGCGCAGGGCCTGCTCCATGCCCTTGCGCAGCTCCTCCGGGGTGCGGGCGTAGACGCCGACGCCGCCGAAGGCCTCCATCAGCTTCTCGTAGCGCGCGTCCTTCACGAAAACCGTCGGCGCGACGTCGCCGCCGCGCGGGTTCTGGTCCGTGCCCTTGTACACGCCGTTGTTGTTCAGGATCACGATGCACACCGGCAGGTTGTAGCGGCAGATCGTCTCCACCTCCATGCCGGAGAAGCCGAAGGCGCTGTCGCCCTCGATCGCGATCACCTGCTGCTTCGTGGTGACCGCCGCCGCGACGCAGTAGCCCATGCCGACGCCCATGATGCCCCAGGTGCCGACGTCGATGCGCTTCCTCGGCTTGTACATGTCGACGATGGAGCGCGTGAAGTCGAGCGCATTTGCGCCTTCGTTCACGAACATCGCCTCCGGGTTCGCCTTCACGATGTCGCGCACCACGTTGAGCGCGCTGTGGAAATTCATCGGCGAAGGGTTCTTCGCCAGCGTCTCGGCCATCTTCGCGACGTTGCCCTTCTTCTTCTCCGCGACCGCGTTCAGCCATTCGGCCGGGGGCTTGCTCCAGCCCGAGCCAATCTCTTTCAGGAGGGAGGAAACGCAGGATCCAATGTCGCCCACCAGCGGCGCGTCGATGCGCACGTTGCTGTCGGCCTCGGTGGGCGAGATGTCGATCTGGATGAACTTCTGGCCGCCCCAGTCCTTGGCGCTCTTGCCGCCCCAGGTCTTGCCCTTGCCGTGGGAGAGCAGCCAGTTGAGCCGCGCCCCGACCAGCATCACGACATCGGCGCCCGGCAACACGAACGAGCGCGCGGCGGAGGCGCACAGCTCGTGCGTGTCCGGCAGCAGGCCCTTCGCCATGGACATGGGCAGATACGGAATGCCGGTCTTCTCGACGAGCGCCGCGATTTCGGCATCGCACTGCGCGTAGGCGGCGCCCTTGCCGAGGATGATGAGCGGCTTCTTCGCGCTCTTCAGCAGCTCGGCGGCGCGCTTGACCGCCTCGGCGGCGGGAATCTGCTTCGGCGCGGGATCGACGACCTTGATCAGCGTGCTCTTTGCCGCCGCCGCGTCGATGGACTGGGCGAAGAGCTTGGCGGGCAGGTCGAGGTACACGCCGCCCGGGCGCCCCGAGACCGCGGCGCGGATCGCGCGCGCGATGCCGACGCCGATGTCGTCGGCGTGCAGGACGCGGTACGCCGCCTTGGCGACGGGCTTGGCGATGGCGAGCTGGTCCATCTCCTCGTAGTCGCCCTGCTGCAGGTCGACGATCTCGCGCTCGCTCGAGCCGCTGATGAGGATCATCGGGAAGCAGTTCACCGTCGCGTGCGCGAGCGCGTTCAGGCCGTTCAGGAAGCCCGGCGCCGACACCGTGAGGCAGATGCCGGGCTTCTGCGTGAGGAAGCCGGCGATCGAGGCGGCATAACCCGCGTTCTGCTCGTGGCGGAACGACAGGACTCTCAGGCCGTCGGCCTGGGCGCGGCGCGTGAGATCCGTGATCGGGATCCCGGGCAGCGCGTAGATCGTGTCGATGCCGTTCAGCTTCAGCGCCTCGATGACGAGCTGAAAGCCGTCGGTCGTCTGGCTCTGCTCGCCTGCGGCGACTTGGGGTTCAACGGTGCCCATGGAAATGGCCTCCTGCTAGGGGAGCGCTATGGTAAGAACCCCCCTTCCGGGCGGCCTTGACTGAGGTCAAGGGTCTAAAATCACACGTGTTTTCATGACCTCGCTGGCCGCCCATCCCCAGAAGAACAGCATCCGGCTGCAGTTGAAGAAGAACCGGGTGCTGGGGGACATGACGCCCGGGCAGTTCGCGGAGCTCGAGCCCCTCCTCGTGCTCGCCGACTACCGCAAGGGGGACCCGCTCGTCCGCCAGGGCGACGAGGAGATGGAGCAGTTCTTCATCCTCGAGGGGATGCTGAAGCGCGTGGTGTCGAACCCTCAGGGGCGCGAGATGATCCTGCGCTTCGCCGCCGAGGGCGAGATGGACCACTCCTATGCGGCCTGGCGCCTGCGCACCCCGGTCCCCTACTCGATCACCGCGGTCACCAAGGTGCGCATCGCCGAGATCGCGATGCCGCTGTGGGTCGATTTCCTCGAGCGCCACCCGGACGTGAAGGCACGCTTCGAGTACGAGGTGATGAAGCTCATGTCCGAGGTGATGGCGCACACCATCACGCTGCACCTGCTCGACGCGCGCGGGCGGCTGCTGCGCTTCGAGAGGAAGCACCCCGAGCTCGCCGGGCGCATCCCGAAGAAGGAGCTCGCCGCCTACCTCAACCTGACCCCGGAGACCCTCTCGCGCCTCAAGCAGAAACTCGGCTGAGGAAGCGGCTCCTCATCGGCTTCAGCACCAGCCAGGCCATGAGCGCCGCGAGGGCGTTCATGACCGCGGCGACCACGAACACCGCGTGCCAGCTGCCCGTCGCGGCGACCAGCACGCTCGAGAGCGGCACGAGGAGCGAGGCCGTGCCCTTCGCCGTGTACAGCATGCCGGCGTTCGCCGTCGCGTACTCGGTGCCGAAGGTGTCGGCCGAGGTGGACGGGAACAGGCTGTAGATCTCGCCCCAGGCGAAGAACACCAGCCCCGTCAGGACGACGAAGACCACGGGGGTCGCGCCGTACAGCGCCAGCGCGAGGATGCCGACCGCCTCGAGCGCGAAGGCGATCAGCATCGTGTTCTCGCGCCCGATGTGGTCCGAGACCCAGCCGAAGAAGGGCCGCGTGACGCCGTTCAGGATGCGGTCGATGGCGAGCGCGAAGGTGAGCGCGGGCAGCGTGATGCCGACCAGGCTGACCGGCACGTCGGCGATCTTGAAGTCCTTCGCGATCGGCGCGAGCTGCGCCGTGGCCATGAGGCCGCCGGCGCCGACGAGGACGAACATCGCGTACATCACCCAGAAGACCGGCTCCTTCAGGACCTCCATCGGCCGGAACTGGCGGCGCGTCTGCTTCACCTTGGCGGTCTCGGGCACCTCGCCCTTCCGCGGCGCGGCGAGGAAGAGCGACACCAGCACCACGATCACGCCCTGCCCGATGCCGAAGTAGAGGAAGGTCTGCTCGTAGCCGCTCGACTTGATCATCGCCGAGATCGGGATGATGGTGAGCGCGGAGCCGGCGCCGAAGCCGGCCGCGGTGAGCCCCGCGGCGAGGCCGCGGCGGTCGGGAAACCACTTGAGCGCGTTGCCGACGCAGGTGCCGTACACGGCGCCGGCGCCGAGCCCGGCGATCGCCGCCGCGACGTAGAGGAAGGCGAGCGAGTCGGCGTACGCGTTCATCATCCAGGCGATGCCGCACAGGATGCCGCCCACGAGCACGACGATGCGCGGGCCGAAGCGATCGACCAGGTAGCCTTCGACCGGCACGAGCCAGGTCTCGAGCAGCACGAACAGCGTGAACGCGACCTGGATCGCCGGCCGGCCCCAGTGGTACTTGGCGTCGATCGGGTTCACGAACAGCGTCCAGCCGTACTGCAGGTTGGCGATCATCGCCATGCAGACGATGCCGGCAACGAGCTGGACCCAGCGATATACCCCGCGCGCCTGCGCGCCCTGCCCGGCTGCAGCGTTCATCCCGCCTCTCCCGTAAATCGAAGGGGTGGGATTGTGGCGGCTCTAGCCGCCCGAAGCCTGACGCGGAGCTTTCGAGCGCAGCTTCGCGACCACCAGCGAGATGAGCGGCCAGAAGAGCAGCACGAGCGCGAGCGTGGTGAGCGAGCCGACGAGGCCGTTGGAGAAGAACACGCCCATGTCGCCGCCCGAGCCCTTGATCGCGTTCCTGAAGTTCTCCTCGGCGCGGTCGCCGAGCACCAGCGCGAGGACCATCGGCGCGAGCGGGTAGCGCAGCTTCTTGAAGACGTAGCCGATGATGCCGAACACCACCATCATGTACACGTCGAACATCGAGTTGTGCACGGTGTAGGCGCCGATCGCGCAGATCACGATGATGACCGGCGCGATGATCGAGAACGGGATGCGCAGGATCGCGGCGAAGAGCGGCACGCAGGTGAGCACCACGATGAGGCCGGCGATGTTGCCGAGGTACATGCTCGCGATCAGGCCCCAGACGAAGTCCTTCTGCTCGACGAAGAGCAGCGGCCCCGGCTGCAGGCCCCAGATCAGCAGGCCGCCGAGCAGCACGGCGGCCGTGGGCGAGCCCGGGACGCCAAGCGTGATCATCGGCAGCAGCGCCGCGGTGCCGGCGGCGTGCGCGGCGGTCTCCGGCGCCACTACGCCCTCGACCTGGCCCTTGCCGAACTTGTCGCCGTCGCGCGAGAAGCGGCGCGCGATGCCGTAGCTCATGAAGGAGGCCGGGGTCGCGCCGCCGGGCACGATGCCCATGAAGCAGCCGACCGCGGCGCTGCGGATCGAGGTGAGCCAGTAGCGCGGCAGCTCCTTCCACGTCTCGAGCACCACCTTCATGTTGATCTTCGCCGAGGCGCCCTTGAAGGCGAGGCCCTCCTCGAGCGTCTCCAGGATCTCGCCGATGCCGAACAGGCCGATGACCGCGATCAGGAAGTCGAAGCCCTTGAGGAGCGAGGTGAAGCCGAAGGTGAGGCGCAGCGTGCCGGTGACGCTGTCGAGGCCGACCGCGGCGAGCGCGAAGCCGATCATCATCGAGGCGATGGTCTTGAAGGCATTGCCGCCGCTCATGCCGACGAAGGCGCAGAACGTGAGCAGATACACCGAGAAGAACTCGGCCGGGCCGAACTCGAGGGCGAAGTTCGCGACCACCGGCGAGAGGAAGGTGATGACGATGACCGCGACCAGCGCGCCGAAGAAGGACGAGGTGAACGCGGCGGTGAGCGCGCTCCCGGCGCGCCCTTTCTGCGCGAGCGGATGGCCGTCGAAGGTCGTCGCCACCGACCAGGGCTCGCCCGGGATGTTGAACAGGATCGAGGTGATGGCGCCGCCGAAGAGCGCGCCCCAGTAGAGGCACGACAGCAGGATGATCGCCGAGGTGGTGCCGCCGGGGCGCTGCGCCATCGAGAAGGTGAGCGGCAGCAGGATCGCCACGCCGTTCGCGCCGCCGAGCCCGGGCAGCACGCCGATGATGATGCCGAGCACCACGCCGATGAACATCAGCATCAGGTTGAAGGGCGACAGCGCGACGCCGAAGCCCTGGATGAGGGAGCCGAGCTCTTCCACTAGCGCCTCCTCATCCGAACCCCAGCGCCGACTCGAGCGGCCCCTTGGGCAGCGGCACCTGGAACCAGATCTCGAACACCAGGAAGAACGCGACGCTCACGCCGATCGCGACCGGCGCGACCTTCAGCCACGAGTACTTGCCGATGCGGTGCATGAAATAGGCGATGAACAGCGTCGAGGCGACGTAGAAGCCGAGCCAGGCGATGAGCGAGACGTAGATCACCGCGGGCACGAGGACCGTGAGGATGAGCTTCAGCTGGTCCACCTCGACGAACGACTCGCCCGCGAGCGAGGCGTCGCGCAGGCCCTTCACGAACGTGCCGGCGCCCGAGATGCAGATGAGCAGGCCGACGTAGAAGGGGAAGTAGCCCGCCTGCGGGCCGTCTTCGCCCCAGCGCGCGCCCAGCCTGAAGCTGTCCCAGGCGACCAGCGCTCCGAACAGGAAAATGACGAGCGCCGTGCCGAGCTCCACGCTGCGCACCGACGCGGCCGAGCGGCCGTCCTGCTGCTTGTCGTCTTGCATTCCGTCCCCTCGGGGCCGGTCTTCGCCGGCCCCGTCCGTTAGCGCGCCGCTATTTTGTGCCGGCGAGGAAGCCCGCCTTCTTCATGAGGTCCACGTGGCGCGCCTCTTCGCGCGCGACCCACTGCTTGTATTCCTCGCCCTGCATCACCGTCTGGTTGAACGCGCCCGTCTCCATGAACTGCTTCCAGTCCGGAGTCTCGCGCACTTTCTTCAGCAGGTCGAGGTAGAAGTTGACCTCGTCCTGCGTCACGCCGCCCGGCATGAACAGGCCGCGCAGCATGAGGTACTCGACGTTGAGGCCCGACTCCTTGCAGGTCGGGATGTCGCCCCAGGCCATGTCCTTCGTGATCTTCGCCTTGTAGGGCATGCGCTTGTCGTCGAACACGCAGAGCGGCCGCAGCTTGCCGGCGCGCCACTGGGCCACCGCCTCGATCGGGTTGTTCACCGAGGAGTCGACGTGCTTGCCGACGAGCTGCACCGCCACCTCGCCGCCGCCGCGGTAGGAGATGTAGGTGAACTTCGCGCCGGTGAGCTGCTCGATGGAGGCGGTGATGATCTGGTCCTCCTGCTTCGAGCCGGTGCCGCCCATCTTGAACTTGCCGGGCGCCTTCTTCACCGCCTCGATGTAGTCCTTCGCCGTCTTGTAGGGCGTGTCGGCGTTCACCCACAGCACGAACTCGTCGAGCGCCTCCATCTGCAGCGGCGTCAGGTCGCGCCAGTTGAAGGGCGTGTGCGTCGCGAGGGGCGTGGTGAACAGGTTCGAGAGCGTGATGATCAGCTTGTGCGGGTCGCCCTTCGACTCCTTCACGTCGATGAATCCCTCGGCGCCGGCGCCGCCGCCCTTGTTCACCACCACCATGGGCTGCTTCATCAGGCGGTGCTTGGCGATCATGCCCTGGATGAAGCGCGCCATCTGGTCGGCGCCGCCTCCGGTGCCCGCGGGCACGATGAATTCGACGGTCTTGGTCGGCTCCCAGGCCTGCGCGAAGGGAGCGGCGCAGGCGGCCGCGAGGCCGAGGCATGCGCTCAGAGCGTGCGGGATCAACTTCATGACATCCTCCTGGTTGGTCGTATTGTCGTTTTTACAACGACTTAAGAGCCTTGACTGCGGTCAAGAGTTCGGCCGTTCGATTTCCCTCGGGTTCTTCTCGCCGCCCGGGGCGCCGCGGCGGGCGAGCCACTCGCCGAAGGCGACGACGAAGACCGCGCTCGTGATCGGCGCGCCCCATTCGAGCCAGTGCGCGTTGTCCTTCACCCAGTCCGCGAGCGCCGGGTCGGTGATGCCCATATCGCCCGCCGTCCAGCCGAGGACCGCCGCGCCGAGGGTGATGATGAACGGGAAGCGTTCCATGAGCACCATGAGCATCGTCGCGCCGAACACGACGAGCGGGATGCTGATGAGCAGGCCGAGCGTGAGCAGCACCATGCTCCCCTTGGCGGCCGCCGCGACGGCGAGCACGTTGTCCGTGCTCATCACCAGGTCGGCGATGAGGATGGTCTTGATCGCGCCCACGAGGTGCGCGCTCGGCTGCACCTCGCCCTCGCCCTCGTCCTCCGGGACGATCAGCTTGACCGCGATCCAGAGCAGGGCGAAGCCGCCGACGATCTTGAGGAACGGGAACTCGAGCAGCTTCACCGCGACGATGGTGAGGAGCACGCGCAGCACCACGGCGGCGCCCGCTCCCCAGAGGATCGCAAGCCTTTGCTGCGGGGCCGGAAGCGAGCGGGCGGCGAGCGCGATCACGACCGCGTTGTCGCCCGAGAGGATGACGTTGACCCAGATGATGACCCCGAGGCCGATCCAGAACTCGGGGGACGAGAGCATCTCCACCATGGAAGGCGGATTCTAAGCTGAAATCAAGCTGACGCCGGCGCGCCGGCTCAGAAAAGCCCGACGACTTTGCCGTCCACGAGGTCGATCTTGTTCGCCGAGGGCACTTTCGGCAGCCCCGGCATGGTCATGATGTCGCCGCAGATCATCACGACGAACTCGGCGCCCGCGGCGAGGCGCACTTCCCGGATGTTGACGACGTGGTTGGACGGCGCGCCGCGCAGCGCGGCGTCGGTGGAGAAGGATGACTGCGTCTTCGCCACGCACACCGGGAAGTTGCCGTAGCCGTCGTCCTGCAGCTTCTTGATCTGCGCGCGCACCTTCGCGTCGGCGGTGACTTCCGAGGCGCGGTACACCTTCTTCGCGATCTTGTTGATTTTCTCCCAGAGCGGGTCGGCATCCTCGTAGACGAACGTCGGCTTGGAGGGCTGCTCGCACAGGCCGACCACGATCTTCGCGAGCTCGGCCGCGCCCTTGCCGCCGTCGCCCCAGTGGGTGGCGGTCACGACCTGGACGCCGAGCTTCTTCATCCGCTCCGAAACGAGCTTCAGCTCCGCCTCGGTGTCGAAGGTGAACTTGTTGATGGAGACGACGCACGGAATGCCGTACACCTTGCTCACGTTCTCGACGTGGCGCTCCAGGTTGACGAGGCCCTTCTCGAGCGCGGCGAGGTTCTCCTTGCTCACCTCCTTTACGTCGACGCCGCCGTGGTACTTGAGCGCGCGCATCGTCGCGACGATCACCGCCGCCGAGGGGCGCAGGCCCGTCTTGCGGCACTTGATGTCGAGGAACTTCTCCGCGCCGAGGTCCGCGCCGAAGCCGGCTTCCGTCACCACGTAATCCGCCAGCTTCAGCGCCGACTGGGTGGCGAGCACCGAGTTGCAGCCGTGCGCGATGTTGGCGAACGGGCCGCCGTGCACGAACGCCGGGTTGTTCTCGAGCGTCTGGACGAGGTTGGGCGCGAGCGCGTCCTTCAGCAGCACCGTCATCGCGCCGTTCGCCTGCAGGTCCTTCGCCCGCACGGGCTTCTGGTCGCGCGTATAGCCGAAGACGATGTTCCCGAGCCGCTGCTTCAGGTCCTCCAGCGACGTGGAGAGGCAGAAGATCGCCATCACCTCGGAGGCGACGACGATGTCGAAGCCGTCCTCGCGCGGGTAGCCGTTCGCGGTGCCGCCCAGGCCGACCACGATGTCGCGCAGGGCGCGGTCGTTCATGTCGAGCACGCGCTTCCACTGGATGCGCCGCAGGTCGATGCCGAGCTCGTTGCCGTGGCTGATGTGGTTGTCGATCAGCGCCGCGAGCAGGTTGTTCGCGAGCTGGATCGCGCCGAAGTCGCCGGTGAAGTGCAGGTTGATGTCCTCCATCGGCACGATCTGCGCGTAGCCGCCGCCGGCGGCGCCGCCCTTCACGCCGAACACCGGCCCGAGCGAGGGCTCGCGCAGGCAGATGATCGCCTTCTTGCCGATGTGGTTGAGCGCGTCTCCCAGCCCCACGGTGGTGGTGGTCTTGCCCTCCCCGGCCGGCGTCGGGCTGATCGCCGTGACCAGGATCAGCTTGCCGTCCTTCCTGCCCTTGAGCGTCTCGAGGTACTTGAGGGACACCTTCGCCTTGTAATGCCCGTAGGGCTCGAGGTGCTCCTCCGCGATCCCGAGCTTCTCGCGCGCGACCGAGGAGATGCGCTGGAGCTTCGCTGCCTGTGCGATTTCGATGTCCGACGGCATGGCTGGGGCTTCCGGTAGGTATTGGGGGGAACGCGGATTTTCGTGGACACTGGCCCTCGGCGGCCTTGACTGCGGTCAAGCGGCTACCCAAAATCCCTTATGGGAGGAGCACATGAAAAGGCTTCATAAGACGTTACTTGGAGTTTGCGCCGGAAGCGCGCTCGCCGTGGCGCTGTTTTCCGGGGAGGCTCGGGCGCAGACGCCGGGCGTCAGCGCGAGCACGATCGTGATCGGCCAGTCCGCGCCCCTGACCGGCGCCAACGCCGAGCTCGGCAACGACATCCGCAACGGCGCCCTCGCCTACTTCGCCAAGGTCAACGCCGCGGGCGGCGTGCACGGCCGCAAGATCGAGCTCGCGACGCTCGACGACGGCAACACCGTGCCGCGCGCCGAGGCGAACACCAAGAAGCTGGTCGAGGAGCAGGGCGTGTTCGCCCTGTACGGCTACGCGAGCGCCACGCTCTCGCGCCCGGCGATGCCGATCGTCGCCAAGAACAAGGTGCCCTTCATCGGCCCGTTCACCGGCGCCGACCCGATGCGCGTGTTCAACAAGTACGTCTACAACATCCGCGCGAGCTACGCCGACGAGCTCGAGAAGATCGTCGAGCACTACACCACCTTCGGCATCAAGCGCTTCTCGATCGTCTACTACGACGATGCAGTCGGGAAGGAGAACCTCACCGCGGTCGAGCGCGCGCTGCAGAAAAGGAGCCTGAAGCCGGTGTCGCTCGGCGCCTTCAAGGACCGCGCCAAGCCCGACATCGGCGGCACCCTCAAGCTCGTGATGAAGGGCGAGCCCGAGGTCGTGATCCTCACGACGCTCTACAAGCACACCTCGGACTTCATCAAGGCGGCGCAGAAGGCGGGCTTCGAGGCGCAGATGGTGTCCAACTCCTTCCCCGGCGCGAGCCCGCTCGGCAAGGAGCTCGGCAAGCAGGGCGCGGGCGTCGCCATCGCGCAGGACGTGCCGCCGCCCACCAAGCGCTCGGTCGCGGTCGTCAAGGAATACCAGGAGGCGATCGGCAAGCAGCTCGGCAGGAAGGATTTTTCCTTCACCTCGCTCGAGGCCTACATCGGCGCGAAGGTGATCGTCGAGGCGCTCAAGCGCGCCGGCCCGAAGCTCACGCGCGAGAACTTCATGGCCGCGCTCGACAACATGTCGAACTACGACGTCGGCGGCTTCACGGTGAGCTTCTCGCCCACCGACCACAACGGCAGCTCCTACGTCGAGCTGACCGTGATCGGCAAGGACCTGAAGTTCAGCTACTAGCCGCTGCTAGCCGCTAGCCGTACAGCTCGTCCAGCGTGCGGCCGCGCCCATAGCCCGGGTCGGCCTGCTTGCGCCCGCCGCGCGTCACGCGCACCGCGCAGTACTTGAACTCCGGGATCTTGCCGAACGGGTCGAGCACCGGGTTGGTGAGGAGGTTGGCCGCCGCCTCGTAGAAGGCGAACGGGATGAAGACCGCGCCGCGCGGCGTGCCCGCATCCTCGCGCACCTCGAGGGCGATCGCGCCGCGGCGCGATTCGACGGTGACGACCTGGCCGCGCTCGACCTTCAGCTCGGCCATGTCCGCCGGATTCATCGACACGGTGGGCACCGGCTCGATCGCGTCGAGCACCGCGGCGCGGCGTGTCATCGCGCCGGTGTGCCAGTGCTCGAGCTGACGCCCGGTGATGAGCACCATCGGGTATTCGGCGTCGGGCCGCTCCGCCGCGCTGATCAGGTCCGCGGGCACGAACTTGGCGCGCCCGGTGGGCGTCGGGAAGTGCGTGACGAAGACGACCGGCTGCCCGGGATCGCCCTCGTGCTCGCACGGATAGGTCACCGACGAGTCGCGCTCCAGGCGCTCCCAGGTGATGCCGCGGATCGAATCCATGCAGCCGCGCATCTCGTTGAAGACGTCCTTCGGGTGCTCGTAGTTCCAGTCCAGGCCCAGGCGGCGCGCGATCTGGACGATGGTCCAGAGGTCCTCCCTCGCTTCCCCGGGAGGATTCAGCGCCTTGCGCCCGAGCTGCACCATGCGGTCGGTGTTGGTCACCGTGCCGACCTTCTCGGGCCACGCCGTCGCCGGCAGCACGACGTCCGCCAGGTACGCGGTCTCGGTCAGGAAAATGTCCTGGACGACGAGGTGCTCGAGCTTCGCCATCGCGCCGCGCGCGTGCTCGAGGTCGGGGTCCGACATCGCCGGGTTCTCGCCCATGATGTACATGCCGCGGATCTTTCCGTCATAGGCGGCGTTCATGATCTCGACCACGGTGAGGCCCGGCTTCGGATCGAGCGCGGTGCCCCAGAACTTCTCGAAGCGCGCCTTCGCCTCGGGCTCCGCGACGCGCTGGTAGTCCGGGTACATCATCGGGATGAGGCCCGAGTCCGACGCGCCCTGCACGTTGTTCTGGCCGCGCAGCGGGTGCAGGCCCGAGCCCGGCTTGCCCACCTGGCCGGTCATCAGGCAGAGCGCGATCAGGCAGCGCGCGTTGTCCGTGCCGTGCACGTGCTGCGAGATGCCCATGCCCCAGAGGATCATCGAGGCCTTCGAGGTGGCGAAGGCGCGCGCCACTTCGCGCAGCGTCTGCGCGGGAATGCCGCAGATCGGCGCCATCTTCTCCGGCGAGAAGCCCTTCGCGTTCTCCTTCAGCGCCTCGTAGCCGCTGGTGCGGTCCTTGATGAACTTCTCGTCGACCAGGCCTTCCTCGATGATCGTGTAGATCATCGCGTTCAGCATCGCGACGTCGGTATCGGGGCGGAACTGCAGCATGCGCCAGGCGTGCCGCGAGAGCTCGCCGCGGCGCGGGTCGGCGTAGACGAGCTTCGCGCCGCGCTTCGCGGCGTTCTTCATCCACGTCGCCGCGACCGGGTGGTTCGAGGTCGGGTTCGCGCCGATCAGGAAGATGAGCTCCGCGTTGGCGACGTCGTTCACCTGGTTCGACACCGCGCCCGAGCCGATGCCCTCGAGCAGCGCCGCCACCGACGAGGCGTGGCAAAGCCGCGTGCAATGGTCGACGTTGTTGGTGCCGAAGCCCGTGCGCACCAGCTTCTGGAAGAGGTAGGCCTCCTCGTTCGAGCCCTTCGCCGAGCCGAAGCCGGCGAGCGCGTAGCGGTCTTCGTCCCTGATCTTCCTGAGACCGTCGGCCGCTTTCTGGAGGGCGATCTCCCACGTGGTCTCCTCGAACACCTCGGACCAGTTGCCCGGGTCGACCCTGAAGTTCGCGCTTTTCGGCGCGCTCTTCTTCCGGACGAGCGGCTTCGTCAGGCGGTGGGGATGGTGCGCGTAGTCGAAGCCGTAGCGGCCCTTCACGCACAGCCGGTTGTGGTTCGAGGGGCCGTCCTGCCCGGTGACGAACTGGATCTTGTTCTCGGCGACGTGGTAGGTGAGCAGGCAGCCCACGCCGCAGAACGGGCACACCGAGTCCACCGTCTTCTCGATCTTCGCGAGGCCGGCGTCGCGCGCCGGCATGAGCGCGCCGGTGGGGCAGGCCTGCACGCACTCGCCGCAGGCGACGCAGGTGGAGCTGCCCATCGGGTCGTCGAAGTCGAACACGATCTTCGAATGCTCGCCGCGGAAGGCGTAGCCGATGACGTCGTTCACCTGCTCCTCGCGGCACGCGCGCACGCAGCGCGTGCACTGGATGCAGGCGTCGAGGTGCACCGCGATGCCGGGGTGCGAGAGGTCCGCCTTCGGCTGCTTCCTCGACTGGAAGCGCGGCTTGCCGAGGCTCATCTTGCGCGCCCACTGGTCCACTTCGTTGTCCAGCGTGTATTCCTGCTGCGGCATGTCGGAGAGCAGCAGCTCGAGCACCATCTTCTGCGAAAGCGTCGCGCGCGCGTTGTCGGTGGTGACTTCCATGCCCTCCTTGGGATAGCGGCAGCAGGAGGGCGCGAGCGCGCGCTCGCCCTTGATCTCGACCACGCAGGCGCGGCAGTTGCCGTCGGGGCGGTAGCCCGGCTTGTAGCACAGGTGCGGGATCTCGACGCCGTGGCGCCGGGCGCACTCGATGATCGTCTCGTCGGGGCGGCCGGTGACGGTCGTGCCGTTCAGCTTGAACTCGATCGGCATCATTGCGAGCTGCTGCGTGGTCACGCGTTCCATCGTCGCCCCTCTACTCGCCTACCTCGTTCGGGAAATACTTCATCACCGTCAGCGCGGGATTCGGCGCGGCCTGGCCGAGGCCGCAGATCGACGCATCCATCATCGCCTGGGAAAGCTCGCCAAGCAAAGGCCGGTCCCACTTCGCCGCTTCCATGAGCTGCAGCGCCTTCGCGGTGCCGACCCGGCACGGCGTGCACTGGCCGCAGGACTCGTCGTGGAAGAAGCGCATCAGGTTGCGCGCCGCGCCGCTCGCCGAATCCTTCCGCGACAGGACGACGACGGCCGCGGAGCCGATGAAGCAGCCGTGCGGCTGCAGCGTGTCGAAGTCGAGCGGGATGTCCGCCTTGGACGCCGGCAGGATGCCGCCGGAGGCGCCGCCGGGCAGGTAGCCGTAGAGCTCGTGGCCCTCCTGCATGCCGCCGCAGTATTCGTCGACGAGCTGCTGGAGGGTGATTCCCGCCGGAGCGAGATGCACGCCGGGCTTCTTCACGCGCCCGGACACCGAGAACGAGCGCAGCCCCTTGCGGCCGTTGCGGCCCTGGGCGGCGAACCAGCTCGCGCCCTTCTCCACGATCTCGCGCACCCAGTACACCGTCTCCATGTTGTGCTCGAGCGTGGGCCGGTTGAAGAGCCCGACCTGCGCGACGTACGGCGGGCGCAGCCGCGGCATGCCGCGCTTGCCCTCGATCGACTCGATCATCGCGGACTCTTCGCCACAGATGTAGGCGCCGGCGCCGCGCCGCAGCTCGATCGGAGGCAGGGCGCAGGGAGGGTTTTTTCTCAGCCTGGAAAGCTCTCTTTCCAGCACAGCCCGGCAGCCGGCGTATTCGTCCCTGAGGTAGATGAAGATCTCGCTGATGCCGGCGCACCAGGCCGCGACCAGCATGCCCTCGAGGAAGCGATGCGGATCGCGCTCGAGGTACCAGCGGTCCTTGAAGGTGCCCGGCTCGCCCTCGTCGATGTTCAGCGCCATCAGGCGCGGCTCGGGCTCGGCGGCGACGATGCGCCACTTGCGCCCGGTCGGGAAGCCGGCGCCGCCCAGGCCGCGCAGCGCCGAGTCCTCCATGATCTTGGTGATCTCGTCGCGCGAGCGCTTCCCGGAGAGGCAATCCTTGAGGAGCTGGTAGCCGCCCGCCTTCTTGTAGGCGGCGAAGTCGATGTACCGGGGCTCCGGGCAGCGCACGTTCTTCTCGCGCACCGCGTTCGCCACCGACTCGACGGTGGCGTTGCCGACCGGGTTCTGCCCGACCACGACGCACGGCGCGACCTCGCAGCGCCCGACGCAAGGGGCGTGCAGGACCCGCACGTCCTTTCCGAGGACGGAGGGCAGCCTGGAAAGAAGCGACGCAGCGCCGGCGATCTCGCAGGCGATCGAGTCGCACACGCGGACCGCGAGCGCCGCGGGCGCGGCCTCGCCTTCCTTCACCACCTCGAAGTGGTGGTAGAAGGTCGCGACCTCGTAGACCTCGGCGAGCGCGAGGCCCATCTCCTTCGCGAGCGCGGCCAGGTGCGCCGCCGGCAGGTGGCCGAGCTTGTCGTTGATCTTGTGGAGGTGCTCGATCAGCAGGTCGCGGCGCCGCGGCGCGTCGCCGAGCAGCGCCTGCACCTCCTCGAGCGCGCGCGGGTCGACCTGCCTGCCCTTGGGAGTCGGTCTCGCTTTGCCTTTCATCGGAACGCCTATTATCGGCCGCGCGCCCCCGGATGATTCTTGACTAGGGTCAAGGGCTTGGCGACCATGGCCGGATGTGCCGCGCGCTGCTCTATCTCGGCGAGCCGGTGGTGCTGGACAACCTTCTCTTCCAGCCCGATTCCGCGCTCGTGCGGCAGAGCTACATGCCGAAGATGCTGCATATGCTCAATCTTGCAGGTTTCGGCCTGCGCGCCTGGGATCCGGGCTCGCACGCGCCGCACAAGCCCTTCGCCTACGGCTCGCCTTCGCTGCCGGTCTTCGACCGCAACCTTAAGAACCTCGCCGAGAAGATCCGCGCCGCCTGCGTGCTGGGACACGTGCGCGGCGTCGCGTATTCCACCGCGGTCGAGATCTCGCTGCAGAACGTGCACCCGTTCCAGTTCGAGGGCCTGCCGTGGGCGCTGGCCCACAACGGCGACCTCGCCGGCTTCGCGCGCATGAAGCCGCTCCTCGCGCCGCACGTGCGGCCGGAGTTCCTGGCGCAGATCCGCGGCACGACCGACAGCGAGTGGCTCTACGCGCTCTTCGTCTCGCAGCTCGCCGACCCGGCGCACGCCGCGGAGGAGCACGAGGTCTTCGAAGCCTTGCAACGCTGCCTGGGCCTCATCCGGGACGCACGCAAGCAGCTGGGAATCGACACTTCCTCTTCGGTGAACCTCTTCATCGCCAACGGCAGCCAGCTCGCCGCGGTGCGCTACTGCTTCGACTACGGCTGCTACCGCACCGACGACCCCGCGGCGGTGCACGAGGCGAACCTGCACTACCTCTCGCTCTGGTACACGCTCGGGCGCGACTATGCGCTGCACGACGGCGAATGGAAGATGACCGGCGGCGCCGAGCAGGCGACCTCGATCATCGTCGCCTCCGAGCCCCTGACGCGCGACACCTCCTCGTGGGTCGAGCTGCCGGAGTACGGCGCGCTCTTCGCCGAGGTGCGCAACGGCGCGCCGCTTGTCAGCGTCCGCCTGTTGGCCTAGGGTGCAGGCGGAAGGAGCGTAATGGGCGTCATGGTGCTGCTGGACCTCATGGGAGGCGTCGCGCTTCTCCTGTGGGGGCTCCACATGGTGCACAGCGGGCTGGTCCGCGCATTCGGCGCCGACCTGCGGCGCTTCCTGCGCGTCGCGCTCGGCCATCGCGTGGCGGCTTTCTTCGCCGGCGTGGGCGTGACGGCGCTCCTCCAGAGCAGCACGGCGACCGCGCTCATGATCACCTCCTTCAGCGCCGAGGGGATGCTCGGGCTCGTCTCCGCGCTTGCCGTCATGCTCGGGGCGAACGTCGGCACCACGCTGGTGGTGCAGGCGCTTTCCTTCGACGTCGCGGGCGCGGCGCCGGTCTTCCTGGTCGCCGGCGTGTGGGCCTTTCGCCGCGGGAACAGGAGCATCACCCGCGACCTCGGGCGCGTCGCCATCGGCCTCGGGCTGATGCTGCTTGCGCTGCACATCCTGGTGGAAAGCCTCGCGCCGGCGGAGAGCGCGCCGCTCGCGCGCGACGTGCTTGCGGCCATCACCAGGGATCCCTGGCTCTGCGTGCTGATCGGCGCGGTCCTCAGCTGGGGCGCGCACTCGAGCGTCGCCGTGGTGCTGCTCGCGATGTCGCTCGCCTATTCGCACTTCGTCTCGCCGGCGGGCGCGCTCGCGCTGATCGTGGGAGCGAACCTGGGGAGCGCGCTCAACCCCGTGCTCGAGGGCACCGCCCGGGGCGATCCGAGGAGCTACCGGGTCCCGGTCGGCAACCTCGCCATGCGCATCGCCGGCTGCGCCGCGGTCATGCCGTTCCTCGACCGGCTCGCCGGCGCGCTGCTGCGCGTGGACGCCAACCCGCTGCACATGGGCGCGAATTTCCACCTCGCGCTCAACGTCGCCGTGGCGGCGGCGTTCATCGGCGTGCTCGGGCCGCTCGCGCGGCTCCTCGAGCGGGCGCTGCCCGCACGCAAGGCGGCGCCGGATCCCGGCTCGCCCGCGTACCTCGATCCCTCGGCGCTCGGCACGCCGGCGCTCGCGCTCGCCGCCGCGGCGCGCGAGGCCCTGCGCATGGGCGAGATGGTCCAGGCCATGCTGGGCGACGCCGTGAGCGCGCTCGCCACGCAGGACCGCTCGCTGCCCGCGGCGATCTCGAAGCTCGACAACGCGGTGGACCGCCTGCACGAGGCGATCAAGCTCTACGTGGTGGACATCACGCGCGGCGCGCTCGACGAGCGCGAGGGCCGGCGCGCGATGGAGATCATCGCCTTCGTGATCAACATGGAGCACATCGGCGACATCATCGACAAGAACCTGATGGAGCTCGCGGCGAAGAAGATCAAGCACCGGCTGCAGTTCTCGGAGGAAGGCCTGCGCGAGCTGCAGGCGATGCACCGGCGCGTGCTGGAGGACATGCGGCTCGCGTTCGGCATCTTCCTCTCCGGCGACGTGCGCGTCGCGCGCCAGCTGCTCGACGGCAAGACGCGCTTCCGCGAGGCCGAGATCGCGGCCTCCGAGAGCCACCTCGCGCGCCTGCGCGAGGGCCGCCCGGAAAGCATCGAGACGAGCGCGCTGCACATCGACATCCTGCGCGACCTGAAGCGCATCCACTCGCACATCTGCGCGACCGCCTACCCGGTGCTCGACGCCGCGGGCGAGCTGCTCTCGAGCCGCCTGCGCGGCGCGCCGACCGACGCCGCGGGCAGCGACCCCATCGGGCGGCTAAGCCGCGAAAGCTAGGGGCAGATGAAGCCCGTGCCGCTCGGGTTGGGGAAGCAGCCCACCGACTGCGGCAGGAAATGCTTCGGCAGCCAGAGCACCACGTCCGGGAACCAGATGCAGAAGGCGATCGCGGCGAAGAACACGATGTAGATCGGCAGCGAGGCGAGCATCGCCCGCCCGAAGCGCACGTCGGTGAACTTCGAGGCCATGAGGAGCGCGAGGCCGTAGGGCGGCGTGATCAGGCCGAAGGCGAGCGTGACGATGATCACCACGCCCATGTGCACCGGGTTGATCTCGGCGTTCTTCGTGATGTCCGTGATGATCGGCATGAAGATGATGATCGCGGGGATCGCGTCGATGAAGTCGCCCACGATGACGAAGAGGCCGACGAGGAGCAGCATGATGAGGCGCGGGTCGTTGCCGGCGACCTGCTGCATCCATTCGGACACGACCGTCGGCCCCCTCAGGTAGGCGAGCATCCAGCCGAACGCGGACGAGGCGGCGATCGTGATGAGCGGGATGGAGTAGAGGAGCCCCGTGTACGCGAGCTCGCGCGGCAGCTCGCGGAAGTAGCCGCGGTTGAGCAGCGGGATCACCACCACCAGGATGTAGAGCACCGCGACGACGCCCGCCTCGGTAGGCGTGAACCAGCCGGTGAGGATGCCGCCCATGATGATCACCGGGATGATGAGCGGCAGCGCCGCGCCCCGCGCCGCCGCGGCGAACTCCCGCAGCGTCGCGCGGCGGCGCTTCATGCCCACCGGGCCGAAGAAGTGGCTGTAGATCATGAGGCCGATGCCGACCAGCACGCCCGGCACCACGCCGGCGAGGAAGAGGCCGCCGATCGAGACGTTGCCGGTCGCGCCGTACACGATCGCCATGATCGAGGGCGGGATCAGGTTCGCCATGGTCGAGGCCGAGGCGATGAGCGCGGCGATGAAGGGCCCGTTGTAGCCCTCGCGCTTCATCTCCGGGCCGAGCGTGCGCGTGAGCACCGCGACGTCGGCGGCCGAGGAGCCCGAGATGCCGGCGAAGAACATCGAGAAGAGCGTCACCACCTGCGCGAGCCCGCCGCGCAGGTGGCCGATCAGCGTCTGCGAGAGCGTGATCATCCGGCTCGTCACGTTCGCCGCGGTCATCAGCTCGCCCACCATGAGGAAGAACGGCACCGCGAGGAGCGCCTCCACGTCCATGCCGTTGAAGAGCTGGCCCATGATCGAGGGCAGCCCGACCGGCGTGAAGCAGGCGACCGCCATCACGCCCGCGAGCAGCGCGAACGCGACCGGCACGCCGAGGTAGCCCAGCCCCAGGAAGAGGAACGCCATCAGGAAGATGAGGATGCCGTTACTCATCTCTTTCCCGGGAAAAACCGTTCTGCCAGCCGTTCACGAGCTGCTCGACGGTGAAGAGCGCGACGAGCACGCCGCACAGCGGGATGCCGGCATACAGGCTCGCCATCGGCGTCATCGACGGCATGCGCAGGCTCTTGAAGCCGTCGAGGAAGTTGAGGTAGCCGTAGTAGACCATCCCGCCCGCGACCGCGAGCACGACCAGGCGGCTGAAGGTCTCGATCGCCATGCGCTTCCCGCCGCTCAGGGATTCGGCGATCAGCGCGAGGTAGAGATGGTCCATGCGGCGCGTCGCGGCCGCGGTGCCGGCGAAGACGCCGTAGGTGAAGAAATACATCGTGACTTCCTGCAGCCACAGCCACGGGTGGCGCAGCGAGCGCGTGACGATGTCGCACACCACCGTCACCGTGAAGCCGCTGATGGCGATGCCGCACAGGATCATGAGGACCGCCTCGAGGGGGTCCAGCCACCGCCACTTCAGGTGGCGGTGGTCGTCGAGAACGAGAGTAATTTTCTTACTTGATGCCGCGGACCAGGCCGAGCACCTTGACCGCGTTCGGGCCGAGGTCGCTCGCGATCTTGTCCTGCATCGGCGCGGCGATCTTCTCGAAGCCGGACTTGTCCACGTCGACGAACTTGATGCCCATCTTCGCGAGCTGCGCGCGCGACTCGGTCTCCATCTCGAAGGCCTTCTTCGGCTGCTGGCGGTTGAACTCGTCGGCGGCGCCCTGCACCCATTTCTTCTGCTCGGCGGAGAGGCCCGACCAGAGCTTGTCGCTCACGAAGAGCACCGAGTGGTTCGCCTCGTGCTCGCTCACCGACATCACCGGCGCGACCTCGTAGTGCTTGTTGATGCGGTACACGGTATAGCCGTTCTCCGCGCAGTCGACCACGCCGGTCTGCAGCGACGTGTAGACCTCGCCGAAAGGCATGTGCACGATCTGCGCGCCGTAGGCCGGGAAGAGCGCGTCCTCGGTCGCGGTCGCCTGCACGCGCACCTTCACGTTCTTGATCGCGGCGAGGTTCGGGATCGGCTTCTTGCAGTAGAGGTTGCGCAGCCCCTGGCTGCCGAGCGTGAGCATGTGCGCGCCCTTCACCTTGGCGGCGTAGAGCTCGCGCATCGCGGCAACCACCTTCGGGTCGGTGAGCACCTTCACCGCGTGCTCGGGCCCGCGGAAGATGAAGTGCACCGAGAAGATGCCCGCTTCCGGCTGGATGGTCGCCGAGTTCGCCGTGGCGACGAGGTCGAAGTCGATGTCGCCGGTCTGCACCTTCTGCAGCGTCTGCGTCTCCTGGCCGAGCTGCGCGCCGGGATACTGGTTCACCTTCATCGCTCCCTTGGAGAGCTCGGCGAGCTTCTTCGCGAACACGTCCGCGCCGAAGCCGTAGGCGCTGTTGTGCGGCTGGTCGTACGCGAGCGAGAGCTCCCGGGTCTGCGCTGCCGGCAAGGACGAGAACAGGATTGCTGCGAGAAAAGCGGCGCTGCGGAACATGCTTCCTCCTCCCAGAGAAAAGTCTGCGCCTAGTCTATCTGTAAATCTGGCCGTGCAGCGCGGCCTCGAGCTCGCGCGCCTCGGCCGCGCGCGCCGCGAGGCGGGCGTGCGTGATGAGCCGGGTGAGCTGCGTGTTGGTGCGCGCGAGCGAGCGCAGCAGGCAGCGGTGGATCGCATGCTGCAGCCGCACAGCGGTCCCCGAGTCCCCGTTGTAGTGCGCGAGGAAGCTGCCCACTTCGAGCTCGAGCACCGTCGCGGTCTCGCGCACGCGCGCGCCGGCGGCGTGCTTCGCGCCTTCGATCGCCGCGAGGTAGCCGACGAGCTCCCCCGGCCCGTCGAGCGCGATGCGCCGCTCGCGCCCTTCGCGCGCGCGCACGACCTCCACCGCGCCGCGCACCACCAGGTAGCACGCGTCGGCCGGCTTGCCGCCCTCGAAGAGCCAGGCCCCGCGCGGCAGCTCGCGCGCGCTTGCGCCGGCGACGAACTCCTCGATCTCGTAGTCGTCCCAGTCCTCGAAGAAAGGCAGGATCGGGAGGAAGCTTCTCCAGCCGAATTGCGGCTTCTTGCCTTCGCCCGCGATGTCTTTCGGGACCGGATGCTCTTCCGCCGAGCCGCGCTCCTCGACCTTCTCGTTCAGCGAGCGCAGCTTCGCCGCGAGCACCTGCGTGATCGCGCGCTGCGCGTCGAGCGCGGCGCGGTCGCGGCCGGCGACGAGCGCGCGGAAGTCGCCGCGCTCGATGAACCAGCCGTCGACGTTGGTGCGCGCCACCACGCTCGCGGAGCACACGCCGTGCTCGACGAGCGCCATCTCGCCGAAGACGTCGCCGTCGCGCAGGCGGGCGACGGTGAGCATGCCGCCGCCGGGAAGCGCGACCTGCGCCTCGACCTCGCCCGCGCGCAGCAGGAACGCGCCGCGCGAGGCCTCGCCCTGGCGCACGAGGCGCGCCCCGGCGAGAAACGACACCGGACGCGCTATGGCGAGCAGCTTTTCGTGAAACAGGCTCACTTCGGCCGAGTGTACCGTGGGACGCGGTGAAGCCGCTGTAAACTCGCTCGCGCGGTGAGCGACCCTTCCCCTCCGAGCATCGATCCCGCGCGCGTGCTCGCGGTCGCGGCAGCGGTGGCGCGCGAGGTGCGCCCGAACGTCCAGTCGTACGTCTCGCTCGACAGCTCGCTCGAGCGCGAGCTCGGCCTCGACAGCCTGGCGCGCGTCGAGCTCGTGCTGCGCCTGGAGCGCGAGTTCGGCGCGAGCCTGCCCGAGCAGGCGCTCGCCTCGAGCGAGACGCCGCGCGACCTGCTGCGCTTCCTGCTCGCGAGCGCCGGCCAGGCGCCGCAGGCCGCCGACACGAGCGTCGCGAGCCTCGCGCAAGGCGCCGGCATCCGCCCACCGGAGGCGGCGCAGACCCTCGCCGAGGCGCTCGAGTACCACGTCGAGCGCCAGCCCGAGCGGCTCACGGTATTCCTCTACGAGGACAAGCAGGAAACGAAGATCTCGTACCGCAAGCTGTGGGACGAGTCGCTGCGCTACGCCGCGCACCTCGCCGAGGCCGGCCTGCAGCCCGGGCAGACGGTGGCGATCATGCTGCCCACCTCCGCCGACTACCTCTACTGCTTCTACGGCGTGCTGCTCGCGGGCGGCGTCCCGGTGCCGCTCTACCCGCCGGCGCGGCTCTCGACGATCGAGGACCACCTCACGCGCCACGTCGGCATCCTGAAGAGCGCCGGCGCCGCGATCATGGTCACGATCCCGGAGGCGAAGCCGATCGCGTGGCTGCTGCGCGCGCAGGTCGAATCGCTGCGGCACGTGTTCGTCCCCGAGGACTTCAGGGAAAAGTCCTCGTTCACGCCCGTCCAGGCGGCGGCCGGCAACATCGGCTTCCTGCAGTACACCTCGGGCAGCACCGGCAACCCGAAGGGCGTGGTGCTCACGCACGCCAACCTGCTCGCCAACGTGCGCGCCATGGGCAAGGCGGCGCGCGCCACCGACGAGGACGTGTTCGTGAGCTGGCTGCCGCTCTACCACGACATGGGGCTGATCGGCGGCTGCTTTGCGACCATGGTCCTCGGCTTCCCGGTGGTGCTGATGTCGCCGCTCGCCTTCCTCGCGCGCCCGGTGCAGTGGCTGCGCGCGATCCACCGCCACCGCGGCACCATCTCCGGCGGCCCGAATTTTTCCTACGAGCTGTGCCTGAAGCGCATCGCCGAGGACGAGCTCGAGGGGCTCGACCTCTCGTCGTGGCGCTTCGCCTTCAACGGCGCCGAGCCGGTGAGCCCGGACACGATGGTGGAGTTCGAGCGCCGCTTCGCAAGACAGGGCCTGCGGCGCCAGGTCCTGTCGCCGGTGTACGGCCTCGCCGAGGCTTCGGTCGGTCTCGCCTTCACGCCGCCGGGCGAGCGCTGGAAGATGGACCTCCTCGACCGCGAGCGCTTCGCGCGCACCGGCGAGGCGCTGCTCGCGCCGGAGAATGCATCCGCGCCGCTGCGCGTGGTGTCCTGCGGACGCGTGCTCCCCGACCACGACCTGCGCGTGGTGGACGCCGCCGGCCTCGAGCTCCCCGACCGCACCGAGGGCCACCTGCAGTTCCGCGGCCCGTCGGCGACGAGCGGCTACTACCGCAACCCCGAGGCGACGAAGGGCCTCTTCCAGGGCGAATGGGTGAACACGGGCGATCGCGCCTACATGTCGGAGGGCCTGCTCTACCTCACCGGGCGCGAGAAGGACATCATCATCCGCGGCGGGCGCAACATCAGCCCCTACGAGCTCGAGGAGGCGATCGGCGACCTCGCCGGCATCCGCCGCGGCTGCGTCGCGGTGTTCGGCAGCCAGGACGCGGCGAGCGGCACCGAGCGCGTGATCGTGCTCGCCGAGACGCGCGAGCGGGAAGCTTCTTCCCTGGAGAATCTCAAGAAGCAGATCAACGGCCTGGCGCTGGGACTGATCGGCGCGCCGGTGGACGACATCGTGCTCGCGCCGCCGCACACCGTGCCGAAGACTTCCAGCGGCAAGATCCGCCGCGTCGCGGCGCGCGACTACTACGAGCGCGGCCCCTCGGCGGTGAAGCCGAGCGCGGTGTGGCTGCAGTTCGCCAACCT
The DNA here is from genome assembly GCA_035651575.1 of Burkholderiales bacterium. Classification (GTDB taxonomy): domain Bacteria; phylum Pseudomonadota; class Gammaproteobacteria; order Burkholderiales; family SG8-39; genus SCGC-AG-212-J23. Next base: position 8,108 of record DASRFM010000031.1, on the reverse strand, counting down.
CGTCCTCGCCGGCATCGGGCCGCAGCTGCGCCGCGGCGCGCGCGTCGCGCAGGGCTTCCTCTTCGCTGCGCGCTTCTGGGCGGTGTTTGCCCTGATCTTCCCGGTCGTTTTCGCAAGCGCGCTCCTCGCCCCGGGCCGCGGCACCTGGATGGTCGCAAGCCGCTGCGCGCGCTTCCTGCTCGGCGCCTCCGGCATCCCGCTCGCCGCGCGCGGCCTGGAGAACCTGCCCGCGGGTGCGTTCGTCCTCGCCTCGAACCACACCAGCTACCTCGACGGCGCGGTGCTGCTGGCGGTCCTGGACTTCAGGAATTTCGCTTTCGTGGCGAAGCGCGAGCTCGCCGGGAATTTCGTCGCAAGAAAAATCCTCGAGGGCATCGGCACCGTGTTCGTCGAGCGCTTCGACGTGCAGAAGAGCGCCGAGCACGCCGACGAGCTGGTGGACGCGGCGAAGCGCGGCGTCTCGCTCATCGTCTTCCCGGAGGGCACGCTCGTGCGCCAGAGCGGCCTGATGGCGTTCCGCGCCGGCGCCTTCCAGGTCGCGGCGCAGGCCGGGATCCCGGTGGTGCCGGTCGCGCTGCGCGGCGTGCGCTCGGTGCTGCGCGACGGCACCTGGTACCCGCGGCGCGCGCCGATCGCGGTCACGGTCGGCGCGCCGGTCGCGCCGCAGGGGAGCGACTGGCCCTCGGTGCTGCAATTGCGGGATTCCGTGCGGCAGCAGATCCTGAAGCACTGCGGCGAGCCCGACCTGCAGTCCTAAAAGGGGTCAGGACCCTTTTTTCGCTAGCTCGTCCGGATCTCGCCTTCCACGCAGGTGACGCAACTGCCGCCGAGCCAGGTGGCGTCCTTCTCTTTCCGGATGAAAACGCGGCCGTCGCGGCCGAGCGCGCCGCCCTGCCGCGCCGTGTAGGAGCTCTCCTGATGGAAGACCGAGGCGACGGCGAGGTTGCCGCTGCCGCACACCGGGTCCTCCGGAATGCCGTGCGCCGGCGCGAAGGAGCGCACGTGGAGCGCCGCGACGCAGTCGTCGGATTTCGCGAACACGGTGACGCCGGTCGCCTTGAGCGAGGCGGTCCACTCGGCGAGCGCGCTCATGTCGGGCTTGAGCGCGGCGAGCGCCCTGGCGTCGCTCATCTCGCCCACCAGCCACACCGGGCCGACCGCCACGCGCACGAGGCTCGAGGCGGGCTTGAGCGGGATGCCGACGGCGGAGGGGTCGACGTCGAGCGTCTCGAGCTCCGGCGGCGGGCCCTTGAGGAAGATGCGGTCATCCTCGAGCCGCAGCTCGATGAGGCCCGCCGCGCACTCCTGAGTGAGCACCGCCTTCTTCGGAACGAAACCCGCTTCCAGCGCCGCGTGCGCGCTGCCGATCGTCGGATGCCCGGCGAAGGGCAGCTCGGCGCGCGGCGTGAAGATGCGCAGGCGGTAGTCGGCCTTGTCGCTCCCGAGAAGGAACGTGGTCTCGGAGAGGTTGGTCCAGCACGCGATGCGCTGCATCGCCTCGGCGTCGAGGCCCTCGGCGCCGATCACCACCGCGACCGGGTTGCCGAGGAACGGCACCTTGGTGAAGACGTCGACCTGCCTGAACTTCATCACCACCGGATCGGCTTGAGGATGCGCAGCAGGTTGTAGTGCGAGTCGGTGAAGGTGGCGAGCTCGGTGCGGTCGGCGATCGGCGTCGCGGCGTCGTCGAGCGCCTTGTTCGCGAGGAGCGCCTTGTTCTTCGTCACGATCACCTGGTCGGTGGGCGAGTACCAGTACTCCGGGCCGTCCTCGCTGTCCTCCGGGATGTCGGCGACGTTCACCGCCTCGTAGCCGAACTCCATGGCGAGGCGCTTCACCACCGGCAGCAGGTCGATGAAGCGGTTGGTCGCCTGGAACACGATCACGCCGTCGGGCTTGAGGTGGCGGATGTAGAGCGCCATCGCCTCGCGCGTCACGAGGTGCATCGGGATCGAGTCGCCGGAGAAGGCGTCGATGCCGAGGAGGTCGTAGCCGCGCGGCGGCTCGCGCTCGAGCGACAGCCGGCCGTCGCCCATGACGATCTCCGTCCGCGCGGGGCTGTCGGCGAGGAATGTGAATTCCCGGCGCTCGATGTCCACCACGCGCGGGCTGATCTCGTAGAAGGTGAGCGAGTCGCCGGGCCTCGTCCACGCCGCGACCACGCCCGCGCCCAGGCCGAGGATGCCGATGTTGAGCGGCTGCTTCTTCTTCACCTCGCGCAGCGCGCTGAAGACGCGCCCGTAGCCCGAGCCGGGGTTGAAGTAGTCCGCCGGCATGCCGCGGAAGGCGTCGTCGAGGAGCTGGCCGCCGTGCATGATGGCGCCGTGGTACATGGCGCGGTAGCGGACCGGCGCCTGCTGGTCGGCGGTGCGCACCACGCCGTAGAAGTCGCGCTCCATGACGCGCACGCCGAGGGTGTAGTCGTGCGCCGCCTGGTAGACCATCGCGCCCGAGACCACCGCCACCGCGAGCGAGCCGAGCACGAGCCAGCCCGCGGCTTCCCTGCCCTCCGGAGTCCTGCTTTCCACGCCGTCTTTTGGCGTCCATAAGGTGGGCGCCATCAGGAGCGCGAGCAGCACGAGCGCGATGCCGAGCTCGAAGTAGCCCGAGAGCACGAGCGGCGCGACGATCGCCACCAGCACCGCGCCGAGCGCGCCGCCGAGCGAGATCATGAAGTAGAAGCGCGTCAGGTGCCGCGGGTCGGGCTTGAGGCGCGCGAGCTCGCCGTGGCAGAACATGCAGGCGACGAAGAGCCCGGCGAGGAAGAGCGGGATCGCGAGCTGCAGCTTGAGCGAGGAGACGAAGTACGCCATCGCCGGCACCGCGGCGAAGAGCAGCGCCACGAACACCGGACGGACGTACCAGCGCGGATGGTCGAAGGCGAGGATGAAGCTCACGAGGTAGAGCGCGAGCGGCAGCACCCAGAGGAAGGGCACGCTCGCGATGTTCTGCGTGATGTGGTTCGACACCGCGAGCAGCATCACCGAGCCCATCGCGGCGAGGGAGAGCCACTGGATCTGCTTTCCGGGGGAAATTTTTCCCGGCGCCGCCCTTTTCTCGGCGTCCGGAGGCAAACCGTTCAGGGAAAACAAAGCAATGGTTCCGCACAGCACGACGAAGCCGCCGTAGGCGAAGGACCACGCCCAGCCCATCGTCCTCAGGTCGAAGACCGGCTCGAAGAGCGTCGGGTAGCCGACGAGCGCGAAGAGCGAGGCGAGGTTCGAGAGCGCGAAGAGCCGGTAGGGCACCGCGCTCTGGAAGCGGCGCCAGTACCACGCCTGCAGGAGCGGCGTCGTGGTCGAGAGCAGGAAGTACGGCAGGCCGATGGTCGCGGCGAGGAGCAGCAGGATGCGCAGGATCGGCTCCTCCTGCCCCTCGGGCTTCCACGCCGTCGAGGCGAGGATCGGCAGGCAGGCGAGCGACAGCGCGAGGAGCGCGACGTGCAGCATCGCCTGGCGGCGCGGGCCGAGGCGGTGGCCGAGGTCGGCGTAGGCGTAGCCCGCGAGGAGCGTGCTCTGGAAGAAGACGAGGCAGGTGGTCCACACCGCCGCCGAGCCGCCGAACCACGGCAGGATCTGCTTGGCGATGATCGGCTGGACGAGGAACAGCAGGAACGACGAGAGGAAGATCGTCCCCGCGTAAGGCAGCGTCGCCGCGAGCGGAAACCGGCTTGCTAGGCTGTTGTCGATTTTCTTTTTCTGTAAGAAATCTATTTCTTGAGAACCGACTTCAAGGTTCTCCCCATCTCCGCCGGGTTGCGCGTCACCTTGATGCCGCAGTCCTCCATCACGGAGAGCTTCTCCTGCGCCGTCCCTTTTCCGCCGGAGATGATGGCGCCGGCGTGGCCCATGCGCTTTCCGGGCGGCGCGGTGATGCCGGCGATGAAGCCGACCACCGGCTTCTTCATGTTCTTCTTCACCCAGCGCGCCGCGTCCTCCTCGTCGGAGCCGCCGATCTCGCCGATCATGATCACAGCGTCGGTGTGCGGGTCGTCGTTGAACATCTTCATGACGTCGATGTGCTTCAGGCCGTTCACCGGGTCGCCGCCGATGCCGACCGCCGACGATTGCCCGATGCCGAGCTCGGTGAGCTGGCCCACCGCTTCATAGGTGAGCGTGCCTGAGCGCGACACCACGCCGACGCGCCCCTTCTTGTGGATGTGGCCCGGCATGATGCCGATCTTGATCTCGCCCGGCGTGATCACGCCCGGGCAGTTCGGGCCGACGAGCTTCGTCTTGCGGCCTTCCTTGCGCATGCGGTCGCGCACCTTCACCATGTCGAGCACCGGGATGCCCTCGGTGATGCAGATCACGAGGTCGAGGTCCGCCTCCACCGCCTCCCAGATCGCCGCGGCGGCGAAGGGCGGCGGCACGTAGATGACCGAGGTGTTGACGCCGGTGCGCTTCTTCGCTTCGGAGACGTTCGCGAAGATCGGGATGCCCTCGAAATTCTCCCCCGCCTTCTTCGGGTTCACGCCGGCGACGAAGCACGCCTTGCCGTTCGCGTAGGCGCGGCTCGTCTGCGTGTGGAACTGGCCGGTCTTGCCGGTGATGCCCTGCGTGACGACGCGGGTGTCCTTGTTGATGAGGATGCTCATTTCTTTTTCCTCCCCTTCGCAGCGGCCTTCTTCTTGGCGGCGGCCTTTTTCTTCGGCTTCGAAACCAGCTTCTTTTTCTTCTTGGCCGCCGCTGCTTTCTTGGGAGCAGCCTTTGACTTGATCGCGGCGACGACCTTCCGGCCGGCGTCGCCCATGTTGTCCGCCGAGATGATCGGCAGGCCCGAGTCTCTGAGGATCTTCTTGCCGAGGTCCTCGTTCGTGCCCTTCATGCGCACGACGAGCGGGATCGAGAGCTTCACCTCGCGCGCCGCCGCCACCACGCCCGCGGCGATGGTGTCGCACTTCATGATGCCGCCGAAGATGTTGACGAGGATCGCCTTCACCTTGCTGTTCGACAGCATGATCTTGAACGCGGCGGTGACCTTCTCGGCGGTCGCGCCGCCGCCGACGTCGAGGAAGTTCGCCGGCGAGCCGCCGAAGAGCTTCACCGTGTCCATGGTCGCCATGGCGAGGCCGGCGCCGTTCACCATGCAGCCGATGTTGCCGTCGAGCGAGATGTAGTTGAGGTCGTACTTGGAGGCCTCGATCTCGTAGGGGTCCTCCTCGTCGAGGTCGCGCAGCGCGACGATGTCCGGGTGGCGGAAGAGCGCGTTGTCGTCGAAGTTGAGCTTGGCGTCGAGCGCCACCACGGCGTTCTGGTGGGTGACGATGAGCGGGTTGATTTCCACGAGCGAGGCGTCCTTGTCGATGAACGCCTGGTAGAGGCCCTTGAAGAGCGCGCGCGCGTTGGCGTTGTGCGGCAGGCCGAGGCTCTGCGCGATCTCGTCGGCGTCGGAGTCGGTGAGCCCCTCGCCCGGGTCGATGAACACCTTGAAGATCTTCTCCGGCGTCTTCGCCGCGACTTCCTCGATGTCCATGCCGCCCTCGGTGGAGGCCATCAGCACCACCTTCTGCGTGCCACGGTCCACGACCATGCCGACGTAGAGCTCCTTCTTGATGTCGGCGCCCTCCTCGATCAGCAGGCGCCGCACTTTCTGGCCTTGCGGGCCCGTCTGGTGCGTCACGAGGTTCATGCCGAGTATTTTTCTCGACAGGTCCCTGACCTCGTCGAGCGATTTCGCAACCTTCACCCCGCCGCCCTTGCCGCGGCCGCCGGCGTGGATCTGCGCCTTCACCACCCAGACGCTTCCGCCGAGCTTCTTCGCCGCCTCGACCGCCTCGTCCACCGAAAAGCAAGCAAACCCTCGCGGCGTGGGCACGCCGAAGCCGCGCAGGATTTCCTTTCCCTGGTACTCGTGGATTTTCATGGGGCGCTATCGTCCTTGGTTGTCGCTCCCCGCGGCATTGACGGCGGTCAAGCCGTCAGGCCGAGGTCTTCTCTTTCTTTCCGGCGTACCACTTCGGATACCAGCGGCGCACCGTTTCGGAGCTGGTCTCGAGCGCGTGGCAGTGGTCGAGCTGGAAGGGCTTCTTGCCGTCCGCGCGCTCCTCCTTCACCTCGCCGGCGAAGGTCTGGATCGCCGCGGTGGGCAGGCCGCCCAGCATCTCGGTGATGTGCGTGCAGCCCTTCACGCCGCCGAACTGCGCGCGCACGCTTTTCCTGAAGTCGCGCACCAGGTTGAGCCCGATCAGCTTCTTGTAAGCCGGCGCGATGTGCTCGCAGCCGTCGGGATAGGGCACCGCGTCCGAGATCGCGCAGGCATCGAGGATGTTCATGTGCCGGTCGATGGTGATGCGCAGCGACATGTCGTGGATCGGCTGGCCGGCGCGGCGCACGCCCGTCTTCATGTGCACGTCGTGGTTCTTCACGTCGGTGAGGTGCGCCTCGAGGTCGAACAGCCCGTCCTTCCTCTTGTAGCCCTCGTAGCGCACGCGGCGCGTGTGCGTGAGCTCGCGCTCGACTTCGGTCACCGGGAGGGGCATGAAGGGCGTTTTTCTCTATGTGTAATCGGATTCTATATGACGCAATCCGGGTGGTATGGAGCTTGCGGGGAGTAAGGCTCGTCCCCGCGCAAAGCGGGGTTTCCCTCGTAGCCATCCTCCACGAAAGGATCCTGGATGAAACTTCGTCCAATCGCCGTTGCATTTGCTACAGCGTTCTCCGTCGCGGCGTTCGCGCACGGCAACCAGCAGTCGCAGGCGCAACCTGACCAGTCCTCCGCGTCGGCGCAGGCGTCCTCCACGCAGGGCGCGAGCGCGAGCTCCGACCAGGTGAAGCAGGCGCAGCAGGCGCTCTCCGAGAACGGCCAGAACCCGGGGCCGGCGGACGGCGTCATGGGGCCGAAGACGCAGGCCGCGCTGAAGGACTTCCAGAAGCAGAAGGGGATCGACCCCACCGGCCAGCTCGATGAGAAGACGCTCGCCGCGCTGAACATCGGCGAGTCGTCCTCGGGAAGCGGCTCGGCTTCGACCGGCTCGAGCGCCGCGCCCTCCTCCTCGTCGAGCAGCAGCACCAGCTCGACGCCGAGCACCTCGGCGCCCTCCTCGTCCTCCGAGCAGGCGCCTGCGGGCTCCACCGGCTCGACCGGCGCCACCGGCGCGCATTAAGGGCACGCCGTAGCCGCACAGGGCGGAGGCGCGAAAGCGCCTCCGCTTTTTTTACGCCTGGCGCTTCGCTTTCATGTATTCGGCTTCCAGCAGCGCGGCGATCTCCACGTTCATGAAGCGCGTCCCGAGGGTGAAACGGGTTCCCGGGGCCACCTGGACCCGGCCCTGCGGCAGATCCAGGGTGGCCGCCTCGGTGCAGACCCACACCCCCGGCGCCGTGCGCCGGAAATGCCTGATGAAGTTCTGCATGAGCCTCTCCGCCGGCGGAAATAGGGACGGGGTTTTCCGCTTTCAAGCCCCCGTCAGGCTGGGCGGCTAGCATGGGCGAAAGGGAGGGCGCGACGATGATGATGGGCTTCGACATCCTGGACTGGCTCGAGCTGATCGCGATGCTCGGCCTCGGCGTGCTCGGCCTCGAGCTCCTGCGCCGCATCCGGAACCTCGAGGACGAGATCCACCTGCTGCGCGAGCTCCTGAACAGCCGCTTCCCGCCCAAGTAGCGGCCGTCGCTACAATCCTTGGGTGAGGTACGTCCTCGCCCTCGACCAGGGCACCACCAGCTCGCGCGCCATCCTCTTCGACGAGGAAGGCCTGCCGGTCGCGAGCGCGCAGCGCGAGTTCGAGCAGCTCTTCCCGCAGCCGGGCTGGGTCGAGCACGACCCGGTGGAGATCTTCCGCTCGCAGCGCGCCGTGGCCCGGGAGGTTTTCCAGAAAGTAAAAGTCGACCTGCAGCAGGTGATGGGCGTGGGCATCACCAACCAGCGCGAGACCACCATCGTCTGGGATCGGCAGACGGGCGAGCCGATCGCCAACGCCATCGTCTGGCAGGACCGGCGCACCACCGCGATCTGCGAGGAATTGAAGGAAGTCGGCGCCGCGAGCCTCATCGCCGAGCGCACCGGCCTGGTGATCGATCCCTACTTCAGCGGCACCAAGATCGCGTGGCTCCTCGACACCATCCCCGGCGCCCGCGCGCGCGCCGAGCGCGGCGAGCTCGCCTTCG
>DASRFM010000030.1:0-41179 GCA_035651575.1 Burkholderiales bacterium | reverse complement strand
ATCGCGACCTGTCTTGCCGCGGCGGTTCTCTACCGGCTCTCGAAGATCGAGCTGATGGACAAGGAAGAAGCGCGCGGGGGCGAGCCGCTCGGCAGGACGTTCTGGTTTCTCGCGACGGTGTTCTTCCTCGCCGCGGCCGCGGGCCTCACGGTGCTCAGCCAGGCCGCGGGCATGGTGCAGGCCTACGGCGGCACCGCGGCGCTCGCCGTCGGCGCCACGACGTTCATCACCGGCGCGGTCGGCGCGGCGCGCATCGCCGGCGGCTGGCTCGTCGATCGCTTCGGCGCCGCGCGCACCGGCGTCGCCGCGCACGCCTGCTCGCTTGCCGGCGCGCTCGTCCTTTCCGCCTTTCCGACGCCGCTCGTCGCCGCGGTGACGCTCGCGATGGTGGGCGCGGGCTACGGCCTGGTCTCCGGCCTCTCGGCGGGCGCCATCGCGCAGTACTGGCACAAGAACCAGTTCGGCCTCGTCGCCGGGCGCCTCTACATCGCCTGGTGCGCGGCCGCGGTGACGCTGCCGATCGTCGCCGGATGGATCTTCGACCGCAGCGGCAGCTACGCCTACGCGGTGGGCATCGCAGCGGCCATCAACGTGCTCGGGATCGCGGTGGCGCTTTCCCTGCCCGGGAAGCCGCGGTAGTCAGCTTGCAGCAAGGCCCGGGCCGCGTTACTTTGACCTGCCTCAATTCCAGCCGAGGGCGCGTTCCCTAGACTTCGCCCCATGCCGACGCCGCCGCCCGCCGAGAGAATCGCCGACGACGAAGTGCTCACGCTCACCGAGCGCGGGCTGGCGCAGCTCAACGACTCGCGCACCTCGCTCAAGAAGGAGGCGATCGAGGTGCTCGTCCTGGTCGACGGCAAGTCGAGCGTCGCGCAGCTCACGCGCGGCATGCCGGTGCTCGCGCCCTCGCAGGTGCGCGCGAACCTGGAGCAGCTCCTCGCCGAGGGGCTGCTGCGCAGCGCGAAGCGCGGCAACGAGGGCATCTCGTACATCGATCCGGGCGACTTCTTCAAGACCATCGGCAAGCCGGTGCGGCTGAGCGAGACGGACGCCTCGGGCCATTCGACTGACGCCGCGACGGGCCTTACCAGCCTGCGCGAGGCGGGGTATTACGTTCGCATCGCGCGGCGCGCCGCGCAGTTGCCGGACAAGCCCGCCGGCGCGCGCCGCGTCGCGCTCGTCGTGGACGACGATCCGGACATCGGCAACCTGCTCACCAAGTTCCTGCGCCTCGAGGACTTCGAGGTGATCGTGGCGATGAACAAGACCGAGGTGATCGCCGCGCTGCGGCGCCAGCAGCCGCCGGACCTCGCGCTCCTCGACGTCAACCTGCCCGACGTGGACGGCTTCCACATCCTGTCCCGCATCCGCCAGCACCCGGTGCTGAAGAACGTGCCGGTCATCATGCTCACCGCCGCCGCGACGCGCGCCGACGTGCTGAAGGGCCTGCACTTCGGCGCCGACGGCTACGTCACCAAGCCCTTCAGCCACGACGCCTTCATGAAGGCGGTGCACACCGTGCTCGGCCTCGACGAGGCCGATCCGCTGCTCTCGACAGTGCCGCGCTAGCGGATCGTCCCGGTCGGGCAGAGCTGCGGATCGCTGCTCGGGCACACGAGCGGTGTCGCGGGCGTGATTGAGGGCGTGGCCGAGGGCGGGATCGAGCTTCCCGCGGAAGAAGATCCGGGCGTAGTCGCGACGCCGGGCGAGGCAATGCCCGGCGTGCTCATGCCGCTAACGTTCGGTGAAGTGATCGAGCTCGGCGTCGTGACCGTCGGGCCGGAAATCGTAGGGCCGGAAACGCTCGGGCCGGCGATGCCCGGCGTCGGCGGAATCGATCCAGGGGTTGGCGGCAGCGAGCCCGGCGTCGGCGGCAGCGAGCCGAAGGGCGCGGCGGTCACGCCCGGCGTGGTGGTGACGATCCCCGGCTGCGTCGCGACCGTGCCGCCGCCGCCGCCGACGACACCGGGCGAGGCGGGCGCCGTGCCGAGCACGCCCGGCGAGGCGGGCGAAGCCACTCCGGGCGAACCGGGCGAGCCCGGAGTCGTCGCGGTCTGCGCGAACGCGGCGCCGGTGCAGGCGGCGAGCGCGGCGGCAATCAAGGTCCGTGAAAGCATGGCGATCTCCTCGTACGTGACGAGGTCAGCGCCGCAAATTCGGTGCCTGCCCCCGGATAATAGCCGCCGATGCGCATCGCGACCTTCAACGTCAACGGCATCGGCACGCGCCTGCCGCACCTCCTGCAGTGGCTGGAGAAGGAGAAGCCCGACGTCGCCTGCCTGCAGGAGCTGAAGGCGCACGACACGGCGCTGCCGCTCCAGGCGATCAAGGACGCGGGCTACGGCGCGCTCTGGCGCGGCCAGCGCTCGTGGAACGGCGTCGCGATCCTCGCGCGCGGCACGGAACCCGTGCCCTGCCGGCGCGAGCTGCCCGGCGATGCCGCGGACGAGCAGAGCCGCTATCTCGAGGCCGCGGTGGGCGGGCTCATCGTCGGCTGCCTCTACGCGCCGAACGGCAACCCGCAGCCCGGGCCGAAGTTCGACTATAAGCTCGCCTGGAACGAGCGCCTGCTCGCGCATGCGGCGGCGCTCTGGAAGAGCGGCCATCCGGTCGTGCTCGCCGGCGACTACAACATCGTGCCGACCGACTTCGACATCTACGACCCGAAGTCCTGGCGCAAGGACGCGCTGCTGCAGCCGGAGCCGCGCAAGCAGTACGAGCGGCTGCTCGCGCAGGGCTGGACCGACTCGCTCCGCCACCTGAACCCGAAGCAGAAAGTCTTCACCTTCTGGGACTACTTCAGGAAGCACTGGGAGCGCAACGCCGGCCTGCGCATCGACCACCTCCTTCTCTCCAAGGCGCTCGCGCCGCGCCTCGAGGGCGCGGGCGTGGACACGTGGGTGCGCGGGCTCGCGAAGGCGAGCGACCATGCGCCGACGTGGATCGAAATCGACTGGCCCCGATAGAATTCCCGGATGGCCCACGATCTCGTCATTCGCAATGCAACCGTGATCGACGGCACCGGCGCGCCGCGCTTTGAAGCCGACGTTGCGGTTTCCTCGGGAAAAATAGAACGCGTCGGCGCGGTGCAGGGCACCGCCCGTCAGGAGATCGATGCCGCCGGCAAGATCCTCGCGCCCGGCTTCATCGACGCGCACACGCACGACGACCGCCTGATGCTCTCGGCGCCCGACATGGCGCCGAAGGTGAGCCAGGGCGTCACCACCGTCGTCGCCGGCAATTGCGGCATCTCGCTCGCGCCGGCGCCGAAGGGCATGCAGGCGCCGGTCGCGGTGCCGCTCGACCTGCTCGACGACGAAGGCGCCTGGTTTCGCTTCAAGACCTTTCGAGACTATGTGGAAACGCTCGAGCGCAGTCCGCCGGCGGTCAACTGCGCGCTCCTCGTCGGGCACTCGATGCTGCGCGTGCAGGCGATGCGCGACGTCGGCCAGCCCGCCACCGACGCCGAGATCGCGCGCATGCGCGCGATGGTGGACGAGGCGCTCGCCGCCGGCGCGATCGGCGTCTCGACCGGGCTCTACTACGAGCCGGCGGCCGCGGCGAGCACCGAGGAGGTGATCGAGATCTGCCGGCCGCTCGGCGCCCACGGCGGCCTGTATTGCACGCACATGCGCGACGAGGGCGACCGCGTCCTCGAATCGCTCGAGGAGAGCTTCCGCGTCGGCCGCGAGCTCGGCGTCCCGGTCGTGATCTCGCACCACAAGGTGGTCGGCACGCCGAACCACGGCCGCTCCGCCGAGACGCTTCCGGTGATCGAGCGCGCCATGCGCTCGCAGAAGGTCGGGCTCGACTGCTACCCCTATTGCGCCTCGTCCACGATCCTCTCCTACGGCCGCACCAAGGTCGCCTCGAAGACGCTCGTGACGTGGTCCAAGCCGCATCCTGAATTCGCCGGCCTCGACCTCGACGACATTTGCAAGAAAACGGGCCTGGGCGTCGAGCAGGCGGTGGAAAAGCTGCTCCCCGCCGGCGCGATCTACTTCTCGATGGACGAGAAGGACGTGCAGCGCATCCTCGCCTTCGAGCGCACCATGGTCGGTTCCGACGGCCTGCCGCACGACGCCGCGCCGCATCCGCGGCTCTGGGGCACGTTCCCGCGGGTCCTCGGCTTCTACAGCAGGAAACTGAACCTGTTCCCGCTCGAAACCGCGGTGCACAAGATGACCGGCCTCACCGCCGCCACTTTCGGTCTCGCCGGGCGCGGCCGCGTGAAGGAGGGCTGCGCCGCCGACCTCGTGCTCTTCGACGCCGACGAGATCGGCGAGGCGGCGACCTTCGCAAGACCGATCCAGGCGGCGAAGGGCATCGAGACCGTCATTGTCAACGGCACGCCGGTCTGGCGCGCCGGCAAGCCGACCGGGGCGCGCCCCGGCCGGGTGCTCGCGCGATCCGCCGACTGATGGAATGCCGCGCCGGCGCCGGCGTTCACTTCCTGTAGTCCAACTCAACGGGAGAGGCAACCATGAAAGCAGTCGTAGCAGTGCTGTCGCTCGCGCTCGCCGCGGGCGTCGCGCAGGCGCAGGAGAAGAAAGCGGCGAAGAAGGCCGCGGGGCACGACATGACGTTCTTCGTCACGAGCGTGGGCAAGGGCGACGGCGCGAACTACGGCGGCCTCGAGGGCGCGGACGCGTACTGCAACTCGCTCGCGAAGGAAGCAGGCTCGAAGCATGCCGACTGGAAGGCCTACCTCAGCAAGTCGCCCTCGCCGGGCGCCGCGGGCACCGACGGCGTGAACGCGCGTGACCGGATCGGCAAGGGGCCCTGGTACAACGCGAAGGGCCAGCTCATCGCGAGCAGCGTGGCGGACCTGCACTCGGCGGCGGCGGACAAGCGGCTCACCAAGCAGACGCTCCTCACGGAGAAGGGCGCCATGGTGAAGGGCCGCGGCGACACGCCGAACGAGCACGACATCCTCACCGGGTCCGATCCGCAGGGCCGGTACTCGACCGCCGGCGGCGACACCACCTGCGGCAACTGGACGAAGGACGGCGAAGGCTCGGCGATCGTCGGCCACGTCGACCGCACCGGCCTCAACGACGCGTGGCACTCGAAGCAGTGGAACTCGTCGCACGGCTCGCGCGGCTGCAGCCAGGAGAACCTCAAGTCCTCCGGCGGCGCCGGGCTCCTCTATTGCTTCGCGGCGAACTGAACCGCTCCACCGATTGGAGGAAAACGGCCGCGCGAGCGGCCGTTTTTTTGTCAAAAGCCTTTTGAATGGCTTGAATTTCGGCCGCGCGAGGCGTACAAGCCGTACAGTCGGATAAACAGAACAAGCATAAGAACCCTAAGAACAGAGCAAAAGAGCAAGGTGTACAGGGGCGGTATCGGGGGACTCAAAGCCGGCCTGGTCACGGTCGCGGCGGCTGTCGCGCTCGTTTCCGCGGCGCGCGCCGATCCCCCGGCCATCGAGCTCGCGCTGAAGGAAGGCACTTCCGCCTACCTGCGCGGCGACTACCGCGACGCCGCCAAGATCATCGAGTCCGCCGTCGGCGACGTCCGCCCGGGGGACGCCGCGTCCACCTCGGACGTTTTCGGCCAGCTCGCGAGCCTCTACTGGATGCAGGGCCGCTACGTCGAGGCCGAGCACGCCGTGCGCCGCGCGCTCGCGGCGCTCGAGGCGATCCACGGCCGCGACTCCCCGGAGGTGGCGGGCGAGCTTGCCAAGCTCGGCCGCGTGCTGCGCATGCAGGGCCGCTACCCGGAGGCCGAGGCGGCCCTGTGGCGGGCGATCCGTCTGCTCGAGCCGGCCTACGGCGTGGACCACGCCTACGTCGGCGAGTGCCTGAACAGCCTGGGCGAGCTCTCGGCGCTGCAGGGCCGCTACGCCGAGGCGGAGAAGCGCTACTGGCGCGCCTACATGATCCGCAGCTACCTGCACGGCCCGGACAGCACGCCGGTCGGCGAGTCGCTCGCCGGCCTCGCCTCCGTCTACGCCGCGCTGGGCCGGCCGGCCGACGCGAGGGTGTTCTATGCCCGGGCGCTCGCGATCGCGGAGAAGCCGCCGCGCGCCGACGGCACGTGGGGCCGCCTCGACGGCCGCGACCTCCTCAGCATGCACGCCGTGGAGCGCGAGCAGGTGGCCTTCCGCGGCAGGATCTACCAGCGCGACGGCGCGTCGCAGCACCCCGAGTTCGCGCTGCGCTACGACAGCATGGCGGAGCTCTACCGCGCGCTCGGCCGCGCCGCGGACGCGATCGGCCTCTACGAGCGCTCGATCGCGCTGCGCAAGCGCGCCTTCGGCTCGCAGCATCCCGAGATCGCGCAGACCGCGGCACGCATCGCGGCGGTGCAGGCGGAGCAGGGCCAGTACGCCGCCGCCGCGGAGACGCTGCGCCCGGCGCTCGACGTCATGGCCTCGCGCATCGCCTCGTACTCGAGCGAGCGCGCGCGCTGGCGCCCGGCCTTCCTGCAGCAGGTGGCGCTGCTCACGCGCAACGGCCCCGCCCCGGCGAGCGAGGAAGGCTTCGCGGCGATGCAGTACGCCAACGTCGGCGCGGGAAGCGAGCGCCCGCTCAGCACTTCCGACGCGCGCTCGCTGCTGCGCCCGGACGAGGCGCTCGTCAGCTACGCGGCGGCCGAGGGCGAAGGCTACGCGGCGATCGTGCGGCGCGACGGCGTCGAGCTGCGCAAGGTCGACCCCGCGGCCGGGCTCGCGCAGGTGAGGAGCCAGCTCGCCGGCGTGCAGCGCGTGCTGCTCGTCGCCGACAAGGAGATCCAGGCGCCCGGCTTCGTCCGCGTGCCGAGCGTCGGCGCGCTGCGCCGCTAGCTTTTCCGCAGGTGCGCAAAGCGCTCCGAAAGGAGCGATCCCTCGTAGTAGGTCGGCGCGAACGCGCGGTGCGCGCGGATCGCGGCGTACCAGCGCACCACCCCGGGCAGGTCGCTCCAGTCGGCCTCGCGGCCCAGATCGGCCATGCGCACGAGCGCCGGCATCGCGGCGATGTCCGCGAGCGTCAGGGCTTCGCCGAGCAGCCAGGGGCCGCCGTGCTTCGCGATCTCCGCCTCCATGCGCTCGTAGCTGCGGCGCAGGCGCGCGAGCGCGGCGTCCATCTCCTTCTGCGGAAAGCCGGCGCGCCCCATGGCGAGCATGAACTCCTTGCGCAGCGGCTTCGACTCGGCGAAGGCGAGGAATTGCGCCTCGCTCATCGCCGCGAAGCGCGGCAGGAAGGCGAGGTTGAAGGTCGGCACCCGCACCGCGGCCGCGGGCATCTCGTCGACGAAGCGCATGAGCGCGCGCATGTGCGCGCGGCGCGCCGCGTCCTCCGGCGTGAAGCGGGTCGCCGGCGCGACCTCGTCGAGGTACTCCAGGATCACCGACGAGTCGACCACGACCGCGCCGTCGTGCACGAGCGTCGGCACGACGCCGTTCGGATTGAGCGCGAGGTACTCGGGCCTGAGCTGGTCGCCGGCGAGGAGGTCGAGCTTCCTTTCCTCGAAGGGCAGCCCTTTGGCGTTGAGCGCGAAGCGCACGCGCTGGCTGCAGGTGGAGGGCGGCGCGTTGTAGAGGAGAAAGCCCATATCAGGCCGCAGCTGGCGCCGCGGTTTGCGCTACGGCGCCGCGGTCGATGGTGACGATGCGATCCACCATGCGCGCCGAGTGCTGCAGGTCCGATTCCGAGAGCAGCACCGACATGCCCTCGCGCCGGAGCGCCGCGACGACGTCGACCAGGCGCTGCGCCAGCGCCGGTGCGACGCCTTCGAAGGGCTCGTCGAGGAGCAGGAGCTTGGTGCCGCACATGAGCGCGCGCCCGAGCGCGGCGAGCTTCTGCTGGCCGCCGGAGAGCTGCAAGCCCTTTCTCCCGGAAAACTCCGCCACTTCGGGGATCAATTCGTACACCTTGCGCAGGCGCGAGGCGGAATCGGGCAGGCGCGCCGCCCACGCCGGCACGAGCACGTTCTCCTCGATCGTGAGGTCCGGGATGAGGCGGCGGTCTTCGGGCATGTAGCCGATGCCGAGCCGCGCGCGCTCGTGCGTCGAGATCTTCAGCAGGTCCTTGTCGTGGAAGGCGATCCGGCCGGAGCTCGCCTTGAGCAGCCCCATGATGCTTTTCATGAGCGTCGTCTTGCCGGCGCCGTTGCGGCCGATGAGGCCGATCATCGAGCCGGCGGGGACTTCCAGGGAGACCCCGCGCAGGATCCGGGTGCCGGCGATCGACACGCTCAGGTCCTGGATGCTAAGCACGGCGGCCCACCACGCAGCGCTTCACTTCCGGGTCGGAGAGCGCGGCCTGCGGCGCCGCGTCGGCGATGATGCGGCCGTCGTAGAAGGCGAGCACGCGCTGCGCGAAGCGGCTCACCACCTCCATGTCGTGCTCGACGAAGAGCACGGTGGCGCCTTCGGCGCGCACCGCGGCGAGCACCATCTCCATGATGGCGAACTTCTCCTCGCTCGAGACGCCGCTCGTCGGCTCGTCGAGCAGCAGGATCCGCGGCTTCGCCACCATCGCGAGCGCGATGTCGAGGAGCTTGCGCACGCCGCCGGCGAGCGCCTGCGCGTTGCGGTCGCGGTACTCCGAGAGGCCGAAGCGCTCGAGCAGCCGCGCCGCCGCCTCCTCGGCCGGCAGCCCGTGGCCCGGCACGAGCGGCGGGCGGCGCGAGAGGAAGCCGCCGAGGCCCGCGTTCCTCAGCACCACGCCGAGGCCGACCAGCATGTTCTCGCGCACCGTGAGCGAGCTGTAGAGCTGCGGGATCTGGAACGAGCGGCAGATCCCGAGGCGCGTGATCTCGCGCGGCGGCAGGCGCGTGATGTCGCGCCCCTCGAACTCGATCGCGCCGCGGTCGGGCTTGAGATAGCCGGTGATCATGTTGATGAACGTCGTCTTGCCCGCGCCGTTCGTGCCGATCAGGCCGACCACCGAGTCCTTCTCGATGGCGGCGTTCACCTCGGAGGCGGCGATGACCGCGCCGAAGCTCTTGTGCAGCCCCTTGGCGTCAAGGACGACGGGCATAGCGCACCAGGAGCGAGGACAGGCCCTCGGGCAGGAACACGATGAGCGCAAGCAGCGCCGCGCCGAGCGAAAGCTGCCAGGTGTTGGGCGAGAGGTCGTAGGCGGTGCTGTAGATGGCGCCGTAGATCGCGGCGGCGGCGAACGGCGCGATCACGTTGCGCGTGCCGGCAAGGATGGCGACGAAGATGAACTCGCCCGAGGTCGTCCAGTACGCCATGTCCGGGTCGATGTGCCCGATGGTGGTCGCGGCGAGCGCGCCCCCGACGCCGGCGAGCGCGGCGGCGATCACGTACTTGACGTGTACCGCGTAGCGCGCCGAGGCGCCCATGTACTCGACGCGGATCTCGTTGTCCTTGATCGCCGGCGCGAGGCGCCCGAGCGGCGTGCCGAGGTAGCGGTGCACGAGCCAGGCCGCGGCGAGCGACACGACGGCGGCCGCCGCCATGACCGCGTAGCGCAGCGACGCCTCGCCGGGCTGCCAGCCGAGGAGCGAAGCCGCGGCGATGTTGAAGCCGTCGGTCGAGCCGAGGGCCTCGTTCTTGACGATCAGCCCGTAGAGGATCATCGAGAGGGCGAGCGAGAGCAGGCCGAAGAAGATGCCGCGGTAGCGCGCGAGGAGGAAGCCGAGGACGAGCGCGCAGAGCGCGGCCACCGCGCCGCCGGCGAGCATCTCGACGAAGATGTCGCTCACGCCGTAGAAGCGCCCGAGCGCACCCGCGGCGTAGGCGCCCAGGCAGTAGTAGAGCGCCTGGCCGAAGGACACGAGCCCCGCGCGCAGCAGCAGCATCAGCCCGAGCGCCACCAGGCCGCGCGCGAAGGCAAGCGTGAGGATGAAGAGCGCCCACTGCGGCAGGAGCGGGCCGGCGGCGAGCAGCGCGGCGAGCGTCGCGCCGAGGACGAGCGGCGTGCGGTCTTGCCTCAAATCTTCCTCGGCTCTTCCAGGCTGAAGAGCCCGCGCGGGCGCAGCGCGAGCACCATCGCCATCACGAAGTAGATGACGAAGAGCTCGACCTGCGGCAGGTAGTGCACCGAGACCGAGCGCACGATGCCGACGATGAGCGCGCCGAGCGCGGCGCCGGGCAGGCTGCCGAGGCCGCCGATCACGACCACGGCGAAGGAGAGCACGATGACGTCCACGCCGAGCCCCGGGACGACCGAGACCGTCGGCGCGGTGAAGGAGCCGGCGAGCGCGGCGAGGAGCGAGCCGAAGGTGAAGGTGACGAGGTAGTAGCGCCCGACGTTCACGCCCAGCGCGCGGCTCACCTCCGGGTCGTGGATCACCGCGCGCAGGATCTTGCCGACCCGGGTGCGATGCAGCAGCCACGCGAGGCCGCCGCCGAAGAGGAGTGCGAGCGCGACGAGGATCAGGTTGTACGTCGGATAGTCCATGCCGCCGACGCTGAAGCTGCCGAGCAGCGTGTACGGGTCGGCGACGAAGTAGGGATCCACGCCCCAGATCAGCTTGATCACGTCCTCGAGGACGAGGAAGAGGGCGTAGGTGATGAGCAGGATCACCACCTCGTCCTTGGCGTACATGAACCGCAGGATCAGGCGCTCGATCGCCGGGGCGAAGACGAGCGTGATGAGCACCGCCGCGACCGCCAGCACGGCGTAGGAGGCCATCGGCGGCAGGCCGCGCGCGATCCACGCGCCGGTGAGCGAGGCGCCGGCGTAGGCGCCCAGGGCGTAGAAGCTCCCATGGGTGACGTTGACGATCTTCATCACCCCGTAGATGAGCGTCAGCCCGAGCGCGGCGATGAACAGCCACGCCGAGTAGATGACGCCGTCGGCGACGACGGAGAAGAGCTCGTTCAGAAACTATTCAGGGACGCACCACGGTTTGCGCAAAACGTGGTGCGTCCCTGTTTTTGTTTACTTCGACTTGAAGCCGCTCTTGATCCAGTCGCCCGACTTCATGTCCGCCGGTGGATTGACCTTGTCGGCGGCGTAGTAGCGGATGTTCACCATCGTGATCTTGCCGCCCACCTTCTTCGTCTGCCCGTACGCGGTGTCCATGATCGCCTGGTGGCCCTTGCCGTTCGCCATCTTCACCACGCCCCCCGGGCTCTCGAAGGTGAGGCTGGTCAGCGCCTCGCCGACCTGCTCGTTGGTCGGGCGCTTGCCGCCGTTCGCCTTGAGCGCCTTCTCCCAGGCCGCCTTGACGCCGAGGATCGCCTGCACCATCTGGTAGGAGGCGTAGTTCGGGTCGGCCTTGAAGCGCGCCACGTAGCCCTTGTTGAACCAGCGGTTGTACTGGTTGTCCGGGGCGTACGGGCCGAAGGGCCCGCGCGCGCCGAGCACGGTGCCGTCGGGCAGCTGCGCCGCGAGCGGCTTGTGCATCACGGTCTCGCCGGTGGTGAGGATCGTCATGCTCTTCTTGAAGAGGCCGCGCGGCGCCGCCTGCAGGATGAGCGCCTCGAGGTCGCCGTCGAAGAAGCTGGAGTGCAGCACGTCGGCGCCGGCGGAGAGCAGCGTCGAGATCTCGGCGTTGTACTGCCCGGCGAAGAGCTTCGGCATCTGCGAGGTCTTCACCTGGACGCTGGGCACGAACTGCTTCATCGAGGCCTCGAAGTCGCCCCACGAGTCCTGGCCCCAGGCGTAGTTCTGGTTCACGCCCGCGATCGACTTCACGCCGGGCTTGAACTCCTTCACGTACAGCGCGGCGCCGACCGAGTCCATGGTCGCGGTGGGCGAGGTGCGGAAGACGTACGAGTAGTCGCGGTCCTCGAAGATGCGCGGCGTGCCGCAGTCGAAGAAGTTGGTGAACTTCTTCAGCTCCTCGGCGACCGGCGCCACCGCGAGACAGCTGCCGCTCGAGACGTAGCCGATGACGAGGTCCACGTTCTGGCGCTGCACCAGGTTCCTGAACTCGGTCACCACGGTGGAGGTCGGCCCGGCCTCGTCCACGATCACCGGCTGGATGGTCGAGCCGCCGAAGCCCTTGGTGGCGTATGAGCCGGGCGCTTTCCCGGCGTTCAGCTCGTCGACCACGAATTCCACCGCGTTCTTCGCCGGCACGCCGAACGGCGCGGCCGCCGGCCCCGACAGGAACGTGACGAAGCCGATCTTCACGGGCTCCTGCGCCGCGGCCAGCGTCGAAAACGCAGTCGCGACGATTCCAACAAGCACAGTCCTCCTCATGCAACCCTCCTCTGGGATTTTTCCTGCAATAAACCTGCGGACGCGAGCGCCGCGCGGATGCGCGCGATCTCGTCCTGCGGCAGCTTGACGAGCGGCGGGCGCACCGCGGCGCGCGGCAGTTTGCCGAGCAGCACGAGCGCCTCCTTCATCCGGTTGTGCATGTCGACCCAGGGCTCGCGGTAGAAGACCTCGGCCGTCGGCACGATGCGCTCGTGGATCGCCCTCGCTTTTTTGAGATCGTGGTTCTTCACGGCGAGAAACAGTTGCGCCTGCAGCTCCGCGATGACCGAGCCGCTGCCCGAAAGCAGGCCGGCGCAGCCCAGCACCAGCGAGCTGAAGAGCCACGAGCTGTGCGTGGTGAGCACGTTGACCGGCGGCGTACGCGACTGCAGCAGGCGCACGTGGCGCTCGTGCAGCTGCGGGCTCGCGCACCAGTCCTTGATCGCGCGCACGCTCGGCACTTCGTCCAGGATCTTGAGCAGCGTGTCGGTCGGATAGCCCTGCCCGCCCGCGAGCGGGTACTGGAACAGGATGAGCGGCAGGTCGGTCGCGTCCGCGATGCGCTTGAAGTGCGCCACCGCCATCTCGGGGCGCTGGCCGAACGTGTACACCGCCGGCGGGAAGACGAGGAGCGCCGCCGCGCCGCCCTGGGTCGCCATCTTCGCGAGGCGCGCCGCCTCCAGGCTGCCGTCGGCATAGATGCCGTTGATGACCGGCATCGCAAGCTCCGCCTTGCTCAATTCGAGAATTCTTCTTTGTTCTTCGAAGCTGCAGGAAGCGACCTCCGAAGCGTGCGCGTTGACCGTGATCGCCGAGACGCCTTCCACGGACGCGACATCGCGCAGGTGCGCGCGATACGCGGCTTCGTCGATGGACAGGTCTTCGTGGAATGGCAGCAGAACTGCCGGAATGACGCCGGCAGGCACGTAACCGGTTCGCATTGTTATATCTTACTGTATGGCTCCTCCACGGGAAGTCCGCCGCGCCATCCGCGAGCGCCGCCACACCGGCCACACCGCGGGGCTCGCCCCCGGCTACGTCCAGGGCAACGTCTGCATCCTGCCGCAGGAATACGCCGCCGAGTTCCGCGAGTTCTGCGAGAAGAACCCGAAGCCCTGCCCGCTGCTCGGCATGTCGAAGCCCGGCGACCCGCGCCTGCCCGAGCTCGGCGAAGACCTCGACATCCGCACCGACGTGCCGAGCTACCGCGTCTTCGAGAACGGCGTCCTTAAGGCAGACATTCCGGACCTGAAGGGCGTATGGCGCGACGACCTCGTGACGTTCGTCCTCGGCTGCTCGTTCTCCTTCGAGGAGGCGCTGATGAAGGCCGGCTTAAGGCTGCGCTATGTCGAGCAGGGCAAGAACGTGCCGATGTACCGCACGAGCGTCGACACCGCGCCCGCCGGCCGCTTCCGCGGCAAGCTGGTCGTCTCGATGCGGCCATTCCCGCCCGCGCAGGCGATCCGCGCCATCGAGATCACTGCGCGCTACCCGCGCGTACACGGCTCGCCGGTGCACATCGGCTTTCCGCAGGAGATCGGCATCGCGAGCCTCGCCGAGCCGTGGGCCGGCGATCCCACCGAGGTGCTGCCCGGCGAGCTGCCGCTCTTCTGGGCCTGCGGCATCACGCCGCAGTCGGTGGTGCTCGAGGCGAAGCCCTCGTTCTGCATCACGCACACGCCCGGCCACATGCTCGTGACCGACCTCGAGAACGCGAGCCTAGCGATCTAGCGTTTCGGAAACCCGGCGCGCCCAGGCGATCAAACTCATGTCGGCGTCGAACGCGCCCACGAGCTGGATGGCGAGCGGCAGGCCTTTCGGTCCCTTGCCGTAGGGGATCGTGACGCAGGGAACGCCGAAGAGGGTCCACGCGCGGTTGAAGACCGGGTCGCCGGTGCTTGCGAGCGAGGCGGGGGCCTCGCCTGGCGCGCTCGGCGTGAGGAGGAAGTCCACGCCCTTCATCTGCTCGGCGAGCGCGCGCCGGCACCGGCGCGCCTGCTCGCGCAGGGCGTCGTACTCGACACGCGTGAACCTCCAGCCCTCGTCGAGGCGCGGCTTGAGGCTCTTCGAGATCTCGCCGGGGAAGTTGTCGTACTCCCACGCGAGGGCGCGCGCCATCTCGAAGCCCATGATCACGCGATGCCGGTCGAAGAGCTCGACGCTCCCGGCCGGCAGCTCGAAGTCGCGCACCTCGGCTCCCGCCTTCGAGAGCCGCGCCGCGGCGCGCTCGAGGTTCGCCTGCGTCGCCGCGTCGGCGTCCTGCCAGCGCGGCGTGCGGCACAAGCCGATGCGGGGCTTTTGTGCTGCTTCCTCCGTCCATTTTTTCCCGGACAGAATTTCCAGCGACAACCCCAGGTCTTCCGCGCTGCGGGCGAAGACGCCGATGGTGTCGAGCGACTCGGCGACGAACTTGAGGCCGGCGCGGTTGACGCTGCCGAAGCTCGGCTTGCAGGCAAAGACGCCGCAATAGGCAGCCGGCCGGATCACCGAGCCGCCGGTCTGCGTGCCGAGGGCGGCCGGCACCATGAAGTCGGCCACCGCGGCGGCGGAGCCGCTGGAGGAGCCGCCCGGCGTGTGGGCGGCATCGTGCGGGTTGCGCGTCTGCGAGGGGTGGTTGGCGGCGAACTCGGTCGTCACCGTCTTGCCGAGGATCACGCAGCCCGCGCGCCGCAGGAGCGCGACGCACGCCGCATCGGCCCTCGGTCGGCGGCCCCGGTAGATCGGGGAATTGCGCTCGGTCGGGAAATCCGCGGTGTCGATGACGTCCTTGATGCCGACCGGCACGCCGTGCAGGCGCGAGCGGCGCGGCACGGCGTCGAGGGCGCGTGCCTGCGCAAGGGCGTGCGCCCGGTCGGTGAATGCCCAGGCGCGCACCGCCTCGTCGCGCTCGCCGATGCGCTCGAGGCAGGCGGCCACGAGCTTCTCGCTCGTTGTCTCGCCGGCTTCGAGCGCGCGCGCCGCCTCCGCGGCGCTCAGCTCGTTCGGCTTTTTCGGCATGGCGGCATTGTAAAACTCTGCAAATCCGGTCCTTTTCCCGGTCCCGGGCGGGCGCGGCGGCGGGACACTTTTGCCATGGATCGCATCGAACGGGACGTAGCCTCGCGCATGGCAGCGCTATTCCGGCGTTGGCCGGGCCTCGGGGGATTTGCCGTGCGCGACGGCTACGTCTCGGACATCGCCTGCTACCCGGAGCCGACCGAGGAGGACGCGGCGGATCTGCGCGAGGACATCGCCGACGCGCTGGTCGAGCTCCTCGACGAGCGGCCGGAGGCCGTGGCGCTGGTGCGCGGCCGGACTTTTACACGGGCGCTCCACTAAACCGCCGCCGGCTCCGCCGGGAGGACCACGGCGCCGCCCGGCGGCACGTCACTTGCGACCCTTAGCGTAGCCGCAAATGACCAAGACACTTTTCCGGGCGCTGCGCGCCGCTACCGCGTTCATGTTCCTCTTCGCCGCGCTCGCCGCGTGCGCCGAAGGCCCGGCCGGGACGATGTCCGACCCCGCCGCGCCCGTGGCGGACCTCGGTCAGCCGCTGCTCCTCGTCGCGAGCCCCGACCTGAAGGGCCCGTACAGCCACACGGCGCTCATCGTCGTGCCGGCCGGCGACAAGCACATCGGCTTCATCATCAATCGCGCCACGCAGACGACCATGGGCAAGCTCTTTCCCGAGCACGGGCCCTCGCAGAAGGTGCTCGACCCGGTGTACTTCGGCGGCCCGGAGGCCTCCGACGCCGTGTTTGCCATGGTGCGGCGCAATCCCGGCGCGCCCTCGCTGCGCCTGTTCGGCGACCTTTACGTGACCGCCAACGCGCAGAACGTGGACAAGATCATCGAGACCACGCCGAACGACGCGCGCTACTTCGTCGGCTTCGTCGGCTGGCAGCCGGGCGAGCTCGCCGCCGAGATCGAGAAGGGCTACTGGTACGTCGGCACGCCCGACCCCTCGCTCATCTTCCGCAAGGAGACCGGCTCCCTGTGGGAGGACCTGGTGAAGCGCATGGGCCATCGCGCCACGCCGCTCAAGCGCGGCGACCTCGAGACCTGACCGCAGGCAGGACCCGCGCGCCGGCGCGGGCGCGGCGGGCATAGCGTTTGCTCCCTTTCGGGCCGCGAGGCCACTCTTTTTCCGAAAGGGACGAACCGATGGAATACAGCAACCCGACGTCGAATACCGCCCTGCCCGCCGACACCGGCGCGGTGCGCGACAACGTGCGCGACCTGCAGTCGCGCGCCCAGGAGACGCTCCAGCAGGCGGGGCGGCGCTGGAACGACACCGTGCAGGCGGTGAGCAGCCGCGCCCGCGACGCCGCGCGCTACACCGAGCAGCAGATGCAGGAGAACCCGTGGACGGCGCTCGGCATCGGCTTCGGCGCCGGGATGATCATGGGCGCGCTGCTGGTGCTGGCGGCGAATCCGCGCCGTTAAGAATTCTTCTCCGCTTCCATGGCATGATTCCCCGAAAAGGGGGGAGTCATGCAGGTGGAAGCGCGCATGAGGCGGCTCTTCGAGAGCTGCCCGGCGCTCTGGCGCTTCACGGTGCGGGACCGCGCGAGCCTGCCGGACCACGTCGACCCGACGGCGCTCGAGGGCGAGATCTTCATCTTCGAGGTGTCGCTCTACCCGCGCTACGGCGAGCGGCAGTACGACGAGGTGTATCGCCAGATCGCCGCGGCGCTGCACGAGGCGATCCGCGCCGACCCGCAGCAGCGGCGCCTGCTGCCCGGCCGCAGCTTCGTGCGCGCGCTGCACTGAGGCCGAAGCCGCGCTATTTCTTGGGCGGCGTGGTCGCCGCGAACATCGAGCTCAGGTCCACCTGGTCCATCTTGACCGAGGCCTTGTTCAGCGCCTCGATGCGCGCCTTTTCGCGCGGCGTTTCCCGGAACGCTTCCTCGAACGCGTCGGCGAGCTTGAACGAGAAGGTGGCGAGCGCCTTGGGATCGGGCTTCTTCTGCTCGCCGAAGACGCTGTAGACGCGCGCGGACAGGCCGATGTAGATGCGCTCCGCGAGGTCGTAGTACGGGTCCTTGGCGGCTGCGGCGACGGGCTTTTCCGGGGCGCTCATGAGGCACTCATGGTTCAATCCTCTCGATGACGCGGATTCTCGCACGGCCGGAGGCGCGCTGGGCGCTGTGGGCGGGGCTCGCGGGCGCGGCTGCGGCGAGCGCCCTGGCGGTGAAGGGCATCTTCAGCTCCTCCAGCTCCACCGCGGCCATCGGCTTCGTGTTCGTGCCGTTCGTGGCGATCGCCGCCGGCGCCGTGGCCGGCGTCTGGGGCCTCGCGCTCGGCCATGTCGTGCTCGCCGCGGCGGGGCGCGTGCCGCGCGTGCGCCCGCTCCTCATCGTCGCCGTGCTCGCCGCGCTTTCGCTGCCCGCGATCCTCGGCCGCGAGGCGTGGCAGGGCCTCGCGCTCGAGCGCGCGGTGCACGAGGCGCTCGCCATGGATGCGGCGCAGCTCGAGCAGGCGTTCGACGCCTCGCCCTGGCGGACGAACAAGTATTTCCTCGGCGCGATCGCGCAGAACCGCGCCGCCAGCCCCCAGCTCCTGTCGCGCATGGCCGACCTCGACACGCCGCAGGCGTACGAGCCGCTCGGCTCGCTCTGGGACGTGAAGGGCGAGAACCGCAAGGGCATTCCGGTGATGCGGCTGGTGGCGCACCACCCCAACACGGGGGGCGCGACGCTCGCGAAGCTCGACGAAGGCGCGCATTCGAAGGAGCTCGCCTACGAGATCCTCTCCAACCCCCACACGCCGGCCGAGGTGCTCGCGCGGCACGCCGGGGACACGTACTACCTCGCGGAGTGGGGGCTCGCGCTCAACCCGAACACGCCGCGCGCGGTCCTGGAGCGCCTCTCGCGCAGCCCGAACCTCTACGCGCGCATGAACCTGACGTACAACGCCGCCACGCCGCGCGACATCCTGGAGCGGCTCGCCGCGGACCCTGACCCGATCCTTTCGCGAAACGCGAGCCAGGCGCTCCAGCGCCGGATAAGATAGGCGCCGCGCAATGACCCTGGGAGGAGAGGACCATGACATTCCGCATCGCAGCCGTTCTTGCGTTTCTGTCTTTTAACTCGTTTGCGCAAGCGCCGGCTGTCCCGGCCGACGTGAGCCCGCTCTACATCGTCACCTACGTCGAGGTGCAGCCGAGCGCACGCGACCAGGGCGCGGCGCTCATGAAGCAGTACCGCGACGCGAGCCGCTCGAGCGCCGGCAACCTGCGCGCGGTGGCGGTGCAGCGGACGCGCCGTCCGGGCCAGTTCGTGCTCGTGAGCGCCTGGCAGAACAAGGCGGCGTGGGACGCCGCGCTGCCGCAGCTCCAGGGCCCGCGCGACAAGCTGGTCGCGATCCGCAACGCGCCGCTCGACGACCGCTTCAACAACTCGCTGTCGGTCGGGCCGATGGACGTTCCGGTCGCCGCGGGCGCGACGTTCGGCGTCACGCACGTCGACGTCATCCCGCCGCAGAAGGACAACGCGCTCGCCGCGCTCAAGGTCCTCGGCGACGCGAACCGCGCCGCGCCCGGCAACCTGCGCTTCGAGATCGTGCAGCAGACCAACCGGCCGAACCATTTCACCGTGTTCGAGATGTGGCGCTCGCGCGAGGCGTTCGAGAGCAACAGCCAGTCGGCGCACCAGCGCGAGTTCCGCGACAAGCTCTCGCCGATGGCCGGCGCGCTCTACGACGAGCGCCTGTACGAGATCCTCGAGTAGCGCCTAGGCGGCGAGGAAGCCGCGCACCGCGGCCACCAGCGCCTCGGGCTGCTCGATCTGCGGGCAATGCCCGCAGCCGGGCAGCTCGACGTACTGCGCGCCGGCGATGCCGGCGGCGAGCTCGCGGGCGGCCGCGGCGGGCGTGGTCTGGTCCACGGCCCCGACCAGCACGAGGGTCCTGTTCCTGATTCTGGACAAGGCGCCGGCCAGGTCCATCTGCGCGATCGCGAGGCACGCGTTGGCGAAGCCCTGCGTGTCTACGCCGTCGAGCGCGCGCTTTCTCTCCTCGACGATGCCGGGATGCGCGGCGATGAACGCGGGCGGGAACATGCGCTGGATCGCGGCGTCGGCGATCGCGGCCATGCCCGACTGCTTCGCCTTCGCGGCAAGAACCTTGAAAGGCTGCCTCGCGGCCTCGGAAAAGCCCGCGATCGCGGGCGCGGCGACGAGCGCGCGGATCTTGTCGCCGTGGCGGATGGCGAGCGCCGTGGCGATGAAGCCGCCGAACGCGTTGCCGAGCAGGAACGGCTTCTCGGAGAACACCGGCTGCGCCGCCACCCGGTCGGCGAAGTCCTCGATCGTGCGCTCGCTCCCGACCGCGGAGCCGCCGTAGCCCGGCAGGTGCACGAGGTGCAGCCGGAACGACTTCGCGAGCTGCGGCTTGATGCGCTCGAAGGACGAGCGCTCGGCCAGCAGCGAATGCAGGAGAACGAGGGCCGGGCCTTTCCCGGTCGTTTCGATCTCCAGCTTCACGCGCTTGCTCGGCGGATTCACCGCTACGGCTTGAGCGGCGGATACTCGCGCGAGTATTGCGGCCCGGCGATGAACGCCTTCGGGTCGTACTTCCAGAACTGGCTCACGTTCTCGTAGGTCGCGACCGTGACGTTGACCAGCTCGCCGTTCCTGCGCTCGACCTTGCGCACGTAGACGTTGAGGATCGGCTTGCCGTACTGGTCCAGGCGCAGCGGCCCCATCGGGCCGTGGTCGAGCTTCACCTGGTGCAGCGCCTTCAGGAAAGCGGCCTTGTCCTCGAACTTGCCCTTCACGAGCTTCATCGCTTCCTCGATCCACAGCCCCGAGGTATAGGTCGCCGCGGTATAGAAGCCCGGCGTCACCTTGTATTCCTTCTGGATCGAGGCGACGAAGCGGTGGTTGTCGGGCGTGTCGTGGTCCACCGCATACCAGCTCGCGGTGTACACGCCGAGCGCCTCGTCGCCCATGTTCTTGAGGATGCCCTCGTCGGTGAGCGTCGGGTTGCCCATCACGGTCGGCTTCATGCCGTACTCGCGGTAGGCGCGCAGGAAGCGCAGCGGGTTGGAGCCCGCGAAGCCGGCGTAGACGCCGTCCACGTCGCCCTTCAGCTGGCCGATGAACGAGCCGTAGTCCGGCGCGTTGAGCGGCGGCCAGAGCTTCTGCACGACGCGCCCGCCCGCGTCCTCGAAGGTCTTCTGGAAGCCGGCCGCGCCCTCGTGGCCGTAGGTGAAGTCGTCGGCCACCATGGCGACGCGCTTCATCCCGAGCTTCTTCGCCGCGTAGTCGCCCATCGCGTACATCGCCTGCGCCGCGGTGCCGTAGGTGTGGATGACGTAGTCGCTCTTCCTCTGCTGCGCGAGGTCGTTCTGCGCCGCGGACATGGGCGGCAGCAGCGGCACCTTCGCCTGCAGCACGTAGTCGTCCAGCGCCAGCGCCTCGAAGGTGGCGAGCGGGCCGACGAGGACGTCGACCTTCTCGCGCTCGACGAGCTCCTGCGCCTTGCTCTTCGCCTGCGCGGGCTGGCCGGCGGTGTCCGCAAAGACGACCTGCACCTTGCGCCCGGCGAGCGTGCCGTTGCGCTCCTTCAGGAAGAGGTTGATGCCTTCCTCCATCTGCCGCCCGCCGGCGGCGAGCGGGCCGGTGCGCACGGTGAGGAAGCCGATCTTCAGCGGCGCGGACTGCGCTCCCGCGTCGAGCGTCCAGACGGCGAGAGCGAGAGAAACAACGGCGAAAAACCGCATCGGTCCTCCTCCTTTAGCGGCAGAATCGCGGAATTCTAAGCGAGGAGGCGCCCATGCAAGGAAAGATCGGGCTGGAGGAGCATTTCGCGATCCCCGAGACGCTCGACGACTCGAAAGGATTCCTCGGCGACAAGGTGTGGCCGGAGCTGGAGAAGCGGCTGCTCGACCTGCAGGAATACAGGCTTCGCCAGATGGACGCGCACGGCATGCAGATGATGATCCTGTCGCTCAACGCGCCCGCGGTGCAGGCGATTCCCGACCCGAAGAAGGCGACGGAAATCGCGCGCCGCGCGAACGACTTCCTCGCCGAGCAGGTGCTGAAGCGGCCCGACCGCTTTCGCGGCTTCGCCGCGCTGGCGATGCAGGATGCCGACGGCGCGACGCGGGAGCTCGCGCGCTGCATGCGGGAGCTCGGCTTCGTCGGCGCGCTGGTCAACGGCTTCTCGCAGGTGAAGGAGAAGGAGTCGATGGTGTATCTCGACGACGCGCGCTATGCGAGCTTCTGGGCCGAGTGCGAGAAGCTCGACGCGCCGTTTTATCTCCATCCGCGCAATCCCCTGCCGAGCGCGGCGCAGATCTACGCCGGGCATCCGTGGCTCCTCGGCCCCACCTGGGCGTTCGGCCAGGAGACCGCGGTGCACGCGCTGCGCCTGATGGCCTCGGGCCTGTTCGACCGGCATCCGAAGCTGCAGATCGTGCTCGGCCACCTGGGCGAGGGCCTGCCCTTCAGCATCTGGCGCGTCGACCACCGCAACGCATGGACCGGCGTGCCGCCGCGCTACCCGGCGAAGAAGCCGCTCGGGGAGTATTTCCGCGCCAACTTCCACCTGACGACCTCGGGCAACTTCCACACGCCCACGCTCATCGACTCGATGCTCGAGATCGGCGCCGACCGCGTCATGTTCTCCACCGACTGGCCGTTCGAGAACGTCGACCACGCCGCGCTCTGGTTCGACGCGGCGACGATCAGCGAGAACGATCGCGTGAAGATCGGGCGCACCAACGCCGTGCGCCTCTTCAAGCTGAAGCTCTAGAGCAGGCGCTCGTCGGGCGGCGCGATCTCGGTGACGAGGTCGCGGACGAGCTTCTTGTTCGGCAGCGGCTCGACGGTCATCTCGCGCTCGGCGAGGCGCTCGGTGCAGGCGTAGACCGTCTCGCCGTCGAGCCGCAACATGCACTCCTTGCACGCGTTGGCGTTGATGCACGAGTAGCGGATCGCGAGGCCGGGGTCGGCGTGCGCGCGGATCCAGCGCAGCCCGTCGAGCAGCGTCTGCCCGGGCTCGAAGGGCACCTCGAAGCTCTGGTAGCCCTCCGCGCGCTTGATGCGCAGCGTCGCTTTTCTTTCAGGCTTCAATGCGCAGTCCCTTTTCGCCGAGGCAGGCCCGTTGCCGCCGCGTCCACGCCTCGCTCGTCTGCGGGAAGTCCTCCCGCTGGTGCGCGCCGCGGCTCTCCTCGCGCGCGAGCGCCGAGCGCGCCACCGCTTCGGCGACCAGCCGCATGCTGCGCAGGTCCATCCAGTCCAGCCACGCCGCATCGAGCCCCGGCTTCTTCTCGACCGGCTCCCCGCACAGCGCGTCGAGCGACTCGATGTGCGCGAGCGCGCGCTGCAGGCTCTTCCGCGTGCGCAACGGCCCGACGTCGCGGTTCATCGTCTCTTGCAGCCTGGCGATTTCCGCCGCGGGGTTCGCGTCGAGCTTCTTCCCGCCCGGGACTGCCGGCGCCTCCGTCGGTGCCGCGGCCTTCGAGGAAGAGGCGAAGGCCGCGGCAGAACGGCCGGCCTGCCTGCCGAACGCGAGCGCTTCGGTCACCGCGTTGCCCGAGAGGCGGTTCGCGCCGTTCGCGCCGCCGACGGCCTCGCCGGCGGCGAAGAGGCCGGGCACGCAAGTCTCCATGCGCGGGCTCACGCGGATGCCACCCATGTGGTAGTGCGCGATCGGCGCCACCTCGACGCGCGTCTTCGTGAGGTCGATGCCGTTCTTCGCCAGGCGCTCGATGACCGGGCCGAACGCCGCGCGCAGCTCCGCGGCGCTGCAATGCTCGAAGGAGAGCCAGGCGCCGCCGTGCGGCGAGCCGCGTCCGGCCTCCACTTCCTTCACGATCGCCGCGGTGGCGATGTCGCGCGCCGAGACGTAGCGGCCGTCCTCGGCGAGGAATTCCTCGCCCGCGGCATTGAGCAGGCGCCCGCCGAGCTTGTAGCGGAACGGATCCCACATGATCGGGTCCATGCCGACGAGGCGCGGCGCGAGGTGGCCGATCGGGAAGAACTGGACGAATTCCATGTCGACGAGCTCGGCGCCGGCGCGCAGCGCGAGCGAGTAGCCGTCGCCGCCCATGTTCGCCGAGGCGCTGTTCCTCGCGTAGAGCCGCGTCAGGCCGCCGGTCGCCACGATGGTGGCTCGTGAATGAATCGAGACGAACTGCCCGCTGGTTTCGTGAAGCGCGAGCGCGCCGATGCAGCGCTCCTGCTCCTTCAGGAGATCCAGCACCAGCAGCTCGCCGATGCGCCGGATTTCCGGCGTGCGGATGAGGCGCGTGCGCAGCGTGCGCGAGACCGCCGGGCCTGTATTGAGGAAGTCCACGTACACGCAGCGCGGGCGGTCGTGCCCCGGCGCGTGCACCTGCTTGATGCGCCCGTTGCTGCGCGCCCAGCCCACGCCCCAGGCATCCATCTCGCGGATGCAGTCCACGCCTTCCTCGCACAACAGGCGCGAGAGCGCCGGGTCGCACAGGCCGCGTCCCGCGGCCAGCGTGTCGGCGAGGTGGTGCTCCCAGCGGTCGGGCGCCTCGGCGCCGAGCGCGGCGGCGACCGTCATCTGCGCCATCACCGTGGCGCCGCCGCGGCCGATCAGGCTGCGGTCCACGAGCGTCACGCGGGCCCCGGCGCGCGCCGCCTCGAGCGCCGCGTACATGCCGGCGCCGCCCGCGCCGACCACGAGCACGTCCGTTTCGAGCTTCACCTCGGCAGTGTAAGTCCTACAGCGGGCGCTACACGGGCACGGGGCTTGCGGCAGCGGGGCATGAAGCCAGCACCACTGGGCACCGTGCATTCCGGGCTGCCGCCCGCCGAGGCGGAGCTTGCCGCGGCCATCGAGCGCATCTTCGGCCGGCTGCCGGCGCTGCATGGTTTCGCAGTCCAGGATGGCGCGCGACTGGTCCAGCAGTTTCCCGGCGTGGCGCTCGAGGGGGCCCTCGTGGTGAGCGACGTCGGCGTCTACCCGCCGCTGGGCGAGAAGGAGCACGACCGCATCTGCAACGAGATCGCGAGCGCGCTCCACGAGTATGTCGCGCTGCGCCCCGACGGCGCCGACCTGCTGCTGCGGGGCCGCACTTTCGCCAGAGCGCTGCAGTAAAGGCGGGCGGCCAGAACTCACCTGCTAGAACTCACCTATTGGTCCGCGCTGGCTACAATGCCGCCGGATGAAAATCGACTGGGATGTGCCGATCCGCATGGACGACGGCCTCGTCCTGCGCGCCGATGTCTTTCGCCCTGACGCAGAAGGCCGCTTTCCCGCGATCCTGAGCTACGGCCCCTACGGCAAGGGGCTCGCCTTCCAGGAGGGCTACAAGACCGCCTGGGACATCATGGCACGCGACTACCCGGACGCGGTCGCCAATTCCTCGAACCGCTACCAGAACTGGGAGGTCGTCGACCCGGAGAAATGGGTGCCGGACGGCTACGCGGTGATCCGCGTCGACTCGCGCGGCGCCGGCCGCTCGCCGGGCTACCTGTGCCATAACGACGCGCGCGAGACGCGCGACATCGGGCTGTGCATCGAGTGGGCCGCGCAGCAGCCCTGGTGCAGCGGCAAGGTGGGCATGAACGGCATCTCGTACTACGGCAGCAACCAGTGGCGCGCCGCCGCGGCCCGGCCGCCGCACCTCGCGGCGATCTGCGTCTGGGAAGGCTGGAACGACCCGTACCGCGAGAGCGCGCGCCACGGCGGCATCATCTGCAGCTTCCGCAAGAACTGGCAGGACATGCAGGTGAAGACCGTGCAGCACGGGCAGGGCACGCGCGGCAGGAAGAACCCGAACACGGGCGAGCTCGTCTGCGGGCCGGAGACGCTCGACGAAAAGGAGCTGGAGAAGAATCGCGAGGACATGTGGGCGTCCTTCCTCTCGCGCGAGCTCTGGGACGACTACTACGAGGAGCGCACCGCCGACCTGTCGAGGATCGAGGTGCCGCTGCTCTCCGCGGCGAACTGGGGCGGGCAGGGATTGCATACGCGCGGGAATTTCGAGGGATTCATGCGCTCGGGCTCGAAGCAGAAGTGGCTGGAAGCCCACGGCGGCTCGCACTGGGCGCCGTTCTACACCGATTACGGGGTCGCGCTGCAAAAGAAGTTCTTCGGCTATTTCCTGAAAGGCGAGAACAACGGCTGGGACCGGCAGCCCCGCGTCCAGCTCAACGTGCGCCACCCCGGCGAGAAGTTCGTCCTGCGCCACGAGAACGAGTGGCCGCTCGCGCGCACGCAGTGGACGCGGTTCTATCTGGATCCCGACCGCCTTTCGCTTTCGGACCGGGAAGGCAAGTACGCAAAAAGCAGGATCGAATACGATCCGGCCGGGAACGGGGTGACGTTCTCCATGACGACAAGGCAGAGCACCGAGATCACCGGGCCGTCGGTGCTGAAGCTCTTCCTCTCGTCGGCGACCGAGGATGCGGACGTGTTCGCGGTGCTGCGGGTGTTCGACCCCGCCGGCAAGGAAGTGCTCTTCCAGGGCGCGCTCGACCCGAAGACCCCCATCGGCCAGGGCTGGCTGCGCGCCTCGCACCGCAAGACCGATCCGAAGAAGAGCCTGCCGTACCGGCCGTGGCATCCGCACGACGAGATGCGCAAGCTCAAGCCCGGCGAGGTCGCCGAGCTCGACGTCGAGATCTGGCCGACCTGCATCGTGGTGCCCGCGGGATGGAAGCTCGCGCTCAGCGTGCGCGGGCGCGACTACGAGCACGAGGGCGAGGCGGCGACGCTCTCGAACATGAAGAACCCGATGAAGGGCTGCGGCCCTTTCGTGCACGATGACGAGACCGATCGCCCGCCGCGCGTTTTCGGCGGTAAGGTGACGCTGCATTTCGAACGCAAGCCGTACCTCTTGCTGCCGATCATCCCGGAGGAGGACCGGAAATGAAGAAGCTGCTCATCGTTCTGCTGTTCAGCGCCGCCGCGCACGCGCAACCCTATCCCGACCGGCCGATCCGCGTGATCGTGCCTTATCCGCCCGGCGACGCCGCGGACATCCTCGCGCGCCTCATCGGGCCGAAGATGCAGGAGCACATGGGCCAGGCGGTCGTGGTGGAGAACCGGCCGGGCGCGAGCGGCCAGATCGGCATGGCGATCCTGAAGGATGCGCCCGCGGACGGCTACACCATCGGCGTGGGGCAGGCGGGCAACTTGGTCGTTGCGCCGCACACGTACCGGAAAGTGCCGTACGACGTCCTGAAGGACTTCGCGCCGGTCGCGCTGCTCGCGACCAACTACCTCGCGCTCGTGGCCAACAACAACGTGCCCTTCCGCACGCCCGCCGAGATGGTGGCGTGGGCCCGGGCGAACCCGGGCAAGCTCACGCTTGCGACCAACGGCGAAGGCGGCTTTCCGCACCTGTCCTTCGAGGACCTCGCCGGCATGGCGGGCTTCACCTACCAGCACATCCCGTACAAGGGCGCCGCGCAGATCATCACCGACGTGATCGGCGGGCAGGTGCAGATGGGAATCGGCGCCTACACCAGCCTGTCGCCGCACGTGAACGCCGGGCGCGTGAAGCTCATCGGCGTCACGAACCCGGTGAAGGTGCCGAACAAGCCGGAGCTGCCGATCCTCGCCGACGCCGTGCCGGGCTACGACTCGCGCGGCTGGTTCGCCTACGTCGCGCCGGGCGCCACGCCGCGCGAGATCGTGAACCGGCTGAACGAGGAGATCAACCGCGCCATGCGGCTGCCCGACGTCGCGGACAAGATGGTCGCCTCGGGCCTCATCATCGTCACCGAGTCGCCCGAGTTCTTCGCGAGGACGCTGAAGAGCGACTACGAAAAGTACGGCGCGCTCGTGAAGAAGATCGGATTTCAGCCCCAATGAAGACGCCGCGATGAGCGCCCCGCGCTACGAGCCCTTCGGCTGGCACCACTGGCCGGAGCACTTCTTCATGTCGTACCAGTTCCGCCGCGCCCTCGGCGAGACCCAGGAGGGCGGCGGCGCGGTCAGCGAATGCTTCCAGGCGGCGAGCCGCATGAAGCCGGGCGACGCCGAAAGCTGGCATGTCGAATGGCTGAAGGTTGCGCAAAGGAACGACCGGCGCGGCGATGCGGAAGAAAAGGCCGGTCACATCCGCACCGCGATGAACTGCTGGCTGCGCGCCGCCGACTACTACCGCTCCGCCGAATTCTGGCTCCTGCCCGACGACCCGCGCCGGCTCGCGACCTTCGACCAGTGCGAGCGCGCGAGCCAGAAGTGGCTGAAGCACGTCGGCGGCGAGGTCGTCGCGGTTCCGTATGAAAAGGGGAT
Source organism: Burkholderiales bacterium (assembly GCA_035651575.1). Taxonomy (GTDB): domain Bacteria; phylum Pseudomonadota; class Gammaproteobacteria; order Burkholderiales; family SG8-39; genus SCGC-AG-212-J23. The sequence continues at coordinate 13,868 of DASRFM010000030.1, read as the reverse complement.
TTCGCTTCCCGGCTACTTCATCCGCAACCCGCTCCTCCAGGGGCCGCACCCGGTCCTCATCTCATTCGGCGGCCTCGACTCGTTCAAGGACGAGCTCTGGTTCATGACGGGGCGCGGCGCGGTGCAGCGCGGCATCGCAGTCCTGCTGGTGGACGGCCCCGGGCAGGGCGGGACGCTGCGCCGGCACAAGGTCCCGACGCGCTTCGACTACGAGGTGCCGGTCGGGCGTTGTATCGACTACCTGCTGAAACGAGGCGATGTGGACGGCTCGCGGATCGCCGTGAGCGGCTCGAGCCTCGGCGGCTACTACTCGGCGCGCGCCGGCGCCAAGGAGCACCGCCTCGCGGCGTGCATCTCGCACGGCGCGATCTGGGATGTCGAGCAGCGCTTCCGCGACCGCGGCGAGAACCACGCCCTCGCCAACCACATGAAGTGGGTGTTCGGCACGAAGACGATGGCGGAGGCGATCGAGAAGGCGAGGCCCTTCAAGCTGGAAGGCGTGCTCGACGAAATGCGCTGCCCGTACCTCGTCCTGCACGGCGGCCACGACGTGCTCGGCGTCGAGAACTCGAAGACCGTCTACGAGTATGCGAAGGCGAAGGGCGTGAAGGTGACGCTGCGCCTCACGAGCGAGGAAGAGACCGGCGCCGAGCACTGCCAGCACGACAACCCGACGCTGGGACAGGAGCTGATGATCGACTGGCTCGCCGATGTCTTCGGCATCGACCAGCGCACGCTCGAGTTTCAATGAGGGAGGGGCGATGAAGCGGCTCGCGATTTTTCTGCTCTTGACGCTTGCGGCATGCGCCGCTCCGCCTTCTGCAAGCGAGCGAGTGACGGTCCTGAGCGCCGGCGCGGTCGAAACCGGGCTGCAGGCGGCGCTCGAGCTCTACGGGAAGTCGAGCGGCAGGAACGTCGCGGCGCTCTACAACACCGCGCCGCAGATCCGCGAGCGGATCGCCAAGGGCGAGCAGTACGACGTCGTGGTCGTGCCGCCGGCGGCGCTGGAGGCGCTGCGCAAGGAAGGCAAGGCCGGCGGCGAGAGCGTGCTGCTGGGCAGCGTGGGGCAGGGCGTCGCCGTGCGCGCGGGCGCGCCGCTGCCGGACCTCTCGAGCGTGGAGGCGATGAGCCGGGCGCTGCGCGAAGCCGATGCCGTGGTCTTCAACCGCGCGACCGGCGGCCAGTACATCGAGAGCATGCTGAAGAAGATCGGCGTCTACGGCGACATCGAGCGCAAGACCGTGCGCTACGCGAGCGCCCAGCAGGTGATGGAGCACCTGCTGAAGGGCGAGGGGCGCGAGATCGGCTTCGCGCCGATCACCGAGATCATGCCCTATACGAAGAAGGGCCTGCGCTACGCGGGCCCGCTTCCGGATACCGTGCAGCAGCGCAATGCCTACGTCGCCTCGGCGATGAGCGGGCGCGCCGACGCGGCCGCCGACCTGCTGCGCTTCCTCGCTACGCCCGCCGCCAGGCAGGCGCTGGCGGACGGGGGCGTTCAGTAACGCTCAGGCCGGAAGGGACACACAGGCGTCCTCGTAGCGCCCGGCGCCCATGTCCTGGCCCTCGAAGATGTGGCGCTCGCGGATCCATTTGAAGGATTCGTCGAACACCTCCTTGGTATAGGGCTCGAACACGATGCGCTCGCCCGGTCCCCAGCGCCGCGTGTCCATCATGGGGATGAAGCGCTGCGGGAATTCCTTCTTGTAGTAGTGCGTGTAGAGCTCCGGGCGCAGGTCGATGTCGCGCTGCGCCCTGCGCAGCGCCCGGTAGTACTTCTTCACGTCCTCCGGATCGGGCTCGTTGTTCAGCATCGCGGCCATCATGAAAGTGGTGTCGATGACCTTGCGGAAGCCCATCTGCTCGAGGAAGTAGTAGGGGCCGGAGAACACCGCCGCCGCGGGCACCTTGCGGTCGAACACCTTCTCCATGCGCGAGAACAGGATGCCGTCGGCGAAGGAGAGCTTGATGTCCTTCAGCGGCATGTACTGCTCGAGCGCCTGGATCGTCGAGTAGTGGCTGCCCGACTGGTGGCCGACCGAGATCGGCACGTTGCGCAGGTCTTCCGGGTGCTTGATCGGGGATTCCGGCGGCACGAACACCGCCGAGGGCGACACCGAGTAGGCGTCGGCGTACATCTTCGCGTGGCCCTTGGAGGCGGCGACGTTGACCGTCCAGTGGCAGGCGCAGCTCACGTTGCTGTCGCGGCCCGCCTCGATGTTCTGGTAGGCGCCGACCTTGTCGGGCGTCGCGTGCGCCTTCGCGAGGTCCTGCCCCTTGAAGGCGGGGCGGAACTCGTAGTCGAGGCCCTCGGCCTTGAAGTAGCCCTTCTCCTGCGCCACCCACTCGTGCAGGCGGAAATGCGGCGTGATGACGAACTTGGCCATGTCTTCTCCTCCTAGCAGAAAGATTCCTTGTGGCGGCGCTCGGATGCGCGCCGACCGTGGATCATGCGCACATGCTCGTCCATGAGCCTGCGCGCGCCTTCGGCGTCGCGCGCGGCGATGCGCGCGACGAGCTGCCGGTGCGCCTCCAGCACGCGCAGCGCGACGGCGCGCGTGAGCGTGCGGTTGCGCGACGGCCAGGATACGTGCTGCAGCGAGACGAGCTGGTAATGCAGGACGCGATTGCGCGAGGCATCGGCCACCGCGAGATGGAACGCGAGGCTCAGGCGCGTGAAGCGGTCGACGTCGTCGAGCGCGGTTTCGGCCTCCTGGATCAGCTTCTTCAGCCCGGCAATGTCTTTTTCAGACGCGCGCTTTGCCGCCAGCTCGGCGGCCAGGCACTCGATCGCGTGCTGCGCGACGAGGATCTCCTCGACGTCGATCTCGGCGAGCTCGAGCTGCACCGCGAGCGCCTCGGCGAAGAGCTGCGGGTTGCCCGGGCTGATGCGGGCGCCGCCGCCCAGGCCCGGGCGGATCTGGACCACGCCCAGCGCCTCGAGCGTGCGCAGCGCGTCGCGCGCCACGATCCGGCTGACGCCGTGGCGCGCGGCGAGCTCCTTCTCGGTGCCGAGGAAGTCGCCCGGGCGGTAGCGCCGCTCGAAGAGCGCCTCGCGCACCTCGGCGACGATGCGCGCCGCCATCGTGCCGTGGCGCAGGGCGAGGATTTCGGCAGCCATGGGGGAGAACATACTAAAGATACTATCTTTTAGCAAACGTCAAAAAGCGTCGAAAAATCCTTGCGCCGCGGGGTCGCTGGATGCGCTACCTTGCGGCCATGGGATATCGCATCGACTTCGCCGTCCGGGAGAACCTGCTGCGCGCGGTGGTCTCGGGCAAGGCGCCCACCAAGGCGGCCGCCGGCTCCATCGGCTCGGACATCGCCGAGGGCGCGAAGCGCGAGGCGCGCCGGGAGCTGCTGGTCGATTTGCGCCGCCTGGGCAACCGCATCGGCTCGCTCAAGTCGATCCTCCTGCCTCGCGGCTGGCGGCGCGTAACCGACTACCGCATGGCGGTGCTCGACACCAGGGAAAACAACCCCTACTACGTCTTCCTCGAGATGGCGGCGAAGAAGCGCGGCTACGAGCTGCGCTGCTTCGACAACGCGGATGACGCGCAGCGCTGGCTGCAGGCCCGCTCCTAGAAGAAAATAGGAGGATGCTCAAGGCGGCGATCCGCTACACGGCGGACACGGGCGAGAAGCTCGTCAACGAGACTTTCGGGCCGAACAACATCCGGCGGCGCACGACCGGCGCGGAGGATCTGCGCCTCGTCGAGATCGCCGACGGCCGCAGCGGCCGGTTCTCGCTGGAGGAGAACGGCTTCGCGCTCGTCGAGCACCGCACCGCGGTGGAGGATTTCTACGCCGAGGATCTGAAGGCGGTGTACTACCCCGAGATCGCGCGCCTGGTCGAGCGGCATTCCGGCGCGAAGCGCGTCCTGGTGTTCGACCATACGCTGCGCTCGGGGAGCGAGACCGAGCGCGAGGCGCGGCTGCTGCGAGAGCCGGTGCTCTCGGCGCACAACGACTACACGGAATGGTCGGGGCCGCAGCGGGTTCGCGACCTGCTCCCCGCCGAGGCGGACGTCCTGCTGCAGCGCCGCTTTGCGATCATCCAGGTCTGGCGCGCGACGCACGGCCCGATCGAGTCGAATCCGCTCGCGATCGCGGATGCGCGCTCGGTGGCCAAAGGCGACTGGCTGGTCGCGGAGCGGCGCTACCCGAACCGCGTCGGCCAGACCTACCGGCTGAAGTACAGCCCGGCGCACCGCTGGTTCTACTTCCCGCGCATGCGGCGCGACGAGGCGCTTGTCTTCAAGGTGTTCGACTCCGAGAAGGACGGGCGGGCGCGCTTCACGCCGCACACCTCCTTCGACGATCCGACGAGCGCGCCGGGCGCCGCGCCGCGCCAGAGCATCGAGGCCCGGGCGCTCGCGTTTTACTGAGGCATTTCGCGGCGTCGTCCGGCGGCGACAGCCCTAGTCCTGCCGGCCCCGTCCCGTACAAAGCGCGCTGCAACCTTGCGGCGCTAGCCTGCTGTCGTGGACAGCAGCCACTACCACGAGGTGATCGACCAGCTCTTCGCGCGCTGCCCGGACCTGTGCGGCTTCTCGGTGCAGGAAAAGCTGCGGGACGACGCGCCGGCGGACGAGGCGGACCCGGAGCTCGTGGTGACCGCCATCGGCATCTCGCCCCGCATCAACGCCGAGCAGTACGGCGAGATCTTCGAGCAGATCGCGACCACGCTCGCGGAGCTGCTCGACGAGCGGCCGGAATCTTCGGCATACCTCCGCGGCCGCACCTTCGCGCGCTCCGTGCACTAGTGCACGCGTAACATTGGCGTAACGAGGCGCGACAGGCGTCGCCTGTAGTGCACTCAGGGATTCCCCTATTGGCGTTTCAACGACACGCCGGTAGTGTGCGATCCCATGAAACCCCTACCGCTGCTGGGCACCGTTTCCGACGCCGGACTGAGCCGCCTCGAGCTCGATGTGCGCGCCAAGATCGACCGTCTTTTCGCGCGCTGCCCCACCCTTTGCGGCTTCTCCGTGCAGGACCGCAGCCAGCTGCCCGAGAAAGTGGAAGGGGCGATCCCCGACGCCGACCTCTATGTCACCGAGATCGGCATCTTCCCCAAGCTCACCGCCGACCAGTACGGCGACATCTTCGACGAGATCACGCTCGCCATCTCCGATCTCGTGTACGAGCAGCCCAAGGCTTACGACGTGCTGCGCGGCCGCACTTTCGCGCGCACGCTGCAATAACTCCGGGGGTTCGCAGAACAGCAAGAAGACGGGCAAGGGGTGGATTTGAAGCGCGCTTCGGCGCGCTTTTTTATTGGTACTTGTACACGACGAGCTTGTCGGCGCCGGATTCCGGCGTCCACACCTCGCCCTTGCGGCCGTGGATCTGGCGCACCGCCGGGCTGCCGCTGGAGGACTTGTAGGCGGCGAACTTCGCGCTCGCCGGATCGAAGCGCAGCATGACCTGCGCGCTCCACTCGGAGGTCCAGACCTTGTCCTCCTCGTCGACGTACACCGCGTAGAGCCTGGGCGAGCTGCCCGGGGCCTGCCACTCGGTCCACTTGCCGCTCGCCGGCTCGTAGCGGCCGAGCTTCCCGGAGCTCCACTCCGAGACCCAGAGGTTGCCCTTCGAATCGGACCAGACGCGCCGCGCGCCCTGATCAGGCGTCGGCGGCTGGATGACGCTCACGCTGCCGTTCGAATTGATCCTTCCCACGTATGAGCCGGCGAGCGAGGCGAAGTACACGGTGCCCTGGGGCGTCGCCTGGATGCCGTAGGGGCCGCGTCCCTTCGGCGCGTCGAACACCTTCAGCTCGCCCGAGCGCGGGTCGAGCCGCCCGTAGATGCCGCTCTGGCCGGTGAACCAGAGCGTCCCGCCGCCGTCGAACGCAGCCGTGTTGAGGTTCGCGTAGCCGCTGTCGCGCGGCAGCGGAAAGGCCTTCACCGCGCGCGTCTTCGGGTCCACCCGCACGATCGCGTTCTGGCCGCCGTCGGTGAGCCACACCGCGCCGTCGGCGCCCTGCAGCACGCCGTGCGGCGCGGCGCCGCGGCCGAGCGCCACCGTCTCGACCTTGCCGCTCTTCGGCTCGAGGATGCCGAGCCTGCCGCCGGACTGCGCCGAGAAATACACCGGCCCATCCGGCGCGGGATCGGCCCACACGTCGTGGGCATAGAGCCCTCGCGGGATCGGGTATTCCCGCACCACGACCTCCCCGGCCGCGACGGCCGGGAGGAGCCAGAGCAGCAGGAAAAAGAGCCTCACAGCCCGGCTTTGATGCGGTCGATCCCAGCCTGGGCGCACACCGCGTCCTTGTCGCCGCCGGGCGCGCCCGAGACGCCGATCGAACCGACCACGTCGCCGCCCGCCATGATCGGCAGCGCGCCCTCGAGCGTGGTGGTGTTCTGCAGCTGGAGGAATCCGACCGCGGCCGGATCGCCCGCTAAGCGCTTGCCGAGATTGCCTGAAGGGTTACGCGTCGTCACCGCGGTATAGGCCTTGCGGAAAGAATTCTCCACGGTGTGCGGGTTCGCCTTGTCGTCGTGCAGCACGACCTTGGTGCGCCCGGCCTTGTTGAGCACCGTGACCGTGACGTTGAAGCCGTTCTTGCGGCAGGTGTCGAGCGCCGCCGCGGCCGCCTGCTGCGCGGCCTCGAGCGACAGCGTGCGTTCCGTGACGAGCGCTTGCTGCGCCGACGCGGCGCTCGCGATGAGAAGGCCGAGCGCGGCGACCCATTTCGCTTGTTTCATGATGTCTTTCTCCCTTTGAGGTGATCGGTGTAAACACCTGCAGTATGCGATGATTCCGGCCCCGGAGGCGGTTATGGCGGTGCATCAAAACTACATCAACGGCGAATGGCTCGCGGCGCCCGAGGCGGCGCCGAATATCAACCCGTCCGACGTGCGCGACGTGGTCGGCGAGTACGGCCGCGCCGACGCGGCACAGGCGCGCTCGGCGATCGCCGCCGCGCGGGCCGCGCTCGCGTCGTGGTCGCGCGGCAGCATCCAGGCGCGCGCCGACCTGCTGGACAAGATCGGCAACGAGATCCTCGCACGCAAGGACGAGCTCGGCGCGCTGCTCTCGCGCGAGGAGGGCAAGACCCGGCCCGAGGGCGTGGGCGAGGCGACGCGCGCGGGCTATCTCTTCAAGTTCTTCGCCGGCGAGGTGGTGCGCCAGGCGGGCGAGGTGCTGCCCTCGGTGCGTCCCGGCGTCAAGGTCGAGATCACGCGCGAGCCGGTCGGCGTCGTGGGGATCATCACGCCGTGGAATTTCCCGATCGCGATTCCGGCGTGGAAGATCGCGCCCGCGCTCGCGTACGGCAACTGCGTGGTGTTCAAGCCCGCGGACCTCGTGCCCGGATGCGCCTGGGCGCTGAGCGAGATCATCGCGAAGGCGGGCGTGCCGGCCGGCGTCTTCAACCTCGTCATGGGACGCGGCTCGGTGATCGGCGAGGTGCTCGCCAACGATCCCGGGATCGACGCGGTCAGCTTCACCGGCTCGGTCGCGGTCGGCAGGCAGGTGGCGAAGAACTGCGCCGCGCGGCTCGCGAAGGTGCAGCTCGAGATGGGCGGCAAGAACCCGCAGGTGGTGCTCGACGACGCGCACCTCGACACCGCGGTGAGCGTCTCGGTCCAGAGCGCGTTCTTCTCGACCGGCCAGCGCTGCACCGCCGCCAGCCGGCTCATCGTGACGGAAAAGATTCACGACGCGTTCGTAAAGAAGCTCTCGGAGGCAATGCAGAAGCTGAAGATCGACGATGCCCTGAAAGACGGCACCGACATCGGCCCGGTCGTCGACGCGAAGCAGCTCGAGCAGGATCTGCACTACATCGCGCTCGGCAAGAAGGAGGGCGCGAGGCTCGCCACGGGCGGCGAGCGCCTGAAGCGGGACAAGGAGGGCTACTACCTCTCGCCCGCGCTCTTCACCGGGACCACCGCGGCGATGACGATCAACCGCGAGGAGATCTTCGGGCCGGTCGCCTCGGTAATCCGGGTCAGGGACTACGACGAGGCGCTCGCGGTGGCGAACGACACGCCCTACGGGCTGTCCTCGGGCATCGCCACCACCTCGCTCAAATATGCCGAGCACTTCAAGCGCAACTCCGCCGCGGGGATGGTGATGGTGAACCTGCCGACGGCGGGCGTGGACTACCACGTGCCGTTCGGCGGCCGTAAAGGGTCGAGCTACGGCCCGCGCGAGCAGGGCCGCTACGCGGTCGAGTTCTACACCAGCGTGAAGACCGCCTACGTCAATGCCTAGCGCCGCGCCCGCCTTCGAGCTCGGCCTGCAGATCGGCAAGTACGACGTGCAGAAGGCGCTCGGCAAGGGCGCCACCGGGACGGTGTATTTCGCGAAGGACACCTTCACCGGGCGCGAGGTGGCGCTGAAGACCATCGAGCCCGAGGTGTTCCGCGACCCCGAGTTCGGCGCGGTCTACAAGCAGCAGTTCCAGAACGAGGCCTCGCTCGCGGGCAAGGTGCGCCATCCCCACATCGTCACGATCCACGACGCGGTGGCCGGCGAGGACTCGGGCTACATCGCGATGTAGCTCGTCACGGGCGGCGATCTCTCGCAGTACGCGAAGCCCGACAAGCTGCTGTCCATCCCCGACGTCCTGCAGATCGGCTTCAAGTGCTGCGGCGCGCTCGACTACGCATACCGCGAGGTCGGCATCGTCCACCGCGACATCAAGCCCGCGAACATCATGGTGTCGAAGGGCACCGACATCAAGATCGCGGACTTCGGCGCCGCATTCCTGAGGAAGAGCCAGGCGGTGCAGACCACGGCGATGGGCTCGCCCTTCTACATGGCGCCCGAGCAGATCGAGGGCAAGGACCCGACCTTCCACAGCGACATGTACAGCCTCGGCGTGGTGCTCTACGAGCTGCTCACCGGCAAGCGGCCGTTCTCCGCGAACAGCCTCGAGGAGCTGGTGCAGAAAATCCTCACCGAGGAGCCGCCGCCGCCGTCCACGCTGCGCCTCGCCCTGCCGAAGGAGATCGACGCGGTCGTGATGCGCGCGATCAAGAAGGACCCGGTCGAGCGCTACGGCACCTGGGCGCAGTTCTCCGTGGCGCTGTCGAAGGTGGTGGCGCTCGTGCTCGAGCCCGGCGCGATTCCCGACAGCGAGCGCTACCTCGCCATCAGCAAGGTCGAGATGCTGCAGCTTCTCTCGGACGCCGAGTTCTGGGAGCTCGCCGCGGCCGGCAAATGGTCGCGCGTGCCGAAGGGCAAGATCATCATCAAGGAAGACGAGCCGGGGCAGAGCTTCTACTTCGTCGCCAAGGGCGAGGCGGCCGTCTCGCGCGGCGGCAAGGCGCTGAACACCATCGGGGAGAGCGAGTTTTTCGGCGAGATGGCCTACATCCGCGCGGCCGCCGAGGAGCCGCGCGCCGCCACCGTGCAGGCGCTCACCGACCTGATCGTCGCCGAGTTCGAACCCGCGACGCTCGAGACGATGAGCCTCGAGGCGCAGCTGCACCTCGCACGCGCGCTCGTGCGCAACGTCGTCGACCGTCTCGCGCTCGCGAACACGCGCATCACCGGCGCGTAGCCATGCGCGGCAAGCGCGTGGCGGTCCTCGAGAGCCGGCTGGGGCGGGAGATGGTGGAGCTCCTGGAGAAGCGCGGCGCGCTCGTGCTGCACGCCCCGGCGCTCGCCGAGCTGCCCGACATCGAGCCCGCCCGCATCGCCGAGCTCGTCGCGTCGCTGCGCGAGCGCCCCGCCGGGGTCGCCATCTTCCAGACGGGCGTCGGTACGCGCGCGCTCTTCGCCGCGGTCGAGGCTTGCGGCCTCTCGAAGTTTTTCGTCGGTATCCTGGAAAAGAGCACGGTGCTCGCGCGCGGGCCGAAGCCCGCGGCCGCTTTGCGCGCGCAGGGCGTGCGCATCGATCGCCACGCGGCGGAGCCGTTCACCACGCGCGAGATCCTCGCCTGCCTGGACGGCCTGCCGCTGAAGGGCGCGCGCGTTCTCGTGCAGCGCTATGGTGCCGCCAACAAGGAGCTCGACCGCGAGCTTGAGCGCGCGGGCGCGCAGGTCCTCGAAGTGCCGACCTACCGCTGGGCGCTGCCGCAGGACACGCGGCCGCTCGAGGCGCTCGTGCGCGCGCTGGAAGCCGGCGAGCTCGACGCGGCGGTGTTCACGAACGGCGAGCAGGCGCGCAACCTTTTCGCGATTGCCGCCCGCCTGGGATGCGAGGCGGCGGTGCGCGAGGCGCTGAACCGCGTCGCGGTCGCCTCCATCGGCCCGGTCGCCTCGGGCGCGCTGCGCGACCTGGGAGTGCAGGTCCGCGTCGAGGCGGCGCCGCCGAAGCTCGGCGCGCTGCTCTCGGCCCTGGCCGCGGCGCTCGGCGGCTAGAGGCGCTGCCCTAGGATCGGGTTCATGTCGCCGCCGCTTTTCATGCAGGCGGCGAAGAGATCCCTGGCGAACTTGTGGCTGGAACCTTCCTCCGTGCCGCTGTACGCAGCGGCGAGGATGTCGTCCATGAGCTCCTTCGCGCGCTGCGAGGCCGCGACGTCGTAGATCCGGGACATGATGGCGCCGGCTTTCGCCTGCTGGACTCGCTCCTCGGCGAGCGAGCGGGCCACCACCGCCATGTCGGCCGCGACGCCGCATTCCGCCGGGCTCTCGGCCTTGGGCGCCGCCGCCGCGGCGCAGGCGAAAAGCACCGCCGCCGCAGCGAGGAAGACGGCGGCCGGGCGTGCCGGACGCCGCCTCGCCATTACTTCGGCTCCTTCGGCGTGGTGCTGCCCGAAGCGCCGCTCGCGCTGCCCGTGTTCGACGCCGGGCCGCCGCTGCTCGGCGAGCTGGCGGGCGCGCTCGCGGAGTGGTCGGTGTCCTTGTCGCGCTTCGTCGCGGCGCTCGCGCCGGTCGAGCTCTCGTGCTTGCGGTCCTTGGCGCGCGCATGGTGCTCCTTGCGCGCGTGCGTGCGGTCCTTGTCCTTGCTGGTGGCGGCGCTGCCCGGGTCCGCTTGCGAGCCGGCGGGCGCGGCGGCGGGCGGGTTGCCCGTGGGCGCCGTGGTGCTCGGCGCGTTGGTCGAGCCCTGCGCGAACGCAGCGGCCGAAAATGCGGCGGCGAGCGCCGCGACGAGAAGCTTGAGTTTCATCTGGAGTCTCCTTCGGGGGGTGGATGGTCCTGGCAAAACCAGTGCGCTCTTGAGAGCAAACGGCGTGCCGCCGGGCTGGTTCTTCCGGTACGATTCGGCGCCTGAGGAGAGGGCCCCCATGCGAATAGTCCTGTTGGCGCTGTCGCTCGTCTGCGGCGCCGCGCAAGCACAGCACTCCGCCGAGTCGTCGAACATGGCGCTCGTCGGCATGAACGACCTTCAGGGCCGGAGCGCGTACCAGCCGCTCGTGCGCGAGAACCATGGCCGCTGGATCGCTTACATCGGGCATCACGGCGGAAAAACGCTGAACCCGCTCACCGGGCAGATGGAGGACAGCGGAACGTCGATCCTGGACGTCACCGACCCCAAGAGCCCGCGCTACCTCACCCACATCCCCGGCGAGCCGGGAATCGCCGAGTCGGGCGGCGCGCAGATGGTGCGCGTATGCAACGGCTCGGAGCTGCCGAAGGCGGACCGCTCCAAGGTCTACCTGCTGCGGCCGTTCGGCAATCTCGCGCAGGAGATCTGGGACGTCACCGCGCCCGAGAAGCCGGTGAAGGTGGTCACGATCGTCGACAAGCTGGGCGGCACGCACAAGAGCTGGTGGGAATGCGACACCGGCATCGCCTACCTCGTCGTCGGCAAGCCCGGCTGGCGCACGCGCCGCATGACCACCATCTACGACCTCTCCGACCCGGCGCACCCGGTCTTCATCCGCGATTTCGGCCTTCCCGGCCAGCAGCCGGGGGCGACGGGGCCGGTGCCGACCGAGCTGCACGGCCCGATCTCGACAGGGCCGAAGGGCAATCGCGTCTACTTCGGCTACGGCACGAACAAGAGCGGCATCATGCAGATCGTGGACCGCGAGAAGCTGCTGGCCGGGCCGCGCGAGCCGACCAACGCGAACCTCGCCGCGCCCGAGATCGGCCGCTTCACGATGTCGAGGATGAACGGCGCGCACACCGCGCTGCCCGTGCTCGGCATGCCGGTGGCCGAGTTCGCGAAGGACAAGGAAGGCGGCACGCGCGACTTCGTCGTCGTCACCGACGAGCAGATCCTGAACGAGTGCCTCGAGCCGCGCCAGTTCGTGTGGATGGTGGACGTGACCGACGAGCGCCACCCGGTGGCGGTGTCCACGTTCAACGTGCCGGAATCGGGCGGCGGCTTCTGCGGCCGCGGCGGGCGCTTCGGCTCGCACTCGTCGAACGAGAACCAGCCGCCCATGTACGCGAAGCGCCTGATCTTCGTCTCCTGGTTCAACGCCGGGGTGCGCGCGATCGACATCCGCGATCCGTTCCACCCGAAGGAGGCGGGCTACTACATTCCCGCAACGACCGACAGGACCGACAAGCGCTGCGTGAAGAGCGCTTCCGGCGAGCGCTGCAAGGTGGCGATCCAGACCAACAACGTGGACGTGGACGACCGGGGCTACATCTACATCGTCGACCGCGCCGACACCGGCATGCACATCCTCGAGATGACCGACAAGACATGGACCTCCAGATAGCCGGCAGGACCGCCCTCGTCACGGGCGCGAGCATGGGGCTGGGCCGCGCGATCGCGGCCTCGCTCGTGAAGGAAGGCGTGCGCGTCGCGGTCGTCGCCCGGCGGCGCAACCTCCTCGAGGAATTGCAGCAGGAGCTGAAGACGGAGCTCGTCGTCATCCAGCAGGACTTCATGGCCGAGGACGCGCCGCAGCGCATCGCGGACGCCGCGCTCAAGGGCCTCGGCAGCGTCGAGATCCTGGTCAACAACGCCGGCGGCAGCCGGCGCTTCACCCTCGAGGCGAGCGAAGAGCAGTGGAACGAGGCGATCACGCTGAACTTCACGCGCCAGCGCCAGCTCGCGCACAAGCTCCTGCCGCAGATGATCGCCCGCAAGTGGGGCCGCATCATCAACATCACCGGCAAGTCCGAGCCCGAGGGCATCAACGGCGCCTTCTGCGCCAAGGCGGCAATGCACTCCTGGTCGAAGGGCCTCTCGCGCGAGGTGGGCAAGCACGGCATCACGGTGAACTGCTGCCCGCCGGGGCGCATCCTCTCGGAGCAGATCCTGCGCAACTACTCGCCCGAGTTCAGGAAAAAGGAGAGCGAGCACGACATCCCGGTGGGCGAGTACGGCCAGCCGCAGGACATGGCCAACCTGGTCTGCTTCCTCGCTTCGCCGCTCGCGCGCTACATCACCGGCGCGGTCATCCCGGTCGACGGCGGCCTGCGCCGCTACCAGTTCTAAGGGGTTTCGAATGAGATTGTTCTTCGCCGCCGCGGCGCTGTTCTTTTCTCTGGCCCAGGCGCAAACCTATCCGTCAAAGCCCATCCGCCTCGTGGTCCCCTTCGCCCCGGGCGGCAGCTCGTCGATCGTGGCGCGACTCTTCGCCGCGGAGATGGAGAAGACGCTCGGCACGCAGATCGTGATCGAGAACAAGGCGGGCGGCGGCGGCAACATCGCGATGCAGGAAGTCGCGCGCGCCGATCCCGACGGCTACACGCTCATCATCGGCCACATCGGCTCGCTCGCCGTGAACCCGTACATGTACGCGAAGCTTCCCTACGACGTGGACCGGGACTTCGCTGCCGTATCGCTGCTCGCCAAGGTGCCGGCGATCTACGTGGTGCACGCCGACGTGCCGGCCAAGGACCTGGCCGAGTTCGTCGCGCTGGCGAAGGCGAAGCCGGGGCAGCTGTACTACGGCAGCGCAGGCAACGGCTCGGCGGGCCACCTCGCGATGGAATACCTGAAGCAGACGACCGGCATGGAGATTCAGCATGTTCCCTATAAAGGGACCGGACCGAACGTGATC
>DASRFM010000029.1:0-4251 GCA_035651575.1 Burkholderiales bacterium | reverse complement strand
AGCGCCCGCGAGGCCGACCGTCCGCGTTGTCCTGAAATCGCCCAGTGCCACGGATCCTCGTCATCGATGACAACCCGGATATGCGCGAGCTGTTGCGCGGGGTCCTGGAGCGGGAAGGCTATGCCGTCGACGTGGCGGTCGATGGCGAGGAGGGCCTGCGGGTGCAGAGCGCACGTCCGGCCGACCTGGTGATTACCGACATCTTCATGCCGAACCGCGACGGGTTGGAAACCATTGCGCGGCTGCGCGCAGAGCATCCGCGCGTCAAGGTGCTGGTGATATCGGGCGGTGGAGAGGTGGTGCGCGGTGCGAATTATCTTTCCACCGCGCGCGAGATCGGCGCCCATGCAGTGCTGCCCAAGCCCTTCGAGCTGCCGGCGCTGCTCGCCGCAGTGCGCGGGCTCATCAGGTAGCCGCGCGACCGGACGGTCGAGCGCAAACCAGGAGACCATGCATTGACCATTCCCACCGAGCCCATCGGCAGCATCCCCCGTCCCGCGGAACTGATCGAGGCCGTGGCCCGGCGCGGCCCCGATGATCCGGAGGCGGATCGCCTTTACCGTCAGGCGGTCGAGGATACCGTGCGTCAGTTCGAGGCGACCGGCTCGCCGGTGATCGCCGACGGCGAGCAGCGCAAGTACCACAACTTCTGGGATTACCCGGTGCAAGGGCTCGTCAATACCGCGCCGGATGGTTTCCGCATTCCGTTCACGGCAGGGCATACGCGGCGCATGCCGCGCCTGGTGCGCGGCCCGTTCAGCTACCGGCGCTATGCCGACGAGTTCCTCGCCGAGGCGCTGCGGCATGCCAGCGTGCCGGTCAAGCAGGCGGTGATCTCGCCCTCGGCGCTGAGCCTCATGTATCCCGCGGAGGGTATCGCCGGTTATCCGCGCGACGAGTTCATCCACGATCTTTTGCGCGAGCACGAGACCGAGGTGCGCCGTTGCTTCCAGCGCGGCGCGCACAGCGTTCAGATCGATTTCACCGAGGGCCGGCTGGCGATGAAGATCGACCCGACCGGCGGGCTGCTCAATTCCTTCATCGACCTCAATAATCTCGCGCTTTCGCGCTTCAGCGCCGAGGAGCGGGCGCGGCTCGGCGTGCATACCTGCCCCGGCGGTGATCGCGACTCGACGCATAGCGCCGACGTGGATTACGCGCAGCTCCTGCCGAGCCTTTTCGAGCTCAACGTGCGCAACTTCTTCGTCGCGCTTGCAGGCGAGAAAGACCGCCCGCGCACGCTCGCCATGATCCGGCGCTACCTCAGGCCTGGCCAGCGCGTCTTCGTGGGCGTCATCGCGCCGATCGATGCGCGGCTGGAGAGTGCCGAGGAGGTGCGCGATCGCGTACTGGAGGCGGCCGAGTACATCCCGGTCGAGCAGCTCGGCACGACGGACGATTGCGGATTCTCGCCTTTCTGCGACGACACCTCGACAACGCGCGAGAAAGCCTTCGCCAAGATCCGCGCGCGGGTGGAAGGGACCCGGCTCGCCGAAGAGGCATTACGCGCTCGGGCGGCATGACGGAGCGCGAGGACGAGGAGCTGCTGCGTGCTACCGCCCTGGAAAACGCGCGCGCCGTTCTGTCGGCCCGCCGGCGCGCCGAGGACGAACTGCTTGCCGCAAAGGAAGCGCTGCGCGAAAGCGAACAGCGGCTGCGTGCGATGTTTGCGCAGGCGGCGGTGGGAATTGCGATCTCCGAGCTTGACGGCCGCATGACCGAGCTCAACGCCAAGTTCTTCGAGATCCTCGGCTACGGGCGAGGGGAGCTGGAAGGGCGCACGGCCTACGAGATCAGCCACCCCGATGATGTGCAGAAAACGCGCGCCAACGTGCAGCGCCTGCTGGCGGGCGAGATCGCCGATTATTCCTACGAGAAGCGCTTCCTGCGCAAGGATGGCGCGACCGTATGGACGATCACCTCGGTCGGCCTCCTCAGGGATCCGCAGGGCCGTCCGCGGCAGTTCATCGGCGTGATCGAGGACATCACGGAGCGCAAGCGCGCCGAGGCGGCCCTGGAGGAGGAAAGGCACGGCCTTGAGACCATCAACGCGCTTGGAATGAAGTTCGCCTCGCAACTCGAACCGCAGAGCATCATCCAGGCGGTGACCGACGCCGCGACCGAGCTCTGCGGCGCGAAATTCGGCGCGTTTTTCTACAACGTGATGACTGCCGAAGGGGAGGCGTATGAGCTCTACACGGTCTCCGGCGCGCCGAAGGAGGCATTAGAGAACTTCGGCCTGCCGCGCAATACGCCGGTGTTCAAGACGACGTTCAGCGGCGAGGCTGTCGTACGTTCCGACGACATCACCAAGGACCCGCGCTACGGGACGGCCGCGCCGCACTACGGCATGCCGAAAAACCACCTGCCGGTGCGCAGCTACCTCGCCGTGCCGGTTCGTTCGCGTTCCGGCGAGGTGCTCGGCGGCTTGTTCTTCGGGCACCCGGAGCCGGGCGTTTTCAACGAGCGGGCAGAGCGCCTCGTTGCGGGCATCGCGGGTCAGGCGGCGGTCGCGATCGACAATGCGCGGCTGTACGAGAGCGAGCGGCGCGCGCGCGCCGAAGCAGAGCGCCAGAGCGAACTCAAGGACCAGTTCCTCGCCACGCTTTCGCACGAGTTGCGCACGCCGCTCGGCGCCATCCTGGGATGGGCGCAGGTCATGGCGAGCCGCCCCATGGATCCCGAAGACCTGGCGCGCGCCGTGCAGGTGATCGAACGCAATGCGCGTGCGCAGACGCGGCTCATCGAGGACCTGCTCGACATGTCGCGCATCACTTCGGGCAAGGTGCGTCTCGACATCCAGCCGCTCTTCCCGGCGGCGCTGATCGAAGCCGCTCTCGAGACCGTGCGGCCCGCTGCCGAGGCGAAGGGCGTGCGCATCGAAAGCATGCTCGATCCCAAGGCTGGCCCGGTGTCGGGCGACCCGAGCCGCGTGCAGCAGATCGTGTGGAACCTGCTTTCGAACGCCCTCAAGTTCACGCCCCGCGGGGGCAAGATCCAGGTGCGTCTGCAGCGCGTGAATTCCCACATCGAGTTCAGCGTCGCGGACACCGGCATCGGCATCCGGGCAGACTTCCTGCCGCACGTCTTCGACCGCTTCCGGCAGGCCGACGGCTCGACCACACGCGGCCACGGCGGCCTCGGCATCGGCCTTTCGATCGCGCGACATCTGGTCGAGCTGCACGGCGGCACGCTGCGCGCGGCGAGCCTCGGCGAGGGCTGCGGCGCTACCTTCACGGTCGATCTGCCGCTCACGGTATTGCAGGCAAGCGAACCTCACGAAGAGCGCTCGCACCCCGCGAGCAGCTCCGAAGACAAGCGGCCCGCCGCGGTCCTGCCCGACCTGTCGGGCCTGTTCGTCCTCGCGGTCGACGATCACCCCGATGCGCGCGACCTGATCCGCCGCGTGCTCGAGGATTGCGGCGCGCGCGTCGCGACCGCCGGCGGCGTGGCCGAGGCGGTGGCGGCGGTGTCGCGCGAGCGGCCGCACGTGATCGTGAGCGATATCGGCATGCCGGGCGCGGACGGCTTCGACCTCCTGAAGGGCGTGCGCGGGCTCGGCTCGGATGCGGCCGCCATTCCCGCCATCGCGCTGACGGCCTTCGCCCGCGCCGAGGACCGCATGAAGGTGCTGCGCGCCGGCTTCCGCATGCACGTCGCAAAGCCGGTCGAGGCAGCGGAGCTGTGCGTGGCGGTGGCGAGCGCAGCAGGCCGCACCGGCTGAAGCGCGCGCTAGCGGGCCGCCCGGCCTGCGCCATCATTGCGGGCGGCCTTCGGAGAACAAGCGGCGAATGAGGCCGCGAGCCGCCGCCGGGTCGTCGCTCCGGCACATCGCTTGCTGCAAAGCTCGGTTCCTCCGCGGCAATGGCCAGCAAACCTTCCCCTGAGCGTACCGATCGGCAGAGCGAGGCACGCTTTCGCCTGCTGGTGGAAAGCGTGCGCGACTACGCGATCTTCATGCTCGATCCCGAAGGGCACGTGCTGACGTGGAACGCGGGAGCCGAGCGCATCAAGGGCTACCGCGCCGAGGAGATCATGGGCCAGCACTTCAGCAAGTTCTATCCGGCGCAGACGTCGAAGGACTTTCCGGCATACGAGCTGCGCGTCGCCGCGAAGGAGGGCCGTTTCGAGGACGAGGGCTGGCGCGTGAGAAAGGACGGCACGCGTTTCTGGGCCAACGTGGTGATCACCGCGCTTCGGGAGGACGACGGCAAGCTGGTCGGCTTCGCCAAGGTGACGCGCGACCTGACC
>DASRFM010000028.1:0-71813 GCA_035651575.1 Burkholderiales bacterium | reverse complement strand
AGGCTGCGCTCCTCGGGGCCGCGGATGGTGATGTCCAGGCCGATGCAGTAGCCCGCCACGTGCTCGAGCGCCTTCGCCTTCGGGATGTTGCGGCCTTCCCTGCCGATCACCACGGCGAGCTCGACCTCGTGGTCGTTCCTGCGCTCGGTCTTCACCAGGCGCACGCCCTCGCCCGGGCCGACGAGCGAGCTCGTCGCCTTGAGGAACATGCCGATCTTGTGGATCTCCTCCACCAGCTTGCCGTGGTGGATGCCCTTGTCGGCGAGCGCCTCCTCGAGGTGCTTGCGGTAGTTGACCGGCGCCGCGATGATCTTGCCGGGGTTCGCCACCGGGCTGAGGAGCTTCACCGCGGAGAGCGGCCGGCCTTTGGCGCTCTTGCCCAGGATCTCGATTTCCTGGCGCAGCTGCGGCAGCGCGGCCACCAGCGGGTCGTAGGAAGGCAGCGGATAGCGCACCGCCGGCAGGCGCTCGAGCGCGGCGCTGACGTCGTGGACGAGCTCGCCGCGGACCAGGCCGAGGCGCTGGTCGTCGAACCGGCAAAGACGCATGGAAGGGCCCTCTGGAAAGCCGCCGATTCTACCCGCGGGCGCGTTTCAAACGCCGCGCCGCGCGGCGGCGGTTGCGCGGGCGGAGAAAGTTAAGTAAGTTAATTCAACCTTAAAACAAATCGGGGGAACCCGACGCCGGCGTCGCGGTCCACCCCTATCCAGAACGCGCCCCGAAACCTAGGATTTGACCCGGAAATGGTGATTACGATCCTGCTCGCCGACGATCACGGCGTGCTGCGCGACGGGCTGCGCTGCCTGCTCGAGGCCGAGCCCGACCTGCGGGTGGTCGCGACGGCGCGCAACGGCCACGAGGCGGTGCGCGAGGCGAAGCGCCTCGCGCCGCAGGTGGTGATCATGGACGTCTCCATGCCCGGCCAGGGCGGCCTCGAGGCGGCGCGCGCGCTGCACGAGGCGAAGCCCGATATCGGCGTGCTGTTCCTCTCGGAGCAGGACGCGAGCAGCGTGGTGCACCGCGCCCTCGAGGCCGGGGCGCGCGGCTACCTCAGCAAGGACTGCGCGGGCGCGGAGCTCGTCAAGGCGGTGCGCGCGGTCGCCGCCGGCAAGCGCCACTTCGGCAAGGGCATCGCCGAGAAGGTCTTCGACCGGCTCGGCGCCGGGGTGCGCGCGGGCGCCGAGGCGCTGAACGCGCGCGAGCGCGAGATCGTGCGCCTGGTCACCGAGGGCAAGTCGAACGCCGAGGTGGCGGGCCTGCTCGGCCTCTCGCCGCGCACCGTCGAGACCTACCGCATCCGCATCATGCGCAAGCTCGAGATCGAGAGCTTCGCGGCGCTCGTCAAGTTCGCGATCCGCAACGAGATCACCACCCTCGACTAAACTACGCCCCTTCGACCCGAGGGGAGACCGCACCATGAGGCAGGCAATCGCAGCGATGCTCTTCGCCGCCGCGCTCGCGCCGCTGCAGGCCGCGCGCGCCGACATGCTGAGCGTGGACCAGGCCGGCGGCAGCAGCCCGCGCGCCCAGGTGGTGGGCGCACTCGAGGCGTCCGGCGTCCCGGCCGGGGAAGCGCGCGAACGCGTCGCCGCGCTCACCGACGCCGAGGCGGCTCAGCTCGCGCGCGACATCGAGGCGGCGCCGGCGGGCGGCAATGCGGTGTTCCTCTTCATCGCGGTCGTCGGCTTCTTCGCCTGGATGATCTACCACCGCGAAAGGCTCACCGGCAGCCGCTAGGCCGCGGGCCTAGTCGAGGCGGACGTTGGCCTGCTTGATGATCTTCGCGTACTTCGCCGTCTCGGCGGCGATGAAGGCGGCGAATTCCGCGGGCGCGTTGCCGATCGCCTCCGCGCCCTGCGAGTCGATGCGCTCGATCATGTCGGGCTGCTTCAGCGCGCGCACCGCGTCGTCGTGCACCTTCGCGATCAGCTCCTTCGGCGTCGCCGCGGGTGCCATCAGCCCGAACCACAGCGAAGTATCGAAGCCCGGGTAGCCGGATTCGGCGAGCGTCGGGGTGTCCGGCGCGGCGGCGGCGCGCTTGGGCGTCGTCACCGCGAGCAGGCGCATGCGCCCGGACTTGACGTGGTTCATGATCGTCAGCAGGCCGTAGACGCCGAGCGGCACCTGCCCCGAGATCACGTCCGGGATCGACTGGCCGGCGCCCTTGTAGGGCACGTGCACGAGGTGGATGCCGGCCATCGTGTTGAGGAGCTCGCCGGTGAGGTGCTGGCTGCTGCCGGTGCCGGGCGAGGCGAAGCTCAGCGCGCCCGGCTTCTGCTTCGCGAGCGCCACGAGCTCGGCGATGCTTTTCGCCGGGACCTGCGGGTTCGCCGCGACGACGAGCGGCATGATCGCGATCAGCGTGACCGGCGCGAAGTCCTTCTCCGGGCTGTAGGTCATCTTGCTGAAGAGGTTCTGGTTGAGCGCGATCTCGGCGGGCGAGCTCATCATCAGCGTGTAGCCGTCGGCGCCCGCGTGCGCGACGTACTCGGCGCCGATCATGCCGCTCGCGCCGATGCGGTTCTCCACCACCACGCTCTGCTTCCACGCCTCGGAAAGCTTCGCGCCGATGGCGCGCGCCAGGATGTCGGTGCTGCCGCCCGGCGGATACGGGACGACGATGCGCACGGGCTTCGAGGGATAGGCCTGGCCGAAGCAGCAAGCCGAGAAAAAGCACAGCGCAAGAAGGATCGTTCGCATCGCGGCGTACTGTAGACTTTTTCGATGCCGGCTGCATGGGAAGCCGTCCCGGGAATGGTGGTCTCGAACGAGGTGATCCCGGCGCGCGCGGGCTGGAGCAGGACGCTCGGCCGCGGCCAGGTGCTGCGCCTCGTGGACCTCGAAGGCCGCCAGGCGGTGGATTTCCTCTGCTACAGCGCCGCGGACTACGAGGACCGCTACGCCGCCGCCGACACGATGAAGATCAGCGGCAACATCTTTGTGCGCAAGGGCACGGTGCTCTACTCGGTCGGCTGCAACCCGATGTTCACCGTGGTGGAGGACAGCTGCGGCTTCCACGACACCATCGGCGGCTGCTGCTCCTCGGCGCTCAACGCCCGGCGCTACGGCAGGCCGCAGGACCCGAGCTGCCGGGAGAACTTCCTGCGCGAGCTCGCGCGCTACGGCATGGGGCCGCGCGACATGGCCGCGAACCTGAACTTTTTCATGTACGTGCCGGTCGCAGCGGATGGCGCCATGGACATGGGCCCGGGGCGCTCGCGGCCCGGCGACTACGTCGACCTGCGCGCCGAGATGGACGTCCTCGCGGTGCTCTCGAACTGCCCGCAGATGAACAACCCGGTGAACGACTACAATCCGACGCCCGTGCGCGCCATCGTGTACCAGCCATGACGCATCGCCCGCCGAATCCGCAGCCCGATCCTGCGCCCGACCCCATTCCCACTCCGAAACCCGAATGAAGATCCTCATCGTGCTCGTCGGCCTGCTGATGGCCGCCCCGGCGCTTGCGCAAAGAAAAGCGGCGCTGCTCGAGCAGGGCCGGCAGATCGGCAAGACGATGTTCGAGCCGGGCGACACGGACCGGGGCGGCACCGGCCAGCCGGTGGACGGCATCGAGGGCTCGAGCAGCGAGATGCTGAAGACGCACTACCACGCGCACCTCGCGCTCTTTTACCGCGGCGAGCAGATCGCGATCCCCTACGGCATCGGCATCGTGAAGCCCTTCCGCGTCGAGCGCGGGTTCGTCGGCGCCGGCAGCGGCTACTACTGGCTGCACACGCACGACGCGACCGGCATCATCCACATCGAGGCGCCCGAAGAGCGCGACTTCACGCTCGGCAACTTCTTCGACATCTGGGGCCGAGCGCTCTCGCCGGCGAACGTCGCCGGGCTCAAAGGCAAGCTGCGCGTCTACGTGGACGGCAAGCCCTTCGCCGGCGACCCGCGCGCGATCGTGCTCAAGCCGCACGAGCAGATCACGCTCGAGGTCGGCGAGCCCGCCGTCACGCCGCCGACGTACGCGTTCCCCGAAGGCCTGTGACGAGCGCCGATCCCGAGGGCGCGTAGAAGCGGAAGCCGTAGCGCCTCGCACCCGGCGAGCTGAACGTGAAGGTGCCGCCGAAAGGCCACGCGTAGGCGGCGTAGCCGACCCGCTGCCAGCCGGTGCGTTCCGCAGCGCGCAGCGACGGCGCATTGTCCACGCCGATGAAGCTGATTCCGCGCTGCGTGCCTTTCTTCGGGCAGATCTCGGCCGCTTTCGCGTAGAGCTCGGCGCCGAGACCCAGGCCGCGGTATTCCGGACGCACGAACGCCTTGTACGCGTAGCCCGAGCCGCGTCCGAACTCCACCCAGAGCCCGCCTACGTGGGGCGCGGCGCGGTACGCGTACCAGACATAGCAGACCGGCCCGTTGTCCTGGAAGCCGCCGACGCATACGTCGCCGCGGCGCAGCGCGCGCTCGGCCTGGCGCCGCTCGAGCCCGAGCGCCGGGTCGCGGCACCACGCGAGCACCTGCGCCTCCGTGAGCACGGCATAGCGCAGCCGGCCCCGTTGCGGCGACACCTCGCCCCACGGGCGCACGAGCACGTGGCACACGTAAGCGCCAAGATGCCTTTGCAGACTTTCGAGAATGCGCATCGCGGCAGTGTCGCCGCCGCGCTGCGAATGCGCTATCGGGCCGGCGTGGTTCGCTCGGAAGAGCCCGGCAAGGCGGGCAGCGTCGCGGTGTCCTGCGGATCGCGCGTCACGCCGTCGTAGCGGTAGAAGTCCTTCACGCCGAGAGCATGCAGCCGCCGGGCATCGACCCTCGGAACGTACACCGGCGCGCGCACGCCGCCGAGGTCCACCCAGCCGAGGATGATGCGCGGCTCGCCGCCGACGAAGATCAGCTCCGACACGCGCCGCTCGGTCCGCCCGGCGGCCGCGTGCTCGTGGATCACCTTGAGGCGGTAGCGGCCGGCGCGACGGTTGTCCATTCCCCAAGCCATGCAAGGCCGGTGCCGTCGAACGGAATGAGCGACGCGGGGTCAACGCCAGCGTGATCGCCCTGCGCTTCGGCGCCCTGTACGCCGCGATGTATGCCGCCTACGGCGTCGCCTCCCCTTTCCTGCCGGCTTTCGTCTCGGCGCGCGGCCTGCCGGCGGGCGAGCTCGGCGCGGTCCTCGCCGCCGGCACCGCGGTACGGCTGCTCGCTTCCCCGCTCGCGGCGCGGCTCGGCGACCGGGCGGGCGCGCTGCGCCGGGTGCTCGCGGCGTGCCTCGCCGCGGCGGCGCTCGCGACGCTCGCCTACCTGCCGGCGAGGGACTTCGCCGCGTTCGTCGCGGTGGCCCTGCTCCAGGCGGCGGCGCTCGGCCCGATTACGGTGCTCGCCGATGCGCTCGCGCTCGGCGCCGCCGGCGCCCCCCGCGGCGGCTTCGAATACGGCTGGATCCGCGGCACCGGCTCGGCGGCGTTCATCCTCGGAACGCTCGCCGCCGGACAGGCGATCGGCGCCTTCGGGCTCGGCGTGATCGTGACGCTGCAATCGGCGCTGCTCGCCGCGGCCGTGGGCGCGTCGCTCCTCGTCCCGGAGCTGCGCCATCCGCCCGAGCGGGAGCGGCAGCGCTCGGGCGGCGTCGCGCGGCTCCTCGCGCTGCCGCGCTTTCGCACCCTCGTCGCCGCCGCCGCGCTCATCCTCGGCAGCCACGCGATGCAAGACGGCTTCGCCGTCATCCGCTGGAGCGCGGCCGGCATCGGCCCGGGCGCCTCGAGCCTGCTCTGGTCGGAGTCGGTCGCCGCCGAGGTGCTGGTGTTCTTCCTCGTCGGCCCGCGCCTCGTCGCGCGGCTAACCCCGGCCGGCGCCATCGCGCTCGCCGCCGCGGCGGGCGTGCTTCGCTGGAGCGTGATGGCGCTCACCACGGATCTCGCCGCGCTCGCGCTGGCGCAGCCGCTTCACGGCCTCACCTTCGCGCTCCTGCACCTCGCCTGCATGCGGCTCATCCGCGAGCTCGCGCCCGCGGGCCTGGAAGGCACCGCGCAGGCGGTGTACGCGACGATCGGCGTCGGCGCCGCGAGCGCGCTTCTCACGCTCGCCTCGGGCGCGCTCTACGCGCGCGTGGGCGCGCAGGGGTTCTGGGTGATGGCCGCGCTCTGCGCCGCGGCGTTGCCCGCCGCGTGGCGGCTGCGATAGCCGGAAAAAAAGAAGCCGCCCAAGGGCGGCTTCTCAACGTTCGCCATCCAGAAAGGGGAGGGAATGGATGGCTTACAGGGGGAGTTCATTGTCGCGCCGGCCGGCGCCGGTGTCTGTCGCCGGGCGCCGCGCGATGGCGTAGCCGAACGGCTACGGGCGGGGGCGGCGTCACGTCATATTCGGCAACCCAGGCCCCGTGAAAGCCGAGCAGGCTCCAGGCCGGGATGCGGGCCTCCGCGGCAGGCGGCGTCGAGCCGCCGGCAGCGGCGTTTTCCTTCTCGTCCGGCGCCGCGGCACGCGCGGCGAGCGGCAGGAAAAGAACGAATGCGGCGAGGAGCGCGATCCGGGGCATGGCGAACCAGCGATTTAACCGCCCGCACCCGAGCAAGCGCGGTGCCGGACCCTCCTCCCGTCCGGGCTACGATACGGCGCGATGAAGCTCGGCTTCTTCACAATGCCCATGCATCCCCCGGGGCGCGACTACACCCAGACGCTCAAGGAGGACCGCGAGGCGGTGCTGCTCGCCGATGCGCTGGGCTACGCCGAGGCCTACATCGGCGAGCACATCGCCGACCGCTGCGAGACCATCCCCTCCTGCCTGTCCTTCATCGCCTGGGTGGCGCGAGAGACGCGCCGCATCCGCCTCGGCAGCGGCACGGTGAACCTGCCGAACCACCATCCCGCCGAGATCGCGGCGCACGTCGCCATGATCGACCACCTGCTCGAGGGCCGCTTCCTCTTCGGCATCGGCCCCGGCGGCCTGCGCTCGGACATGGAGGTGATGGGCAACCTGGACGCCGACCGCGCCGCGATGTTCCTCGAGTCGGTGGGCCACATCCTCGCCCTCTGGGCCGGCGAGCCGCCCTACGACCTCGAGGGCCGGTTCTGGAACATCTCGACGCGGCGCACGCTCCTCGCCGACACCGGCCAGGGCGTCTTCATCAAGCCCTACCAGAAACCGCACCCGCCGATCGTCGTCACGGCGATCGCGCCCGGCTCGAAAGGCCTCGCCGCCGCGTGCGCGCGCGGCTGGTGGCCGATCTCGGCGAATTTCCTGCAGGCCGCCCTGCTTGCCACGCACCGCGCCGCCGTGACCGATCCCGCGCAGTGGCGGATCGCGCGCAGCCTGTTCGTTGCCGACGACGACGCCACCGCGGAGCGCTACGTTCGCGAGGCGAAGGACGCCTACCGCTTCTACTACTGGAACCTGCTCGCCAAGCGCCGCTCCGGCGGCGCGGGCAACCTCTCCTCCTTCAAACACGACCCTGCGATGCCCGACGACGCAGTGAGCGTGGACTACCTACTCGACACCATGGTGATCCGCGGCGGCGTCAGCCGCGTCGTGGACGAGCTGCTTGCGCTGCGCGAGCAGGCGGGGCCGTTCGGCACCCTCCTCTACTGCGGCCACGACTGGGCCGACCCGCCGCTCGCGCGCCGCTCGATGGTCCTCATGGCCGAGGAAGTGATGCCGCGGGTCAACGCCGCTCTGCGCGGCTCCGCCTAGGAGGTTCTTCCGGACTACGGCGCGGCGCGACGCGCGTTTATTGCTTCCCTGCGTCGCATGGTCTATGCCTGCCCGCAATGCCGGCACGAGGTCGTGCCGGAAGCCGCCAGCAGTCGCCCGCCCGCCTTCTCCTGCGGCACGTGCGCGCGCCGCTTCCCGGTCGGCGACGCCTACGCCAACTTCCTCCTCGACGTCTCGGCGGTCGGCGAGGCCGAGCGAGCCGCGCGCGACCGGCAGGCGCGGCAGTACGACGCCGGCCGCGTGCGCGAGAAAGGCCGGCTTTACTTCCGCATGCACGGCGCCGTCGTCAGGCGGCTGCTGCGCGAGGCGCCGCGCGGCCCGCTCCTCGACGCGGGCAGCGGCACGGGAATCATCACCGAGGAGCTGCTGGGCGCCGGGCGCGAGATCGTCGCGCTCGATTTCAGCGAGGCGAGCCTCGCGGTGCTCGCCGAGAAGCGCCTTGCGCGCGTGACGCCGGTCCTCGGCAGCGTCACCGCGCTGCCCGCGCCCGACGCCTCGTTCCCCGCGATCCATTGCAGCGGCGTCATGCAGGCGCTCGAGGCCCGCGAGAGAAGCCTCGCCTACGCCGAGTTCGCGCGCTGCCTGGAGCCCGGCGGCCTGCTGCTGGTCGTGGCGTGGAACGAGGCGTTCTACCGCGCGCAGGGCGAGCCGACGCGCGGGCGCTTCGGCAGCGGCATTCCCTACTTCTCGTTTACGCGGGAAGACATGGTGCGCGAGGCGCGCGCGGCGGGCTTCGAGCAGGTCTCGGTGCGCCCGTTCGGCATCGTGCTCAACCTGCAGGTGCTTCCCGGCGGGCGCTACCTTTTCCCGATCGTCGGCAAGCGCCTGCATCCGCTGGAGGGCTGGATGCACCCGCTGCTGCCGGCGGACAGCCGCCTGGGCTCCGAGTACTGGCTCCTCGCCGCGCGCAAGCCCGCCTGAGCATGCCCAGCCAGGAGCCCGGTGCGGTCGTCTGCGTCGGCGAGAGCGGCCTCAACGCGCTCGCGATCGTGCGCGCGCTCGGCCGGCGCGGCGTGCCGGTGCGCACCGTGGCGCTGCGCGGCAGCCCGCAGATCGCCTCGTGCAGCCGCTACTGCCTCGGTCACAGCGAGGTCGACTCGCCGGCGGCGCTCTACTGGGCGCTGCGCCGCCTGGGCGAGCAAAGCGGCGCCCGACCGGCGCTCTTCGTGGACAACGACGCGATGCTGCGCGCGCTCGCGCCGCATGCGCGCAGCCTCGAGCGCCACTTTGCGGTGGTGGATCCGCTCGGCGATGCCGCGCGCCTCACCGACAAGGCGTTCCAGCTCGAGCGCGCGCAGGCCGCCGGCATCCCGGCGCCGCGCTCCTGGCTGCCGCGCGACAAGGCCGAGCTCGCCGGGATCGACGGCGTCACGGCGAAGCGGGTGATCGCGAAGCCGGTCGCCGGCCCGGCGCCCTTCAAGGCGCTCGTCGCGCCGACCGCCTCGGCGCTCCTGCAGCAGCTCGACGCCTTCGGCGCCGCCGTCCCCTCCATCGTGGTGCAGGAGTTCATCGACGGCGGCGATGCGGAGCTCTACTCCTGCTACGGCTACGCGCCCGCGAGCGGCGGCGCGGCGGTCGCCTTCACCAGCCGCAAGCTGCGCCAGAACCCGCCCGGCGCCGGCGTGATGGCGGTGGGCGAGCCCATCGACCTGCCGGAGGCGCGCGAGATGACGCTCGCGCTGCTGCGCCTGCTCGACTACCGCGGCATGCTGTCGGTGGAGTTCAAGCGCGAGGCCTCGAGCGGGCGGCTCTACTTCATCGAGTGGAACGCGCGCTTCGATGCCTGCCACTCGCTCGGCTGGCGCGCCGGGTTCGACGGCGCCTGGCTCGCCTACCGCGACCGGGTGCACGGCGAGCCCCCCGCGGCCGCGCCGCGCTACGACACGCGCCATGTCTGGATCAACGTCGAGTGCGACCTGCGCGGCCTCGCCCGCGACCGGCGCGCGCTCCTCGACTGGCGCACCTGGCGCCCGTATTTCGGCGCGAAGGAATGGGCGCTCTACGCGCCCGACGACCCGCTGCCCTTCCTCAGGGCGAGCGCCGGAATGGCGCGCTGGATGGCGCGCGCCGCGGGCCGGCGCCTACCCGAGGCCCTGCGCCGCGATCCGCGCGCCCTCGCCCAGCGCGCGTAGCTTCGCCCACGCCACGCTCTCCGGGATCTCGGTGTTCCCGGCGGTCGAGCAGAAGCCGCAGTCATTGCCGAAAAGGACGTTGTCGGGGCCGGCGACGCCCGCCCAGCGCTCCATGCGCTCGGCGACGAGCTGCGGATGCTCGACGGTCGCGCTGGAGTGCGTCACCGCGCCCGGGATGAGCTTCTTCCCCTCGGGCAGCTTCAGGGTGCGCAGCACGCGCCATTCGTGCTCGTGGCGCGGGTTCGCCGCCTCGAACGAATAGGCGCCGGCGCGGATGCGAAAGATGAGGTCGAGCACCTGGTCGAGCTGCAGGTCGCTCACGCGCGGCCCGAAATTGACGCCGTAGCAGGTGTGGAAGCGGATGCGCTCCGCGGGCAGGCCGCGCAGCGCGTGGTTGATGAGCTCGATGCGCTTCTCCATCCACGCGCGGTACTGTCGCAGGTCCATGTCGGTGCGAGAGTCCCACGAGCTGACGAGGCGCGGATCGTCGATCTGCAGGAAGAGCCCGGCATCGAGGATCGCCCTGTACTCCTCGCGCATCGCCTCGGCGTAGGCTTCCTGGTATTCCTCGTCGCTGCGGTAGTGCTCGTTCGCTTCGTGCGGCACCGGGCCCGAAGAAGGCATGAAGCCCTCCTTCGCGCCGGCAGCCGTCATCGCGGCCTTGAGGTTCGCGAGGTCGCGCTGCAGGAACTTCTGGCCGACGTACTTCACCGGCGCCACGCAGGCGCGCGGCGGCACGCGGATGCAATCGACGAAGGGGCTGTTCTTCAGCATGCCGGCGTAGTAGTCGGCGAACATGCGCGCGTCGCGGCCTTGCGGGTCCACCGGGCCGGGCGCCGGCATGCCGCCGGGCGGGATGCGCGTCTCGAAGCCGCCGATGCGCTCGGCGAGGTAGGCGCGAAAGCTCGGCTTGCTGCACTCGCCGTCGCTCACGACGTCGATGCCCGCCTCGACCTGCTTGCGCACGATCTCGCCGACGTGTTTTCTCACGAGAGACTCATAGGCCGCGTCGTCGCTCCTGCCGAGCTCGAAGCGCTCGCGCATCGCACGCAGGATGTCGGGCGGTCGCGGCAGGCTGCCGGTGTGGGTCGTGCGCAGGGGAGTCATTCGCTTATATTAGCTTCCATGAGAACCCTGATTTTCCTGCTGATGGCGAGCGCCGCGGGCGCTGGGCTCGCCCAGGGCGCCTTTCCGGAAAAACCCCTGCGCCTCGTGGTCGGGTTCAGCGCGGGCGGCCCGACCGACCTCCCGGCGCGCTTCGTCGCCGAGAAGCTGGGAAACGCCCTCGGCCAGCGCGTCGTCGTCGAGAACCATGTCGGCGCGGCGGGCCAGATCGCCACGCAGGACGTGCTCTCCAAGCCGCGCGACGGCTACAACCTGCTCCTGTGCACGCATTTCGACGCGATCAACCTCGCGGTCTACAAGCAGGTCGCCTACAAGCTTGCCGACCTCGCGCCGGTGAGCCAGATCTCGCGCTACTACTACGGCGTCGTCGCCGCGAACAGCCTGCCCGCCGACGGCTGGGAGGGATTCCTCGCGTATGCGCGCGCGCATCCCGGTGAGCTCAACTATGGAACCATCGGGCGCGGCTCGGCGCAGGAGATCCTCGCGCTGGAGCTCGCGAAGCTCACCGGCATCAAGCTCACCGGCGTGCCGTACAAGGGCGGCGCCGAGGTGATGAACGACCTCATCCCCGGCCGCGTCCACCTCTACGTCTCGCCGACCCTCGCGGTGCTGCCACTCTACAAGGCGGGCAAGGTGCGCATCCTCGCCGTCTCGAGCCCGGAGCGCCTCGCCGCCGCGCCCGACGTGCCGACGCTCACGGAAAAAGGGCTGCCGTTCGTGCGCTTCGGCTGGCTCGGCGTATGCGCCGGCGCCGGCACGCCGCAAGCCGTGATCGCGCTCCTCAACCGCCACATCGCCGCGATCGTCAAGGCGCCCGACTACCGCGAGATGATCGAGAAGGCAGGCTCGGTGCCTCTCTCCTCGACGCCCGAGCAGCTCGGCGCCATCCTCGCCGACACCTACGAGCAGACTGCGGCGATCGCGCGCGAGTTCGGGCTGCAGGTGCAGTAGTCAGGCGTCGCGGTGCACGGTTGCCGGCGAGAACGCCGGCAGGCAGATCGCGACGTACTCGGCGCCGCCCGCCTCGGGCGTGCTGTAGCGCACCCATTCACCCGGCGAGGCGACCACCGCCTGCCCCGCGCGCACCTCGAGCACGCCGCTCTCGTGCTCCACGCGCAGCAGGCCGCGCAGCACGAGCGTGAGCTCCTCGAACTGCGGCCGCTGCCCCGGCTCCTGCCAGCCTTGCGGAGACACCATGCGCGCCACGCTCACGTGCTCGTGCCGGCTGTTGACGCGCCCGACGAACTCCTCGATGCGCTTGGGCTTGGTTCCTGCGGCCTCGATGATGGAAGGCCGGGCGATGAGCTTGGGCATCGCCCGAGCTTAGCGGCTATTTGCCCATCTTGTCCTTGGCCATGCCGTCCTGCTTCTCCATCTTGTCCATCTTCTCCATCTTGTCCATTTTCTTCTTCGGCTTTGCCTTGTGCTTCGCCATGCCGTCCTGCTTGCCCATCTTGTCGTGCTTCTCCATCTTGTCTCCCATCGCCTGCGAGAGCGCCGGGAGCGAGACCGCGGCGAAGCAGGCGGCGGCCAGGATCGAAACGATCTTCTTCATTTCATGCATCTCCTCTGATCGGTGCCGGGATGGCACGCCGGGGTTGGTCGGCGTCGCCGCCCGCGCCTTACGGTACGATGCGGAAAAAACCGACTGGAGGATTCCATGGGCTCGTCCCGCCGCAGCGTCCTTAAAGCGATTGCCGCAGCCTCAGCGCTGCCGGTGGCTCTATCCATTTCCCGCGGCGCGCTCGCCGCGTTCCCCGAGCGCCCGATCCGCCTCGTCGTGCCCTTCGCGCCGGGCGGCAATGCCGACATCACCGGCCGCCTGATCGCCGAAGGCCTGTCGCAGGCGCTCGGCAGCCCGGTCGTGGTGGAGAACAAGGCCGGCGCCGGCGGCAGCATCGGTGCCGTGGAAGTCGCGCGCGCCGCGCCCGACGGCTACACGCTGCTCGTGGGCTCGAACGGCCCGCTCAGCGTCAACCCCTACGTGCAGGCGAAGCTCGGCTACGACCCGCAGAAGGACTTCGCGCCGATCGGCATGGCGAGCATCACGCCGCACGCGCTCATCGTGAACGCGGGCGTTCCGGCGCGCACCGTGTCCGACATCGTCGCGCTCTCGAAGAAGCAGCAGGTGACCGTCGGCACCTCCGGCGTCGGCAGCGCGACGCACCTCACGCTCGCGCGCTTCAACGCCGCGACCGGCGCGAACCTCGTCCACGTTCCCTACAAGGGCGGCGGCGCGCTGCTGCCCGACCTCGTCGCCGGCGTCATCCAGGGCGCGATGACCGAGTTCTCGAGCGCGCTCGCCTTCCACCGCAACGGCAAGGCGCGCTACATCGCGGTCGCCTCGCCGGCGCGCTCCTCGCAGGCGCCCGACGTGCCGACCATGATCGAGAGCGGCGTGAAGGACTTCACCGCCGGCAGCTTCATCGGCATCCTCGCGCCGCGCGGCACGCCGGCCGATGTCATCTCGCGCCTGGAAGGCGCTCTCGCCAAGGGCCTCGCGGTGCCGAAGATCACCGAGCGCATGCGCGAGCTCGGCCAGGACGTCGCCTCCGCCGAGCAGCGCACCGCCTCGGGCTTCGCCGCGTTCATCAAGCAGGACTACGAGCGCGCGGGCGAAGCCGCCAAGCTCGCGGGGCTCAAGCCGGAATAACGCCGGCCCTCAGGCAAAGAGCTTCCAGCCGATCCAGGCGAGCACGAAGATGCCGAGGATCGCCGCCCAGAGCACCGCTTTTCGGGTACGGGCGCGGGCCTCTTCTTCGTCTGCCGCGGGGAACGGGAACTTGTCCATCCGCAATTTTGCCTGTCGCGGAGCGAAAACGTCACTTGCCGCGCGTGAAGCGAACCGGGGGCGACATGGAGATCGCCGCAGCGGACATGGCATATAGTTCGGCCCCATGCTGCTCGTGACCGGCGGCGCCGGCTTCATCGGGTCCAATTTCGTCCTGTCGACGATCGCGGAGACCGGCGAGTCCATCGTCAACCTCGACAAGCTTACCTACGCAGGCAACCCGGACAACCTGGACGCCTTGCGCGGTGACGCGCGTCATAGGCTCGTGGCGGGCGACATCTGCGACCGTTCCCTGGTTGCCGAGCTTCTCAGGGCGCACCGGCCTCGAGCGGTCGTCCACTTTGCCGCCGAAAGCCACGTCGACCGCTCCATCTCCGGGCCGGCCGCGTTCGTGGAGACGAACGTCGTGGGCACTTTCGTGCTGCTCGAAGAGGCCAGGATGTACTTTCAGGGCCTGACGGGCAAAGAGCGCAAAACTTTCCGCTTCCTCCATGTTTCCACCGATGAGGTCTACGGCTCGCTCGGCCCCGATGATCCGCCTTTCGCGGAGACCACGCCCTACGCACCCAGTAGCCCGTACGCGGCCTCCAAGGCGGCAGCCGATCACCTCGTGCACGCCTACCATCACACGTATGGGCTGCCCACACTGACGACAAATTCTTCGAACAATCACGGCCCGTACCAGTTCCCGGAAAAGCTGATCCCGCTCATGATCCGCAATGCCCTCGCGGACGAGCCGCTGCCCGTGTACGGCGACGGCAAGAACGTGCGCGACTGGCTCTTTGTTCGGGATCACTGCGACGCCGTACGCCTGGTGCTCGAGCGCGGCACGGTGGGCGAGAGCTATAACATTGGTGGCGGGACGGAGAAGCAGAACATCGACCTCGTGAAGACGATTTGCGCGTTGCTGGACGAGCTTTATCCGCGCACGAGCGGCACGTACGCGGCGCTCATCAGCTTCGTGACCGACCGACCGGGTCACGACCGACGCTACGCCATGGACGCGACCAAGATTTCGCGCGAGCTTGGCTGGCGACCGCGCGAGAGTTTCGAGAGCGGCTTGCGCCAGACCGTGCAGTGGTACTTGGAGAACCGCGCCTGGACGGAAAGCGTCGCGCGGCGCGCTGCATGAAAGGCATCGTCCTGGCTGGCGGCAGCGGCACCCGGCTTTACCCGGTGACGCAGGTCGTCTCCAAGCAGCTCTTGCCGGTGTACGACAAGCCGATGATCTATTACCCGCTGAGCACCCTCATGCTCGCCGGGATCCGCGACATCCTGGTCATCTCGACGCCGCAGGACACGCCACGGTTCGAGCAGCTTCTTGGAGACGGAAGACAGTGGGGCATCAAGCTCGCGTATGCGGTTCAGCCTGAACCAGGAGGGCTGGCGCAGGCCTTCATCATAGGAGAGCGCTTCGTCGGCAAGGACAATGTCGCCCTGGTGCTGGGCGACAACGTTTTCTATGGTCACGACTTAAGTGCGCTCCTGCAGCAGGCAGCGGCGAAGAAGGAGGGGGCAACGGTATTCGCCTATCCGGTTACCGACCCGGAGCGATACGGGGTTGTCGAATTCGACAACGACCGAAAAGCAATCAGCATCGAAGAGAAGCCTGCTAACCCAAAATCCCGTTATGCGATCGTAGGTCTCTATTTTTACGACAACCGGGTTCTTGATATTGCGGCGGCGTTAAAGCCGTCGTCCCGCGGCGAGCTCGAAATCACCGATGTAAACAAGCGCTATCTGGCACTGGGCGAGCTCGACGTTGTCCCCATGGGACGCGGCTTTGCGTGGCTCGATACCGGAACGAACGAGAGCCTGCTCGAGGCTTCGCAGTTCATCGAGACGATTGAACGACGACAAGGCCTCAAGATTTCGTGCCCGGAGGAGGTTGCCTACCGCATGAAGTACATAGACGCCTCGCAACTGGCGAGGCTTGCCCAGCGGCTCTCCGAAGGAACATACGGTCAATATCTCGCTGCGGTCCTGGGCGAGAAGCTCTATTAATGAACGTCATCAGAAGTGAAATCCCCGATGTGGTTCTTATCGAACCGAAGGTTTTTTCGGATGATCGCGGGTTTTTCTTTGAAAGCTACAACAAGCAGGCGTTGAGATCGGCGATTGGCCTCGACTGCGAGTTCGTCCAGGACAACTATTCACGTTCACGTCGACACGTGCTGCGCGGTCTCCATTATCAGTTTAGACAGCCGCAGGGCAAGCTTGTGAGCGTTGTTTCAGGCAGGGTGTGGGACGTCGCGGTGGATATTCGCCGCAATTCGCCCAGCTTTGGCAGATGGGTCGGTTTTGAGCTTTCGGCCGACTCACCGCGCGTCGTATGGATTCCGCCGGGTTTCGCGCATGGATTCCTCGTGCTTTCCGACCATGCGGATGTTGCATACAAAACGACCAGCTTCTACGCGCCCGAATTCGAGCGCGTTCTTCTGTGGAACGACCCCAAGCTCGCGATTAACTGGCCCTTGGATGCGCCTCCGGTCCTTGCTATGAAGGACAAGAACGGCAGTCCGCTGGAGAAGGCCGAGCTCTTTTCATGAAGATATTTTTGACCGGGCGGGACGGCCAGATAGGCTGGGAGCTGTGCCGGTCGCTCGCCGTACTGGGGGACGTGCACGCTTTCGGCCGCCGCGACCTGGACCTTGCCGCGCCTGAAGCGATTCGCACCGCAGTACGGTCCATCAAGCCGGACGTATTGGTGAACGCGGCAGGTTACACGAGAGTCGACGACGCCGAATCGGATTTTCACGCGGCGATGCAGGTGAATGGCGTAGCCCCGGGCGTGCTCGCCGAGGAGGCGAGGAAATGCGGCGCCCTGCTGCTGCATTTTTCCACGGACTATGTATTTGACGGCCTCGCCTCGCGACCGTACAACGAGAACGACGCCCCGAACCCGATCAACGCGTATGGACGCACCAAAGTCGCCGGTGAAGCGGCCATAGCGGCTGCGTGCGATCGCTGGATCGTGTTGCGCACGAGCTGGATATACGGCACGCGCGGAAAAAACTTCCTGTTATCGATGCTCCGGCTGGCGCGCGAGAAAAAAGAGCTGCGCGTGGTAAACGACCAGATTGGTGCGCCGACCTGGTGCCGCAACGTAGCCGATGCAGCGGCATTCGTCGTGCGGGCGTCAACCGTGGACTTGGAGTCCGGCATATTTCACATCGCCTCGCGCGGGAGCGGCAGCTGGTACGACTTCGCGAATGCGATATTCGAGACGGCGGCCCGCCGGCTTGATTTCGATGTTCCGCGCCTCTGCGCTATTGAATCCTCCAGTTATCCGCGGCCTGCCAGGCGGCCGCGTAATTCGATGCTTGACACACGCAAGCTCTCGAGTCGACTTGGCCTCCAAATGCCGGAATGGAAAGTCGCTTTGCGGATGTGCGTCGAAGACCTCGCCCGTAGCGCCATACGATGAGAGGTACCAGAGAGGAGCGCCCAGTCATCCTTCGCGACTCGGAGCTATCGGCCACGCACGCAGTATTGGGTCACGGCATACGAGGCTCGCGTGAAGAGCCGGGCGGATTGCTGACGTTTATCTTGAGGTGGCGTCCCCACGGGGATTCGAACCCCGGTTACCGCCGTGAAAGGGCGATGTCCTAGGCCTCTAGACGATGGGGACTGCGGGTCGGTTGGTGGAGGTAACCGGGATCGAACCGGTGACCTCTTGCATGCCATGCAAGCGCTCTCCCAGCTGAGCTATACCCCCGACCGAGGGCGCGAATTGTACCTCAGCAGCCGCCCAGCCTTCTACCCGTGACGTGCGAGCGGGTGGTGAAGTTGCGGCCGGCGGCGGCGCCGTGCAGCTCGATGTCCGACTGCATGCTGGTGGACGTATAGCTCGTCTTGCCGAAGCCCGTCATCTGGATCTGGCCGCTGCATTTCAGCTCGAAGCTGAGCTCGGAGCCGGTGTCGCGCTGGTTCTGGAACTGGCAGCCCTGCGTCGCCGCCGAACCGAGGAACTTGTGCGGGTCGCGGGCGTCCTTCGCGCTGAAGCATTGCGTCTGCTTCACCGGTCCCATCGCGTTCGGCGCGCCGGCGAACTGCGTCGTGATCGTCATCTCCCAGTTGCCGGGCTGGATCCCGGCGCAGGCGAGCGCCGGGACGAGGAGCAGCAGGAGAGGCAGGGATTTGCGCATCAGTCTTCCTCCAGGTGGCGCGCGAGGCGCAGCAGCACGGTTTCGCGGCCGAGAAGCTCGAGCACCGCGTCGATCGACGGGGTCTGCGCCCGCCCGGTGACCATCAGGCGCAGCGGCATGGCGAGCTGCGGCATCTTGAGCGCGTTCGCCTTCACCGACTCCTTGATCGCCTCGTTGATCGCGCCGCGCTGCCACGGCACGGCGAGGAGCTTCGCCTTCAGCATGCGCAGCGCCTTGAGCACGCTTTCCTCCAGCGGCGCCGGGGCGGGCTTGACCTCCGTCTCGTAGAAAAGCATCGCCTCGTCCGCGAGCTGCGGGATGGTGGTCGCGCGGTCCTTGAGGAGCGCGACCACGCGCTCGAGCGCGGGTCCCGCCGCGGGCTGGGCGCCGCGCTTCTTCAGCTCGGCGGCGACCAGCGCGGCGAGGCGCGCGTCGTCCGCGCCCTTCAGGTACTGCTGGTTGAGCCAGGCGAGCTTCTCGGGGTTGAACTGCGCCGCCGAGCGCGAGACGTGGCCCAGGTCGAACCAGCCGATCAGCTGCTCTTTCGAGAACATCTCTTCGTTGCCGTGGGACCACCCGAGGCGCGCGAGGTAGTTCAATAGTGCCTCCGGCAGGTAGCCGTCGTCGCGGTACTGCGTCACGCTCACCGCGCCGTGGCGCTTCGAGAGCCGCTCGCCGTCGGCGCCGAGGATCATCGGCACATGGCCGAACTGCGGCAGCTCTTTTTTCAGGGCATGGAAGATGTGGATCTGCCGCGGCGTGTTGTTGACGTGGTCGTCGCCGCGGATGACGTGCGTGATGTTCATGTCGAGGTCGTCCACCACGACGCCGAAGTTGTAGGTCGGCACGCCGTCCGCGCGCAGCAGCACCAGGTCGTCGAGCTCCGCGTTCGGGAACGAGATCAGGCCCTTCACCAGGTCGTTCCAGCCCACATCGCCTTCCTGCGGCGTCCTGAAGCGGATCGGCGCCGGCCCCTGGCCGCGATAGCTCTGGCCGATGGCGCGGTCGTAGCGCGGCTTCTCGCCGCGCGCGCTCTGCTGCGCGCGCAGCGCGTCCAGGTCCTCTTTCGGCATGTAGTCGTAGTAGGCGTGGCCCTCGGCGATGAGCTGCTCGGCCACCTCCTTGTAGCGCGCGAGGCGCTTCATCTGGAAGAACGGGCCCTCGTCCCAGTCGAGGCCGAGCCAGCGCAGGCCCTCGAGGATCGCGTCCACCGACTGCTGCGTCGAGCGCTCCGTATCCGTGTCCTCGATCCTCAGGACGAAAGAGCCGCCATGGCGCCGCGCGTAGGCCCAGGAGAAGAGCGCGGTGCGCGCGCCGCCGACGTGGAGGTAGCCGGTGGGGCTCGGAGCGAAGCGGGTCCGGACTTTCATGGCGGCCGCCATTTTGCGTCAATCCGTCCCGCCGTCGACGGCGAAGCGCTGCGCGCGCCAGCGCAGCATGCCGCCGGAGAGGTTCGCGACGCGCTCGAACCCGGCCTTGCCGAGGATCACGGTGGCCTGCGCGGAGCGCGCGCCGGAGCGGCAGACCGTCACCACCGGCCTGCTTTTCTCGAGCAGGACGCTTTTCTCCGCGAGAGTGCCGAGCGGAACGAGCTTCGCGCCCTTGATGTGCCCCAGCGGGCCGTTGAATTCGTCGGGCTCGCGCACGTCGACGACCTGCACCTCGCCGAGGTGC
Organism: Burkholderiales bacterium; assembly: GCA_035651575.1. Taxonomy (GTDB): domain Bacteria; phylum Pseudomonadota; class Gammaproteobacteria; order Burkholderiales; family SG8-39; genus SCGC-AG-212-J23. The sequence goes on along the minus strand of DASRFM010000028.1, from coordinate 52,292 downwards.
TCTTCGAGCCAGTTGGGCTGCACCTCCCAGATGCCCGCGAAGGTGTAGGTGAGCGGCGCCCAATCGGTCTTTGCATCGAGGTTTTCGGTCGTGACCGGCTTTCCGCATTTCAGGTTGGCCGGAACCGCCTGCTCCATCAGCTTCGGATGCGCGAGGCCGAGGTTCGTCATGTAGCCGACGAAGTCCTCTTCGCCGATCGACTCCGCGAGCCGCGGGTTGTAGAGCTTCTCCTCGCCGACGCTGGTGGCCGTGAGGCCGCGGTAGTCGTGGCCCGGATAGAGGGTGCAGCTCTCGGGGAGCGAGAAGATCTGCGAGCGCACCGAGCGGAACAGCCGCCGCGCATCGCCCCCCTGGAAATCGGTCCGGCCGCAGCCGCGGATGAGGAGCGCGTCGCCCGTGAACGCCATCGAGCGGTCGTCGAGCACGTAGGTCATGCAGCCGCTGGTGTGGCCCGGCGTCGGCCGCGCCTCGAGGTGCCGCTTGCCGAAGCTCACTTTCTCGAAGGGCGAGAGGAACCGGTCCGCGCCTTCCGCCCCGCTCTCCTTCGAGAGCGCGATGCGGCTGCCCGTGCGGCTCTTGAGGAGCGACGCCGCGGTGACGTGGTCGGCATGGACGTGCGTCTCCAGCGTCCAGCGCAGCTTCAGGCCGAGCTCCTCGAGCAGCGCCGTGTCGCGCAGCGCCTGGTCGAACACCGGGTCGATCAGCACCGCCTCGCGCGAGGCCGGGTCGGCGAGCAGGTACGTGTAGGTCGACGACTGCGGGTCGAACAGCTGACGGAAAATCATCGAGGCCGCCGGAGGATCACCCGCCTATTGTAGAATCCGTTCCCTCAGCCCGCGCCCCGGGTCGTTAGCTCAGCGGTAGAGCACTGCTCTCACACAGCAGGGGCCACTGGTTCGATCCCAGTACGACCCACCATCCACTCATGAAGCCTCGGCCCCACCTCCTCGCGGCGCTCGCGCTTCTCGGCTGCTTCGGCTGCTCGACGCCGCAGGCGCTGAAGACGGTGCAGCTGGACGAGATCCCGGCCGGCAGGATCGCCGAGCTCGACGCCATGCCCGAGGTCGAGGCGCAGGCGCTGCCGACGCGCGCCTACGCCGACCTCGGCCAGGTCGAAGGCATCTCGTGCAGGCGCTCGTCGAAGGAAACGGCGAGCTGGGAAGACGCGACCCGGCGCGCCAAGTACCGGGCGCTGCAGAAAGGCGCCGACGCGATCGCCAACCTGCAGTGCGAGGAGCCCAAGAGCAGCTCGTTCCTCGGCCGCCTCACTTCGGCCGTCGCGCCGACCTGCATGGAATCGATCCGCTGCACCGCGAGCGCGGTGAAGCGCTGACGATGGGCGACGTTCCGACTCCGGACAGCTGGCTCGATTTCTCCGTGCTGCTCGCGTGCGCGGCGGCGATCTCGCTCGCAGTGCGCATCGTGCTGAGCCTCATGCAGGCGGGCGAGATCGACGAGCAGCCGAGGCGCTTCTGGCTGCGGGCGTGGCAGATCTTCAACGGCTTCGGCCATGCGGCGCGGCGCGACCACCTGCAGCTTTTCGTCCTCGGGACCCTCGAGGGCTTCATCTATCCGCTGCTGATGGCGGCGGACAAGCCGCTGTGGATCGGCGCGTGGATCGCGCTCAAGGCGCTTCCCCGCATCGTCTGGATGCAGAAAGCGGGCTATGCCCGGTTCCTGATCGGCAACGCGCTCGTGCTCGCCCTCTCGTTCGCCGTTGCATCGTACGTCCTGCCGAGCGACGACAGCGACGCCGGGGACAACGCCGGGCCGCGGATCCTGCGCCTCTAGCCCGCTTCAGTCGCTCGAATCGACCTGGACGATCGCCCAGTGCATGCCGTCGGCGTGGCAATACCAGTCGCCGATGGCGCGATCAGCGAAGGCGAACACCGCGTGGTCCACGTACGCGATGCCGTCCAGGCACGAGAAGCTGTCGAACGGCCCGTATTTCTTGGACAGCTTTCCGTCCACTCGGGAAAGCGTGATGATCACGCGGCAGTCGCAGTCCACGCGCGAGAACACGCGGCCGTCGACGTGCCAGGAATGGTCCTCGTGCACGGCGAACGTCGGGCCGCCGATCGTCTCGCGCAGGGTCTCGCCCTGCAGGCAGAACGACCTGAACGGGCCTCTCTCCACCGTCTCGCCCTTCAGGTTGGAGAAAACCAGGTGGATCGGCTTCGGCATGGCGGGTGCTTTCGCAAGCCCCGTGCCCGGGCTAACATGCCGGCCCAATGAAGAAGGCCTTCCTGGCGTTCGCGTTCCTCGCGGCCTGCGCAAGCGGCCCGCAGTGGACGCATCCGGACAAGGACAGCTACGAGGCGAAGGCCGACCTGGCGGAATGCGCGCGCTTCTTCAGCGGCAGCGAGCGCGACCAGGAAACCTGCATGAAGCAGAAAGGCTGGCGGCGGCGCTAGCGCGCCACGTCAGGGTCCGTTGCAGCGCGGCTTGCGCTTGTGCGCGGCGAAGAATTCGGCCAGCACTTCGCTCTCGCGCAGCGTCGGCCAGAGCGAGATCTCCCAGCTGTAGTGCGTCGCCTGCTTTGTGCACGCGCCGCGACCGCCTTCCAGGTGCTCGCGCAGCGCCCCCTGGATGCCGCCGGTGACGGTGCGCCCGAGATAGACCATCTCGTCGCCCTCCCATAGCGCGTAGATTCCCGGCTCCTGCGGCGCGTGCTCGACTACCGCGGGAGCGAAGCTCCACTTCTTCTCGAAGATTGCCATCCCCGTTTTCTTTCCCGCTTGTCAACGACGCGGGAAAGTGTACGGGGATGCGCGAGGGTGCGCTCGGGCGTAGCAGTCTGTACTACAGCGCTAGCGCGAAGCCTGAAGCACGCCGTTCTCGACCTTGACGTGGTCGCCCGCGCGCCAGGTCGGCTGCTCCTCGAACGAAACCGTCTTCATCGATCCGTCGGCCATGCGCACCGCGACGTCGTAGCGCTTCTTCGTCTTCGCGCGCTTCTCGATCTCGTTGCCGGCGAGCGCGCCGCCCGCGGCGCCCGCGACCGTCATCACGGTGTTGCCGGTGCCGTGTCCGAACTGGTTGCCGACCACTGCGCCGACCACGCCGCCTGCGACCGCGCCGAGGCCGCTGCCCTCGCCCTTCACCTCGACTTCCTTCACGTCCTGCACCACGCCGCAATTCACGCAGTGCGGCTTCGCCTGCGCGACATGCGCGGGCGCGGGCGCTGCGGAAGCGATCTGCGTAGGTGCGGACGCGGAAGCAGCAGCGGGCGCGGGCGCCGCCACCGGAGCCGGCGCCTGTAGCGCGGCCTGCGGGTCGCTCTTCTGCGCGCTGCTGCCCGGCAGGTAGCCGGTGATGGCGGCCACCGCGACCGCGGAAAGAACGATCACCGCGACCGCGGCGGTGGCGACGAGCGGATGGATCCTCGATTTCGCTTGCGCTTGCTCCATGTGCCTCTCCTTTTTTCGGACTGCGGGCAAGTGTAGAAACGGACGCGAAGTCCGCCGAGGAAATTATTCTCATGAACCTTAAACGGCGTGCGTGCGCTTTCGCCTTGACTTTGTCGAAGCGCTCTGAATCTCGCGTCGCGGAATCGCTACAGGGATCGGCGGCATAGGCCTTGCTCAATACCCGGGATGACAAATCGAGAGAGATGGGAATCGTCATGCCGCTCAAACCGAACGGATCGTTATGCAGCATTCGCGAGCAGATCGTGGAGGATCCGGCGACCGGCCTGATCCTCCAGTTCGAATGCCAGAACAACCGCACGCGCCTCGTGATCGCGGGCGCGTCCCTGCCTTTCGGCAACCGCGAGATCATCTTCGACAAGGAAGGAAAGGAAGCGGCCGCCGGAACCTTCGTCGGCCAGTTCCGCCGCCCGTCCTGGCTGAAGAAAGTCGACTAGCGCTTCAGCACGCGGTCGAGCCAAGCCTGCGCGTCCGACGGCGTTCCGCCGGCGGGCAGGTCCATGCAGCGGTCGCGCATGTTGCGCAGCACCTGCTCCACCATCCCGCCGCGGTGCTCGGGCGAAAGCGTGTCCAGCGCGCGCGCGAAGGCGTGCGCGAAGTGCGTCTTGTCGATCACGCGCTGCTCGTGCAGCGTCTCGATGAGGACGATGTTCGCGGCGGCGAGGCCGGCGAGCGCGTCCAGAAGCGCGTTGAACTGCGCTTCGTCAGTCATCCGCGAACTGGACGCGTCCCAGGTAATCGGCGAGCCGGCTCTGCAGGTGGGCGATGCGCAGCAGGCTCCTCTCCTCGGCCGCCTGCTGCAGCTCCTCGCCGAGCGCGGTGAGGTCGTCGAAGCCGTACACCCGCGAGAAGCAGCGGATGTTGTGGCCGACGACGCCCACGGCCTCGAGGTTGCCCGAGTCCATGGCGCGCGCGATGGCCTCGAGGTCCTTGCGGCGGTTCGCCATGAATCCCGGCAGCAGCGGCTTCAGCTCCGGCCCGACGCTCAAGCGGATCGGCGCGGCCATCAGTGCACCACGCGCTCGGCGGGGTTGAGGGAGCGGTAGAGCGTCGCGAGCAGCACGTCGATGTTGACCGGCTTCGCCACGTAGTCCGTGGCACCGGCCTCGAGGCACTTCTCGCGGTCGCCCATCATCGCCTTCGCCGTCACCGCGACGATCGGCAGCGCGCGGTAGCGATCGAGCTGGCGCACGATGCGCATGGTGTCGATGCCGTCGAGGCCCGGCATCATGACGTCCATCAGCACGATGTCGACGTCGCCGGTGCGCTTGAGGAGCTCGATGCCTTCCTTGCCGCTCTCGGCGTGGATCACCTGCATGCCGTGCGTCTCGAGCGCGCTCGCCAGGGCGAACACGTTGCGGATGTCGTCGTCCACCACCAGCACCTTCTTGCCGGCGAGCGCGGCGGCCGCCTGCTGCGCGAGCCCCGGCGCCGCATCGCTCGCCATGGGCGCCGGGCGCGCGGGCTCGGCCGCGGGCAGCGGCTCGCGCGGCGCCTCCTGCGCCCGGTGCGCAAGCGGCAGGTAGAGGGTGAACGTGCTGCCCTGCCCCGGCGCGCTGACGACGCGGATCTCCCCGCCCAGCAGGCGCGCGAGCTCGCGGCTGATGGACAGGCCGAGCCCGGTGCCGCCGTACTCGCGGCTCGTGGTGCCGTCGGCCTGCTGGAAGGCCTCGAAGATGAGGCGCTGCTTGTGCGCCGGTATGCCGATGCCGGTGTCGATCACCGAGAACGCCGCCACCCCGGCGGCCTGGTCGAGGATCGGGTGCCCGGCGCTCCAGCCCGACGCCGCGGGCGCGACCTTCAGCGCGACGCGGCCTTTCGCCGTGAACTTGAACGCGTTCGACAGCAGGTTGGTGATGATCTGCTGCAGGCGCTTGCCGTCGGTGTCCATGCTCGCCGGCAGCGCCGGGCTGAGCTCGATGTCGAGCTCGAGGCCCTTGTCGCTCGCCACCTCGCGGAACGTGCGCTCGACGTAGTCGCGCACGTCGGCGAAGGGCTCGGGCGCGATGGTCAGCGTGACCGTCCCGGACTCGATCTTCGCCAGGTCGAGGATGTCATTGATCAAGGATAGCAACTCCGCGCCGGAGGAGTGGATCGTGCGCGCGAACTCGATCTGCTTCGAGGTGAGGTTGCCGCCCGGGTTGTCGGCGAGCAGGCGCGCGAGGATGAGCAGGCTGTTGAGCGGCGTGCGCAGCTCGTGCGACATGTTGGCGAGGAACTCGGACTTGTAGCGCGAGGAGAGCGAGAGCTGCTCCCCTTCTCCTCCAGCGCGGCGCGCGCCTGCTCGATCTCGCGGTTCTTGAACTCCACCTGGTGCATCTGCTCGGAGAGCTGGCGCGCCTTCTCCTGCAGCTGCTCGTTCGCCGAGCGCAGCTCCTCCTGCTTCGACTTGAGCAGCGATTCCGACTTCTGCAGGTTGAGCGCCTGCTGCTCCAGCCGGTCGTTGGTCTTCTTCAGCTCCTCCTGCTGGCTCTGCAGCTCCGCGGTCAGCGACTGCGACTGGTGCAGGAGGTATTCCGTCTGCATGTTCGCCGCGATCGTGTGCAGCACCACGCCGATCGACTCGGTCAGCTGGTCGAGGAAGGCCTGGTGGGTCGGGCTGAACTGGCTGAACGAGGCGAGCTCGATCACCGCCTTCACCTGCCCCTCGAAGAGCACCGGCAGGATGATGATGTTCACCGGCGCGCCGGAGCCCAGCGCCGAGCCGATGCGGATGTAGTCCGCCGGCGCGCTGGAGAGCACGATGCGCTTCTTCTCGAACGCCGCCTGCCCGACCAGGCCCTCGCCGAAGGCGATCTTGCGCGGCAGCGACTTGCCGTGGCGCTGCGCGTAGCCGGCGAGGAGCTCGAGCTGCGAGTCGCCGCTGCGGTAGTCGGCGACGTAGAAGGCGGCCTGCTGCGCGTTCACGAGCGGCGTCAGCTCGCTCAGGATCAGCCGCGAGACCGTGACCATGTCGCGATGGCCCTGCAGCATCCGGGTGAAGCGCGCGAGGTGCGTCTTCAGCCAGTCCTGCTCGGTGTTCTTGCGCGTGGTGTCCTTCAGGTTGCGGATCATCTCGTTGATGTTGTCCTTCAGGGCCGCAACCTCGCCCTGCGCCTCCACCGTCACCGAACGGGTGAGGTCGCCCTTCGTCACCGCGGTGGCCACCTCGGCGATCGCGCGCACCTGGCTCGTGAGGTTCGCCGCGAGGCGGTTCACGTTGTCGGTCAGGTCGAGCCAGGTCCCGGCGGCGCCCGGCACGCGGGCCTGGCCGCCGAGCTTGCCTTCCGAGCCGACTTCGCGGGCGACGTTCGTCACCTGCTCGGCGAACGTCGCGAGCGTGTCGATCATGCCGTTGATGGTGTCGGCGAGCGCGGCGATCTCGCCTTTCGCCTCCACCGAGAGCTTGCGGTTCAGGTCGCCGTTCGCGACCGCGGTCACGACGCTCGCGATGCCGCGCACCTGGCTCGTGAGGTTCGCCGCCATGGAATTCACGTTGTCGGTCAGGTCCTTCCACACGCCGCCGACGCCCTTCACCTGCGCCTGGCCGCCGAGCTTGCCGTCGGTGCCCACTTCGCGCGCCACGCGCGAGACCTCGGAAGCAAACGCATTCAGCTGGTCCACCATCGTGTTGACGGTGTTCTTCAGCTCGAGGATCTCGCCGCGCACGTCCACCGTGATCTTCTTCGAGAGGTCGCCGCGCGCCACCGCGGTGGTCACCTCGGCGATGTTGCGCACCTGGCTGGTGAGGTTCGCCGCCATCGAGTTCACGTTGTCGGTCAGGTCCTTCCACACGCCGGCGACGCCGACCACCTGCGCCTGCCCGCCGAGCTTGCCCTCGCTCGCGACCTCGCGCGCCACGCGCGAGACCTCGGACGCGAACGCGTTCAGCTGGTCCACGAGCGTGTTGATGGTGCTCTTCAGCTCCAGGATCTCGCCGCGCACGTCGATCGTGATCTTCTTCGAGAGATCGCCGCGCGCGATGGCCGTGGTCACCTCCGCGATGTTGCGCACCTGGCCGGTGAGGTTCGCGGCCATCGAGTTCACGTTGTCGGTGAGGTCCTTCCACACGCCCGCGACGCCCTTCACCTGCGCCTGGCCGCCGAGCTTGCCCTCGGTCCCGACCTCCCTCGCAACCCGCGAAACTTCGGAGGCGAAGCCGTTCAGCTGGTCGACCATCGTGTTGAACGTGTTCTTCAGCGCGAGGATCTCGCCCTTCACGTCCACCGTGATCTTCTTCGAGAGGTCGCCGTTCGCCACCGCGGTGGTGACTTCCGCGATGTTGCGCACCTGGCCGGTGAGGTTCGCCGCCATCGAGTTCACGTTGTCGGTCAGGTCCTTCCACACGCCGCCGACGCCGCGCACCTGCGCCTGGCCGCCGAGCTTGCCGTCCGTGCCGACCTCGCGCGCCACGCGCGACACCTCCGAGGCGAATGCGTTCAGCTGGTCGACCATCGTGTTGATGGTGCTCTTCAGCTCGAGGATCTCGCCCTTCACGTCCACCGTGATCTTCTTCGAGAGGTCGCCCTTCGCCACCGCGGTGGTCACCTCGGCGATGTTGCGCACCTGGCCCGTGAGGTTTGCGGCGAGCTGGTTCACGTTGTCGGTGAGGTCCTTCCACACCCCGCCCACGCCCGGAACCAGCGCCTGGCCGCCGAGCTTGCCGTCCGTGCCGACTTCCTTCGCGACCCGCGTGACTTCGCCGGCGAAGCCGTTCAGCTGGTCGACCATGGTGTTGATGGTGCTCTTCAGCTCCAGGATCTCGCCCTTCACGTCCACCGTGATCTTCTTCGAGAGATCGCCCTTCGCGACCGCGGTCGTCACCTCGGCGATGTTTCGCACCTGGCCGGTGAGGTTCGCGGCCATCGAGTTCACGTTGTCGGTGAGGTCCTTCCACACTCCCGCGACGCCCTTCACCTGCGCCTGGCCGCCGAGCTTGCCGTCCGTGCCGACTTCCTTCGCGACCCGCGTGACTTCCCCCGCAAAGGCGTTCAGCTGGTCGACCATCGTGTTGATCGTGCTCTTCAGCGCGAGGATCTCGCCCTTCACGTCCACCGTGATCTTCTTCGAGAGGTCGCCCTTCGCGACCGCGGTGGTCACCTCGGCGATGTTGCGTACCTGGCCGGTAAGGTTCGCCGCCATCGAGTTCACGTTGTCGGTGAGGTCCTTCCACACGCCGGCGACGCCGGGCACCTGCGCCTGGCCGCCGAGCTTGCCGTCCGTGCCGACTTCCTTGGCGACGCGCGTGACTTCCCCCACGAAGCCGTTCAGCTGCCCGACCATCGTGTTCACCACCGTGCCGAGGCGCAGCGCCTCGCCGCGCAGCGGCCGGCCCTCCACCTCGAGGACCATGGTCTGCGAGAGGTCGCCCTTCGCCACCGAGCCGATGACGCGCGCCACCTCGGTCACCGGGTAGACCATGTCGCCGATCAGCGTGTTGACCGCGCCGACGGTCTCGGCCCACGCGCCGCCCGCGCCCGGCATGGCGCAGCGCTGCGCGATCTGGCCCTCCTTGCCGACCTGGTCGCCGATGCGCGCGAGCTCGCCGGCGAGCGTCTCGTTCATGTCGACGACGTCGTTGAACGCCTGCGCGATCTCGCCGTCGATGCCGGTGAGGTTGAGCGGCATGCGGACCGAGAAGTCGCCGCGCTTGAAGGCGCGCAGCGCCTTGAGGAGCTCTCCGCGGTCGAGCATGTCTTGAAGGCCGGGTTCGAGTTGCATGGCGGTCCCTTGTAGTGCAACGCGCCGCGGCTGAAAAGCGGCGCGCTTTCGAGGGGAAAGAGAGGCAATCCTAGTGGCGGAAGGCCACCGGGGATATCGGAGAACCGTTTAAAGGCTTGTAGTGCTTCGCACTACAAAAATCAGTCGACCAGGTGGTGCGCGATCGCGTAGTGCATCAGTTCCGCGTTCGACTTCATGTTCATCTTGCGCAGGATGCGCGTGCGGTGCGTGCTGACGGTGTTGGGGCTGAGGAAGAGCTCGTCGGCGATCTGCCGCACCGTCTTGCCCGAGGCGATCATCCACATCACCTGGTACTCGCGGTCCGAGAGCGTCTCGTGCAGCGGCTTGCCGCGGTTGTCCTCGAGCTCGAGGGCGAGCTTCTCGCCGAGCGTCGGCGTGACGTAGCGGCCGCCGCCGGCGACCTTGCGGATGGCGTTCACCAGCTCGTCGGGCGCGCTCTCCTTCGTGAGGTAGCCCGCCGCGCCCGCCTTGAGCGCGCGCACCGCGTAGCGGTCCTCCGGGTACATGCTGAGGATCAGCACCGCGCGACCGGGATAGCGCTGGCGCAGCTCCTTGATGAGCTCCAGGCCGTTCTTGCCGGGCATGTTGTAGTCGAGCACCGCGACTTCCCAGGGGACGCGGCGCGAGAGGTCCACCACTTCCTGGCCGTTGCGGGCCTCGCCGACCACGGTGAGGTCCTGCTCGGTCGCGAGCATCTGGCGCAGGCCCTGCCGCACGACCGGGTGATCGTCCGCGATGATGACCTTCATGCGGCCGCCTTTCTGGCGATGGGGATGGTGACCGACACGCGGGTGCCCTCGCCCGGCTTCCCGCTGACCTTGACCTCGCCGCCGAAGAGCAGCGCGCGCTCCTGCATGCCGAGGAGCCCGAGCGACTTCCTGCCGCCGACGTCGCGCTCCTGGATGCCGACGCCGTTGTCCACGACGTCGAGCTCCAGCCGGTCCTCGGCGATGTCGAGCTCGATGTCCACGCGCGTGGCGCGCGAGTGGCGCGCGACGTTCGTCAGGATCTCCTGGAAGATGCGGAACACGGTGGTGGCGAGGTCGTGGTCCGGCTTCGAGGTCTCCGGCGGCAGCTTGGTGCGCACGCGGATGCCGGTGCGCTTCTGGAAATCCTTCGCCTGCCAGGCCACGGCGGCGATGAGCCCCATGTCGTCCAGCATCTCGGGCCGCAGGCCGGTGGCGATCTTGCGAACCGTCTGCACGGTCGAGTCGATCAGCCCGCAGATCGAGTCGGTCTTCTCGAGGAGCACGGCGTCGGTCAGGCGCTTCGCGAGCCAGGTGACTTCCATCTTGAGGCCGGTGAGCACCTGGCCGAGCTCGTCGTGGATCTCGCGCGCGATGTGCGCGCGCTCCTCCTCGCGCACCGAGATCAGGTGGGCGGCGAGCCGGCGCAGCTTGTCCTCGGACTCGCGCAGGCGCTCGTCCTTGCGGAAGAGGTCGACGAACACCGAGACCTTCGACTTGAGGATCTCCGGCACCACCGGCTTCAGCAGGTAGTCCACCGCGCCGACCTCGTAGCCGCGGAACATCGAGGACATGTCGTCGTTGGCCGCAGTGAGGAAGATGATCGGCGTGAGGCGCGAGCGCTCGCGGCTGCGGATGAGCTTCGCGGTCTCGAAGCCGTCGATGCCGGGCATGCGCACGTCGAGCAGGATCACGGCGAAGTCGTGCCTGAGCGCGAGCTTCAGCGCCTCCTCGCCCGAGGGCGCGACGAGCAGCGTCTCGCCGAGCGCGCCGAGCAGCTCCTGCATCGCGTACAGGCTCTTCGGCTCGTCGTCGACGACGAGGATCTTCGCCTTCTGCGCCGCCTCGGCCTGCGCCGGGGCGGAAGTGGAAGCGAGCGCCTCGCGGCTCACCGTGGCCGCTTCGGACATCGTGCTCAGCCCACCAGCTGGTGGCGCACCGCGTAGTGCACGAGCGCGGCGTTGCTCGTCAGGCCGAGCTTGCGCAGGATGCGCGTGCGGTAGGTGCTCACGGTGCTCGGCGAGAGCCCCATCTCCTTCGCGATCTCGCTGATCTGCTTGCCCGTGGCGAGCAGCCACATCACGCGGTACTCGCGGTCGGAGAGCTTCTCGTGCAGCGCCTTCTGCGGATCGGAGGAGCATTCGCTGGCGAGGATCTCGGCGAGCGAGGCGGAGACGTACTTGCCGCCGTTCGCCACCTTGCGCACCGCGGTGGTGAGCTCGGTGGGCGCGCTGTCCTTGGTGATGTACCCCGAGCCGCCCGCACGCAGCACGCGGCTGCCGTGGACATCCTCCGAATGCATGCTGAGGATCAGCACCGGCCGCGTCGGAAACTCGCGCTTGATGTCGCCGAGCAGGTCGAGGCCGCTGCGGCCGGGCATGGAGAAGTCGAAGATCGCCATGTCCCATTCCACCTTGCGCGCGAGCTCGAGCGCCTCGTCGCCGTTGGTCGCCTCGCCCACGACGGTCGCTGCGGGGTCGGCGGCGAGCATCTGCTTCAGTCCGTGCCGCACGATCGGGTGGTCATCCGCGATGAGAATTCGCATGGTCGTTTCCTGTCGTTCGATCCCTGCGAAAAGTATATGCACGCAACGCGCGCTTGGCCATCCGAATGTGCTGAAAAACTTTTTCGGCGTAAAGGTTTATCTACACGCGGGTAATCCAACGCGCGACAGCGGCGGCAGCTTCCAGGCATGCGCCGCCCGGATTTCAGAGGGAAAAAGGGGCGCGGTAGCGGGCGAAGTCGGGCCTCGCCGACAATTGTTGTTGCAATGAAACAGCGGCTTGTGCGTGGGACGCTACAGCGTGTCGTGGAAGACCTACGTTCCCGTAGCGGTTCGCCCTACGGGCTTGGCGTAAGCCGCTGATTCTCCTTGCATCGCGCCTCTGGCATGGCTCCTGCGTTAAGCGACCCCTGCAGTTCAACGAACCCAGAAACGCTAGGGGAAGGAGCATAAACACGATGAGAGTGCGTCATCTGAGCGCCTGCGTGGCGCTTGCATTTGCAGCAGGCGTCCCGGGCGCCGCCTCCGCGGCGAGCACGCCCTTCAGCGGCACGCCGGTCGCGGTGCCCGCCACCGTGAAGGCGTCCGACTACGACAAGGGCGGCGAAGGCGTCGCGTACCACGACCTGAGCTCCGGCAATCTCGGCAAGCTCTACCGCACGAGCGAGAGCGTCGACCTCTACGCGTCGAGCGATCCCGCCGGCGGCGGCTACGAGGTGCAGAACTTCCAGACCGGCGAATGGATGAACTACACCGTGCGGGTTGCCGCGAGCGGCAGCTACGACATCGCCATCCGCGCCTCGAACAACTTCTCCTCGAACTGCGCGTTCCACATCGAGGTGGACGGCGTGAACGTCAGCGGCTCGATCAAGGTGCCGCTCACCGGGGCGTGGACCACGTACCAGGCGGTCGGCAAGACCGGCATTCCGATGAGCGCGGGCACGCACGTGATCCGCATCGTGTCGGACGCGCAATGGTTCAACGTGAGCGCCCTCACGATCGCAGCGAGCGCCGGCTCCACCGCCGGCGGCGGGACGACGAGCGGCGGCACGACTTCGTCGAGCTACGCGGGCACGCCGTACACCGGCACGCCGATCGCGCTGCCGGTCGCGTTCCAGGCCGTGAACTACGACAAGGGCGGCGAAGGGGTCGCATACCACGACCTCAGCTCCGGCAATACCGGGGGCCTCTACCGCACGAGCGAGAGCGTGGACATCTTCAGCTCGACCGACTCGACGGGCGGCGCCTACCAGGTGGCGAACTTCCAGACCGGCGAGTGGATGAACTACACCGTCAACGTGCCGGCGAGCGGCAGTTACGACATCTCGGTGCGCACGGCGAACAACTACTCGAGCGCGCCCGCGTTCCACGTCGAAGTGGACGGCGCCAACGTCACCGGCTCCGTGCCGGTGCCGAAGACCGGCTCGTGGACGACCTACCAGTGGGTGGGCAAGCAGAACGTCCCGCTCACCGCGGGCAAGCACGTGCTGAAGCTCGTCTCCGACGCGCAGTACTTCAACGTCAACGCGGTCAGCGTGCTCGCGAGCGCGGGGACGGCGACAGGCGGCGGCACGACCACCGGTGGTGGCACGACCACCGGCGGCGGCGGCACGACCACCGGGGGCGGCGGCACGACCACGGGCGGCGGCGGCACGACCACCGGGGGCGGCGGCACGACGGGCGGCACCAAACCCACGTCGCTGCTCTTCTGGTCGGGCTTCGAAGGCGCGACCGCGGTCGCGGCGCCGCGCGACTGCTGGAGCAACGGCTGCTGGCAGGACATCACCGGCAGCGACTCGACGACCGGGTTCACTTGGCCGCCGACGGTGAACGGCGGCAAGGGCCAGTTCCAGACGATGACCAACGCCACCGTGTCCGCGACGCCCACCGTGGTTCCGAGCTACATGACCAACCAGCTCGTCAACGTCACCGGCCACAAGGGCGGCACCACGCGCGCGATGCTGAGCACGATCCTGCAGAGCGGATGCTGCGGCACGAGCCCGCAGGGCAACGGCTCGACGCAGGATCCCTACCAGATCCTGCCCGGCGCCGACGTCAAGGAGATGTACATCAGCCAGTGGATGATGCTGCAGCCCGACCTGGTCTCGAAGATGAGCGGCAACAACTGGCGCGACCTCTTCGAGTGGAAGAGCACGGACACCGACTTCCGCGTCCAGCTCGCCATCAAGTCCTCGGGCAGCTCGCTCTTCTGGATGGTGAACGCGGACTCCTACGTGCCCTCGTACCATGAGTTCTGGCGCGTGAACAACACGTCGGTGCCGGTGCCCGTCGGCCAGTGGTTCAAGCTCGAGGTGTACTGGAAGCGCTCGAGCGGCAGCGACGGCCGCGTGTGGATGGCGGTCAACGGCCAGGTCCTCGCCGACCATTCCGGCTCGACCGTGGGCCCGAACGGCTCGCCGCTCAACCGCATCATGGTGAACCAGCTCTATGCGGGCACGAGCTACCCGATCTACCAGTGGGTGGACGACGTGCAGATCTGGTCGACGTTCCCGACCGCCGCGTCGGGCAACGCGTGGTACGACCCGCCGTACGCGCCTCACTGAAGCAAGGCAGCAGCAACAGGACAACGCCCGGCACCGACCGGGCGTTGTTTTTTCCGGATTCGTCGGCGCACGGCGACTGCGCTTTTCGTAGTGCAGACAGCTACGCGCCAGCGAGCGCGTCGTCCCGGCGCTACGGTTCTGTCGCGCGCCGCACTACGAGCCTGGCCCAAGCCGTTGATTCTTCTGCTTGGCACGCCTCGTGCAAACAAGAGGCGAAGCAGAAAATCCTAGAAAGGCAGGGAGATGAAAGTCAGCCGATTGAGCGCCTGCGTCGCGCTCGCGTTCGCCACAAGCGCTCCGCTCTGCGTCCTCGCGGCAAGCACGCCCTACGCCGGCGCGCCGGCCGCGCTGCCGGGCACGATTCGCGCGGTGAATTTCGACAAGGGCGGCGAAGGCGCCGGCTATCACGATCTCACGGCCGCCAACGTCGGCGGCCAGTACCGCCCATCCGAGGCGGTGGACATCTATGCGTCCACCGATTCCGCGAGCGGGGGCTACGAGATCGAGTATTTCCAGACCGGCGAATGGACCGCCTACACGGTCAACGTCGCCGCGAGCGCGAACTACGACATCGCGATCCGCGCCTCCAACAATTACTCCAGCAACGCGGCCTTCCACATCGAGGTCGACGGCGTCAACGTCACCGGCAGCATCAAGGTGCCGATGACCGGCGCCTGGACGACGTATCAGTCGGTAGGCAAGCAATCGATCCCGCTTTCGGCGGGGCAGCACGTAATCAAGCTCGTCGCCGACGCGCAGTACTTCAATGTGAGCGCGATCACCGTGACGGCGAGCGCGACGCAGGCTTCCGCCGGCACGACGGCCGCCGTAGCGAGCGCGCCAAGCTATGCCGGCACGCCCTACAGCGGCTCGCCCGTCGCGCTGCCGCTCGCCTTCCCCGCCGTCAACTTCGACAAGGGCGGCCAGGGCGTCGCGTACAGGGACCTCACCGCCGGCAACCAGGGCGGCCTTTACCGTCCCGGCGAGGACGTGGACATCTTCGCCTCTACCGACTCCGCCGGCGGGCCCTACCAGGTGGCCAGCATCCAGACCGGCGAGTGGATGAACTACAGCGTCAACGTGCCGGCGAGCGGCAATTACGATCTTTCGGTGCACGTCGCGAACAACTACACCGCGAGCGTCGCGCTGCACATCGAAGTGGACGGCGCGAACGTCACGGGCTCGCTGAAAGTGCCGGTGACCGGGTCGTGGACGACGTTCCAATGGGTCGGTAAGACCGGCGTGCCGCTCGCTGCGGGCAAGCACGTGCTGAAGGTCGTCTCCGACCAGCAGTATTTCAACCTGAGCGCGATCAGCGTGCTCGCGAGCGCCGGGACGGCCGCCAGCCCGGGCGCGACGGCGCCCGCGCCTGCGGGCTACGCGGGAACGCCGTACGGCGGAACGCCGGTGACGGTGCCGGCGACGATCATGGCGGCCAATTTCGACAAGGGCGGACAGGGCGTCGCCTACAAGGACCTCACGAGCGGAAACTCGGGCGGCCTGTACCGCACGAGCGAGGACGTGGACATCACGAGCTCGACGGACAGTGCGGGCGGCGGCTACGCGATCGGCTCGTTCCAGACCGGCGAGTGGCTGAACTACTCCATCAACGTGCCGAGCGCCGGCAACTACGACCTCGGGATTCGCGCCGCCACCAACTATGCCGCGCCGACCGCCTTCCACATCGAAGTGGACGGCAGCAACGTGACCGGCACCGTTCCCGTGCCGATCACCGGCGACTGGACCACGTACCAGTGGTTCGGCAAGAGCGCAGTGCCGCTCAGCGCCGGCAAGCACGTCCTGAAGGTCGTCGCCGACGCGCAGTACTTCAACATGAGCGCGGTCAGCATCGCGGCGAGCGGCGGCAGCGTGACGACGGGCAGCACGGCCGCCGCGACGCCGAGCGCGCCGAGCGCGCCCGCAACGCTGCCGTCGAGCCTGCTCTTCTGGTCGGGCTTCGAGGGCAACCTCGCCGTCGGCCTGCCGTACGGCTGCTGGGGCAATGGCTGCTGGCAGGACCTGACCGGAACGGACTCGAGCACCGGGTTCGCGTGGCCGCCGAAGGTCTCGGGCGGCCAGGGGCAGTTCCAGACGCTGACCAATCCCACCGCCGGCGCGCCGGCCGACCCGACGAACATCGGCAACTACATGTCGAACCAGCTCGTCACCGTGACCGGGCACAAGGGCAACGCGACGCGCGCATTGCTGAGCACCATCACGCAGAGCGGCTGCTGCGGCACCTCCTCGCAGGACGCGCAGAACGGCTCGACGCAGGATCCCTACCAGATCCTGCCGGCGGCCGACGTGCCGGAGATGTACATCAGCCAGTGGATCATGCTGCAGCCCGACCTCGCGCAGAAGATGAGCGCCAGCACCTGGCGCGATCTCTTCGAATGGAAGACGACCGACACCGACTACCGCATCCAGCTCGCGATCAAATCGAACAACGGGTCGCTCTACTGGGCCGCGATCGGCGACGGCTACGTCCCCGCCTTCACCGAGTACTGGCGCGTGAACAACACGACCGTGCCGGTGCCGGTCGGGCAGTGGTTCAAGCTCGAGATCTACTGGAAGCGCGGCAGCGGCACGAGCGGCCGCGTCTGGATGGCGGTGAACGGCCAGGTGATCGCCGACCAGCGCGCGAACAACATCGGCCCGAACGGCTCGCCGATCGACCGCATCATGATGAGCCAGCTCTACAGCGGCAGCGGCTACTCGATCTACCAGTGGCTGGACGACGTGCAGATCTGGTCCACGTTCCCGACTGCCGCATCCGGGAACGCGTGGTACGACCCGCCGTACGGGTCGCACTGAGGGCGCCGGCTAGGCGCTGCGCGCGACGAGCCAGACGCCGAGGATGATCGCGCCGATGCCCGCGATGCGCATCGGCCCGATCGCCTCGCCGAACCAGTACCAGGCGACCGCGGCGTTCAGCACGTAGCCGAGCGAGAGCATCGGGTAGGCGACGCTCACCTCGATGCGCGAGAGGCCGACGAGCCACACCACCAGGCTCACGCCGTAGCACAGCATGCCGGCGAGGAAGTGCGGCTCGAAGGCGAGCCGCGTCGCGACCGGCGCGAGGTTCGCCGTGGCGAGCTGGATCTCGCCGACGGTGTTGGTGCCGGCCTTGAGCAGGAGCTGCGCGGTGGCGTTCAGGACGACGCCGGCGAAGATGAAGCCGAAGCCGGAATTCATCGCCTGCGTCATCGGATCAGCCAGGCCGTGGTCGCGAGCCAGGCCGCCACGGTCACCGCGAGATGGCCGTCGCGCGCCAGGTCGCGGGAGGTGTCGCCGCCCGCGTGCTTGGCGTGCAGCAGGTAAAGATAGCGGAACATGCCGTAGGCCACGAACGGGATGGTGTAGATCAGGTTCTCCGTGCCCTGCAGCCGCGCCGTCTCGGGCGCCATGGTGTACAGGCTGTAGCTCATGAGCGCGGCGCAGGCGCAGACGCCGATCATCTTGTCGAGCAGCGCCGGGTTGTAGTGCAGCAGCGCCTTCCGGTGCGTGATGTAGTCCGACGTGACGACGAGGAGCTCCGAGCGCCGCTTGGTGAAGCCGAGGAAGAGCGTGAGGAACAGGCTGCAGACGAGCAGCCACTTCGAGGGCGCGATTCCCAGGCCGAGCGTGCCGGCGAGGATGCGAAGCAGGAAGCCGGCCGCGATCACGAACACATCCAGGATGACGACGTTCTTCAGCGCGAAGCTGTAGGCGACGTTCATCGCCGCGTAGCTCGCGACGATCGCGAGAACCGCGGGACCCGCCGCGTAGGCGAGCCCGCCGCCGAGCAGGGCCAGCGCCGCCCCCACCGCCAGCGCGGCGCGCGGCGTGACGCGGCCCGAGGCGAGCGGGCGCTGGCGCTTCTTGGGATGCAGCCGGTCGCGCTCGCGGTCGGCGAAGTCGTTGAGGATGTAGATCGCGCTCGAGACGAGCGAGAAGCCGGCCGCGGCGAGCAGCGCGGCGGCGACCAGGTCCGGCACGCGCCAGGCGTGGCCGAACAGGATGCCGACGAAGACGAAGCCGTTCTTCACCCACTGATGCGGCCGCATCAGCTTGACGAAGTCGCGCAGCTCGTTGCGCGGCGCGCCCGGCTCGCCGTCGGGCTCGGCCTGCCCGGCGCGGAAGGGACGATAGTGCGCCTCGGCGCACAGCTCGAGGAAGTGCCGGTCGTCGGCGCTGTCGCCGTAGCCGTGGAGGGTGAAGCGCGTGAGCTCGCCGTAGCGCTCCTGCAGGCGCCGCACTTTCTCCTCGCCGCGGCAGTTCGCCCCGGCGATGCGGCCGGTCGCGACGCCCTCGGCGTACTCGAGCGAGGTGGCGATCACGTCGTCGAATCCGGCGGCGCGCGCCCACGGCTCGACATACAGGTCGAGCGACGCGCTCACCAGCGCGCAGTGATGGCGGCGATCGCGGTGCCACGCGAGGCGCTGCACCGCGAGCGGCCGCACGAGGCGCGGCAGCCGGCGCGCCGCGAACTCGGCGCCGCGGCGCTCGAGCTCCGCGCGCGGCAGGCCGCGCAGGAAGGCGCGCAGCACCGCTTCCTTGGCGCGGTCGCGCGGCACGAGCCTGAGCGCGAGGCCGGCGAGCCAGGGCAATGCCCGCGGCAGGCGCAGGAGGAAGCGCAGCGGCCCGAGCGCGAACAGCAGGAACGGGAACAGCGTGTCGCCCCGGGTGATGGTGCCGTCGAGGTCGAAGAGCGCCATGATGCGGCGCTCGACGATCGCGATGCGTGCGGGATTAGCGGCCATGGCGGGTTTTCCTGAGATGCAGCCATCCGGCCACGGCGAGGATCGCGAGCGCGAACTCCGCCGGTGCGCGATGGCGCGACTGCGCGGCGTCGACGGCCTGCGCGGTCACGAAGATGTAGAGGACGAAAGCGGCGAGCAGGACGAGGGCCGGGTTGCGCCGGCCGTGCCAGGCCCCGGCGAGCGCGAGCGCCATGAACGCGGCGAAGAGCGCCGCGCCCGCGCCGGAAACGAGCACGAGGCCCGGCTGCGCCGCGGCGAGCGAGGCGAAGGCGCGCAGCGGCCCCTGCTGCTCGACGCGCGAGCGCCATCCGTCGTCCGAATCCTGCAGGCTGGCCCGCGCCCGGGGAAAGGCGTCGAAGTAATCGAGCGCGAGGCGCTCGACGCCCGACTTCACCGCCAGCGTGCCGAGGTCGCGCGCGCTGTGCATCGCCGCGGCGAGCGGATGGCGCGCGCTGAAGGCGAGGTACTCCCCCACGCCCGCCGTCGTGTGTCCGGGCGCCCGCGCCGGCGGACGCTCGTCCGCCGGCAGCGATGCCGCCATGCGATGCATGCGCTCGTAGAGGTTGTGGCCGAGGTCATGCCCCGAGCGGCCGAGCGAGAACTCGCCCGTCGTCGCGAGCACGAACAGCATCCAGGCGAGTACCGGAAGCAGCGCCGCCGCGACCAGCCTGAACGGCTTCTTCACGAAAAAGGCGAGAAGCAGCGGCCATGCGAGGGTGATCGGCCGGACGAGCGTCGCCGCGCCGAGGGCTAGGCCCGCGCCGGCGCCGGTGCCGAGCCGGAAGCTCAGCACGACGAGCGGATCGAACAGCGCCTCGGTGGCGAGCTGGTGCGGGAAGACGAGCGTCTGCGGCAGCAGCCCGTAGAGCACGGCGGCGCCGAACGCGGCGCGCTCGCCGAGCCCGGCGCGCGCCGCGAGCTCGCGCACCCAGACGATCGACAGCACGGCGAGCGCGGCCTGCACGACGATCACGAAGTACGGGCCGCCCGCGAGCCAGAGAAGCGCATGCGGCAGCCAGTCGCCCGGAATGCCGTGCGAGCCGACGAATGCGGCGCGGTCAGACGATGCGGCGAAGGCGCGGATGACGTCCAGGCGCTCGACGGCCCGGTCGGCGAGAAGGAACCGGTCGGGGTGCGCGAAGTCGTACGCCAGCATGCCCGCGTGAAGCGCGCCGAAAAGCGCGGCGAGCGTGCGGGCGGACAGCGCGGGGGCGCGCACGCCCGGTACGGCAACCGTGGTCATGAAGCGAGCCAAGGTAAGGCGCGGCTCTTACGTCGGTGACCGTGTGCCGGGCGCTGCGCTTAGGCCGAACGGCGCCCGGTCGGCCCCGGGCGACAGGGATTTGCGTGTCGGAACAGGCGCTTGGGTCCCCGGCATGACAGCCCGTCGTTCACCCGCTACAGATGCGGTAGTGCATCCCGCTACGCGGGCGCGCTAAGTCCTTGAAACCTCGAGCTTCCGGGCGCTGGCACGGGGCGTGCAAGCAGGGGCCCGGTACGACCTGCAGCTCTGCAGGCGGCCAGAGGGAAGGAGCCCAAAGAATGCACAAGCACAACGGCTTTACGCTACTCGAGTTGCTGGTGGTGATCGTGATCATCGGCCTGCTGGCGGGCTACGTCGCACCCCGCTACTTCTCGCAGGTCGGCCGCTCCGAAGTGCAGGTCGCGCGCGCGCAGATCGAGTCGCTCGAAAAGGCGCTCGACCAGTTCCGCCTCGACACGCGCCACTATCCGAGCCCGGAGCAGGGCCTCGAGGCGCTCGTGAACCGCCCGGCGAACGAGCCGAACTGGAGCGGCCCGTACCTGAAGAAGGCGGTCCCCGCCGATCCGTGGGGCCATCCGTACGTCTACCGCATCCCCGGCGAGAAGAGCGAGTTCCAGCTCTTCTCCTTCGGCCGCGACGGCAAGGCCGGCGGCTCGGGCGAGGACGCCGACATCGGCGTGCTCTAAGGCGAGGCCGATGCAATTCGAGATCCACGCCGTCGACCGGCGCCAGCAGGTCGTCGCCCTCGCCCTCGACGCCGCCAGCGAGGCGGCCGCGCTCGACGCGGCGGGGCGCCGCGGCCTGACGGTCTTCTCCGTGAAGGCGCTCGAGGCGCGGCGCCTGCGCCTGCCGGTCTTCCGCCGCCAGGCGCGCTTCCCGACGATGCTCTTCTCGGTGGAGCTCCTGTCGCTCCTCGAGGCGGGCCTCAACCTGGTCGAGGCGCTGCAGGCGCTCGCGGACAAGGAGGCGCACGGCGAGCGCCACAAGGTGCTCGCCGGGATCCTGCTCGCGATCCATCGCGGCGAGCCGTTCTCGCAGGCGGTGGCCGGGTTCCCGGATCATTTCTCGCCGCTCTACGTGGCGACGATCAAGGCGAGCGAGCGCACCGGCAACGTGCGCGAGGCGCTCGGCCGCTACATCGCGTACCAGCAGGAATTCGACAAGGTGCGCAAGAAAGTCGTCTCGGCCACGATCTACCCGGCGATCCTGATCGTCGTCGGCAGCCTGGTGCTCGGCTTCCTCATGTTCTACGTGGTGCCGCGCTTCGCCAAGGTGTACGAGGACATGCAGAGCACCCTGCCGCTCTTCTCGCGCCTGCTGCTCACGTTCGGCAGCTTCGTCGGGCACAACGCCTGGGTTTTTGCTTCCGCCTTCTTCGTCTTCATTTCCACCACCGCGTGGGCGCTGACCCGGGCCGACGTGCGCGCCTACCTGAACGGCCTGCTGTGGGCGATTCCCGCGGTCGGCGAGCACCTGAAGACCTACCAGCTCGCGCGCCTGTACCGCACCGCGGGCATGCTGCTGCGCGCCGGGATCCCGGCGGTGCGCGCGCTCGACATGGTGCGCGACCTCCTCGCCGCGCACCTGCGGCCGCAGCTCGCCAAGGCGCGCAGCCTGGTCGAGGAAGGCCGGCCGATGTCGGCGGCACTCGGCGCCGCGGGCCTCGCCACGTCGGTCGCGAGCCACATGCTCTCGGTCGGCGAGCGCAGCGGCGACATGGGGCGCATGTTCGGCGAGATCGCGCGCTTCCACGACGACGAGGTGGCGCGCTACCTCGACTGGTTCACCAAGGCGTTCGAGCCGGTGCTGATGGCGATCCTCGGCATCACCATCGGGCTCGTCGTCGTCCTCATGTACATGCCGATCTTCGAGCTGGCGGGCTCCATCCAGTGATCAGCGCCGCGGATCTGCACCAGGCCCGCTCGAGCGAGAAGCCGCTCGTCGAGGCGCTCGAGGACCAGCTCGGCTGCGGGCCGGCGGAGTTCGTGACGCGCCTCTCGGAGTCGCTCGCGATGCCCTCCATCACGCTGGAGCAGATGCGCGCCGAGCGCGCGGCGTTCGACGCCGTGCCCTTCGCCGAGGCGGCACGGCGCGGCTGCGTCGCGCTGCGCGCCTCGGAGGCCGCCGCGAACGCCGAGCTGTGCATCGTGCTCGTCGATCCGTACGACCTCGACACGCAGGACTGGCTCGAGAGCCGGCTGCGCGAGCCCTTCCACTACCGCGTCGCCCACCGCCACGACGTCGCCACCTGGCTCTCGCAGCAGGAGACCGGGCTGCGCGCCCTCGACGGCATCTCCAAGGATTTTTCCGAGACGCTGATCGACGAGAAGGCCCAGGAAATCTCCTTCGAGAGCGCCGCCGAGGGCGACAGCACCGTGGTGCGCCTGGTCACCTCGACGCTCTACGACGCGCTCAAGGCCGGCGCGAGCGACGTGCACCTGGAGTCCACCGCCGCGGGCCTCACCATCAAGTACCGCATCGACGGCGTGCTGACGCCGGCGGAGTCGGTGCCGGGGACCGAGATCGCCGAGCAGGTGATCTCGCGCATCAAGGTCGTGTCGGAGCTCGACATCGCCGAGCGCCGCGTGCCGCAGGACGGGCGCTTCAAGGCGCGCCGCGAGGGGCGCGACATCGACTTCCGCGTCTCGGTCATGCCGAGCGTGTTCGGCGAGGACGCGGTGCTGCGGATCCTCGACCGGCGGGCGCTTTCGGACCAGATCACCGGGCTGACCCTCGACGTGCTCGGCTTCACCGACGAGATGAAGCAGGGCTTGAGGGCGCTCGCGGCGCAGCCCTACGGCATGCTGCTCGTCACCGGTCCCACCGGCTCGGGCAAGACGACCACGCTGTACGCGGTCATCTCCGAGACGAACCAGGGCCAGGACAAGTTCATCACCATCGAGGACCCGGTGGAGTACCAGCTGCCGGGCGTGCTGCAGATCCCGGTGAACGAGCAGAAGGGGCTCACCTTCGCGCGCGGGCTGCGCTCGATCCTGCGCCACGACCCGGACCGCATCATGGTCGGCGAGATCCGCGACCCGGAGACCGCGGAGATCGCGGTGCAGTCGGCGCTCACCGGCCACCTCGTCTATACGACGGTGCACGCGAACAACGCGATCGACGTGCTGGGGCGCTTCCAGCACATGGGCGTCGACTCGTACAACCTCGTCTCGGCGCTGAACGGCGTGCTGGCGCAGCGCCTGATCCGGGTGTTCTGCAGGCAGTGCCAGTCGAAGGGCTGCGCGGAATGCCGCGGCACGGGCTTCCGCGGCCGCAAGGCGATCGGCGAGCTGCTCGTGCTGAACGACGAGCTGCGCGAGCTGATCATCGCCCGCGCCCCGGTGCGGAAGCTCAAGGAAGCCGCGCGCGCGGCGGGCACCGTGCCGCTGCGCGACGCCGCCGCGGCGCTCGTCGCGGCCGGAGAAACCACGTTGGAGGAAATCAACCGTGTCACCTTTGTGGCGTAACCACCTGCGCGTCGGCGTCTGCGCCGACCGCCTGCTCCTCGCCGAGTACCGGCGCGGCCTGCGTCCGTCGAAGGCACAGCAGCGCGTGCTGCCGGTGCAGCCCGGCGCGAACGGCCCCGAATGGAAAGCGCCGGTCGCGGCGCTGCCCGAGGCGCTGAAGGAGGCGCGCGGCGCCGAGGTGAGCATCGTGCTCGCCGACCAGTTCGTGCGCTACGCGCTGCTCGCGCCGAACGAGGCGCTGAAGAGCGACGAGCAGTGGCTCGCGCTCGCAAGGCACCGCTTCGGCGCGATCTACGGCCCGGCGGCGGCGGCCTGGGACGTGAAGGTGACGGAGACCTCGCCCGCGGGCCCGCGGCTCGCGTGCGCGCTCGAGCGCGAGATCCTGGAGGCGCTCGCCATGCAGGCGAGCGGCGCCGGCGCCGCGCTCGTCTCGGTGCAGCCCTTCCTCGTCGCGGCGTTCAACCGCCTGAACGAGAAGACGCGCAAGGTGCTCGGCGACGGCACCTGCTGGCTGGTGGTGGAGGAGCCCGGGCGCCTCACGCTCGCGCTGCTGCTGCGCGGGGTGTGGACCGCGATCCGCAGCCGCCGCATCGACGCCCGCTGGCAGATGGTGCTGCCGCAGATCCTCGAGCGCGAGAGTGCGTTCCTCGGCCTCGACAAGCCGTGCACGAGCGTCGTGGCCTGCACGCAGGGCGAATTCGACGCCGCGCAGTACGAGGACTGGCGCGCGTGCGCGATGGACTACCGCGACCTGGCGATGGCCATGGGGTGAGCGCGCGTTGAACGACCTCCAGATCGATTTCCGCCGGCCGCGGGCCTCCTGGCCCTGGGCCGGCCGCGTGCTTTTGGCGCTGGCCGTCGCCTTCTCGGGCGACGTCGCCGTCTCCTACGTGAAGGCGGTGCGCGCCACGCGCGCCAAGCAGGGCGAGCTCGCGCGCCTCGAGCCACACCGCGCGCGCGGCGCGAAGAGCGCCACGCCCGAGGAAATCGCGGCGGCGCGCGAGACGGTGCAGCGGCTGTCGACGCCGTGGGGCCGGCTCTTCTCGGCGCTCGAGACCGCGGCGACCGACAACGTGACGCTGCTTTCCATCGAGCCCGACCCGAAGGCGCGCACCGTGCTCATCTCCGGGGACAGCAAGGACTACCTCGCCGCGCTCACCTACGTCCTGAACCTGAGCCGCGCCGGGACGCTCGCCAACGTGCAGCTCGTGCGCCACGAGGTGAAGAAGGACGAGCCGCAGCGCCCGGTCGGCTTCGCCATCTCCGCGGCGTGGCAGGAGGAGAAGTGAGAGACCGCGTGACGCTCAACCTGCTGCGGCTGCGCGAGGAGCTCGGGCTGCTCGGCGCCGGCGCCATCGGTATTCTGGTCGTGGCGGCGCTTTTCTTCGCCTTCGTCGTCAAGCCGGCGCAGGAGAAGAGCGAGGCGCTCGATTTCGAGCTCGCGCGCCATGCCGGGCGCGCGGCCGCCGAGCCCTCGGGCGCGGGCGAGCGCATCGCGGCGCTCTACCGGTTCCTGAAGCGCGACGAGGCGCCGACCGACTGGCTCGCCAAGCTCTACGGCATCGCCGTCGCGACCGGCGTGGAGATGCAGTCGGGAAGCTACCGCACGCCGCTTGCCGCCGGGCGCGTCGAGCGCTACGAGATCAGCCTGCCGGTGAGCGGCAGCTACGCGCAGATCCGCGAGTTCGTGAAGCGCGCGCTCGCCGAAATCCCGGTGCTCTCGATCGACCAGCTCTCGATCAAGCGCCAGTCGAGGAACGACGGCGCGGTGCAGGCCGAGCTGCACCTCACCCTCCATCGGGTGAAGGGATGAGGCGGGTGAAGGGATGAGGCGGGTGAAGGGATGAGGCTGTCCCTCAACAAGCGGGCGCTGCGCCGCGCGGCCCTGCCGGTGATCGCGCTCGCGCTGATCGCCTCGGTCGGCATCGGCCGCGAGCGGCGCTCGGATGCCCCGAGCGAGCCGGCCGCGCGGATCGACACCCGCATCGCGCCGCGCGAGGCGGGCGCCGAGGACATCGACGTCGCGCGCATCGAGCGCGGCCACGAGGCGCCCGCCGCCTCCGGCGTGGACCCGTTCCGCCAGCACAGCTTCGCGCCCGAGGCACAGGCCCAGGCGCCGGGCGCGCCGTCGGCGCCCACCGCGCCGCCGCTCCCCTTTCGCTACGTCGGCAAGTTGATCGAGGACGGGAAGCTTTCCGTCTTCGTCCTGCGCGGCGACGACAGCTTCACGCTGCGCAAGGGGCAGCGCATCGACGATTACCGCGTGGACAAGATCACCGAGTCCGCGGTCGTTTTCACCTATCTCCCGCTCAAGACCCGGCAGGAGCTCAACCTTTCGGCGGTCAACTGATGACTCAGCGCTTCCCCAAGATCCTCGCCCTCCTCCTTCTGCTCGCGCTCGCCGCCTGCGCCTACAACGAAACCTTCGTGCAGGGCCGCAAGATGGTCGAGTCGGGCCACGAGGAGGAAGGCCTCGCGCTCGTCGAGCAGGCCGCCAGGCAGGACCCCGACAACCTCGAGGTGAAGAACTACTACCTGCGCCACCGCAGCGTCGCGCTCGAGCGCTTCCTGCAGCAGGGCGACGCCGCGCGCGGCGCGAACGCGTTCGACCAGGCGGAGGCGGCCTACCGTCGCGCGCTCGGCTACGACCCGGAGAACGCGCGCGCCAAGGCCGGCCTCGAGGCGCTCGCGAAGGACCGCCAGAGCCTCGGCAGGCTCGCCGAGGCCGACGCCGCGCTCAAGGCCGGCGACTACAAGCAGGCGCTCGAGAAGGCGAAGCAGGTGCTCGCCGACAACCCGCAGAGCCGCGACGCAAGAGCGATCGTGCGCAAGGTCGAGGACAAGGCGGCCAAGGCGACGCCCGCCAACCCGGAGCTGAACGCGAAGCTCAAGAAGCCGATCACGATGGAGTTCCGCGACGCGCCGCTGCGCACCGTGTTCGAGCTGATCTCGAAGAAGACCGGGCTCAACTTTGTCTTCGACCGCGACGTCCCGCCCGACGCCAAGGCAACGGTGTTCGCGCGCAACACGAGCATCGAGGAAGTGATGCGCTTCGTGCTGGTCACCAACCAGCTCGAGCGCAAGGTGATGAACGACAACACCGTGCTCATCTACCCGAACACGCCGGCGAAGGCGCACGACTACAAGGACCTGATCGTGAAGAGCTTCTACCTGGCGAACGCCGACGTGAAGCAGACCGCGAACATGATCCGCCAGGTCGTGAAGACGCGCGACCTCTACGTCGACGAGAAGATGAACCTGCTCGTGATGCGCGACACGCCCGAGGCGATCCGCGTCGCCGAGAAGCTGGTGGCGAACCAGGACATGGCCGAGCCGGAGGTCGTGCTCGAGATGCAGGTGCTCGAGGTGGGCTACAGTCACTTGCAGCAGCTCGGCATCCAGCTGCCGACCTCGCTCAGCCTCGGCCTGATGGGCGCCGGCGGCGTCGCCGGGCAGATCACCGGCACCGAGGCGAAGCACCTGAACGCCGGCCTCTTCCGCCTGAACGTGCCCGATCCGCTGGTCGCGTTCAACTTCTCCAAGCAGGACGGGCGCACCAATCTCCTCGCGAACCCGCGCGTGCGGGTGAAGAACCGCGAGAAGGCGCACATCCACGTCGGCGACCGCGTGCCCGTGGTGACCACCACCGCCGGGGCGACCGGATTCGTCTCCGAGTCGGTCAACTACCTCGACGTCGGCCTCAAGCTCGACGTCGAGCCGCAGGTCTTCCTCGACGACAACGTCGGCATCAAGGTCGGCCTCGAGGTGAGCAACGTCTCGAACCAGATCAAGACGAGCTCGGGCACCCTCGCCTACCAGCTCGGCACGCGCAACGCCACCACGACGCTGCGCCTCAGGGACGGCGAGACGCAGGTGCTCGCGGGACTCATCAACGACGAGGACCGGCGCACCTCCAGCGGCGTGCCGGGCATCTCCGACGCCGGCATCCTCGGGCGGCTGTTCTCGAACAACGGCGACACGGTCAACAAGACCGAGGTGGTGCTCCTCATCACGCCGCACGTCGTGCGCAACATCGAGACGCCGGGAGCGAAGGAGCAGGAATTCAATTCCGGCACCGAGGCCGAAGTGGGCTCGAGCGGCGGCGGCAGCGGCATGCAGTCCTTCCAGGGCTACGGCGGCAACCCGCCGCCGCCGGTGCCTTCCGCGCCGGCACCGGCGCCCGCGCCGGCGGCGCCGGCGAGCGCGCCTGCGGCGCCCTCCAACCAGTACCCGCCGCAGCCGCCCGCGGCCGGGCCCAATCCGCCCGCGCTCAAGCAATGAAGGGCCGCGGCTTCACGCTGATCGAGCTGGTCGTCACGGTGGCGATCGTGGCGCTGCTCGCCTCCGTGGCGCTGCCGCTCGCCGAGGTGAGCTGGCAGCGCTCCAAGGAGCGCGACCTGCGCCAGGCGCTGCGCGAGCTGCGCGGCGGCATCGACGCGTACAAGCGCGCCTTCGACGAAGGCCGCATCGCGCGCGACATCGGCAAGACGGGCTATCCGCCGACGCTGCAGGCGCTCGTCGAGGGCGTGGCCGACGCGCAGAACCCGAAGGCCGCGAAGATCTATTTCCTGCGCCGCATCCCGGCCGACCCGCTCGGCGGGCAGGACTGGGGCCTGCGCAGCTACGAGAGTCCCGCGGACGACCCGAAGCCCGGCAAGGACGTCTACGACGTCTTCACGCAAAGCGACGGCGTCGGCCTGAACGGCGTCAAGTACAGGGACTGGTGAAATGAAGGCTGAACGAGGATTCACGCTGGTCGAGCTGATGGTGGTGCTCACCGTCATCGGCCTGCTGCTGTCGGTGGTCGTGCCCGACTACATGGGACGGGTGCACCGCGCCGAGGAGGCGGCGCTGCAGGAGAACCTCAACATCATGCGCGATGCGCTCGACAAGCACTACGCGGACTCCGGCCACTACCCGAAAACGCTCGACGAGCTCGTCACGAAGCGCTACCTGCGCTCGATCCCGACCGACCCGCTGACGCAGAAGCCGATCTGGATCGTCGAGGCGCCGTCCGATCCGGCCAAGGGCGGCGTCTACGACGTGCACAGCGCCGCGAAGGGTGTGGGGTCGAATGGAAAACCGTACGAGCGCTGGTAAGGGCCAGGCCGGCTTCACCTACCTGATCGTTCTGATCCTCGTCGCGGCGCTCGGTTTCGGCCTCGCCGCGGTGGGCGAATTCACCTCGCACGCCGAGCAGCGCGCGAAGGAGGTGGAGCTGCTCTTCGTCGGCAACCAGTTCCGCGACGCGATCGGCGCGTACTACGAGAACACCCCGGGCATCGCCAAGCGCTACCCGCAGAAGCTCGAGGATCTGCTGGAGGACAATCGCTTCCCGACCATCAAGCGCTACTTGCGCCGCCTCTACGTCGATCCGATGACCGCCAAGGCGCAATGGGGCCTCGTCGAGGCGCCCGGCGGCGGCATCATGGGCGTGTACAGCCGCTCGAGCGCCGAGCCGGTGAAGACCGGCAGCTTCGCCGCCGCGGACCGCGCCTTCAGCGGCGCGACGCACTACAGCGACTGGCAGTTCTCCTACGTGCCGGTCAACCCGGCCGCAGCGCCCGCTTCGCAAAGCGCAGCGCAGGCAGCGCCGCCAGCGCCAGCGCCCCCCGGCGGTTGAGGGCGAGCGCGAGCGTCTGCACGGCGATGCGGTCCTTCCACATCGCGTCCAGCCGCTTGTTCTGCGTGCCGGTGAACGAGTCCATCCACTCGATTCCCTCGAGGCCGTGGAACGCGGCGATGCGGTCGAGCTCCGCCAGCACCCCCGGCGAGAAGTCGGCGAAGCGCTCGTCGTAGGCCGTCTTGAAGGCGAAGCTCCCGGGCGCGGCGAGGAGCGTGCAGCAGCGCGCGATCGGCGCGCCATCGAGGCTCACCCCGACGCTGAAGAGCCGGCCGCGGCGGAAGGCTTCCTCGAACACCGCGGCCGCGAAGCGGCCATCGCCTTCGCGCGAGGCGAGCGCGCTGCCGCGCTCGCCTTTCCAGCCGCTCGCCTCGAGGGCGAGGAACTCCTCGGTCCAGCGCCCGATGTCCGTTTCCGGCTCGAGGCGCACGTGCGCGAGCGCGCCGCGCTCGGCGAGCCGGCGCGCCTTGCGCGCGAGCTTCCTGCGCGTCGTGCTCGAGAGGGCGCTCTCCAGGTAGCGCTCGGCGCTCTGCGCCTTGCGAAGCACGGCGCGCGTGAAGACGTCTTCCGCGACCGGGGCGCTGCCGCGCCGCGCGCCCGCGTCGAGCAGCGCGCAGTGGAACGCGCCGCCCGCCGGTATGCATTCCATCTCGAGGAGCGCCGCGCGATGCGAGGCCCAGTCGAGCAGCGCGTCGAGGCAGGCGGCGGCCGCGTCACGGCGCACGAGCGGCACGCACAGCATGCAATGGCGATGGCGCCAGAGCCGCAGGCCGCGCAGCGGGAGGCCCTTGTAGCGGCGCAGCTCCTGGAACGGAAACACGCCGGCGAGCGCCCCGTCGACCCGCACCGCGACGATGCGCACCGGCGCCTCGGCGGCGAGCCACTGCAGCGCCGGCCGCAGCATCCAGTGCTCGTAGAACGGGCTCGGCTCGAGCGCCGCGCCGGCGAGCGCCTCCCACTCGGGCACGAGCGCCGCGAGCTCGTCGGGCCCGCGCAGCGCCTCGACCCTCGCCGCGGGCGGCGGCGCGGCGAGTGCCGCGCTAGGCGAGGACCATCCGCCCGACATCGAGGCCCTCCGCGTAAGGCACGCCCACCATGCGGCCCTGCAGCTGCGCGATGTCGCGGTACATGTCGGTGCCGATGCCGCGGCAGGCGAACTGGCTCTGGTGGGCGTCGATCGCCTGCATCTTCGCGTCGATGGTGGAAGTGACGTCGACGTAGGCCCGCGGATGGAACGGCATCGGCACCGGCCGGCACATCGTCGGGTGGTAGAAGAAGAAGTCGAAGTACACCAGGCGCTGCGACGACAGGCAGGCGTTGTGGACGGTGACGTGGTCGCGATGGAACTCCGAGGCGCTGTGCGTAAAGAGCGCCGCGGGCGAGAGCTCGCGCACGAGCCTGTCGAGCATCGAG
Source organism: Burkholderiales bacterium (assembly GCA_035651575.1). GTDB lineage: Bacteria > Pseudomonadota > Gammaproteobacteria > Burkholderiales > SG8-39 > SCGC-AG-212-J23. The sequence continues at coordinate 21,601 of DASRFM010000028.1, read as the reverse complement.
ACGAGCTGGTAGTGCTTGACGTCCTCGATGCGCCGGCCGGGCTCGAGCAGCACGCGCAGCTCGCAGCCGAGGATCCCGGCGGCGCGCTCCGCCTCGCGGCGGCGCACCTCGTGGTCGTTCGGGATCGACACCACCGCCATGACGACGCGCGCGCCGCCGCGCGAGAGCCGCGCAAGCGTGCCGCCGATGCCGAGCTCGAGGTCGTCGGGATGCGCGCCCATGGCGAGCACGGTGCTGCCGGCGTAGCGCGCGGTGAAAGAGCGTCCGCCGAGATTCGTGGCGGGCATGTTCATGAGGCTTCCTCCGAAGCGTTTTCCAGCGTCCAGGGCGGCGTGCGGTAAAGCAGCAGCGTGAAATCGTTGGGCAGGTAGCTGTGGTCCAGGCGCGCCGCCGGGGTCAGGCCGAGCCCGAGCTCCAGCATCTCCGCCGGATCGACGTAGACGCGCGCCGCGCTGCGCCGCGGCGCGCGGGCGCTCAGGAAGTTGACCGCGAGGCCGCGGCGGCAAAGCGCGAACAGGCGCTCGAGCGTCGGCCGGATGCGCGCGCGCGTGCCGCGCGCGGCGAGGCCGAAGATGCCGCTCGCCACCACGTAGTCATAGGGGCCCGCCTCGGGCTCGAAGCCCAGCGCGTCGGCGACGAGGAAGCGTGCGCTCGAACCCTGCGCGGCGAAGCGCTTGCGGCAGCGCTCGATCATGGGCGCGCAGAGGTCGAAGCCGGTGTACTGGGGCCGCACGCCGCGGCCCTGCAGCCACTCGAGCAGGTCGCCGAAGCCGCAGCCGGCGTCGAGCAGGCTCCTGCCGTGGAAGCTGCCCAGGCCGAGGAGCGCGCCGAAGCGCTTCTCCTGCGACGAGCGGCGGCCGAAGCCGAGCGCGCGATAGCCGTAGCCGTAGCGCCGGATGTGCGTCGCATACCAACGCGTTGTGGAGTTCTCAGGCAGGGAGATCCGGGTCTCAGGCCGCGCACGACTCATGCTGTGCGCTCTCGCCGAAAAGCGCGGCGCGGCTCTGCGGGCCGCAATGGAGCAGAAGGTCGATCGAAGACAGGCCCGCCGTGAAGGCAGCGCCGCCCGCCTGCCGGTACACCGGGTGCCGGAACTCGTGGTATTCGATGCGCACGCCTTGCGCTGCGAACGCATCGCGGTCGAGGTAGTGACGCGAGCCGCCGAAGCCCGCGAGCAGCGTGTCGGCGCCCACGGCCTTGCAGATCTTCAGGATCAGGTCGGACTTGGCTCCGTCCACGCCGAGCTCGGAGCTCTTCACGAGCGGCGTGCGCACGCCGAGCGCATCGCGCAGGAAGTCGAGCATCGCCTGGTTCAGCTCGACGAGGCGCTCCCGGCGCGTGTGCAGCAGCTCCTTCAGCGTCGCCGCGTAGGCACCGAAATAGCCGGCCTCGCGGTACGCGTGGCGCAGCGTGTCGAAGTGCACCCGCGGCCACCAGCGCTCGCCCTCGACCCGGTTGTCGATCTCCTTGTCGGCGATGCGCTCCTTCTGCGAGCGCTGGATGACGGGCACGGTGAGCCAGCGCGCCTCGCCGTTCTGCAGGATGCGGGTGCGGTTCTGGTAGTTGCCGCGCTCGAACTGCACGTGGTCCAGGAGCACGAAAAGATCCACCTGCGCCATGCGGTGCAGGTACCCGAGCCAGGGCATGAAGTGGGGCTGGTGGATGGCGACGACCATGGCTGCAAGCCTAGCGGCCGCAGGGCACAGAGTTCGACCTAAGGCATTGGGCCGAATGGAGCAAATGCCCGATGCGCGGGGCGCCGCATGCGGGCACTACGCTTGCCGGCGCATGGCCCGCTACGGCGTCCTCGCAGACATCCACGGCAACCGCGAAGCGCTGGAGGCAGTGCTCGAGGCCCTCGGCGCGAGGGGCATCGAGCGCTTCCTCTGCGCGGGCGACGTGGTCGGCTACAACGCCGACCCGGAGGCGTGCATCTCGCTCCTCTACGGCCGGCGCTGCGTCAGCGTGGCCGGCAACCACGACCTCGCCGCCGTCGGCGCGGCGGACCTGTCGGGCTTCTCCGACCGCGCCGCCTACGCGCTGCGGCGCACGCGCAAGGCGCTGCGCGCGGCCAGCCTCGCCTGGCTGAAGGCGCTGCCGCGGGCGCGCAGCATCGACGGCGGCATCGCGCTGCGCCACGACGCGCCGGATCCGCACGCGCGCCTGTCCATCCTGAGCGAGCGCCACGAGGCCTCGTTCCGCGAGGCCGACCCGGGCCGCTGGATCCTCAGTCCGGGCGCGGTGGATGCCTCGCGCCGCGCGAGCGGCCGCCTGGCGGAGTGCGCAATCCTCGACACCGACGCCTGGACGGTCGAGTTCCTGCGTCTGCGCTACGACGCGGCGTCCACCGAGATCAAGGCCGGCATGGGCGGCTACCGCATCGGGCCGCTCACCGCGCGCGTCTATGCGCTTCACCGGCGCATGGCCTATTTCGTCGCGGCGACGCGCAGCCCGAGGAGCGCGCGCAGCGGGCCGGTGTCGGCGGCGAGCTTGCGCAACCCGTAGGGCAGCTTTTCGAGCACGCCCTCCACGGCGGCGACGAGGAAGTACGGGATCGCGACGTACAGGCCGCGGGCGCCCGCATAGAAGCGCACGCGCGAGAATCCCGCCGCGTGCAGCACCTTGCGGATCTCGCGCGCGGAATACTCCTTCAGGTGCAGGCCGGTCGCGACCTCGTCGAAATGCTCGGAAATGTCGCGCGGCCCGTAGAGCCGGTTCGGCGTGACGCACAGATAGACCCCGCCCGGGGCGAGCGAGCGGTAGATGCTCGCGAGCTGCAGCGCGGCGTCGTCGGGGTGCAGGTGCTCCATCAGCTGGTCGCTGAAGGCCACATCCACGCTTCCCGGCGCTACCGGGATGGAAAGGCCGTTGCACAGCACGACGGCGAGGTTCCCGGGCGCGCGCACCTGGGCGACGATCTCCGCGGAGACCTCGATGGCGTAGACCTGCTTCACCTGCGCTGCCGCGCGCACCGACACCGCGCAGTCGCCGGCGCCGATCTCCATGAAGGTGCAGCCCGGACGGAAGAACCGGGCGAGAAAAGCGAGCGTGCGCTCGGCCGCCGCGGCGCGCCGGCCGAGCTCGCGCGGGTCCACGCGCACCTGCAGCATCGGGTGGTGCGGCACGCGGCGCAGCAGCTCGTCGTAGACCTTCATGTAGAGCGCCGGCCGCTCCTCGACCGGCGCGGAGCACAGGCGCTCGGCGAGCTCGCGCTCGATGAGATAGTGCTCGCGCAGCTGCTCGCGCGAGCGCGGGGCCGCGCGCTGCGGCAGGCGCCCGGCGAAGAACGACAGCGGAAACCTGAGGACGTTGGCGATCAGCATGGGGCCGCCTCCTACGGCTGGTTGTCGAGGTACACGTAGCGGTCGAACGCGTCGAAGATCTCGCGCACCACCACGGCACGGATGTGCGACTCGTCCTTGTAGAGCGGGCGGCCCTGCGGGTCGGCCGCCGGGCAGAGCGTCGGCGAGCACAGCCACTCCGCCGGGTCCACCACGTCGGCGCCGACGCGCGCCGCGATCTTGCGCAGCTCGCCGTCGATGGGCGCGGTGACTTCGGCAAGCGCCGCGCGCGTCATCGGCGCGCCGTAGCGGATGCGGATCGTCATGCCGTCGCGGTGGACCGCGGATTTCGGATCGAGCAGCGCGCCGCGCGGCGAGGACAGCACCAGCACGACGCGCTTGCCGCTCTTGCGGAGCGCGGCGAGCGAGGACTCGAGCTGGCGCAGCGCCCAGGCGGGGTCCATCGGGGCGCCGTCGGAGATCCGCACGTAGTCGGGCCGGTGGATGAAGCCGACCCAGGACGCGGCGACCACGACGGTGTCGACCTCGGATGCGCGCGCCCGGGAAAGCGCCTCGTCCACGAAGGCGCTGCACGCCTGGCCGGTACGCTCGATGCCGGGGATGGGCGCGCAGCCACCCACCGTGTCGAACACGGCCGAGCGCACCGGCTTGCGGTGCTCGGCAACGATCTTCTGGATGCGCGGCCAGTAGTGCTGCATGTGGCTGTCGCCGATGAAGAGCACGGTGCGCGGGGAGTCGCCGGGGAGCACGCGCACGCCGTCCGCGCCGTAGGCCCAGTCGCTCGAGGCGAGCGAGACTTCCTCGGCGAGCGGGTTGAGCGCCGACTCGGGCTCGATCCGGTTCTTCAGGGCGAGGACCCCGCAGCCGCCCAGCAGCACCATGGAAACCGCGAGCGCGGGGACGGCCTTGGCGGGCGCCCTGCCGCGCGCGAGGCCGCGCACCTTCTTCTCCACCAGCTCATAGGTCAGCCACGCGAGCAGCACGCTCGCGGCGCAAAGCGCCACGCGCGTGGCAAGGGCCGGCTCCGCGCCGGCGACGATGCGGGCGTACGCGAGGAGCGGCCAGTGCCACAGGTAGAGCGGGTAGCTGATCAGCCCGACAAACACCGCGCCCCGATGCGCGAGGACCGTGCGGTTCAGCCACGCCTGCGGGCCGGCCGAGATCACGAGCGCCGCGCCGAGCGTCGGCAGCAGTGCCCACCAGCCCGGGAACGCCCTGCCTTCCGCGAGCAGCGCGAGCGATGCCGCCAGCAGCAGCCCGCCGCCGGCGGATTGCGCTTCTCTCGCCCATCGGCTCTTCGTCCGGAAGGAAAAGAACGCGAGGCCGCTGCCCACCATCAGCTCCCAGAAGCGCGAGACCGGCAGGTAGAACGCCGCGTCCGGCCGCTTTGCCGTAAGCGCGATGTTGATGGCGAAGGAAGCGAGGGCGACGAGGGCGATCATCCAGCCCATGGCGCGGCGCCGGCCGCGGCAGAGAATGAGCAGCAGCGGCCAGGCGAGGTAGTACTGCTCCTCGACGCCGAGCGACCAGAGGTGCAGCAGCGGCTTGAGCGCGGCCGAGGTGTCGAAGTAGCCCGACTCGCGCCAGAGCGCGAGGTTCGAGACGAACCCGGCCCCTGCCGCGATGTGCTTGCCGAGCTGGCGGAACTCGTCGGGCAGCAGGACGCGCCAGCCGATCGCGAGGCTCGCGGCGAGCACGAGGAGCAGCGCCGGGAAGATGCGCCGCACGCGCCGCCGGTAGAACTCGGCGATGCTGAACGTGCCGCGCCCGAGCTCGCCGAGGATGATGCCGGAGATGAGGAACCCGGAGATGACGAAGAACACGTCCACGCCGGCGAAGCCGCCCGGGGCCGCTCCGGGGAAGGCATGGAAGGCAAGGACCGACAGCACCGCGAACGCGCGCAGGCCATCGATATCGGGACGGTAGCTGGGCATGGCAGCCTCTTTCAGGTGGCGGGGCGCTCGCGCGGCGCGGCCCTCGCCCAGAGCGCGTCGTAGGCGGCGAGGAGCTTCGGCGCCTCGTAGCGCCATTCGAGCTCCTCGAGCACGCGCCTGCGCCCGAAAGCGCCCATTGCGGCGCGGCGCGCGGGATCGTCCACGAGCTCGACGATCTTCGCCGCGAGGTCGGCCGGGTCGTTGCGCCGGGCGTAGAGCGAAGCCTCGCGCGCGGAGAAGCGCCCCTCGGTCAGGTCGAACTGCACCACCGGCTTGCCGAGCGCCATGTATTCCATGATCTTGTTCATGGTCGAGATGTCGTTCATCTCGTTGGCGACGTCCGGGTTCACGCAGACGTCGGCCGTGCTCAGCATCGCCAGCAGCTCCGCGTCCGGCACGCGCCCGGTGAACGTGACGAAGTCCCCGACGCCGAGCGTTGCGGCGAGGCGCTTCATCTCCTCGAGCGACGTGCCGCCGCCGACCAGCCCGAAATGGATGTCGCTGCGCCGCAGGTCGTGCACCAGGTGCCGCACCGCCTCGAGGAGCAGGTGGATGCCTTCCTGCCGGCCCATCACGCCGACGTATCCGACCAGGTAGCGCCGGCCCTTTTTCAAGGATTCCTGCGCAGGGACTTTCTTCAGTCGCTCGAGGCTGGGCCCGCTGCGCACCACAAAAACCCGCTCCGGCGCCATGCCGCCGCGCGTCAGGGCGATGCGCTTGTACGACTCGTTGGTCGCGAGCGAGACGTCGGCGGCAAGGAAGGTGAGCTTCTCGAGCCCGAGCATCACGCGGTAGAGCAGGCCGCGGCGCCCGAACTTGGCCTCGTAGAGCTCCGGGTTCGCGTCGTGGTGATCGAAGAGGAACTTCTTGCCGAAGAGCTTGTAGAAAATCCCGATCAGGAAGAACAGATCGGGCGGGTTGCAGGCGTGGATGACGTCGAAGCCCCGGGTCAGGAGGACTTTCAGGGAGAGGAAGAAAGACCGGGAGAGCGCGCTCGAGTATTCGAGCGCGTAGCCGAGCGCGCCCTCGGCCTCCACCGGCAGCTCGTAGCGCCAGATGTGAATGCCGTCGATCGCCTCGAAGCGCTTCTCGCAGCCCTTGCCCGTCGGGCAGATGATGGACACCGTGTAGCCTGCGTCGCGCAACGCGCAGGCCTCCTGCCAGACGCGCCGGTCGAACGGGCTCGGCAGGTTCTCGACCAGGAAAAGCACCTTCCGGCTCATTTCTGCGCCGCGACCCTCGCGTTGGGGAAAAAGCGCCGCAGGCCGAAAGGGACTCGCACGTGCAGCGGCCCGAGTTGCGCATAGAGCCCGACCGAGCGGAATCCGGCCTCGAGGAAGACTGCGCGCAGGGCATCGGCGCCGTGCTGCCTGTCGACCGGGCAAAGGAACACGCCGGCCGGCGCAAGGCTGCGGTGGATCCTGCGCAGCTCCGCCGTCGCACGCAGCGCCGGCCGCGCGCTGTAAGCGACGTCCACCGATTCCTGCGCCACGCCCTCGGCGCGCACCAGGCGGAAATTGCCGGGCAGGCGGCGCCTGGAGGGCGAATGCGCGGGCTCGACCGCATACACGCGCTCGACGTAGCCCGCCGCGGAAAGCGCCAGGGCGCAGTCCCCTCCCCCGACTTCCATGAATACCGTCCGGGGGGTGAAGAGCCGCCGCAGGAAAGCCGGCGGCTCCGCTACCAGCATAGCCCTTCGTAGACGCCGAGGATGGTGCGCGAGTCGCACACCCGGACGAAATCGATGATGGTCTGGCCGTCGCCGACGCGCCGGGGCACGTCGGCGAACTCGGGGGCGGCGTTGCCGATGACGATGGTCTGCGCGTGCGCGAGCACCTCGTCGATCGAGCTCACCATGAGGCGCGAGATGTGCGGGATGCGGTTCAGGATGTAGTCGCGGTTCGCGCCGTGGATCGCGGCGAGGCTCACGTTGCGGTCGAAGATGCGCAGGTCGAAGCCCTTGCCGAGCAGGCGCTCGACGAGCTCCACCATCGGGCTCTCGCGCAGGTCGTCGGTGCCGGCCTTGAAGCTGAAGCCGAGGATGCCGACCTTCTTGTTCGCCTTCTCGATCACCGCCTGCACGCCGCGCTGGATCTGCAGCTCGTTGGAGGGCAGGATCGAGGCGAGGATCGGCAGGCTGAGGTCGAGCACCTTCGCCTTGTAGAGCAGCGCGCGCACGTCCTTCGGCAGGCAGGAGCCGCCGAAGGCGAAGCCGGGCTTCAAGTAGTAGGGCGAGAGGTTGAGCTTCTGGTCCTGGCAGAAGATCTCCATCACCCGGTGCGCGTCGACGCCGAGCGCCTTGGCGAGCGTGCCGATCTCGTTGGCGAAGCCCACCTTGAGCGCGTGCCAGGCGTTGTCGGCGTACTTGACCATCTCCGCCGTCTCGATGTCGGTGCGGATGTGCGGGCCGGGCAGCTTCGCCCAGAGCGCGGCGAGCACGTCGCCGCTTGCGCGGTTCACCTCGCCGATCACCGTCTTCGGCGGGTGGTAGTAGTCGTGCACCGCGGTGCCTTCGCGCAGGAATTCCGGGTTGATGCACACGCCGAACTCCTCGCCGGCCCGCTTTCCGGAATGCTTCTCCAGCGTCGGGATCACCACGTCGCGCATCGTCCCGGGCAGCATCGTGCTGCGCACGACGACGACCGGGGCGCCGGGATGGGTGGCGATCGCGCGGCCGATCTGCTCGCACACGCGCCGGATGTACTTGAGGTCGATGCCGCCGTTCGCGAGGCTCGGCGTGCCGACGCAGACGAAGGCGAGGTCGGTGTGGCGCACGGCGTCGTCCACGTCCGCGGTCGCGACGAGCCGGCCCGCGGCGACCTGCTCGGCGATGATCTCGTCGATGTCCTTCTCGATGATCGGGCTGCGCCCGGCGTTGATGAGCTCCACCTTGGTGCGCTCCGGGTCCACGCCGATGACCTCGTGGCCCTCCTTCGCAAAACAGGCCGCGGATACGGCGCCCACGTATCCGAGCCCCAGCACGCTGATTTTCATAGGGCGCAAAGGATGAGCGATGGACGTTGTAAGGGCTGCAGAGGGCGCCGGCGCAGCGCTAGTCCGGGCGGCTTTGCGCCGGACGGCGCCCCCGCGCCGGCGCCTGGGGCGCGCGGCATGCGTCGAAGGAACTGTCGGCGCCGGGCGTCGCGCGCCGTCGGCGGGTGCAGAATCGCGCCATGGCGGCTGCGGCTTTCGACATCGTGGCGGTGGCCTCGTCGGCCGGCGGGCTGAACGCGCTCACCGTGCTGCTCGGCGCGCTGCCGGCGGACTTCGCCGCGCCGCTGGTCATCGTCCAGCACCTGGACCCGCACCACCGCAGCGTCCTCGCGCAACTGCTCCAGAAGCGCAGCCCGCTTCGGGTGAAGCAGGCGGCGGCGGGCGAGGTGATCGCCGCGGGCAGCGCCTATGTCGCGCCGCCGGACCATCACCTGCTCGTCAATGCCGAAGGCGTGCTCGCCCTGACCCGCACCGAGCTCGTGCACTTCGTGCGTCCCTCGGCGGACTTGCTGTTCGAGTCGGTGGCCGCCGCCTACCGCTCGCGCGCGATCGCCGTGGTACTTTCCGGCTCCGGCAGCGACGGCGCCATGGGCGTGCGGGCCATCAAGGAGACGGGCGGCAAGGTGATCGCGCAGGACGAGCAGACGTCGCAGTATTTCGGCATGCCGGGCGCGGCCGCGCGCACCGGCAGCGCGGATTTCGTCCTGCCGCTCGACAGGATCGCGCCGGCGCTGCAGGCGCTGCTGCGCGGAGAGGCGCCGTGAGCGGCGGCGGCGAGGCGCAGTTCGAGGCGCTGCTCGCCTTCCTCCAGAAGAGCCGCGGCTTCGACTTCACCGGCTACAAGCGGCCGAGCCTCGTGCGGCGCGTGACGAAGCGCATGCAGGCGGTCTCGATCGCCGGGTTCGACGAGTACCGCGACCACCTCGAGCTGCATCCCGAGGAGTTCGGCCACCTCTTCAACGAAGTCCTGATCAACGTGACGGCGTTTTTCCGCGACCCGGCGGCGTGGGAGCTGCTCGGGCGCGAGGCGATCCCGGCCGTGCTGAAGGGCAAGTCGTCCGACGAGGCGGTGCGGGTGTGGTCCGCGGGCTGCGCCTCGGGCGAGGAGCCCTACAGCGTCGCCATCCTGCTCGCCGAGGCGCTGGGCGAGGAGGCGTTCCGCGAGCGCGTGAAGATCTACGCCACCGACGTGGACGAGCATGCGCTCGGCGAGGCGCGCCGCGCGACCTACGACGCAAAAGTGATGGAGAACGTCTCCGCCGCGCAGCGGCAGAAGTACTTCGTGCCGCAGGACGGCCACTACGTCTTTCGCAACGACCTGCGCCGCGCCATCATCTTCGGCAGGCACGACCTGCTGCAGGACGCGCCGATCTCGCGGCTCGACCTCCTGGTGTGCCGCAACACGCTCATGTACTTCAACTCCGAGACGCAGGCGGGCGTGCTGCAGCGCTTCCACTATGCGCTCGGCGGCGAGCCGGAGCGCCGCGCCTTCCTCTTCATGGGGAAGGCCGAGATGCTGCTCAGCCACGCCACCCTGTTCAAGCCGCTCGACCTGAAATGCCGCATCTTCGAGCGGGTGCCCGCGCGCGAGGCCCTGCCGGAGCGCCCGAGCGCCAGAGGAGGCGTCGAAATGGACAGCAGGCTTCTCCTGATGGAGCAGGCGCACGAGGAATCGCCCGTGGCGCGCATCGTCGTCGACGCGAACGGCCTGCTCGCCTCCGCGAACAAGCGCGCGCGGCTGCTCTTCTCGCTGCACTCGCGCGACGTCGGCCGGCCGCTGCAGGACCTGGAAATCTCCTACCGCCCCGTCGAGCTGCGCTCGCTCATCGAGCAGGCGCACGCGGAGCGCCGCCCGGTGACCCAGAGCGGCGTGGAGCGGCGCTTCGCCGAGGGCGCGCAGTTCTTCGATGTTGTGGTGGGGCCGCTCTGGGACGGCGGCTCCCTCCCGCTCGGCACGAGCGTCACTTTCCTCGACGGCACGACGCAGGCGAAGCTGCGCGAGGAGCTGCGCGACGCGCGCGAGGAGCTGCAGACGACGACCGAGGAGCTGCAGTCGACCAACGAGGAGCTCGAGACCACCAACGAGGAGCTGCAGTCCTCGAACGAGGAGCTCGAGACCACCAACGAGGAGCTCCAGTCGACCAACGAGGAGCTCGAGACGATGAACGAGGAGATGCAGTCGGCCAACGAGGAGCTGCAGTCCGTGAACGAGGAGCTGCGCGTGCGCACCGAGGAGGTTTCCGACCTGAACGCCTTCCTGTCGTCCGTCCTCGGCGGCCAGCGCGGCGCCACCATCGCGGTGAACCGCGCCTTCGAGGTCCTTCTCTGGAACGCGACCGCCGAGGAGTTCTGGGGCGTGCAGCCGGCCGAGGCGCGCGGCAAGTCGCTCTTCGCGCTCGACATCGGCCTGCCGATGGATCGGCTGCGGCCCGCGATGCGCGCCTGCCTCGAGAGCGACGGGCAGCGCCAGGAGGAGCTCGTCGTCGATGCCGTCAACCGCCGCGGCAGGACGTTCAAATGCCGCATCGGCTGCGCGCAGCTTCGCGATGCGCGCGGCCAGGCGAGCGGCGTCATCCTCACCGCGGACGACCTGCAGACGACCTCGACCTAGCCGGCCGGGCGACCCGGAGCGCTGCTTGCTCGGGCAGGCCATGGCGGCAAAGAAGGACAGCGTGCTTTTCGACGCCTCCGGCGGCGAAGGATGCGTCGTCCGCTTTCGCTGCCACGCCGGGCAAGCGTTCGCGGCGGACAAGCGCCTCCAGTCCACGACCGAGGAAGTGGAGTCGCAGGTCGAGGCGCGGAGCTCCGGCACCTAGTGGAGAACCGCAAGCGCATCCGCGCCGGCGTGCAGGTGATCCACCGCCATCGCATCGGCCGGCGCGCGTTCCGGCGCGTGTCGGAGCTCGTGTTCGTGCAGGGCGAGCCGCGGCTCGTCCTCGGCTGGATCGACCTCGCCGGCGTGCGTGCGCCGATCTACCTGAAGCTGGACCGCCGCAGGCTGCGCCGGGCGGGCACGCTGAAAAACAGGTACTACTACGACGAGGTGACTTCCGATCCGCGCTTCGAGGACATGCAGCCGCTGCCCGACGGGGAGAAGCGGGCATGAAGCTTGCCGCACAGGGCAGGCTTTACAAGGATTGCCTTGAAACGTTTCAAACGCGGGCGCCCGGCGGCGGCGCCTGAAGAGAGACCGGGCGCGGAACGGGGATTGCTAGTCCCCTCGGCGCATGTCCCGTGCGCCGCAAGGCGCAGGGCGGCGCCAACCAACCCGGAAAGGAGTGTCGTTCATGAAGCGTCTCATCACCAGTACGCTGTGCCGTCTGCTGATCGTGCTGATGGCCTGGTCGCCGTTCCAGATGGCGCAGGCGAGCATGATCGGAACCGCCCAGGTGACGGCCAGCCAGGCGCAGTCCGACCGCGGCAAGGTGCTCTCGTTCCTCGAGCGCCAGGACGTCGCCGGCCAGCTGCAGGCGTTCGGCACCGACGCGAAATCCGCCAAGGACCGCGTCAACGCGATGACCGACGAGGAAGTGGGCGCCCTCGCGCAGCGCATCGACACGCTGCCCGCGGGCGGGCTGCACGGCTGGGGCACGGTGCTCGTGATCGCGATCGTCGTCGGCGTGATCTGGTGGGCCGCCGGCCGCCCGGGCGTTCGCTAGGTTTTCCTCCGCTTTCCGGAAACGCCCGCCGCGCGCGGGCGTTTCCGTTTCTGCTGCGCTCAGGCGCTCTTGCGCTGGGGCGCGTGGTGCTGCTCCTTGCGCACCTCCATCGGCGGCGAGAAGCGCGCCGTGTTCTCGGCGCCGCGCGAGGCGAGCTGCCCCACCTGGCTCTGCACCTGGCCGATGAGCGCGACCTGTCCCTCGCCTGCCGCGCGCCACAGCCGCGTCCAGAACTCCGCCGAGCGCTCGAGCTGCGAGCGCGCCATACCCGCCTGCAGCGCCAGCATCTCGTCCATGCTCTTTGCCTCGGTCAGCTCGCGCGCCGAGCGCGCGTTCTCCTCGAGCGCGCCGCGCAGCGCCTCGATCTGCTGCGTGTGCAGGTTCTGGGCGTTCTCGAACGACGCCTTCATGATGTCGGTGGCCGCGCGCAAGCCGGCGCGGTAGAACTCGAGGAAGTAGGTCTGCTGCTGCTGCATCATGTCGTCTCCTTTCGGTGGAACTGCGTCAGGACTATAGACGGCGTGATCGCGCATAGCGCGGCGCGCGGAAAAATCTTGCTCTGCGCGACACGCAGTTCGCTTGTTCGGCTACGCGCTCAGTCCGGGCCGTAGCGGCGCGAGTGCAGCAGGTCGGCGCAGCGCAGGAAGACGGCGTCGGGCGGATGGCCCACGCCGTTCAGCCAGTCGCTCACCAGCGCGACCTCGACGCCGAGGTACTCGGCGAGCTTGTGCTCGCCGCCGAGCGCGAGGCAGGCGTCGTGGAGGGTCCGCACGTAGATGTGCGAGTTTTTTGCAGTCGAAGGGCAGATGTCGGGCACGCCCGGATGCTGCACGGCGCCTGCATCGTCCGTCTGTAGTGCGGATCGCGGATCGGTTGTCGCCAATGTCCGCAGTGTAGGAATTTCAGCCGGGACCGTGCGAAACGACGTCGAGCGCCTTCAGATAGACGCCGGACGGAGTCTCTTCGTCGCCCGCGAGCCAGCGGCGCAGCTGCGCCGCATCGCACTTCAGGATGCGGGCGAGCTTTTCTTCTCCGCCCGCGATGTGCAGCGCGCGCTTGAGGGTGCGCGTCTGCGCCGTGTCCTTGTTCTGCATTTGCTGCCTGCCTCCGCCACGAACCCGCAGCGCGGTTGCAAGCAGCGTACCGCTCAGCGGCCGTTGCGGATGGCGATCTCGGTGCGCAACACCGCGCGCCCCGCGAGGCGCGCGCGCCACGCGATCGTGGTCGCGGGCTGGCGCAGGTCGAAGGCGCGCGAGACCCAGCCCGCGATCGGGGCGACGCTGCCGCGCAGCAGCTCGCTCGTGCCGCCCTGCGGCAGCGCGAGGCTCACCGCGATGCCTTCGCGGCACAGGACGTAGCCGCCCGGCACCGCGTCGACGCGGCACTTCTCGGCGCAGTGGAAGAAGAGCTCCACGTCGTGCTCCTCCGCCATCTCGAGCGTGTCCTCGACGAGGAGGCGCCGCGCGCGCTTGTCGAGCTCGAGGAGGCGGCGGTGCTTCACCGGGTCCTCGAGCCTCATGTAGCCGTCATGCCAGCCCTCGAAGGTGTCCTTCGCCGCGGACGAGAGCCACAGGCTGCAGCCGGCGCGGGCGTGGCGCAGCCACAGGAAGCTGCCGCCGGGCTCCGACTGGTCCAGGCCGTCGATGCGCACCGTGTTGTGCGCCGCCGTGCCGCGGAAGTATTGCCGCCAGCGGCCGTGCGTGTGGTAGGCGTAGGTCCCTGGATCGACGAGGAACTCGTGCCCGCCGATCGAGAGGGTGAAGGAAAGCGCGTCCGCGTGCCCGTGCGCCGCGATCGAGCGGTAGCCGAGCGGCCCGGCATCGGCGACGACGCGGATCTCGTCGGGCTGGTCGAGCCCCGCGCCGAGGATGTAGTAGCCGCCCTCGGGAAACTGCTGCCGCGGCGGCAGCGCGCTCTTGTGCGCGTCGAGCGCCTCGAACTGCTGGTCGGCCGTCGCGCCGAGGAGCCAGCGGCTCTTGTCGTCGAGGCGGCGCGCCTTGCGCTTGAAGTCGCCGCGGCGGAAGAGCACCGCGCCGGTCGCGAGCACCGAGCGGAAGGGGCAGAAGGCCTCGCCCTGCGAGAGGCGCACCGCGCAGCCGTCGTCGGAGTCGCCGAACATCGGCACGTTGCCACCGGCGTCCATGATCGAGGCGATGAAGTCGAGCATCGCCTCCAGGCGCGACTCGTACGCCGGCGAGAACCATTGCCCGTTCGACTTGCCGGCGAGCAGGCAAAGCATCAGCAGGTCGGCCTCGTACTGCTGGTAGGCGATCGCCTGCTCCCGGTTCACGCCGTCGGGGGCGTTCTGCATCAGGATCTCGCGCTCGAGGATGCGCTTGCCGGCGCGCGCCCAGAGCTCCGCGCGCGGCCAGTGCGGCCAGGTGACGCCGGCGACGAAGAGGCCGGCCGCCTCGCCGATGAGGTGGTTGTTCGCGGAGGAATGCAGCGACAGCCAGCCGCGGATGAACTCGGCGTGCTGGTAGACCGAGCGCAGCCAGGCGTCGCGCAGCGCGGGGTCCTTCTCGAACAGCTCGCCGTGCGCGCCGCCGACGAGCTGCCAGGCGATCGACCAGTTGAGCAGCCGCAGCGCCGGCTCGAGCGAGCTCGACCAGTTCGCGCCCAGCGGATACGGGCAGGCGATGAACCAGCTCTGCAGCTGCTCGGCGATCGCGTCCGCGTAGCGGCGCTCGCGGGTGAGCGCGTAGGCCTGCGCCAGCGTGACGAGGTGCAGGTGCCGGTTCGGCTCCCACAGGTACTTGATGTCGCCGACCACGTCGGGGTCGCGGTAGTCGAGCAGCTTGCCGAAGGTGAGCGGCGCCTCGATGCCGGTCTTCGGGTCGCGATTCCAGCGGGGCGGCGAGCCGAAGTCCACGCCCTTCAGGGCAAAGATGTCGAGCCAGCCCTCGGCGATGCGGTCCGCGGCGGCGAGATAGGGCCCGGGCGCGACCCGTGCCGTGACGTGCACCCAGCGCTGAGAGGGACGCGCAAGGCTGGGGGTTGGAACTTTGAGCGGGAAAAGACCCGCGCGCTCGGCGCGGGCTTGCAGCGCGCGCGCGGCCCGGTGCGCGACCTCGAGCGGCGTCATGCAGCGCAGGCGGTTCAGCCGCCAGCGCAGCTTGGCGCTCAGGCCGGCCGGTATTGCCGGTGCCAGATCTCGAGGTTGAGAAGCGTCCAAAGAAGCTTTTCCTGGTTCTGGCGGCCTTCGAGGTGGTTGTCCAGCACGCGGTCGAGCGCCGCCGGGTCGTAGTAGCGTCGCGTGAGCGAGCCCGAGCCGCGCAGGTGCTCGAGGAGATAGTCGCGCATCGGGCCGCGGAACCACTCGTTCACCGGCACGCGGAAGCCGACCTTCGGGCGCTTGAGGATGCGCGCCGGCAGGAGCGCGCGCCCCGCCTGGCGCAGGATCCACTTGGTGGTGAGGCCGCGCACGCGCAGCGCATCGGGAAGCGAGGACACGTACTCGGCGAGCTTGTGGTCGAGGAACGGGACGCGCGCCTCCAGCGAGGCGGCCATGGTCATGCGGTCGCCGCGCTCCAGCAGGTTGTCGGGCAGCCAGCTCGTCTGGTCGAAATACAGGATGCGCCGCAGGCTGGAGTTCGCCGGCTCGGCGTCGAACGGCGGCATGCAGTCCACCACATGGCTGCCGTTCAGGCCGAGGACGCTGAGCCGCTCGCGGCCCGCCATATCGAGCGCGCCGAACCAGCGCACGTAGCGGCTGCGCCAGTCGCGGATGTTGAGCGCCGCGACCGCCGTCTTCACGCGCCGGAAGCCGAAGGGCAGCGCCTGCACGAGCGGCGAGACGAGGCTCACGAGGCTCGGCACGCCCTGGAAGCCCCAGGCGAAGCGCTCCATGACGTGCTTCGGATAGCCGCCGAGGATCTCGTCGCTGCCCTCCCCGGTCAGCACCATCTTCACGCTCTTGCGCGCTTCGCCGGCCAGCATGTGGATCGGGATGTCGGAGGGCTCGGAGACCGGCGCGTCGCGGAAGGCGACGAGGGCCGGCAGCCGTTGTATCAAATCCTCGTGACACACCACGATCTCGTGGTGCTCGGTGCCGAAGTGTTTCGCTATCTGCGCGGCGTAGGGCAATTCGCTATAGCGGTCCTCCGCGAAGCCCACGGAGAAGGTCTTCACCCGGCTGCTGTGCCGGCTCATGAGCGCGACGATGGTGCTCGAGTCGAGGCCGCCGGAGAGGAACGCGCCGAAGGGCACGTCGCTCACCATCTGCAGCTTCACCGCTTCCTCGAGATGCGCCTTGAAGCCCTCGAGCGGGTTCTCCTTTGATTTGCTCTTGTTCAAATTCTTGTCGGGGGGCGTCCAGTAGCGCGTCTCGCGCAGCCGGCCGAGCTGCCAGACCGCCAGCGTCGCCGGCGGCAGCTTGCGGATGCCCTGGAAGAGCGTGCGCGGGCCCGGCACGTAGCGGTAGGCGAGGCAATCCCACACCGCGCTCAGGTCGACGCCGGGATCGACCCCCGGCGCCTTGAGCAGCGCCTTGATCTCGGAGGCGAAGAAGAGCGCGCCGCCCGACTCGTACAGGTAGAGCGGCTTCTCGCCGAAGCGGTCGCGCGCGAGCAGCAGCCGCTCCTCGCGCGCGTCCCAGATCGCGAAGGCGAACTGGCCGCGCAGGTGCTGCACGACCTTCGTGCCCCAGTGCTGGTAGGCGCGCAGCAGCACCTCCGTGTCGGAATCGCGCGAGAAGCGGTAGCCGCGCTTCTCGAGCTCCGCGCGCAGCTCGCGGAAGTTGAAGATCTCGCCGTTGAAGGTGAGGCCGAGGCCGGCGGCCTCGTCGCACATCGGCTGCGGCGAGCCCTGCGGGTCGATGATGGCGAGCCGCCGGTGGCCGAGCACGATGCGCTGCCCGCTCGCCGCGTCGACGAACGAGCAGGCACCGGCCCCGTCGGGCCCGCGGTGCGCGAGCGCTTCCAGCATCGGCAGCACCGCGCCGTCCGGCGGCGCGTTGCGGGGACCCGTGATCCAGCCGGCGATGCCACACATGGTTCTTTCCCTTCAGAGAGCCGCGCTCGGCGCCCGGTCGGCGCACAGCGCGGAATAGAGAGCGGCGAAATCCGAGGCGAGCCGCTCGATGGAATAGGCCGAGCTCACGCGCCGCCGCGAAGCGGCGCTCATGCGCGCAAGGAGCGCGCGCTCCGAGGCGAGGCGCGCCACGGCCTGCGCAATCGCATCCGAGTCGCGCGGCGGGACCAGAAGGCCGTGCACGCCGTCGGTCATCACGTCCGGGATCGCGCCGACCGGGGTCGCGATCGGCACCGCGCCCGCCGCCATGCCCTCGAGCAGCGCGTAGGGCAGGCCCTCCGCGTAGCTCGGCAGCAGGAGGAGGTCCGACTGGCTGAGAAGGAGCGCCTTGTGCTCGCCGGCGACCGGACCGGTGAAGTTCACGGCGTCCCCGAGCGCGTGCTCGCGCACGCGCGCGCGCAGCGCAGCCTCCTCCGGGCCGCCGCCCGCGACGACGAGCCTCGCCTCGATGCCGAGCGAGCGTACGAGCGCGAGCGCGTCGATCGCCTCGAAGAGCCCCTTCTCGCGCGCGAGCCGCCCGATGTAGGCGAGCTTGAGCGGCGCGCCGGGGCGGCTGGTCACGCGGTTGTACCGGGTGAACGGCACGCAATCGATGCCGTTCGGCAGCGCGAGCACGTTGCGCCCCGGAAGGAACGCGCGATAGGCGGCGAGCTCCTTGCTCGCGAGCACGACCACGGCGTCGGCAGCCGCGAGCGTGGCCTTCAGGAATCTCCTCGAGAAGGCGTTGCGGCAGAAGGCCAGGGGCAGGTCGCCGCCGTGGACCTGGTACACCACGCGCGCGCCGAGGAGCCTCGCGACCGCGAGATACATCAGGTCGCGCCAATACGCCTTGTTGAGGGAAGAGTTGATGTGCACCACCGCGGCATCGAGCCGCACGATCTCGGCGGCGAGCTGGAAGGGGCTCGCCGCGAGGCGCAGGAGCTTCGCCAGCGCGCTCTCGCTGCGTCCTTCGCTGCCCACCTGGAAGTGGGCGAGCGCGTATTCGGCTGCAAGCGGCGAGCCGAGCAGCAGGTTCACGTGGGTGGTGACCCCGCTCAGCGCCGAGCGGCTCGGCCCGAGGACGACGACGGTAGGACGCGGCGCGCTCATGCGGCTTTCCTGAGCGGCGTTTCGCGCCGCGGCGCGGCGACGGGCCGCACGCCGAGGCCGGCGTACAGGTCCTCGATCTGCGCGAGCGAGCGCTCGGGAGCGTGGCGCCGGCGGACCGAGGCGCGTGCCGCGGCCGCGACGCGCGCCGCGAGCTCGCGGTCGAGGAGCACGCGCTTGAGCTGCCGCGCGAGCGTGGCCGTGTCGCCCGGTGCGACGAGGAATCCGCTCACGCCGTCGTTGAGCGCCTCCGGGATGCCGCCCACCGGGCTCGCGACGGCCGGCACGCCGGCGGCCATCGCCTCGAGCAGGGCGAGCGGCAGCCCGGCCTCGTAGCACGGCGCCGCGAACGCGGCGGCGCTTTCGAAGAGCGCGCGCTTGCCCGAGGGCCCGACCCGGCCGGTGAGCTTGACCGCCTCGGCGATGCCGAGGCGCTCGGCGTAGCGCGCGAGCGCGCCCTGGTCGCCCTCGCCTGCGCACACCAGGCGCAGCTCGGGCACGCAGCTGCGCAGCGCGGCGAGCGCCTCCAGCAGATCGAAGACGCCTTTCGCCGCTTCGAGGCGGCCGAGGAACAGCACGAGGTTGCCGCGCTCGGCGTCGCCATGGAGCGCGGGCAGGCGCACCGGGCTCGGGATGCACGACACCGGCGCGCCGCGCGACAGGCGCGCGAGCCAGCCCTTCAGCGATTCCGTGGGAACGACGACCGCGGCCGCGCGCTCGAGCGCGGCATGGAACGCCGCGCGCACGGGACCGCTCGCGGCATCGTAGGCGCGCTCGAGGCCACCGCCGTGGAACTGCAGGACGAGCGGAGCCCGCGCCGCGAGCGCCGCGGCGACAAAAGGCGCATCGCGCCACAGCGTGCGTGCGGAAGCGTGCGCGTGCACCGCCAGGCCGCGCTCGCGCAGCAGCAGGGACGAGAAGGAGAGGAAAGCCCGGGCGTCGCGCGCCGCAACGATCTCGATCGGCCAGCGCTCGAAGAGGCCCTCGCCGCGCCAGGCCTCGAGCACCGCCGCGGGAGCGCCGCAGTCCTGCGCCGCAGCGCCGAGCATGACGATGCGCGAGAGCGCCTGCGCCATGTCAGAACCTGCGCCGGCGGACGAAGGCGTCCACCACCGTGAGCGCGCCCGCGCGGTTGACCGTGTGCAGGCCGAGCAGCCCCTGCCCCTGCGGCGGCAGGATGCGCTCCACCTGGCGCTCGGCGTAGTCGCGCGTGGTGAGCCGCAGCACGCGGTTGATGGACAGGCCCGAGCCGTAGAGCGGCGCGCAGATCTGCGCCGGGCGGTAGAGCGCGCCGTTGTGCCAGTAGAGCTTGCCGGCCGGGCGCGCGCCGCGCGCGTCGGACTTCACCGGGTTGCGCAGGTGCGGCTGCCATTCGCCGAGCAGGCGCTCGGCGTGGAAGATGTGGAGCTCGTCGTCGTAGACCGCCGAGCCCGCCGCCGCGACGTTGCCGAACATCCACCAGCGGCCGGAGCCGTGGTGGAACGTCGCGTCGACGCAGTGCACGCCGGAGAAGAGCACGCGCTCCTGGCGCCACGACAGCGGGAAATCCACGCAGCGGTAGACCTCGACGGTGCCCTTCTGCGCGGTCTCCGGGATCATGTAGAGGCTGCCGTCGTGCTCGACGACGAACGGGTACGACAGGTGATAGTCGCGCTCGAGCACCTTCACCGCGGGGCCGGCGCGGCCGTCGGCGCCGATCTCGAGCATCGAGATGTGCGCCTTGCCGGCGCGGAACACGAGCTCCTCGAAGAACACGAAGTAGCGCCCGCCCTTCTCCAGCACGAACGGGTCCGCCCAGTAGCGGTCCTTCGGCGGCATCAGGCGCGTGAACCCGTCGAGGTCCGCGCTCACCGCCTTGCCGGAGGGCCGCTCATTCATCCTGTAGGCGAGGAACCACTGCTCGACGTTGAGCGCCTTCTGCACGCCGCGGCGCGCGATGCGGCCGAGGATCGGCGCGAGGGCCGGCTTCGCCGGCGCCGGCGGCGCCTCGGCGACCGGCTTGCACTGCTCCAGCCAGCCGCGGCCCGAGCGATGCAGCTCGCGCAGCGCGCGCGCGGCGAATTCCCCGGTCTTGCGCAGGAGCTGCGCCCGGTTGCGCGCCACGGAAAAGGGATACGTGCGCGACCAGGACTGGTAGGCGAGCCGCGAGCCGCCGCCCGCGAGGCGCACCTTGAGCCCGGAGGCGCTGACCGGCAGGCCGCGCACGACCTCTTCCAGCCCGGCGAGGGCCTGCTCGCCGTGGCGCTGCTCGCCGAAGCAGTAGCGCCAGACCCCGTAGTGCGCGAGGCCCTCGAGCGCCGCATCGTCGACGCCGCCCAGGGCGAAGGCGACGTCGAGGTCGAGCGCGAGGACGTCGCCTTCGGAGGTGCAGTGCAGACGCTTGTGGTGCGGCAGGCGCAAGAGGTCCGCGAGCTCGAGGGGATCGCGGCCCGCGCCGAAGGCGGCGCGGTCCAGGCGGTCGTAGAGCCGCCACGCCCACGGCGCGGACGGCGGCGCGAGGTCGGCGCAACAGATCGCGACGATCTCGGCGAAGTCCGACCCGGCGAGGCGCCCGAAGCCCTCCACCGCCCATCGCGGCTGCAGGCTCGTGTCGGCGAAGATCCCCACGCGCAGCCTGCGCGGCTGGGGATTGGTCGCGGGTGCGAGGGCGTTCAGAGCCGCCACACGCGCACTCCGGCGTGCTGGAACGGGGCCGGGTCGAGCACCGACTTCACGTCGATGAGGCAGCCGCCGCGCACGATCTTCTTCAGCATCTGCACCGCCGGCACGCCGAGGAACGCCTTGTGCGAGACGGCGAGCACCAGCGCGTCGGCCGCCGGCAGGTCCTCCCACGACGAGAGGCGCAGGCCGTACTCGTGCAGCGCCTCGTCGGCGCTCGCCGCCGGGTCGTGCACGAAGGTCTGCACGCCGAACTCGTGCAGCTCGCGCACGATGTCCACCACCTTCGAGTTGCGGATGTCCGGGCAGTCCTCCTTGAAGGTGAGCCCGAGCACGTTGACGCGCGCGCCCTTGATGTTGCGCCCGGCGTGGATCATCTGCTGGACCGTCTTGCGCGCGAGGTGCGCGCCCATGCCGTCGTTGATGCGCCGCCCTGCGAGGATCACCTCGGGGTGGTAGCCGACGAGCTCGGCCTTGTGCGTGAGGTAGTAGGGGTCGACGCCGATGCAGTGCCCGCCGACCAGGCCCGGCCGGAAGGGCAGGAAGTTCCACTTCGTGCCGGCGGCCTTCAGCACCTCCATCGTGTCGAGGCCGAGCTTCTCGAAGATGATGGCGAGCTCGTTGACGAACGCGATGTTGAGGTCGCGCTGCGTGTTCTCGATGACCTTCGCCGCTTCCGCGACCTTGATGCTGCTCGCGCGGTGCACGCCGGCCTCGACCACGCTCGCATAGATTCGCGCGACCCGCTCGAGCGTCTCGGGCGTGTCGCCCGACACCACCTTCACGATGCGCGTCAGCGTATGGTCCTTGTCGCCGGGGTTGATGCGCTCGGGCGAATAGCCGACGAAGAAATCGCGCTTCCACGTCATGCCCGAATGGCGCTCGATGACCGGCACGCAGACTTCCTCGGTCGCGCCGGGGTAGACCGTGGACTCGT
>DASRFM010000027.1:0-4615 GCA_035651575.1 Burkholderiales bacterium | reverse complement strand
GCTCGCGGACAACCCGGACAAGGCGCCTAGCGCGAGCAAGGCGGTGCTCAAGATGGTCGGGCACAGGCCCTCGATGCCCCGCGCGCCGGGCGACCACGGCGAGTACATCGAGAAGATGGATCACGACTTCCGCGACCACTGGCTGGCGCTCGGCGAGTGGCGCGAGGATCCGCAGGCGCAGGCGTTCGTCCCCACCGCGGACGAGTGGGCCGAGCAGGTCGACTACGTGATCAGGACGGTCGGCGCCGAGCACGTCGCGATCGGCCTCGACATGGTGGGCGGGCGCAGCTCCGTGCCGCAGAACGCCGGCGGCTACGCCGAGATCTTCGCGGCGATAAGGCGCGTCACCACGCCGGAGAACGCGCGCAAGATCAGCGGCGAGAACTGGCTCCGGGTCATCGGGCAGGCGAAGGCGTAGGCTCGGGGCTCGCCATCCACACCGACAAGCGAAAGGCCGGGTCGGAGCCCCCAAGACTGATGAAGGCGTTCGGCTTCGATGAATCGGAGCTCTGACCCGGCTGTGGCGCGAGCTCGCGTTTACGCAGCAACCGCGTCCGCTTGCCGCGCACGCGCCGCTTCCGCGCCGACGAGCGCGCGAAACTCGTCCACCGTCATCACGTGCGCGGTCGAGAAGGCGAGGATGGTGAGCGTGGCCTTGTGCACCTCGGCCGCGCTCATCGCGCCCCAGCCGACGTCGGGGTAGTCGAACGTGCCGGTGGCATCGGCGAGAAACGCCACCTTGTAGTTGTGGAACATGGCGTCGCGCGCGGTCGCGTGGCAGCAGTTCTCCGTCGTCGTCCCGGAGATCACCACCGAGGTGATGCCCCATTCGCGCAGGATGAGGTCGAGGTCGGTGGCGAAAAACGCGCTGTAGCGATGCTTCTTGATGACATGCTCGCCCGGCGCCGGCGCGAGCTCCTTGTAGATCTGCACGCCGGGCGAGCCGTCCACCAGCGAAGAGCGGTCGGCGATCGGCGGGTAGAGATCGTCGTACAGGCCCATGTCGCAGCCGTCCTCGCGGTGCACATGCGCGGTGTAGATGACGCGGATGCCCTGCTCGCGGCAGAAGCGCAGCGTCGCGGCGAGCTTCGGCACCATCGCGGCGGCCTGCCTCGACTGCAGCTTCGCGCCCTCCGCGACGAAGTCGTTCTGCATGTCGACGACGATCATCGCCGTCTTGCGGGGATCGATTCGATCAAAACGGTACGGCATGGTCACCTCCTTGAAGTACGGCAATAAAGCGAGGCCGGTGGCCGGCAAATGGCCGCCTCGCAGCGAAGAAGTATTCGGTGATCGTCGCAAACATGCTGCCACCGGGCCATTGCCGCCACAAGGGGCAACGAGCCCGCGTACTGCGCCCTCGGACCGGCAACCAAGGTCCACATCGGGGCGATGGGCCGATGTCCGTCCACTGGAACTCGAGGTCGCGCTGCCGATGGAGCGCTTCCGCGCGTTGAGCGTGTGCGTGCTTGAGTCAACGGGATCATCGCGCAAGCGTTGATGGACCCGTGGGCGTTCCCGGATACGAACTCAGCGATCACGCGATGGAAGTTCTCACCGAGCGCGAGATCCCGACTACCTGGGTAATCCGAGTATTGGCTGCACCGGAACGCACGGAACGAGATCGCTCGGATCCTGAGCTGATGCACGCGCTGGGGCGCATCGCGGAGCGCGACGGTCGAGTATTGCGCGTGGTCTACAATGCGCTGGTGCAACCACCGCGCATCGTCACCGCTTACTTCGACCGCCGCGAGCGAGGCAAGACATGAGAATTCGCTATGACGAGAAGGTGGACGCGCTGTACCTTCGCCTGGACGACTCGAAAGTAGTCGAGTCCGAGGAAGTACAGCCCGGCATCGTTGTCGATTTCAACGCCAAGAAACAAGTGGTAGGCATTGAAGTGCTTCAGGCGAAGCGGCGCGTTTCGAAGGACGACCTCGAGCAGCTCAAGTTGCTGGTCGCCTGACCGGCAACCAAAGTCAACATCGAGGGCGGCCGGCGATGTTCCTAGGCAGCGACCGCCGTGGCGGCGGGCCGGGTCCGCGCGAGCGCGCGCAGCAGCGATGCCCCATCGCCGCGCCGGTCTGCGGCGCGTGGGCGTAGTAGTCCATCTGCCGCCCGACCTTGTTCGCGAGCTAGCAGAAACGCGCGAGCCGCTCGTTGTCACGCAAAACGGCCATGCTTGCATCGACCGTGCATCGGCCGAGCCGGACTTCAGGTCTGCATCTCGGCGGCGAGCTCTTCCTTGCGCGCCTTCATCTGCTCGCCGAGCGCCTCGAGGTCGAGGTCCTTGGCCTTCTTCGCCTGCGGGAACATCTCGCCTTCTTCTTCCTCGACGTGGTGCATGACGTACTCGCCGAGCACGGTGAAGGTGGCGTAGTAATTCGGATCGTCGGGTTCCATGGTCTCGAGCTGCGCGATCAGCGTCTTCGCCGACTCGTGCTCTACGGCAGCCTCGTTCATGAGGTCCTCGTCGTCGATCGCTTCGCGTACCGCGGGGTAGACGATCTCCTCTTCAAGAGTGGTGTGCATGCGCAGATCGGCGCAGACGCGCTCGACGAGCTCGCGGCAGCGCTCGACGTCGGAGCGATCCATTTTCTCGAACTGCTCGAACGCCTCCTTCACCTTGTCGTGATCTTCCTTCAGGAGCGCCAGGGCGGTGGGGACTTTGGCTTGCGTTTTTGACATGGTTTTCTCTTTCGTGGTGTATGAAACGCGGCATCGACGCCGCAAATAAGGCTGCGAATAGGTCCATCAGACGAACTGCTGCTCGGGGTCGAGGCGGCTTAGGCCTCGACCCCTTGACGAGCTCAGGCGTAGCGCTCGCGGCTACCCAGCTTCGTCGCGGTGTACAGGCACCACAGCGCGGCGAGGCCGACGAGGATATAGACGATGCGCGAGAAAGCAGAGCCGTCGCCGAAGAGCGTGGCGACGAGGTCGAAGTTGGCGAGGCCGACCAGGCCCCAGTTCACGCCGCCGACGATGAGCAGGATCATCGCGATCCAGTCGACTGCGTTCATGCCGCGGGCGCTGCCCGCGCCGACGGCGTGCGGTTCGGTGTGGGTAATAGCCATTTGAATCTCCTTGCGTAGTTGGACGGCGCGAGGATGCGCCGCCTTGTTTGCACTGATGATGTGTGTGCCCGCGCGGCGAAGTGGGCTACGCGAGCCGAGTCGTTACTGCGTCTGCCACTGCCTGCGCACTTCCTGTGCTTTCTGTCGCAGGTAGACCTGCTCGCCGTCCACGCGCTCGACCCAGTCGGCGGGGATGTAGTGATGCTCCCCACCTGCCTGCGGATCGTTCTTCGCGAGCTTGATGCGCTCGCCTTCTACGTGGTCCACGGTGCCGACGGGCTGGCGATCCGAGCCGATGACCTTCATGTGCTCGCGGATATTCGTGTTCATCATGGTGTTTCCTTTCGGGGAGTCGATGCGGTTGCACCGATGGCTGAACTAAGCAACTGCCGTGCGCGAGCGCCCGCGCTTCCTTCACGGGTATTGCCAGCGCAGCAACCGGTGTGTGCCGCGGGTCACGTAAAAGGCCTCGGCTAACGGCGTGCTGGTTCCCAAAATGGGAACTTCATGCTAAATTGCCGTTTCCGATCAGCAAGCATGGATGAAAGTACTCGACCGCAAGCGGCTCGAGCGGTTCTGCCGCAAGCACACCGATGCCCGCGGCTGGATCGAGAACTGGCTCACCGACGTCGAAAGCGCGGCGTGGAGTACGCCGCAGGACATTCGCCGGCGTTACGCGAGCGCAAGCTTCCTGCCGGACGGAATGGTGATCTTCAACGTGAAGGGCAACGCGTACCGGCTCGAGGTGACGGTGGCGTACAGGACAGGCGTCATCGTGATCGAGTGGATAGGCACGCACCAGGAGTATGACGAGCGCAACAAGAGACGCTGACATGGAACTACGGATCATCAAGACCGACGAGCAGCATCGCCGCTACCTGGAAGAGGCGCGGCGCCTTGCCAAGGGCGACCCGAAGCCGGACAGCAGCGCTGGCGCACGGCTCGAGCTGCTTGCGAAGCTCATCGACGACTACGAGAAGGAGCGGTTCGAGTTCCGAAAGCCTGACCCGATCGAAGCGATCCTCTTCCGCATGGAGGAGCAGGGCCTGCGTCAGGCCGACATCGCGGCAATCGTCGGCGGGAAGAACCGGGCGTCGGAGATTCTTTCGCGGAAGCGGGCTCTCACGCTTGCGATGGTGCGCGCGCTGCACGAGAAACTCGGTATCCCGAGCGAGCTTCTGATTCGCGAGCCCGCTGCGCAATATCGCGTGCGCGGGCGTGGCGGCAAGCGGACCGCGCGCCGCGGTCGCTGACCTCAGACCGCCTGGAGTCCGGCCAGTCTAGCGAACGCGATTGGCGCTCACCGCCAGGGCCACGGCCGTCACCGCCGCGAGAACCCAGAACGCGAGGTGCATGGTCGCGATATAGCGCGCCGGGACGAGAAGCCTGTCGCGGGAGCGGGCGCTAGCTATGCGGGTACGGCGACGAGCGTGTGCTTGCAGCGCGGGTAGTTGCGGCAGCCCCAGTATTTGCGGCCGTCCTTGGTGCTCTTGCGCGAGATCATCTTGAGCGCGCAGCCCGGGCAGGTGGGCGTGAGGAAG
>DASRFM010000026.1:0-5355 GCA_035651575.1 Burkholderiales bacterium | reverse complement strand
AACACGCCCTGGATGAAGACGTTGCGCAAGCCGCGCTTGAAGAGCACGGTGGTGAGGGTCGCGCTGCTCACCTTGCGAAGCGCGTCGCGATTGATCTGGGTCAAGGCCGCCATGGTGGAAATATTATGCTGCAAGGATGCTCGCCGTCTTCAACGGCCCGGGCGGCAAGGAGCTGCTCAACGCGCTTCTCCTGACGGCGTACCTGCTCGCCGCCGGGTACCTCGCGCTTCTTGCCACCGCCTACCACCTCTACCGCAAGCGCCGGGCGGCGGAGCAGCGCATCCGGCATCTCGCGCACTACGACGCGCTCACGGACCTGCCCAACCACGCCCTGCTGGCCGAGCGCACCGCGCAGGCGCTCGTGCGCGCGGGCGGCCGCGGCGTGGCGCTCCTGCTCGTGGACCTGGATCGCTTCAAGCAGGTGAACGACTCGCTCGGCCATGCGGCCGGCGACGAGGTGCTGCGCCGCTCGGCGCGGCGCCTGGAGGACGCGCTGCACGGCGCCGGGCTGGTGGCGCGCCAGGGCGGCGACGAGTTCACCGTGCTCCTTCCGTCGGTCGCGGACCGCGACGCCGCGGCGCGCGCCGCGCTCGGGCTCGTGGCCGCCATGCGCGAGCCGGTCGTGCTCGGCGAGCGCGAGATCCCGGTGAGCAGCTCGATCGGCGTGGCGCTCGCCCCGGAGAGCGGCGCGGATTTCGAGACGCTGCTGCGCAACGCCGACACCGCGATGTACGCGGCCAAGGAGGCCGGGCGCGACGGCGTGCGTTTCCACGCGCCCGAGATGACGCGCCGCGTCACCGAGCGCATGGAGCTCGAGGCGGCGCTGCGCCAGGCGCTGCGCGGCGGCCGGCTCCATCTCGCGCTGCAGGCGCAGGTCGAGCTCTCGAGCGGCGCGCTGAGCGGCATGGAAGCGCTCGCGCGCTGGACCGACGGCGGGCGCGGCGCGGTAAGCCCGGCGCAGTTCATCCCGGTGGCGGAGGATTCCGGCCTCATCGGGCCGCTCGGGGAATGGATGCTGCGCGAAACCTGCCGCCTGCGCGCCGAGTGGCTGCGCTCGGGCCTCGCCGGCGTGCCGGCCGCGGTCAACGTGTCGGCGCTGCAGTTCCGCGATCCCGGATTCGCCGCGCGGGTGAAGCGCGCGCTCGCCGATTTCGCCCTGCCGCCCGATCTGCTCGAGCTCGAAGTGACCGAGAGCGTCCTCATGGCCGGCTTCGAGCAGGTGCGCCGCACGCTCGAGGAGGTGGGCGGGCTCGGCGTGCGCGTGTCCATCGACGACTTCGGCACCGGGTATTCCAGCCTTTCGTACCTGAAGCGCCTGCCCGTGGACAAGCTGAAGATCGACCGCTCGTTCGTGACGGCCCTTCCCGCGGACGCGGACGATCGCGCCATCGCGGAGGCCGTGGTCGGCATGGCGCACGGCCTCGGCCTGCGGGTGATCGCCGAGGGGGTCGAGACGCGCGAGCAGGCCGACTATCTCCTCGGCTGCGGCTGCCACGAGGGGCAGGGCTACTTTTTCGCGCGGCCGCTCGCGCCGCAGGAGTTCGCGGCGCGGTATGTTAGGGAATGGTCGAGCTCCAAAGCGCTGGCGCGATAGCGCGCGTCTTCCTCAACCGCCCTGAGAAGGCCAATGCGCTCAGTACGCCGGTTCTCGACGAATTGGGTTCCTGCATCGAAAAGGCGGGGAAAGACCCGTTGCTCCGGGTCGTCGTCCTCGCCGGCCGCGGCCGTGCCTTCTGCGGCGGCGCCGACGTCAACGAGCTGAAGGCGCTCGACGAGGCGAGCGCGCCGGCGTTCGTCGAGAAGATCCACCGCGTCTGCCGCGCGATCCGCGCGCTGCCGCTGCCGGTCGTGGCGCAGCTCCACGGCGCGGTGATCGGCGCGGGCCTCGAGATCGCCGCCGCGTGCGACCTGCGCGTAGCCGCCGAAGGCACCAGGTTCGCCATGCCCGAGGTGAAGATCGGCATCCCGTCGGTCGTCGAAGCGGCGCTGCTGCCGCGCCTCATGGGCTCGGGGCGCGCCGCCTGGATGGTGCTCACCGGCGAGGCGATCGACGCGCGCCGCGCGCTCGAGTGGGGGTTGATCGAGAAGATCGGCGACGCGGAGGCGGTGGTGGAGCTGCTCCTTGCCGCGGATCCGAAGGCGCTTCGGCTGCAAAAGGAGCTGCTGCAGCGCTGGGAGGAGGCGCCGCTCGCCGCCTCCATCGCCGCGAGCCTGCTCGCCTTCCGCGAGGCTTATCGCAGGTAGGGCTTGCGCTATGACGGAATCCGTTATATAACGGGTCCCGTCATAAGATGAAAAAACAGAGAAGCCCCCACCCGGGGAAGGTGCTGTTCGAGCAGTTCATGCAGCCCACCGGCCTGTCGCAGAACGCCCTGGCCCGCGACCTCGGCGTCCCGCCGCGGCGCGTCAACGAGATCATCCTCGGCAAGCGCGGCATCAGCGCCGACACCGCCATCCGCCTCGCGCGCCGCTTCCGCAACTCCGAGCGCTTCTGGATGCGGCTGCAGGCCGATTTCGACCTCGACGAGGCGCGGACTACAATATCTAGGGGTTTGGCCCCCGTGAAAGCCTAAATCCATGGCTAAGCAACCCGTCTACGACGCATCCGCGATCCAGGCGCTGAAGGGCCTCGAGCCCGTGCGCCGGATGCCGGGGATGTACACCCACACCGTCCACCCGCTGCACATCGTGCAGGAGGCGATCGACAACGCGATCGACGAGGCGCTCGCCGGCTACGGCCGCAAGATCACCGTCACGCTGCACAAGGACGGCTCGGTCGAAGTGGAAGACGAGGGCCGGGGCGTGCCGGTCGACCTGCACAAGGAAGAAAAGAAGCCGGCGGTGGAGGTCGCGTTCACCATGCTGCACGCCGGCGGCAAGTTCTCGCGCGCGGGCGACGGCGCGTACCACATCTCCGGCGGCCTGCACGGCGTCGGCGTCGCGGTGTCGAACGCGCTCTCGAAGCGCTGCGAGGTCACGGTCTTCAGGGACGGGCAGAAATACACCATCGCCTTCGAGGGCGGCGAGCTCAAGCAGAAGCTGAAGAGCGAGAAGGCGAAGGAGAAGCGCACCGGCACGAGCGTGCGCCTGTGGCCCGACCCGAAGTACTTCGACTCGCCGAGCATCCCGATGAACGAGCTCGAGCACCTGGTGCGCTCCAAGGCGTACCTGCTGCCCGGCCTGACGATGGTCCTCGACGTCGAAGGCAAGGAGAAAAAGACCTGGAAGTACGAGCGCGGCATGGCGCAGTACTTCGACTTCATGCTGCAGGGGCGCGAGCTCGTCGCGCCGCTTTTCTCCGGCGAGCGGTTTTTCGACGAGAAGTCCCTCGCCGGGGTCTCCGACATCGAGAACGGCGAGGGCGCGAGCTGGGCGATCGGCTGGGTGGCCGAGGGCGAGACGTTCGCCGACAGCCACGTCAACCTGATCCCGACGCGCTCGGGCGGCACGCACGAGGCGGGCTTCCGCTCCGGCATCTTCGAGGCGCTCGCCGCGTTCATGGAGTCGCGCGCGCTGCTGCCCAAGGGCGTGAAGCTGATCGCCGACGACCTCTGGCAGCGCGCCTGCTTCACGCTCTCGGCGCGCATCGTGCGCACGCAGTTCCACGGCCAGACCAAGGAGAAGCTCACCACGCGCCACGCGGCGAAGCTCCTCGAGATGTGCGTGCGCGATGCCTTCGAGCTGTGGCTGAACGAGCACCCGGACGAGGGCAGGAAGATCGTCGAGCTCGCCATCGAGCAGGCGATGGCGCGCCTGTCGAAGGGCAAGAAAGTCGAGCGCAAGAAGTCGAGCGGCATCGCCACCCTGCCCGGCAAGCTCGTCGACTGCGCCTCGGGCGACGTCTCGAGGAACGAACTGTTCCTGGTGGAGGGCGACTCGGCGGGCGGCTCGGCCAAGGAGGCGCGCGACAAGGAGACGCAGGCGCTGCTGCCGCTGCGCGGCAAGGTGCTGAACACCATGTCGAAGGATAGCCGCACGGTGCTCTCCAACAAGGAGCTGCAGGCGATCGCGACGGCGATCGGCGTCGACCCGCACACCTCCGAGGAGAGCCCGGACCTGAGCGGCGTGCGCTACGGCAAGGTCATCGTCATGACCGACGCCGACGTCGACGGCGGCCACATCCAGGCGCTGCTCCTCACCTTCTTCTTCATGCACGCGCCGCGGCTCGTCGAGCGCGGCCACCTCTACGTCGCGCAGCCGCCGCTCTACAAGGTCGAGGTGCCCTCGCAGGGCAAGGGCAAGCCGGCGCGGCGCCTGTACTGCCTGGACGACGACGAGCTCGAGGAAGTGCTGAACACGCTGAAGAAGGAGAAGGTGAAGGAGGGCAGCTGGGAGATCTCGCGCTTCAAGGGCCTGGGCGAGATGAGCCCCGAGCAGCTCTGGGAGACGACCATGAACCCGGATGCGCGCCGCCTGGTGCGCATGCAGCTCGACGCGAAGCAGCTCAAGAAGGCGCGCGAGACCTTCGAGCTGCTGATGGATTCCGGCGAGGCCGAAGGGCGCAGGAACTGGATGCGCGAGCACTGGAAGACCGTCGAGGCGGACATCTGAAGAAGAAGCCGAAGCCGCGCATTCGTCCTTTCTGGGAGCGCGCCTACAAGGGCCACGCGTACTGGCTCGGCAAGGCGAAGCTCGGCAAGGTCACGCTGCACGAGAGCAATCACTACACGTGGGAAGCCGCCGGCCGCGCCGGCTCCTGCGACGAGCTCGACAAGGCGAAGAAAGCCGTCGAGCTCGCCGTCGCGATGGCCGACAAGCAGCTGGACCTGTTCCGATGAACCCAAAAACAGGGACGCACCACGTTTTTCATGAAAATCGTGGTGCGTCCCTGATTAAGGAAGCCTGATGGATACCCAGACGCTGGATCTGTTCCACCCCGACAACGGCGACGAGGCGGCGCCGATCGAGCAGCACGCCTCGCACGCCTACCTCGGCTACGCCGTCTCCACGGTCAAGGCGCGCGCGCTGCCGGAGATCGCCGACGGGCTGAAGCCGGTGCAACGAAGAATCCTCTACGCGATGGGCGACACGCCCGGCGGCGGGCAGTCGTTCTCGAAGTGCGCGCGCTACGTCGGCGAGGTGCTCGGCAAGTACCACCCGCACGGCGACTCCTCGACCTACGAGGCGATGGTGCACCTCGCGCAGCCCTTCTCGATGCGCTACCCGCTGATCGACGGCCAGGGCAATTTCGGCTCCCGCGACGGCGATGCGGCCGCCGCTTACCGGTATACCGAGGCGAAGCTCTCGCGGTACGCCGAGCTCCTGCTCTCCGAGATCGGCGAGGGCACGGTCGATTTCCAGAAAAACTACGACGGCAAGTTCGACGAGCCGGTCCTGCTGCCGGCGCGGCTCCCG
>DASRFM010000025.1:0-43965 GCA_035651575.1 Burkholderiales bacterium | reverse complement strand
AGAAGAGCGCGGCGAGGCGCCAGAACGCGGCGCCGAGCGGCTCGCGCGACGCCGGCGCGGGCGCGGAGGCGTCCACCATGCGCATCTGCGCCGCGCGGTAGAGCGCCGCGGTGATCGCGCAGGCGAGCAGCACGACCGCGCCGAGCCCGGCGAGCGCGGCGCGCACGCCGAACTGCGCGATCGCCCAGCCGAGGAGCGGCGCGCCGAGCATCGCGCCGAGCGGATAGAGGCTCACCACGTAGCCGTTCGCGAGCCCGCGCGCGCGCGTGACGGTCTGGTTCACCGCCTGCTGCGCGAGGATGTAGAGCACGCCGGCGCCCGGGCCGAAGAGCACGCCGTAGCCGAGCGCGAGCTCGGCGAAGCTCGTCGCGGTCGCGGCGACGAAAAGGCCGAGCGCGGAGAGCACGCCGCAGCCCGAGGCGAGCGCGACCGGCGCGAGCCGCCGGTAGAGCGGCGCGGCGACGTTCATGCCGGCCGTCAGCGTGACCGTGGCGAGCGCGAACACGAAGCTCATCTCGGCGCGCGTCGTGCCGAGCAGCGCCTCCACAGGCTTCAGGAAGACGCTGAAGGCGTAGAGCGTGCCGAACGGCAGGTTGACGGCGGTCGCGGCGAGCAGCGCCGCCGCGCCGCGGTCTTTCTCGTCCATCCCGCCATCGTAGCGGCGCTCAGTGGATCCAGGCCATGTGGCGCGCGAACTGGAACACCAGGTAGAAGAGCGCCACCAGCGCGAGCGCCGAGAAGAAGCAGTGCAGCGCCCCCGGCACGAGCTGCTCGTGGTCGGTGAGGAAGGGCGCCGCGCGCTTCTTGTAGACCTCGTCGTACTCGCGCGCGTAGACGGGGAAGGCGAGGCGCGCCTCCATCTCCTTCAGCACCGCGAACTTGCCGCCGAAGAGCGCCCCGTAGAAGCGCAGCGTCGTGCGCCAGATGCGGCAAACGACGCTCGCCACGTAGCACACCAGGATGACGACCACCAGCGCCTTCGTCCGCAGCGGCCCCTGGGTGCCCGCGTAGGCGAGCACGCCGGTGAGCGCCGTGATCACCGAGACGTAGAAGCCGTTCGCGGTCGCATAGCGCACCCCGATATTGCCGACGTCGCCGATCAGCGCCTTGTACTGCTCGAGCAGCACGCTCCTCTCGCCCTCGCGGCGAGCCTGCAATGCCTCTGCCTTGCGCATGGTTCCCCCCTTTCGATGAATCCCCCGGCAAAAGTATATTCGGGCACCATGCTTAGACACATCGTGCTGTGGCGCCTCAGGAAGGAGGCGCTCGGGCAGTACTCCCTGATAAAAGAAACGCTGGAGAAGCAGCTCGGGCGCGTTCCCGGCCTGCTGCGCGTCGAGGTCGGACGCAACGAGCGCGAAGGCCGCCGCGCGGCGGACTTCGCGCTCACCTGCGACTTCGCCGACCGCGCCGCGCTCGAGGCGTACCACAAGCATCCCGCGCACGCGGAGACGCGCGCGGTCGTCGATCCGCTCGTGGAGGACCATTGGATCGCCGACTATGAGCTCTGAGTTCCGCATCGAGACCTCGGATCCCGGGGTCTTCATCGTCGGCAAGCGCCAAGGCAGCGGGC
The DNA here is from genome assembly GCA_035651575.1 of Burkholderiales bacterium. Taxonomy (GTDB): domain Bacteria; phylum Pseudomonadota; class Gammaproteobacteria; order Burkholderiales; family SG8-39; genus SCGC-AG-212-J23. The sequence continues at coordinate 42,392 of DASRFM010000025.1, read as the reverse complement.
CGCCGCTGCTGCTCCTGCACGGCAACCCGCTCACGCATCTCTCCTGGGAGCGCATCGCGCCGCGCCTTGCGCGGGACTTCACCGTGGTCGCGACGGATCTGCGCGGCTACGGCGACAGCTCCAAGCCGCGCGGGCTCCCCGACCACTCCAACTACTCGTTCCGCCGCATGGCGCAGGACCAGGTCGAGGTGATGCGCGCGCTCGGCTTCGAGAGCTTCTTCCTCGCCGGGCACGACCGCGGCGCGCGCACCGCGTTCCGCATGGCGCTCGACCATCCGGAGAAGGTGAGGAAGGCGGCGTTCCTCGACATCCTGCCGACGCACCACGTCTGGACCGACGTCAGCCGCGAGTGGGCGCTCAACTCCTACCACTGGATGTTCATGGCGCAGCCCTACGATTTCCCCGAGCGCCTGCTGAAGGGGCACGAGGAGTACTACATCCGCAACAAGCTCATGAAGCAGGGCCTGGGCAAGGGCGGCTTCACCGAGGCCGAGCTCCTCGAGTACATCCGCGTCTGCACGCCGGAGCAGATCCACGGCGTGTGCGAGGACTACCGCGCCGCGGCCACCATCGACTTCGACATGGACCGCGCCGACTTCGAGGCCGGGCGCAAGGTCGCCTGCCCGGTGCTCGTGCTCTGGGGCGAGCTCAGCCACACCGGCAAGCACTACCGCCCGGAAGAAGTGTGGCCGCGCTACTGTTCACGCATCATGCGCATGCAGGGGCTGCCTTGCGGGCACTATCCGAGCGAGCAGGCGACCGAGCAGACCTGCACGGAGCTGCAGCGCTTCTTCTCTTCATGAAACCGCTCCTCGCCGCCCTCCTGCTCTCGCCGGTGCTTGCGTTCGGCCAGGTGCCGCTCGCGCCGCGCGATGCCGGTGAAGTCAGAGCCGTGATCGAGGCGCAGCTCGACGCCTTCCGGCACGACGATGCGGCGCGCGCTTTCTCCTACGCCGCGCCCGAAATCCAGCAGGCTTTCGGCACGCCGGACAAGTTCATGGAGATGGTGAAGACCGCGTACGCCGTGGTGTACCGAGCGCACAACGTGAGCTTCGAGGCGCCGGCTTCAGTCGACGGCGAGGTGTTCCAGCCGGTGCGCATGACCGACGGCGAGGGCCGCGCCTGGATCGCGATCTATCCCATGACGCGGGTGGAGGGCCGCTGGCGCATCAACGGCTGCCAGCTCGGGCGCGTCGCGGCGCAGGAAATCTGAGCCGCTGGCAGTCGGGGCTTTGTGATGCTGTCAGTTTTGTAGTGCACTCGCGTCTTTCGTTGACCGCGCCCGCGAAAGGGGGCATGTTGGGCGGGGGGCAATAAGCCGGAAGAAAGGCGGGAGAAGGTGCAGGAAGAATTACGGCTTCGCGCGCTGCGTCGCGCCGTCGAATTGTGCGGCGGCGTGTCCGCGCTTTCCATGCGCATCGGCTATCCCGGCCTCTATCTCGAGCAGATGCTCGCGGGCAGCGAGCCGATGAGCCCGGACGTCTTCATGCGCGTCATCGACGTCGTCATCGACGGCGACCTCGACAACCTCAAGAGCCGCACGCCGGCCGCGCCGGACGCGAAGTAGTCGAACGACTACAGGAATCGGGTACATCCGGCTACATACGGGCGGATAAACCCCGGGCAAGATTTCGCAGCCGTGACAGAAGCGAAATGAAGCGCCCCCCGTCCCACCAGCCGAAGCTGCGCCGCATCGTGATCGTCGAGGACAACCTCGACCAGGTGCATTCGCTCGCCCTTCTGCTGAAGGAGATGGGGCACACGGTCGATTACGCCATCAACGGCTACGTGGCGCTCGACGTTGTGCGGCGCTTCCGGCCCGACACCGTGATCTGCGACCTCGGCATCCCGGGCGTGACCGGCTACGAGGTGGCCGAGCAGATCAAGAAGGACCCGGAGCTCTCCGGCATCCGCGTCGTCGCGCTCACCGCCTACACCGAAGACAAGTACCGCCAGCGCGCGATGGAGGTGGGCTTCGACGCGTTCTACACCAAGCCCATGGACGTGAAGCAGCTCTACGAGCTCTTCGGCGACGCGAAGGATGCCTTCACGCGCGGCTGACCCCGCGCGTCCCTTTGTGCGCGGCTGACCCCGAGCGTCCCTCTATGCGGGGCTGAGCCCGCGCGTAGCTTTATGCGCGGCTAGACGGGGTTTGTCCGCTCCGCTGCCTCGCGCGGCGCGCGGCGCCGGTCCTGCGCGGCGCGGTCGATGTCATCCTGCAGCACGAGGTCGACGAGCGCCTGGAAGACGCGATCCGGCGCCGTGGCGCGTCCCTTTACCCACAGGCCGACGGCATGCTCCTCGACGTTCAGGCGCGCGGCAAGCTCCGCTCGGCTTCCGGCAATCTCCAGCGCCCTCCTGAGCAGCTTCGCCTGAAGCTCCCGCATGGGCAGCCTCCCAGCAACCGGCGTGCCCGGACGGCTCCTCAGTGCAGCGTGCGCGCGAACGTGCGCCCGAGGACGAGCTCCGGCGCCTCGGGCTCCTCGTCCACGAGATCGAGCAGCATCTGCGTCACCGCGGCGAGCAGCGCCTCGGCGCGCGCCACGTCGGGCACGCGTCCGTACACGAGCGAGCCGGGCAGCGGGCTCTCCTCCTGCACGGTGAAGCCCGAGAGCTCGGGCCATTCGCGGAAGAGGTGCGCGATGCGCTCGGCGAGATCGGCCTCGAGCCGGCGCCGGCGCGGGTCGCGAACGTAAGGATGGAGCGCGTTCATGCGGCCCACTCTGCCCGCGCCGCGCGCCCGGCGGGGAGGAAAAAGTCGCGTTGTACGAACTGTTACGGACGAGCGGAGCTTCGCTGGGGACGAGCGGCTGGTACTTTTTAACGGCCGCCTATTTCTTGGCCTTCAATTCCCATTGGTAGATCAGGTCCTGCGCGCCGCGCGCCTGCGGGGAATCCGGCGCAAGCGCGAGGAACATGTGCATCGAACCGATCGCCATGCGGGCATAACCGACTCCGTTCTGCGGATCGTGCGCGAGCTCGCCGCAAACAAGCGCGTAGTTGTACCAGGCGGCAGCCGACCAGGGCTCGGCGCGGACCGCCTGGACGAGGACGGTATACGCGCCGTAGAAATCCTTGTCGCGAACGAGCGCCTCGGCCTGCACGAGCGACTTGCGCAGCAGCTCGGCCCTCACCGGACCATAGGTCTCCTCGGCCTTGCGATACCAGCGCACGGCCTCCCGGAGATCCGGGGCGGTGCCCTGCCCCTGTTCGTACATCGAGCCGACGTAGATCGCGGCGACGGGGACGCCGTCTTCCGCGGCTTTCTTCGCCCAGAAAAATCCCTGCCGCAGGTCGAGAGCGGTGCCGACCCCGCGGGGAGAATAAAACCGGGAAACGCTTACCGCGGCGATCGGGTCGCCCGCTTTGGCATCCGCAAGATAGATCTCGAAAAGTCGCCTGGCCTTGTCCTCGAGCTCGGCCCTTTCCCCGGGAGACTGGACCATTTTCCTGTAGATCGCCTCGGTGCCGGGGGTAAAGACTTGCGGCATCCCGGAGCGCGTGGTGCCGCGCGGGCCGAACGGCGGCGCCGGCAGCGATTTCGCGAAGTCGATGAGCTCTTGCGGTGCCTGGTTTTGCGCGAGCGCGCTCGCGCAAGCGAGCGCAAGCGACAGAGCGATGCGGCGGATCATTTGCCGACGAGCGTGAACGGCGAGTTGAAGTAGCCGTCGTTGAAGCTCTCGAGCCACTTCACGCGGCAGGGCCCGACCGCGTTCGGATGGTTGAAGCCAGTGAAGGAAGAGCCGCCATTGCTGCGCGTCTGCTGTCCGACCGCGTACGCGGCGCGCAGCTTCGCCTCCATGGCGCGCTCGCCGACCCGGTAGCCCGTCATGTACTTGTCGGCGCAATTCGCCACGTTGTTCGAGGCGCAGTAAGCCGCCGCATTTGCGCTCATGCACGCGGAGCCTTCGATGACGCCGTGCTGGTACGCGTCGTCGGGATGCCGGGCGAGGCCCTGGACGAATGCGATGAGGTTGAAGACCGCCTGCGCCGCCTGCGCGTTCGCCGCGGCCGCCTGGTCGAGGCGCGCCTGCGCGGCGCCGAGGCGCTGCTCGGCTTCGTTCGCTTCCTGCTCCGCCGCCTCCTTCGCCTTCTTGGCCTCGGCCTGCTTGTGCACGACGAGCGTCTGCTCGGCCTTGCGCTTCGCCTTCCTTGCCTGCATGAACGCCTCGCGCGCCGAATCGAGCTCGCTCTGCGCCTGCTCGAGCGCAAGTTTCGCCGCCTGCGCGCGCTGGCGCGCCTGCACCACGTCGGCATAGGCCTGGCTGCTTTGCTCGACCGCCGCACGATAGCCTTCGCGCACCGACTCGATGCGCGGCGCCTCGGAATCGGGCACCTTGATCGCGCGGGTCGAGCTCGGCACCGGCAGGTCGGTCGGCAGGCCGAGCGCGCCGCTGAAGGCCGCGTCGGCGAGCGCGGCGGCGTCCTCGTCGGACTTCGCCTGCGCCGCCTGCTCGGAGTAGTAGACCGCCTGCGTGAGCTGCGCCGAGGCCGAGCCCGGCGGCAGCGTGGTGATGAGCGGCTGGAAGGCGTTCTCGTCGAAGGTGAAGCTCGGCCGCTCGGCATCCGAGAGCGTCTGGAAGCCGGCCGGCCCGCCGCCGCCCGGCATCATCATCATCGCGAGGAGGCGGTTCTTCGCCGCCTCCTTGCGCGCCTCTTCCGCCGCCTGCGCCTGCTGCAGCGCCGCCTGGTCGGCCGCGCGCTGGCGCTGCGCGGCGGCCTGCTGCGCGGAATTGTCCGCGCCGCCGCCCATCAGGCTCTTCACGATCGCGCCGCCGAGCTGGAACGCGCTCGCGCCGAGCGCGGGCGCCATCGCCGCGTAGGGATTGAATCCGCCGCCGCCGCCCGGCGCCGAGAGCGTCGGGCACGGCGCGCTGCCGTCCTGCCAGCGCAGCGAGCCGTCGGCCTGGCGGCACATCCGCGAGGCGACGCTCTGCGGCAGGGCCGGCGTCGCGATGATCAGCAAGAGCAGCAGTGTGGCGAGACGCATCTCGATCCCCTCCCGTTCGCCGGCATCGTGTAATTACTACAGCGCAGCGCGATGCTCCGGAGCGCAGCATGCCAGAAGAATCTTAAAAAAAGTTTGGCGGCGTTGGAAACGCGCGAGAGCTCCGGTAATCTGCGGCGCCGGAGGAGAAAATTTCCGTGATGCGGGCTTCGAAGCTGCTCTTCGCGCTGCTTGCTCCGCTTGCGTCCGCGCTCTGCGCTGCGCAAGACGCGCCAAAGCCGGCCGCCGCGGCCCCTGCGCCGCCTGAGCTCGTCCAGCTCGCGGCTGCGCTGCCGCAGCAGCCGGGCTATGCGAAGCCGCCGGCGACGCGCGGCGGCCTGCCGACGCTCTTCACCATCGGCCTGACCTATGCGCTCGCGAACGCCAAGCTTCGCGACTCGCTGCCGCAGCTCGCGCAGGCCTACAGGAAGGAAGCGGACGCCGGCGATCCGGTGGCGCAGGCGAGCCTCGGCCGCATGTACAGCGTCGGCGCCGGGGTCCCGCAGAGCAGCGAGGAAGCGTACAAGTGGATGCGCAAGGCGGTCGAGAACGGCGAGTCGGGCGCGATGGTCAACCTCGCGAACATGTACTTCATGGGAACCGGCGTCGACAAGGACGTCTCCGAGGCGGTGCGCTGGTACGAGCGCGCCGCCGACGCCGGCGACCCGATGGCGATGATGAACCTCGGCGTGCTGCACACGAACGGACCCGGCGTGCGTCCCAACCCCGAGGAATCGGCGCGCCTCTTCCGCAAGGCCGCCGAGCTCGGCGAGCCCTATTCGGCGCTCGGCCTGGGCAACGCGTACGGCCTCGGTATCGGCGTCGCCGCGGACCCGGCGCGCTCGGAGGACTGGCTGCGCAGAGCCGCCGCCATCTGGAAGGATTTGGACGCCCGCTAAAAGCTGCCGCTGCCCGAGCGCGCGCGCCGCTCCTTCATCCAGGCCGAGGCGGCCATCAAGGAGAAGAAATTCCCCGAGGCCGCCCAGCTCCTGCGCAACGTGGTCACGCTCGCGCCGTGGTCGCCGCTCGGCTGGTACGACCGCGCGCTCGTCCAGGCCGAAGTCGGCGAATACGCCCAGGCAGTGGTGAACATGCACATGTTCCTCAACCTCGCGCCCGACGCGCCGCAGGCGCGCGGCGCCCAGGACCTGATCTACGAGTGGGAACGGAAGGTGAAGAAATGATCCGGCTCGCCTTCGTCCTCGCTCTCTTCGTCGGCTTCGCGCACGCGCAATCGCAGGCCGAGCTCGTGCCCATGCTCAAGGCGCTGCCGAAGGCGAAAGGGAAGCGGGCCGAGTCGAGCACGCGCTCCGGCCTGCCCGAGCTCTTCACGGCCGGCGTGCTTGAGCTGAAGAAGCGAAGCGACGTGCCGCTCGACAAGGTATTCGCGCTGTACTCGCGCGAGGCGCAGGCCGGCGATGCCGTGGCGCAGGCGAGCCTCGCACGCCTCTATGCGAACGGCGTCGGCACGTCGCAGGACAAAGCGCAGGCATTCGCGTGGGCGCAGAAGGCCGCCGACCAGGGAAATCCTGGAGCACAGACACTGCTCGGGAATTGGCTGCTCAAGGGAGACGGCGTTCCCTCGGACAACGAAGCCGCCTACCGCTGGTACAGGAAAGCCGCCGATCAGGGCGAGCCGATCGCGGAATACATGGTCGGCTGGCTGGAGGTGTACGGTCAAGGCACGCGCCAGGACATCGCCGACGGCCAGCGCTGGTCGGTGAAGGCGGCGAACGACGGCATGGACGACGCGCTGAGCATCCTCGTGAGCAGCCTGCCGCGCGACTCGGGCAAGCGCGCGGCGAGCTCTACGCGATCAAAGCTCCCGCCGCTCAGCTGGTGGGGCGCCAAAACTTTGAAGGAACGGCCTGATCTCGCCGACATGATCCCGTTGATCCTCGCTTCCTACCGGCGCGACGCCGAAGCGGGCGATGCGGTGGCGCAATACAGCATGTCGCAGCTCTATGCGCTCGGCGTCGGCGTGCCGCTCGACCTGGACAAGGCTCGCGACTGGGCGAGCAAGTCGGCGGAGAGCGGTTACGCTCTGGGCGAGCTGCAGTTCGGCATGCTGCACGACAACGATATGGGCAGCGCCAAGGACCTCGCCGAGGCCTATCGCTGGTACCGCAAGGCCGCCGAAGCGGGCGATCCGGCCGCGCAGTTCAATGTCGCGGTCGCCCTCAGGGACGGACGCGGCGTCGCGCAGGACAAGAAGGAAGCGCTCGAATGGCTGCGCAAGGCGGCAGCGGCCGACCTGCCGAACGCGGCCGGCGAGCTTTCCGCGTGGTATGAGGCCGGCACCGGTGGCCTGGACAAGGATCCGCAGGAGGCGCTGCGCTGGCAGCGCAAAGCCGCCGAGCTGGGCGACCCGAACGCGGAGGTCTTCCTCGGGCATCGCTATGCGTTCGGCATCGGCGGCGTCGGCGTCGACCTGAAGAAGGCCGTCGAGCTCTACCGCAAAGCCGCCGTGCTCCTTAAGGCGCCGCGCGAGGAAGAGCTGCGCAAGGACCTGGTGCAGGCGCAGGCGGCGATCCGCGAGAAGAACTTCGCCGAGGCGCAGGATATTCTGAACAAGGCGCGCAACCTCGCGCCGTGGTCGGATGCCGTCTGGTACAACGTCGCCCTCGTCTACGCCGAGAACCAGAACTTCTCCGGCGCCATCGATCAGATGCAGGTGTTCCTCGCGCTCGCCCCGGACTCGCCGCAGGCGCGCGGCGCGCAGGACCTGATCTACGAGTGGGAGCGCAAGGTCCCGGCTAGGAAATAGGCGGCGGCCGCTTCAGCCGGCGCAGGTCCTCCTCGACGATCAGGTCCACCGCGCGCATGAAGACGTGCGGCGCGACCCGCTCCCGGCCCTCCAGCATCCCGCGGAGGTCGTCGGGCGCGAGGTCGCACAGCGCCGCAAGCGCGGACACGCTGCCGCAGATGGCGGCGGCGCGGCGCAAGGCGGCGAGCGGAAGCGCTTCGCGCATGGCCCGAAGATAGTCCTCGAAGCATGCGATTTTCTGGCGACTACACTACTGGAGCATGACGGCGCCCGCTTTGCCGCAGCCAGGCAAGTGAGCGCGCGCTCGTTCCGTGGACTGCGTTATGCGGCCTTGCCGCGCCCGAACTGCTTCTTCAGGCGCTTCACTGTCGCCGGCTCGCCGCGCACGGCGAGGTGCGCGCCCTCGGCGTCGGCGCGCTCGCCGAGCACCTCGCAGGCGGAGAAGATCTCGCCGCGGTGGCTCTGCGCGCTCCAGGGCAGGAAGAGCTCGGCCTCGACCAGGTCCTTCGCGAAGAAGGCGACGATGCGCGCGTGCAGCCGGGCGACGTCCGCGGGGTTGCGCGCGCTCATCACGATGCACTCCGGGTACTGCCGGCGCAGCAGCGCGGCGTCGCCGCCGCGGTCGATCTTGTTGAAGACGAGCAGCCGCGGCACCCCCTTCGCGCCGATCTCGTCCAGCACCTCGTCGGTCACCGCGAGCTGGCGCTCGAAGCCCGGGTCGCTCGCGTCCACCACGTGCACGAGGAGCGAGGCCTCGAGCGCCTCGTCGAGCGTGGACTTGAACGACACGACGAGCGCGTGCGGCAGGTTCTTGATGAAGCCCACGGTGTCGCTCACCAGGATGCGCGGCACCGCCTCGGGGTGGAGCGCCCGCACCGTGGTGTCGAGCGTCGCGAAGAGCTTGTCGGCGACGAGCGCCTCGCTGCCGGTGAGCGCGCGCATGAGCGTGGACTTGCCGGCGTTGGTGTAGCCCACCAGCGCCACGCGCGCGAGCCCCTGGCGCTCCTTTCGCCGCGCGCGCTGCGTCCTGCGCTCGGCGCTCATGCCGTCGAGCTCCTTCTGGAGCTCCGCGATGCGGTCGCGGATCTTGCGCCGGTCGAGCTCGCCGTGCGACTCGCCGCCGCTGCGGCCGCCGGTGCCGCTCCTCGCCCGGTCCTTGGGGCCGGCGAGCTTCGCCGCCTCGCGCAGGCGCGGCGCCATGTAGCCCAGGCGCGCGATCTCCACCTGCGCGCGCGCCGCCTTGGAGCGCGCGTGGCGGTGGAAGATCTCGAGGATCACCATGGTGCGGTCCATCACCTCGCGGCCCGCTTCCTTCTCGATCGTGTGCGCCTGCGAGGGCGAGATCTCGTGGTCGATGAGGATCGCGTCCGCCACCTCCGCCTCGACCAGCGCCTTCAGCTCCTCGCGCTTGCCCTCGCCGAAGTAGCCCGCCGAGTCGAAGCCGGCGCGCTTCTGCGTGAAGGTGGCGACGACCTGGAAGCCGAGCGTCTTCGCGAGCTGGCGCAGCTCCGCGAGCGAGGACTCGAATTCGCCGTCGGGGACGCCGGGCTTGTGCACGGCGGCGACGATCGCGCGGCGGGGTTTCTTCTCGGGCGGGGCCATGGCGGCACGAAGACTACCAAACCGCAATATTCCGCACGGCCCCGACTTTTTTTGCGGCGGGATGAAACCGGGGCGTGCCGCTGTTAGCCCGCCAGCAATCCCGGAACCAGCACGTGGAGGAAGCGGTGAGCAGCCTGCTCAGCAATGAAGAAAAACAGCAATTGCGCGACATTTTCCGGCTGCAGCGGCCGGAAAAGAGCGATATCGGCAACGAGCCCTTGCTTAAGGGCCTCGTCAAGAAAGGACTGGTGCGGGAGCGCTCCGGCACGTGGCAGCTGACCGATGCCGGCCTGCGCGCCCTCGAGAGCGAAAGCGCCTAGCCGCCGCAGCGCGGGCTCGGGCGCCTAGTTGGTCGGCTGCACGCCGGCCGCGAGCAGCACCCGGTTCCAGCGCGCGATCTCGGCGCGGATGTGCCTGTCGGCCTCCTCTGGGCCCGCGCCGATCGCCTGCGAGCCCGAAGCCGCGAGACGCTGCGTCACTGCCGGATCCCTGAGCGCCTTCGCCGCGGCCTCGTGCACGCGGTCGATCACCGCGTTCGGCGTCTTCGCCGGCGCCACGAGCGCGTACCAGCCGCTCACCGCGAAGTCCGGCAGGCCGCCCTCCGCCGCCGTGGGCACATCCGGCAGCCCGGGCGCGCGCTTCTCGTCCGCGATCGCGAGCGGCTTCATGCGCCCGCCCTTCGCGTAAGGCGTGACGATCGAGATCACCGACCACATATAAGGCACGTGCCCGGCGACCACGTCCGCCGCCGCCGGACCGCTTCCCTTGTACGGGATGTACTGCACCTTGGCGCCGATCCGCTGCAGGAAGAGCTCGGCGGCGAGGAAGCCCGCGCTCCCCGGGTCCGTCGCGTACGAGAGCATGCCGTCCTTCGAGTTCTCCTTCACCCAGGCGATGAACTCCTGGAGCGTCCTCGCCGGGTTCGCCGGATTCACCACCAGCACCGTCGGCTCGTGCGCGATCAGCGTGATCGGCGCGAAGTCGCGCAGCGTGTCGTAGGGCAGCTTCGTCACCAGCGTCGGATTCGTCGCGTGGCTCACGTACACCATGAGCAGCGTGTAGCCGTCCGGCGCGCTCTTCGCCACCACGTTCGTCCCGATCACCCCGCCCGCGCCGCCGTGGTTCTCGATCACCACCGGCTGCCCGAGATTGTCCGACAGCGCCGGCACGAAGCTCCTCGCCGTGATGTCCGTTCCTCCTCCAGGCGCCGCCGGCACGATCAGGCGGATCGGATGCGTTGGGTACTGAGGCCAAGCTTGGCCGACCATCATCAAAAAGAGAACTAAACCCACGATGGTGCTCATCATGTCCTCTAAGAGATATCAGCGCATTTCTTTAAAAGAGGATCTGATGCTTGGTTGGGACTAGCAACTAGCTTCCCAACACGACTCATTTCACCGCGCACCGGTAACCAAATTACGCCCGTGCCGCGATGAGATTCAATCGCCAGGCCCTCACGTTTGAGCAACCTCAATACGCTTGGGACGGCACGTTTTCCATTGTGGTCGAGGCCGCGGTAAAGCGCACCGTCTCTCCTTCCACCACCACTTTGCATGTATAGCTTTTTTAAGATCGTAAGTGCAACCCGCACGCCGATAGGCAACGACATATCAACAATTGCATCCGTGGTCTTCGCCGATAGACCGTATCCCTCGATTAAACAATCGTCGTCGAACTTGCCTGGAGGCAGATCGGATTTCGATACGCGACCTTCAACCTTTCCGACTAAGCAGGAAAGAAATGTCGGGAGTTTTTTAGTATCGCACTCCGTATCAACATCTACGACACCGAAGTAACAGCTTTGAAATGCAACCATAGACAAATCCGCCGGAGTCGGCCTTAACTCCAGTTCTTGAAGGCTTACGCCGTTTACGAAGCACGGCACTGTCACGTCCCAGGAATTTTCGATGGCGGTGATTGCCAAATCGCATATGACATGAGCATTCGCATTGGCGTCAGCGGCTCGTTTTATGGCGGCATTGAATTTTCCCTGACTCATATCCATCTTCTTGAGCCTATCCGCCGCTACTTGGATACCCAACCTTCCAATGCAGTGTTCCGCCTCACTAAAGATCTTCGGATCAACGCCATATGGATTAGCGGCGAACCGAGTAACGTCTCCGGCCCGACACACACTAGCCAAATCCTGATCTATGAACGCCCGGCTTTCCTCCTGTGGATTTTCGATTCCTAGACCCGGTAACCGCTGAAGCAGCATCATCGCCTTGGGATCCGGTTGATATCCACATATCGCTTCAAATGCCGAAACAATGGATTCAGCATTTAATGGGCCAAATCCGCTTTGGGTTCTTCTGCAGGTCGTAGCTAATCGCTCCAGAATTGCACGAACGGTTGGGCCATCAATGCCAGGCTCTATCTCAGCCTCCCTTGCGGAGATACTGTCGAGCAGCATGTCCCAACCTTTTGCAGGGTCATTGAACTCCGCCGTGCTTGCGTCGCCATGCACAAACTGCCGCAGGAATCCCCTAGCCGCCAAATAGCCAACCAACAGAGGTCGGCTTGGAAGCCAACTCGGGATTCGACCATCCACCCCCGCACGCTTTAGAAATTCCTTTACCTGGAGGTCGGAGAATTCGCTAAGCGATAGCTCTTGTGTTCGAGCATTCAAACCTAGAGCGATGCGCCGCTCCTTCTCGCTGTCGAAGAAATGCGCACGTCCTGTAACGGCAAGTCCAGCGCTAAATGGTTGTTCGCGAATAAACTGCCTGACCCCTTGCATTGCGCGGAACCGCCCATCATGTAACTTGCGCCACAGCCCTTGGATTCCCAACGCTGGGATTTCGTCGAAACCGTCCAGCAGTAGGGTGACATATCCAGCACGCCACGCACGAACAAGATGATGGGGCTTCGCAAATCCTATCTTCTTGGCGTGGCGCTCCAAAATTTCAGTGGCGTCTTCCTGACCAACGTGATCGCGCAGATTTAGATAGACCGGGAATCGATGTATTTTCTGTTCCGCAAAAAGTTTTTTTTGATCTGCGTACAGCTGGCGTAGCGTCATGCTTTTCCCAGCGCCGTAATCGCCCAAAAGGACGAAGTGGCCGCCCGTCGCCAGCGCTTCCGACAGCATTTGTACCGACCACAATTTTCCCGAACCCACCTCAAGCATCTCTAGTGGCACATAGTCGACCTTGACGTCCAGGTTGCCGGTGCCCGGGTCGCGGACGCTGCCGAACGGATACTTATCCCGCATAAGCAGATAGCCGGATGAATCAATGAGTCTGGTTCTGAAATGCGCGAACGATTCGACAGTTACCAAGTTGCGGTTACTAAAAGCTACAGAATGCTGATCGGGGGTCGGCTCGTCCTTAGTAATGAACCAGCATTTAACGCTCTTGCCGTATCTTGCCTTCTGCAAGCGATGCGCGAGCGCGACGAGCTTCTTAACGTCCTCATCCGCTTTCGACTTAAGCCTCGAGATAGTCGCCTCGATCAAATGAATACAGTCTTCCGTTTCAAAAAACCCATCCCTCTCCCTCGCATCTAAGGTAATCGCGCCCGCCACAACAGCCTCGGGCCATAGTTCTCGGGCGATCACTCTTACCTCTTTTTCAAAAGCATGCCCTTCGTCGATTTGTTCAGGCATTCTCATTTCCCCTGAGAGAAGACGCTATGCCCTTCACCTTGATAAGCCTCGAAAACGTGTTCGAAAATGACGCCGCACTTCGACTCAAAAAGCTCTTTGGTATAAGCCGGTGGTAGACCCTCGTCGAGCGCGTTCTCGATTTCTAGACGCACCTTTGCTCGGGCCTGCAGCTTCTGGCGCCACCCGATCACGAGGATCGACTGAAGCCGCGCCAGAAGCTGGCGCGCTACCTTCTTGACTTCGTCCCGTTCCTCTCCTGATAGCTCAGGACCCGGACGGGTGAGGATATCCAGGATGGTCAGCTCCTCTTCACTGAGGTGCTCGCGCACATGCCGCCCCTGTTCATTCGTAAGCTCTTGCGTGAGCGCGAGAAGGTCCTTGAATATTTCCTCGATATTCCGGCTGCCGCTGTTGTAGGCCTCGATGAGCACCTCGAACTTGTCGATGTAGTCGGCGCGCGTTCGGTTCAGGCGCACCATGCGCTCGAGCTGCGCCTTGACGGCTGCTTTCAAACGTTCGAGGTCGCTGCTCGTCGGCTTTTTCTTGTCGAAACGTTTCGCCAACTTCTCAAAGTCAATCTTGGATAGGTCAATTCCCGCGTACCCGCTGCCCTTATCCTTGATCGTGAAGGGTTGAGCGCCGATCGAGCGGTTGAGAAGGTCGTTGATGCCCTGCATCACCCGCGAGATGTCGGGCGGATCGTTCAGGTTTCGAATGTAGTCAGCGAGCGCCCGGATCGAGCCGCAACGCGCTGCGAACTGCACGGCAACCGGGTCGGGCTTCACCGCACTGTAGAGCGCATCTACCAGCCGCGCGCGCGCGAGGAAGTCACGCTTGATGTTCTCGGGCGCGAGCAAAAGGTTGGCACCGTCCTCCACCGCCTGCGCCCGCTCGAACTTCTCAGCGGTTGTGCCCTCGATCTTCGCCAAATCAACGTCATGCCTCTTGCAGAACGCCGTAGCGTCAGCGACCGCCTTACGAAGCTCTTCCACCAGAGTTTTCTTGTCCCGTACCGGCATGTTGCCGCCACGCCCCTGCGCGTAGATGGCGAGCGCACGCTCCAGTGAGGCGAACACGTTTGCGTAGTCGACGATCGTCCCGCTGTGTTTCCCGGGGTATACACGGTTCGCCCGCGCGATGGTCTGCATCAGCGTGTGGTTGCGCATCGGCTTGTCGAGGTAGATCGTCGAGCAGCTTGGTGCATCGAAGCCGGTCAGCCACATGGCACAGACAAATACGAGCCGCAGCGGGTCGTCCGGATCCTTGAACTTCTCGTCCAGGCCGGGCTCCGAGTCGTTCATCCGCTTGCGGTGCGGCACGATGTCGAGGCCCTGCTTCTTCATCTCCTCGATCTCGTTCTGGCCGGGCGAGACCACGACCGCCATATCGGGGCATCTGACAGGACCGCCGGGCCAGAACCTGCGGACCTTCTCGTACATTCGCAGCGCCGTGGCCTTGTCGATGGTCACGACCATTGCCTTGCCCTGGAACCCGCGGCCGTCGAAGTGCTTGCCGATATCCTTCGCCACCGTATCGAGCCGGTCATCGCGCGTGATGAGGTGATACTGCCGCGAGAGTTCCTTCTCGAGCCGCGCCTCCTGCTCGGGATCAAGGGCCGCCCGCTCGATAAGCTCGTACATCTCCTCGTTCAGGTCGGGATTGGCGAGGTGGAGCTCCGGTGTTCGGTTTTCGTAATAAAGCGGCACCGTGGCGCCGTCTTCGATGGACTGCTGGAAGTCGTAGATCGAAACGTAATCCCCGAAAACCTCCTTCGTTCGCTCCTCGCCGGCAATGAGCGGCGTTCCGGTGAATGCAAGGAAGAGCGCCTTCGGCATCGCCGCGCGCATGTTCATCGCCAGCGTGTCGTACTGGCTGCGGTGCGCCTCGTCCGTGAGCACGATCAGGTCACGCCGGTCGCACAGCAACTCCGGCGTCTGGAACTTGTGGATCAGCGTGAAGACATAGCGGTGGTTTTCGGCAAGGAGCTTGCGCAACTCCGCGCCGCTTTGCGCATGGCACACCTTACTTTCAGCCTCAGTGACCGCGCCGCAGGCCTTGAACGTCTTTGCGATCTGGTCGTCGAGTTCGACCCGGTCGGTGACGACCACGAAGGTCCAGTTGCCTGGCACCTTGCGCAGGACCTTCTGTGCGAAGAACACCATCGAGAAACTCTTGCCGGAGCCCTGCGTCTGCCAGAACACCCCGCCACGGCCGTCGCCCTTGCTCCGCGCTTCAAGCGTCGCCGCGATGGCGTTGTTGACGCCGAGATACTGATGGTTCTGCGCCATGGCCTTCACGAGGCCGCTCTTGTGTTCCGAGAACAGGGTGAAGTTTTCGGCGATGTCGAGCAGCCGCGCTGGCGAGCAGGTGCCGCGCAGCATCACCTCTAGAGAGACGCGCCGCGGCTCGTCCTCCCGCTCGACGCGCTTCCACTCGAAGAACCGCTCCCAGTCCGCCGTCACTGTCCCGATGCGGCTGTCCGTCCCGTTCGATGCGATCAGGAAAGCATTGGCCCAGAAAAGCTGCGGAATCCCGTTGAGAGCGTGCTTGTAGCTCGTAAGGTTCTCTTCGAACGCCTGCCGAGCCGGCACCCCGGGCTTTTTCAGCTCGATCACCACCCAGGGCAGCCCATTTACGAACCCGATGAGATCAGGCCGGCATGTGTAAAGCTGCCCGGTAACCGTCATCTGCGAGACCAGCAGGAACTCGTTCGCCGCGGGATTCTCCCAGTCCACCACCCGCACCCGCTCGTCCTTCAAACCGCCGCGCTCGCGATCGGCCACCTGCACCTTTACGCCGTCCTTCAGCAACTCGCAGACCTCACGATTCGCTCCTGGGAGCGGCATCGCGCCCCGGTCGCGCGCGAGCTCATCCACCGCACTCGTGATCGCTTCCGGCGCCAGCTTCGGATTCAGTCTCTCCAGCGCCGCGCGCAGGCGCGTCGCCAGCACCGTCTCGCCCGACGTCTCGCGACCCAGTGTCCCCGCCGCACCGAACACTTCCTCCATCGCCGACACCGTCTTCCAGCCGAGCTCCGCAAACAGCGCGATCGCGGGCTGCTCGACTAGTTGGTTTTCACTGTAGGCGTGCGCGAGCATGTCCTTTAGGCGATCTCCTGCGCCGAAGAGACTCGTCCAGACAGCAACCTGGGCAATAGCAAGTCGCGTGTGCGACCGAGATTTTGGATACTCGCGCGTAATGCAGAGCTCATCTTGAGCATGGGCGCGACTAACTGCGTGAATCGTTTGATCGCCTCAAGGTCTGGCACGCTACTAGGCATGACCAACAAGCCCTCCGTCTTTACTCGCTGATGACTTGTGGAGGTGCCGATTGCGAGGCCACTAAACTCATCTACGAATTCACTTGACCGGCACTTGCAGAAGAGGAATTCGCGCGTTATACCCGGCGCCGGTTTCAGAACTAAGAACTCTGTCGATGCAATTGCGCGTCGCTCGTCGCCAGGAAAAGGTAACCAAACGCGAGGAATGCGCGGATTGAGTTTTGAAAGAAGCACAGTCGAGCCATCGAGGCAGTACTTGTTGCTGAGGATCGTTTCGCCCCGTTCGATGAATGGCCGCCCACCGGCATCGAAGGCTGGGATGCTGAAATGCTCGAACTCCTCACTCGGAAACTCGAAAGGATTGATGCCGTCACGCTGAATCGTCGCAAGGTCGCCGAATTTCCCGCGCGGGCGCCTCGTGGTTCGTCCTCGGTGACCGGGAATTCGGTGATGGACGAACCACTCGCGGTAAAACAAGTTCCCTATGTCTTCTAATACCCGCGCCCGCTGTTGGTTGTTCGTGATCAGTTCATCGTAGGCGGACAGGATACTGGCGATATATCGTTGCGCTGACAGCGGTGGTAAGCGAATCTCAATCGTGTGTAGATGGTTCCTGTTTATCCCCGGCACGGCGCCGGCGGCATTACGGGCACCGAAATCTAACTGACGAAGAAGGTAAGAGATGAAGCGGGGGTCGTTGCCTTTGAAATCTTGAACGTACAGGGTCGTGTTGAGCGGCCAAAAGTCGCGGTCAACATAGAAAACCTCTCCTAGCGTGCCATAGCGGCCCGTGACGACGCCTGGACCTTGAACTTTCGCTATGGCGTGATGGTCAGTGATTCCTGATGACGAAATAATGGGAACCGGTCCTGGGGCGCGTTGACTTTGCGGTAAGTCGTACCCACGCTTCAGATTAACCA
Source organism: Burkholderiales bacterium (assembly GCA_035651575.1). GTDB lineage: Bacteria > Pseudomonadota > Gammaproteobacteria > Burkholderiales > SG8-39 > SCGC-AG-212-J23. Next base: position 25,229 of record DASRFM010000025.1, on the reverse strand, counting down.
CATCTCCGAGTTTGCAATCTCGCCAACCGATCATTCTCACGATTGCAGAATCTTTGTCACGTTCACAGCTATAGCCTGTTCGAGTTCGTGGGCCTGATCGTTTAGCGAGTCGAGTTCTTCGTTCAATGCTTGGAGACGTTCCTTGAAGTCCTCATCGCTGACTTCCTCACCGGGCGTAACACCGACGTAGCGCCCGGCATTAAGCGACCAGCTGTGGCTTGATATCTCCTTAACGGATACGGCGCGGCAGAGGCCCGGGACGTCCGCGTATTTCGGTTTTTTGCCGAAGATTTCCTTGAGTTTAGTTTCCGCTTCTCGACCACCGAGAGTGAAATCTGGAGCCTCACCGCGGTAGAGACGGACAATGTTGGCTAAGAAACCGATCTGCCCCTCAGTCCATTCGCGATGTGCCCTGTCAATCTGGCGATAGATCTGGCGCGCGTCCATGAAGAGCACTTGATCGGCGCGCGCAGACTTCTTCTTGCCGCGATCGAAGAACCACAGAGTGCACGGTAACGTAACCGTGTAGAACATGTTCGGACCGACCGCGACCATAACGTCCACGGCGCGCACCTCGATAAGCTTTTGACGGATGTCCTGCTCGGAGGATGGTGCGTCCGAAGCGGAATTGGCCATGACGAAGGCGGCGCGGCCTTTGTCGTTGAGCGAGGAATAGAAAAGCTGTATCCAAAGGTAGTTGGCGTTGTCGGTGCGCGGCAGGCCGAAGGGAAAGCGCCGGCCGAGGCCGACGGCGTCCTTCAAACGCTCTTTGTCCACGGCGTTTACGTTGAAGGGCGGATTGGCGAGAGCGAAGTCGAAAGCGCCAACGGCTTTATGAGGATCATCGTAGTAGCTGTTGATTTCGCCGCCATGAACGATTTCGCCTTCGAGGCCGTGCACCGCGAGGTTCATGCGCGCGAGTCGGCCCGTCTCGTCGGTCTTCTCGACGCCGAAGATGGAGAGCTCTGACGCAGGATTTTTCTTGTGCTCGGACACGAAGCGCGCGGACTGGACGAACATGCCGCCTGATCCGCAGGCAGGATCAAGTATTCGCCCATGGAAGGGCTCTAGGATCTCCACCATGAGGCGCACGATCGGGGCGGGCGTATAGAACTCGCCGCCCTTCTGGCCCTCGGTGCGCGCGAACTCGCCCAGAAAATATTCGTAGATGCGCCCGAAGGCGTCGAAGTCGAGGCTGACCGGAATCTCGGAGACCTTCTTCAGCAGCTCCTTCAGCAGCGTGCCGTTGAAGATCTGGTAGTTAAAGCGCAGCACGCCCTTGAGCTGTGGGTTGTGCTTCTCCACGTCGGCCATCGCTTCGTTGACCGCCTTGCCGACGTTGCTCCCTTCGGGGCGCGTCAGTAGATGTTCGAAGCGCGCGTTGGGCGTGAGGAAGAGCACGCCCTCCGCCTGGTACGCCTTCGGGTCGTCGATGCGCGACGTGCCCCGGCGCGCTGATGAGCCGGACTTCTCGAGCTCCGAGCGCCGCTGCGCGAAGCGCGCCTCTGCGAAGCGAAGGAAGATCAGGCCGAGAACCGGACCGGAATATTCACCCGCCTTCAGTCCGGAATTTGCGCGGAACTGGTCGGCGGCCTCCCAGAGCCGCTTCTCCAGCTTGTGATTTGCGTCGTCCTTTTGTGCGGGTGCCACCCAGCGCATTGCTGCCCCCCCTTGAAGCCCGTTATCTCGCCGTCCGGACGGCGCCGGTGTTAGCGATGTCGTTATCGTAGACGAGTCAACGCGGCCGTGCGAAGCGCGTTTGACTGTCAGTTAAGGGAGGCAGAAATATGACCGATGGCGAGCTAAAGCAGTTGTACGAGAAGCTCTACTTCCAGGAAATCGATGCGCGCGACAAGATCCAGGGGCGGCTGCAGCTATCGCTGACGCTTCTTCTCGCGCTCGGCGGCGCGGTGGCATTTCTCATGCAGAACTTCGACTACCAGACCGGCCAGTGGACCGCCATCCGGGGAGCTTTCGTGTTTTTCGTGTGTACCGGCGCGGTTGCGCTGGTGGTCGCGACGGTCTACTTCGTGAAGGCCTTTTGGAACAACACTTATTACTTCCTGCCGGATTCAGCAAAAACGGCGAAATACAGGCGGGTCCTCGATGAGACGTACGCTCAATACGAGGATCGGGAGCGGCTGGTGGCGAAGGCAATGGACGATTACGTGTTCGGCTACTACGTCGAGTACGCCGCGTTCAATACGCGCGCCAACGATCGGCGCTCCGCCTACGTACACCTCTGCAACGGCGGTACGATCAGCGCTGCTTTTTTCTTCGCGCTCGCGTTCCTCGCGTTCTATTTCGGCGAACTCGACAAGGGTAGAATCAGGCAAGCGACTGAAATCTCGATCATCAAACCCGTCGACGTTCGCGTGACGCACCAGGGGAAATGACACATGGCTGACGACAAGAAGCCCTCTGCACCACCGCCTCCCCCGCCTCCGGCCGGCCGTCTGGTCCGGGACACGTTCGTGCCTCCGCCGCCCCCGCCTCCGCCAGGGAGAGCAATCAAGGGCGACATTCCCAAAGTAGACAAGAAGTAGCTCTTGCGCCGAGAGCGGCAGCGCGGGGAGGCGCGTTGTCGGAAATCCACCTAGAAAAGGTCACGAAACGCTTCGGCCGAGTGAAAGCGGTCGATGACGTCAGCTTTCGCGCTGACGCGGGAAAGTTCGTGGTGCTGCTCGGGCCGTCGGGGTGCGGGAAGTCCACGGTGCTGCGCTTGATCGCGGGGCTCGAGGAGCCGACCGAGGGGAAGGTCTATATCGGCGGGAAGGATGTGACCGGGCTCTCGCCGGACAAGCGGCGGGTGTCGATGGTGTTCCAGTCGTACGCGCTCTTTCCGCACCTCACGGTGGCGGAGAACATCGTGTTCGGGCTCAAGGTGCGGCGCGTGGGCGCGGAGGAGCGCGCGGCGAGGCTGAAGAAGGTGGCGGAGCTGGTGGGGCTCGCGGAGCAGCTCGATCGCAAGCCCAATGCGCTCTCGGGCGGGCAGCGGCAGCGGGTGGCGCTCGCGCGCGCGATCGTGGCGGAGAACCCGATCTGCCTGATGGACGAGCCTCTTTCCAACTTGGACGCGCAGCTGCGCCACGGGATGCGCGTGGAGATCCGCGCGCTGCAGCAGCGCCTCGGGATGACGGTCGTGTATGTCACGCACGACCAGGTCGAGGCGATGAGCATGGCGGATCTCATCATCCTCATCCGCGAGGGGCGCATCGAGCAGCAGGGCTCGCCGGAGGAGCTCTACGCGAAGCCGGCGACGATGTTCGCGGCGAAGTTCATCGGCACGCCGGCGATGAACCTGATGCAGCTCGAGGACGGACCCGAGGGCGCAGTGATCCGCGGTACGCACGCGCCCGTTATCCCGGGGCGCGGGAGCGGGCTCACGCTCGGCGTGCGGCCGGAGCACATCACGCTCCTCGGCGACGTCGCGGCGGGCGTACCCGGAACCGTAACGAGCGCCGAATACCATGGCGCGGATACGATCGTGCTGGTGAAGGCCGGCGAGGAGCAGATGACGGTGCGCGCGCCGGGGCAGCTCGCGCTCGCGCCCGGCGCGCGCGTGCGCCTGGGCTGGGAGCCGGCGGCGGTGCACCTCTTCGACTCGAAGACCGGCATCCGCGAGACCGAGGCGCTGCAGCCCGCCGCGCGCGCTGCGGCGGCGCTCTCTCCTTAAGAACAGCGGATCTGGCGCGCGGGCTCGCTCCTTGCGGGGCGCGGAGCATTTCCCAACCGCAAGGAGCTTCCCATGCTGAGCGTCGTCTTCCTGGCCATCGCAGCCGTCACGGGGGCCGTCGTGTTCGGCGCCGGCAACGGCGTGGGCACGGACCTCCTGGACCTGTCGAAGGTCCTCTTCGCCTTCTTCCTCGTCGCGTTCGTCGTCTCGGTCATCGCCCGCCTCATCCGGGGCCGTGGCCCGGGCCTGTAGCCTGCGGGCCGTCACGCCGAAGTAACAAAGCGCGCTGCTGCGGGTTGACGTAGCTCAAACCCGTGGCAAGCTGGCGGCTCTACGCTGACCGGATCAACTTGAAAGGGGGGAAATCCGATGAGAGCCCTGCTCGCCCTAGCGCTCGTTTTCTTCGTCGAGGCCGCGTGCGCGGTCGACATCACGTTCTACTACCCGATCGCGGTGGGCGGTCCGCTCACCAAGGTGATCGACGGCTACGCGCGCCAGTTCGAGAAGGAGAACCCCGGCTTCAACGTGCACCCGATCTACGCCGGGAACTACGACGACGCGCGCATCAAGGCGCTCGCGGCGCTGAAGGCGGGGCAGCCGGCGCAGATCTCGGTGCTCTACTCGATCGACCTCTACGAGCTGCTCGAGCAGGACGTGATCCTGGCGTGGGACGACATCGCCAACAGCGAGGCCGACAAGGCATGGCTGAAGAGCTTCTATCCCGCGCTCATGATGAACGGCCAGTACAAGGGCAAGACCTACGGCATCCCCTTCCAGCGCTCGACCATCGTGCTCTACTGGAACAAGGACGCGTTCAAGGAAGCGGGCCTCGACCCGAACAAGCCGCCGACGACCTGGGCCGAGATGACGAGCATGGCGCAGAAGCTCACCAAGCGCGACGCGAGCGGCAACGTCACGCGTTGGGGCGTGGAAGTGCCCTCGACGGGCTACGCCTACTGGATGTTCCAGGCGTTCGCGCGCGAGAACGGCCAGGACCTGATGAACAAGGACGGCAACCGCACCAACTATTCGCACCCGGACGTGATCGCCGCGCTCCAGTACTGGCGCGACCTCGGAAGCAAATACAAGGTCATGCCCGAGGGCACGGTCGAGTGGGGCACGCTGCGCCAGCAGTTCACCGAGGGCAAGACCGCGATGATGTGGCACACCACGGGCAACCTCACCGCGGTGAAGGACAACGCCAAGTTCGCCTTCGGCGTCGCGATGCTGCCCGCCTCCAAGCAGCGCGGCTCGCCCACCGGCGGCGGCAACTTCTACCTCTTCAAGCAGACCACGCCCGCCGAGCGGCTCGCCTCGCTCAACTTCGTCAAGTTCATGACCGCGCCCGAGCGCGCCGCCGACTGGAGCATGGCGACGGGCTACGTCGGCACGAGCCCGGCGGCGTATTCGACGCCGAAGCTGAAGGAGTACGCGAGCACCTTCCCACAGGCGGTCGTCGCGCGCGACCAGTTCCAGTACGCGACGCCCGAGCTCTCGACCTTCCAGACCGGGCGCGTGAGGAAGCTGCTCGACGACGCGGTGCAGGCCTCGCTCACCGGGCAGAAGCAGCCCGGCGACGCGCTGAAGAGCGCGCAGACGGAAGCGATGCGGCTGCTGAAGCCCTACCAGTAGCCGCAGGGCCGGCTAGAACGAAGCGGCGATCTCGCCGAACTCGTGCGCGTCCCAGCCGCGCATGAAGCGCGTGCCGAACACGGTGGCGGGCGCGTCGGCGACGCCGAGCACCTCGTTCATGAACTGCATCGCCTTGGGATCGCTCTCGACGTCGAGCTCGGCGTAGGCGATGCCCTTCGCGCGCAGCGCCGCGCGCTCCTGCGCGCAGTAGGGGCAGGAAGCGGTGCCGAAGAGCACCACCTGCTCCCTCGAGAACTGGTCGATGCGCTTGCGCGTCTCGGGCGTGACGTACCAGGTGACGCCCTTCGGCGTGGAGACGCCGTAGGTCGCGGAGCCGAGCGGGATCCTGCCCTGCGGCGCGGCGGCGACGGGCGCGCTCTTCGCCGGCGCCGCGAGCGGGTCCTGCGACTCGACGTAGCGCCAGGCGCCGTAGGCGCCCGCGGCGAGCACGAGAAGAATGACGATCTTCATAGCGTGGCGAGGATGTCGCCGAATTCCTGCGCGTTGAAGCCCGGCATGAAGCGCGTGCCGAAGACGGTCGCCGGGACCGCCGGGACGCCGAGCACCGTGGTCATGAACTTCATCGCCTCCGGGTCGCGGTCCACGTCCACCTCGAAGTAGCGGATGCCGCGCTCGTGGAACGCCTTGCGCTCGGCGGCGCAGTAGGTGCACCACGAGGCGCCGAAGAGCACCACCTTCTCGGTGGACCAGCGATCGATCTGCTTGCGCGTGTCGGCGCTGACGTAGAAGGCCGGGCCGTGCAGGCCCATGACGCCGTAGGTGGCCGCATCGGAGGGCGCGCCCGCGGGCGGCGCCGCCTCGCCCTGCGCCATCGCCGGCCCGGCCGGCCGCGGCTGGAGTTTTTGATAAACGCCGAAGGCCACGCCCGCCGCGATGGCCGTGAGAAGCAGCGATTTGGCTGTCATCAGGGACCCCCCTGCCAAGTGCCCGGAGGCATGCTACACCTAACAAATGGCGGGGGGATTAATTCCATGAGGCACGTCTACGGCTGGCTGCTGCTGACGCCGGCGGCGATCCTGCTGATCGGCTTCACGCACTACCCGGCGGCGGCGACGCTGCTCGACAGCTTCTTCTCCACCGGGACCGTGGTGCGGCCCTCGCGCTTCGTCGGGCTCGCGAACTACGCCGCGCTCGCCGACGACCCGGTGTTCGTGAAGGTGCTGCTGAACAATTTCTGGTTCGCGCTCGGCACGATCCCGACCTCGATCGCGCTCGCCCTGCTGATGGCCCTGTGGGTCAACGACAGGGTTCACGGCCTGCCCCTGCGCGCGCTCGCGCGCATGGCGTACTTCACGCCCACCATCCTGCCGATGATCGCGGTCGCCAACCTCTGGCTCTTCTTCTACACGCCGCAGATCGGGCTCCTCGACCAGCTCACCGGGCTCTTCGGCGCGCCCTCGCACAACTGGCTCGGCGACCCGCACACGGTGATGGGCTGCCTCGTCGCGATGACGATCTGGAAGGAATCGGGATTCTTCATGATCTTCTACCTCGCCGCGCTGCAGTCGCTGCCGCCCGAGCTCGAGGAGGCCGGGCGCATCGAGGGCGCCTCGCGCTGGACCTTCTTCCGCCGCGTCACCTTCCCGCTCCTCATGCCGACCACGCTCTTCGTGCTGGTGAACGCGACGATCAATTCGTTCAAGCTGGTGGACCACCTCTTCATCCTCACCAAGGGCGGCCCCGACAACGCCTCGAACCTGCTGCTCTACTACATCTACCAGGTGGCGTTCAGCTTCTTCGACACCTCGTACGCCGCCACGCTCACGGTCGTGCTGCTGCTCCTCCTCGGCGCGCTCGCCATCGTTCAGTTCCAGCTCGTGGAAAGGCGCGTGCACTACCGATGAAGTGGCTCGCGCTCCTGAAGTGGCTCGTCCCCATTTTCTTCCTGGCCGGAGAGGCCTTCTGCGCCGACGCGGTGGTGGTGATGCACGGCAAGGGCGGCTCGCCCTTGCGCTACGTGGACGGCCTCGCGGCGTATCTCGAGCAGCAGGGCTTCCTCGTCGCCAACCTGGAGATGCCCTGGTCGGGGCGGCGGGGCTACGACGTGGACGTCGCAGCCGCGGAGGGCGAGGTCGAGGCGGCGCTCGAGGGCCTGCGCGCGAAGGGCGCGCGGAAGCGCTTCGTTATCGGCCACAGCCAGGGCGGCGTGTTCGCGCTCTACTTCGGCACGCGGCACGCGGTGGACGGCATCGTCACCATCGCGCCGGGCGGCAGCACCGCCGCGCCGGTGTTCCTCGAGAAGCTCGGCCCGTCCTTCGCCCGCGCGCGCTCGCTCGTCGCCGAAGGGAAGGGCGCGCAGAAAGAGCGCTTCCTCGACTTCGAAGGCAGCCGCGGCACGAGTCCGGTCGTCACCGCCGCCGCCGTCTACGTCACCTGGTTCGATCCGGACGGCGCCATGAACGAGGGCAACGCCGTGCGCGCGCTGCCGCCGCGCACGCCGGTGCTCTTCGTCGCGCCAAGCGGCGACTATCCGGCGCTCGCGCGCGTGAAGGGCGCGATGTTCGGCGCGCTGCCGAAGAACCCGGGCACGCGCCTCTACGAGCCGGTCGCGAGCCACCTCGAGGCGCCTTCGGCGTCCAAGGAAGCGATCGCGGCCTGGATCAAGGAAGTCGCGGGCCCGTAGAGCGGCCCGCGCTCCGCTCGCTGCCGGCGCTTACTGCGCGGGCGAGTCGCTCGACTTGCCGGCGGATTCGCCGCCCACCGCGCCGTGGTTCGTCGCCGCGTCGGGGCTCTTCTTGGCGTGGCGCGCCTTGCGCTTGGACTTGGCGTGCGTCGTGTCCGTGTCGGCGGACGTGTCGCTGCCCGTCGAGCTCGCGCCGGTGGCCGAACGGTCGGTGTTGCTGTTCTTGTCCATCGCGTTCGAGCCGGTGCCCGTCATGCCGGTGGCGGCGGAGTCGGGGTTCTTCTCGTTGGTGCCCGCCGCGTACACCGGCAGGGTCATCGCCCCAGCCACGAGGGCAGAAAGTGCAAAAAGTACGGTTCTCTTCATGGTCGCTCCTTGGGATAAGGCCTCGTGCGAGGCATACTGACCTCCGGCTGCAAGCCGCGTACCCGGAGGAGGCGCCATGAAGAAATTCCTTCTTGCCCTGCTGTGCGCGGCGAGCGTCACCGCGGCGGGCCAGGAATACCCGAGCAAGAACGTCACCCTCGTCGTGCCCTACCCGGCCGGCGGCCCGACCGACCAGCTCGCGCGCCTGCTCGCGCAGAAGTTCCAGGAGCGCCTCGGGCAGGCATTCATCGTCGAGAACGTCACCGGCGGCGGCACGACCATCGGCACCGGGCGCGTGGTGCGCGCGGCGCCCGACGGCTACACGCTGCTCGTCCACAACCTGCAGATCGCGGCGAACCCCGCGCTCTACCCGAAGCTCCCCTACGACACGGAGAAGGACCTCGCCGCGGTCGCCTTCGTGAACCGCAACCCGATGGTGCTCGTCGGCCGCAAGGACCTGCCGCCGGCGACGCTCGCCGAGCTGCTCGCGTACATGAGGACGCGGCAGGTCACGATCTCCAATGCCGGCTCGGGCAGCACCGCGCACCTCCTCACCGCGCTCCTCGGCCGGGAAGGCGGCGCGAAGGTGCTCGCCGTGCCCTACCGCGGCGGCGCGCCGATGGTGCAGGACGTGCTCGGCGGCCAGATCGACCTCACCTTCGGCACGCCGCAGCAGCTCGCGCCGCTCGTCGCCGCCGGGCGCCTGAAGACCTACGGCGTGACGCAGAAGGAGACGCTCGCGCAGTTCCCCGGCGCCGAGAGCCTGGTGGCGGCGCTCGGGCCGAAGCTCGAGGTGTTCTACTGGAGCGCGCTCTTCGCGCCCGCGGCGACGCCGAAGCTGGTCGTCGACAGGCTGAACGCGGTAGTGCAGGCGCTCGTCGAGGATCCGGCGATCGCGAAGGGCTGGGCCGACATCGGGGTCGCGCCCTACCCGAAGGAGGAGCGCTCGCCGCAGGCGGCGCAGGCGCTCATGCGCAGCGAGGTCGAGCGCTGGAGCGCGGTGGTGCGCGAGAACGGCATCCAGCCGGCGCAATAGCCGTGCATCAAATGATTTAACCTCGGCGTCCGATTGGTGAGCGCGGTCGCGTTCGGTTACCCTGTGGGCGCGATGGAAGAAGAAAAAACCAAGTCGGAGCGATTCCCGAAGATGCGCCACTGGGTGCTCTTCATCGGGCTGATCGTCGCCTTCGCCCAGTTCTACTTCCTGAGCGTGCTGGTGCAGGTGTACTCGCCGCCGCCGATGACGGTGTTCGGCGTCAGCAGGAAATAAGAACCGCTACTTCGGCTCGGCCGCGTCGAGCTCCTTGATCACCTTCTCGGTGATGTCGATGCGCGGGTCGGCGTAGACCGCGTCCTGCAGGATGATGTCCATCTTGTCGCGCTCGGCGATGCGGCGGATGACGCCGTTCGCCTTGCCGATCACCTGGCCCATCGCCTCGTTCCTGCGGCTCTGCAGGTCCTCGCCGAACTCGCGCTGCTTGCGCTCGAACTCGCGCGCGAGCTCGTTCACGTCGCGCTCCTTGGCGCGGCGGTCGGACTCCGAGAGCGTCACCGCGTTCTTCTCGAGGTCGGCGCGCGCCGCCTGCAGGCGCTGGCCGAGGCGCTGCAGCTCGGCGTCGCGCGCGCGGAACTCCGACTCGATGTCGCGCTGCACGCGCTTCGCGACCGCGCTCTCGGTCATGACGCGCTGCGTGTTGATGAAGCCGATGCGCGGCCCTGCCTGCTGGGCCGAGGCGGGGCCGGCGAGCGCGGCGCAGACGAGCGCCGCCGAGGCGAGGGCGGGAAGCGGTTTCAAGCGCCCCGAATTGTAGAAGCTTTCGCGTGGATAGAATCGGCCGCATGCCCGACCGCGTGCGCCTCGGCATCCTGACGCCGTCGTCAAACACCGTGCTCGAGCCGCTGACGAGCGCGCTGCTCGCCGGGATCCCCGGGGCAAGCGCCCATTTCAGCCGCTTCCGCGTCACCGAGATCTCGCTCGGGCGCGAGGCGCTCGGCCAGTTCGAGCTCGCGCCGATCCTGGACGCGGCGCGCCTGCTCGCCGACGCCAAGGTGCAGGCGATCGGCTGGAGCGGCACTTCGGCCGGCTGGCTCGGCCTCGAGCGCGACGAGGCGCTGTGCGCCGCCATCACGAAGGCGACCGGCATCCCGGCGTGCACCTCGACGCTCGCGCTGCGCGAGCTGATGCGCGCGAACGGCCGGCGCACCCTCGGCCTGGTGTCGCCCTACGTGGACGCCGTGCAGGCGCGCATCGTCGAGAATTTCGCCCGGCACGGCATGCCGGTCGTCGCCGAGCGGCATTCGGGCATCTCTGTCAATTGGGACTTTTGCTTAGTGGGCGAGCCCGAGCTCACGCGGATGGTGGCCGAAGTGGCGGCTGACAAACCTGACGCGATCGCGGTCTTCTGCACCAACCTGGCGGCGGCGCAGCTCGCCAGCCGCTGGGAGCGGGACTATCACCTGGCGGTCTACGACTCGGTCGCCACCGTGCTCTGGAAGTGCCTCGCCCTCGCCGGCGCCGCGCCGCAGCGCATCAAGGGATGGGGCGGCCTGTTCCAGACGCCCGCGCCCTAGCCGGCGGGCGCCCGGGCCCCCAATTAAAAGGATGGCTACCCATCCTGAATTCCTCTAGGATTTGTCCGTCTGACTTCTAGGAGGAGGTTCAGCAAATGGCGTCCCGTCGCATCAGCCGCCGCAAGTTCATCCAGACCGCGGCCGCAACGTCCGCAGCACTTGCCTTTCCCTACATCCGCACCTCGTACGCCGCCGGCAGCCTGAGCGTCGGCTTCTGGGATCACTGGGTTCCCGGAGCGAACGACGTCCTCACCAAGGTCTGCCAGGACTGGGCGAAGAAGGAGAAGGTCGATCTCAAGATCGACTACATCACCAGCCAGGGCAACAAGATCGTGCTCACCGCGCAGGCCGAAGCGCAGGCGAAGTCCGGGCACGACATGATGACCTTCCAGGCCTGGGACCCGCTCGACAAGCAGAACCTGCTCGAGCCGCTCGACGACGTGATGGGCCAGCTCGTCAAGGCGAACGGCGCGCTCGACCCCGCTGCGCAGTTCCTGGTCAAGGGCAAGAGCCACTACGTCGGCGTGCCGGCGGTCACCGGCACCCAGGTGAAGCCGCCGTGCGTGCGCCTCGACCTCTTCAAGACGGTCGCCGGCGTCGACATCCTCGAGATGTACCCGACCCTCAAGCCGGCGACGAAGGCGGCGGACAACTGGAACTGGGACACGCTCGTCAAGGCCGCGGAGAAGCTGCACAAGGAAGGCCACCCGGTCGGCCTGGGCCTCGGCCAGACGACTGACTCTGTGGACTGGGTCGGCGCGCTGTTCCACTCCTACGGTGCGGAGCTCGTCAACGCCAAGGGCGACATCGTCATCAAAATGTCCGACGGCGTGAAGCAGGTGCTGGAGTACATGCAGCGCCTCACCAAGGTGATGCCGGGCGACGTCTTCGCCTGGGACGACGCCTCGAACAACAAGTACATCATTTCCGGCCAGGGCTCGATGATCATGAACCCGCCGTCGGCCTACGCGGTGGCGAAGCGCGACAACCCCAAGGTCGCCGAGCACCTCTACACCATCCCGATGCCCAAGGGTCCGAAGGGCCGCTACGCGCCCTACCTGCCCTTCATCTGGAGCGTGTGGGGCTTCTCGAAGAACAAGAGCGCGGCGAAGAGCCTGCTGGCGACGATCTGGGAGCGTGGCAACGTCGAGAAGATCGTCAACGGCTCGATCGGCTACGACATCCCGTCGTTCGCCAGCCAGCGCAACTTCAAGATCTGGGAGGAAGTCGCGCCGCCCAAGGGCACGGTGTTCCACTACCCGCCCAAGCAGGACCAGACGCTGTCCATGGCCTGCGCCCCGGCGCCGGCCAACATCGCCAACCAGATGTACGTGCAGGGCATCCAGACCAAGCTGATCGCCCAGTGCACGCAGGGCGGCAAGAGCGTCGCCCAGGCGATCGACTGGGCGGCGACGGAGCTCGAAGGCTACATGCGCTCCTGAGGCGCGCACCTTGGCAGCCGTCATTCCCGCAGCAGGGCAGTCCGCCCCGGCCAGGCGCCGGGGCGGACTCGCCCGCATCGCGCGGCGCAAGTCCACGATCGCCTTCCTGATGGCGCTGCCGCTGATCCTGCTGATCGGCGGCCTGGTCATCTACCCGGCGCTCTACTCGATCCACCTCGCGACCCTGAACAAGTCGATGGAGCATTTCGTCGGCCTGGGCAACTTCGACTTCCTGTTCAAGCGCGATCTCTTCTGGATGGTGGTGAAGCAGTCGTGCATCTTCGCGGTCAGCGCGGTGGTGTTCAAGGCGCTGATCGGCTTCTGCGTCGCCCACTTCGTGCACAACGTGCCGGCCAAGGGCCAGAGGAAGTGGCGCGGCATGCTGCTCATTCCCTGGGTGATCCCGCCGGCGATGAGCACCCTCGCCTGGTTCTGGCTCTTCGATCCCTCCTACAGCGCGTTCAACTGGGTCTTCGAACGCATCGGGCTGCCGACGATCACCTGGCTCGGCGACCCGAACTGGGCGCGCTTCGCGGTGATCCTGGTGAACGTCTGGTACGGCGCGCCGTTCTTCCTGATCATGTACCTCGCGGCGCTCAAGTCCGTGCCCGAGCAGCTCTACGAGGCGGCCGCCATCGACGGCGCGAGCTGGTGGCAGAAGATCTGGTACGTGACCCTGCCGATGATGCGCAACATCATCTCGATCACGGTGCTGTTCTCCCTCATCGTCACCTTCGCGAACTTCGACATCGTGCGCATCCTCACCTCGGGCGGCCCGATCGACCAGACGCACATCTTCGCCACCTGGGCGTTCAAGCTCGGCATCGAGGGCAACGACATCCCGCTCGGCGCCTCGGTGTCGCTGTTCATGTTCCCGATCCTCGCGATCGCGGCGTTCTTCATCCTGCGCGACATCAACCGGCGCGGCAACGAGGCCTGATGGCTGCCGTCCTGGGAGCGTCCTCCGCCGGGACTGCGAGCGCGGGCAGCATGAAGCGCGACCGCAAGCGCGCGCTGTACTGGTCCTACTTCTTCCTCGTCCTGTTCGCGATCTTCTTCCTCACCCCGCCGGTCTACATGATGATCACCTCGCTCAAGTCGAGCGCGGAGATCGGCGCGGTCACCAACCCGTGGTTCGTCTACCACCCGACGCTCGAGAACTACACGGCGCTGATCGGCTCCGAGCAGTACCTGACGTTCTTCAAGAACTCGGCGATCGTCTCGGTCGTGGTGGTGATCATCACCATGATCATCAGCATCCCGGCCGCCTTCGCGCTCGCGCGCATGAAGTTCTGGGGCTCGACGGCGCTCGGCATGGGGGTCTTCCTCACCTACCTGATCCCGGAGACGCTGCTCTTCATTCCGCTGTTCAAGATCTTCGCCTTCGTGCAGGACACGCTCGGCATCGAGATGATGAACCACTACTGGGTGCTGATGGTGATCTACCCCACCCTCACCGTGCCCTTCTGCACCTGGATCATGATCGGCTACTTCGCGAGCATCCCCAAGGAGCTCGACGAGGCGGCGCTGATCGACGGCGCGGGCTACCTGCAGATGCTCACCAAGATCTTCATCCCGGTGGCGCTGCCCGGCATCATCGCGGCGACGATCTTCGCGTTCACCGTCTCGTGGGCGGACTTCCTCTACCCGATGGCCTTCACCACCTCGGCCGACCAGCTGGTGCTGCCCGCGGGGATCGTCACGATCCTGATCCGCGGCGACGTCTACGCGTGGGGACAGATCATGGCCGCGTGCCTGCTCGGCGCGCTGCCGCCGCTGCTCATCTACGCGTTCCTCATGGACTACTACATCGCCGGCCTGACCGCCGGAGCGACAAAAGGCTAGGCATGGCGCAAGTCACGCTGCGAAAGCTGGTCAAGAACTACGACGAGACGCCCGCGGTGCGCGGCATCGACCTCGACATCCCGGACAAGGAGTTCGTGGTGCTGGTCGGCCCCTCGGGCTGCGGCAAGACGACGACGCTGCGCATGATCGCGGGCCTCGAGGACATCACCGCGGGCGACGTCGTCATCGGCGCCGACGTGGTGAACGACGTGCCGCCGAAGGACCGCAACATCGCGATGGTGTTCCAGAACTACGCGCTTTACCCGCACATGACGGTGCACGAGAACATGTCCTTCGGCCTGCGCCTGAAGAAGCTGCCGAAGGAGGAGATCGAGAAAAGGGTGCAGAAGGCCGCCGCCATCCTCGGCCTGGCGGAGCTGCTGGACCGCAAGCCGAAGCAGCTCTCGGGCGGCCAGCGCCAGCGCGTCGCGATGGGCCGCGCCATCGTGCGCGACCCGAAGGTCTTCCTGTTCGACGAGCCCCTGAGCAACCTCGACGCCAAGCTGCGCGTGCAGATGCGCACCGAGATCAAGAAGATCCACCAGCAGGTGCGCACCACGACGGTGTACGTGACGCACGACCAGGTCGAGGCGATGACGCTCGCCGACCGCGTCGTGGTGATGAACGGCGGGCGCATCGAGCAGGTCGGCGACCCGAACCACCTCTACCACCAGCCGGCGACCAAGTTCGTCGCCGGCTTCATCGGCTCGCCGGCGATGAACATGATCGCCTGCGGCCTCGAGCAGGCCGCGGGCGGCCTGCGCCTGCGCATGGACGGCGTCACGCTGCCCGTCCCCGAGAGCCGCACCGAGCGCTACAAGGCGTACGCCGGCAAGCCGGGCCTGCTCTGCGGCCTGCGCCCGGAGCACCTCTTCGAGCAGCGGCCGCACCTCGAGCCCGGCCAGCATCCCTTCGAGGCCGTCCCCGTGGTGGTCGAGCCGATGGGCAACGAGACGCTCGTCTACTTCGCGCTGAACGGCCACGACGTCTGCGCGAACGTCGACCCCGGCTGCGGCGCGAAGCCCGGCGCGCCGCTCAAGCTCGTCGCCGACCTGCGCCACCTGCACCTCATCGACGACGCGAGCGGCAAGGTCCTGTAGCTTTCTTCCCGCAGGCTTCGTTCCCTGTTGAGGTGCGCCGGCCCGGCAGCGCGCACCATCGCCGTGCCGTTGCCGGCGCGGGCGCCCCGGAAACGGGGCCGGCGCGCGCTGGCACGGCGCGTGCATCGCGCCCCCATCCGTTCACCAGGAGGGAAAAATGAAGCGCGAACCCGCTGCGGCTCTGACGATCGTCGGCAAACCCATGAAGCGCCAGGACGTCACGGATCTGATCGCTTTCCGCAAGGTGGCGATGGGCATCAAGTGGGCCGAGGTCGCGAAGAAGGTCGGCCAGTCGAAGGAGTGGACCACCGCCGCCTGCCTCGGGCAGATGCAGATGACGAAGAAGCAGGCCGAGGCGGTCGGCAGGATCTTCGACCTGCCGCAGGAAGCGGTCCTGCTGCTGCAGGCGGTGCCCTACAAGGGCTCGCTGCCCGCCGGGGTGCCGCCGACCGACCCGCTCATCTACCGCTTCTACGAGCTCGTCAATGTCTACGGCACGACGCTGAAGGAGCTGATCCACGAGGAGTTCGGCGACGGCATCATGAGCGCGATCGACTTCGACATGGACCTGACGCGCCTGCCCAGCGACAAGGGCGACCGGGTTAAGATCGTCCTCAGCGGCAAATACCTCCAGTACAAGACTTATTGACGAACCTCGAAAAGATTGCGGCGTGGGGCCTCGCGCTCCTGTGGCTCGCGCCGCTCCTCTACGCGCTCTGGGCGGCGTTCCACCCCGCGGCCTACGCGACGCACTTCGACCCGCTCGCGCCGCTCACCCTCGCGAACTTCGGGCGCGCCTGGAGCTTCGCGCCCTTCGCGCGCCACTTCCTGAACACGGTGCTGCTCGTGGCGATGATCCTCGCCGCGCAGCTCGTCCTCTGCACGCTCGCCGGCTTCGCCTTCGCGCGCTTCGACTTCTTCGGCCGCGACGCGGCGTTCGCGCTCGTGCTGCTGCAGCTCATGATCATGCCCGAGGTGCTGATCGTCGAGAACTACCGCACCATGGCGCGCCTCGGCCTGGTGGACACGCTGCTCGGCATCGGCCTGCCCTACATGGCGAGCGCCTTCGGCATCTTTCTTCTCCGCCAGACCTTCAAGACGATCCCGCGCGAGCTCGAGGACGCGGCGCGCGTCGAGGGCTGCTCGATGCTCGGCGTGCTGTGGCGCGTGTACGTGCCGCTCGCGCGCCCGACCTACCTCGCCTACGCGCTCGTCTCGGTGAGCTACCACTGGAACAACTTCCTCTGGCCGCTCGTCATCACCAACTCGGTGAGCACGCGCCCGCTCACCGTCGGCCTCGCGATCTTCGGCGCGCCGGAGTCGGGCGTCGACTGGGGCGTGATCAGCGCCGGCACGCTGATGGCGGTGGCGCCGCTGCTGATCGCGTTCCTCCTCTTCCAGCGCCAGTTCATGCAGTCCTTCATGCAGGCCGGCATCAAGTAGCGCGCGCGGCCGCGCTCAAGCCGTCGCCGCCCTCGTCGTCTTGATCACCGGAATGCGCCGCAGGAGCGCGACCAGCTCCGCCTGGCGGCGAACGCCGGTCTTGGCGAAGATCTTGTTGAGCTGCGAGCGCACCGTGGCGACGGTGATGCCGCCGCCGCGCGCGCACTCGGCGAGGCTCTGGCCGAGGACGATCGAGACGCAGAGCTTCGCCTCCGCCCTGGAGAGCCCGAAGAGCCGCACCAGCGTGTCGGCCTCCGGCGCGAGCGGGAAGGCGTGATGCAGGATCCACATGGCGACGCAGCGCCTGCCGTTCGCCCGCACGCGCAGCGGCACCATCATCACGGCGTGCTGCGCCGAGCGGCCGAGGTCGGCGCGCGTGAGGCAGCGCATCTCCTTCCTCTCCAGCACGGCGGGGATCGCGCGGCGCAGCGCGAGCGTCACGCCCGGGTTGAACGAGTCGCGCGGCAGGCCGGCGGCGGCGGCGTTGCGGAACAGGATCTCGCCCGCCTCGTCCATGACCGCGACCGCGCGCGGCATGATCTCGAGGACCTCGGCGAGGACCGCCCCCAGCGGATCGTCGGGCTGCTGCATGGCAGCCCCTAGTATCGTGGATTCCCGACGCCGCCGTGCGCTCTAGTGCAGGTAGTAGCGCAGCGGCCAGGCGTTGCGCATGAGCCTGCCGAAGTCGGCGCCCGAGAGGTGCACCAGCGTGCGGTGGTCGCCGCCCTCGAAGTACACGTCGCGCCGCTCGCCCAGGCTGTCGTCCCAGACGGTCGGGATGCCGTAGGCGGGCCCGATCGCCGGGACCGCGCCCGGCTCGCAGTCGTCGAAGATCGCCTCGAGCTCGGGCTCCGCCGCGAGGCGCAGCCTGCGCCCCAGCGCCGCGCCGAGCGCCTCGATGTCGAGCGAGCGGTTGGCGCCGATCACCGCCAGCACGTAGCCGACGTCGTCCTCGAGCACCACCGCCTTCGCCACGCGGCTCTCGGCGAGCAGCGCCGAATGCGCCGCGTCGATCGCGGTCGCGCTCGGAGTGTGCGGCACCGGGTCCCAGGTCACGCCCTGGGCGGACATGTATCTGCGGACTCTGTTTGCGACCGACATGCGCTTCCTCCTGTGCAAGTGTCGGTGCCATTGTTGCGCGGCGCGGCGCGACGCCCTTTGAGGCAGATCAATGCCGCGGCTCAGAGCTCGCGCCAGCCGCGCAGCAGCGGGAAATAGAGCGCCTGTTTCGAATCGCGGAACAGCGCCGCATAGCCGGCGAGCTGCGCGGCGTAGCGCGTGCGCTCGCGGTCGAGGAACGCCTCGAGGTCCGCGCCCTCGTGGCGGCTCGTCTTGTAGTCCACGATCCACAGCGTGCCGTCGCGGTCGCGAAAGACGCGGTCCATGACGTAGCTGCGCGCCCGGCCGCCGGCGAGCGCGCGCAGGCGGTATTCCGAGCGCGCCTCGGCCTGCGGGCCGAGCACCCAGCGGCCGCGCTCGTCCCCGAGCGCGTTGCCGAGCGCGCGCGCCACCGCGTCCGCCGAGCGCTCGAGGTCGCTCTTCGGCACGCCGCGGCGCTCGAGCTCTTTCGCGAACTCGGCGCGCAGGCGCTCGATGCGCGCCGCATCCCAGCCGCGCAGCGCGTCCTCCGCCATGCGCTGCAGCCAGCGGTGCACCACGGTGCCGACGTGGCGCGCGGTCTCCCCGGCCCAGGAGAACTCGACCGGCTCGGCCGCGCCGGCCTCGGGCGGCGCGCTCCACGCCGCCGCCGGCGGCGCCGCGGGAATCGCGAAGTCCGCGGGCAGGCGGCGCAGGACGTCGGGGAGCGGCTGCTTTCGCTCTTCGCCGGATTTGCGTTCCAGCCCGCTGAACGCCGCTTGCGCCTGCCACCAGATTTTCGAGAGCAGCGAGCGCTTCTGCGGCGCCCTCACCGCGCCGTCCTCGTCGCAGCTTGCGCAGGCGAGGAGATGCAGGCGCTGCTTCGCGCGCGTGGCGGCGACGTAGAAGAGCCGCGCCGCCTCGATGTCCTCGGCCTCGCGCTCGAGCATCCGGATGTAGTTGTACATCGGCTCGTCGTCGCGCCCCGCCTCGTTGATCGGCGCGAGGAGCAGCGACGCACCCGCCGTCTTCCACGCGAGGAGCGGCTTCGGCCCGCTGCGCGGCGCCCGGTCGAGGCCGGGCACGATCACCGTGTCGAACTCGAGGCCCTTCGCCTTGTGGATGGTCATGATCTGCACCGCGCCGGGCCCGGCCGCGACGTCGGGCAGCGCGTAGAGCTCCTGCAGGCTTTTCTCGAGCGCCTGCAGGTCCACCTCGCCCGCCTCCTCCAGGCGCTCGAGCTCGTCGAGGAAGATGCCGGCGTCCTCGAGCTCGGTCTCGCTCTCGGCGCAGGCCGGGCCGCCGAGCGCGAGCCACGCGCGCTCGATGCGCTCGCGCAGCGCCCCGCGCAGGCGGTTCTCGAGCAGCGGGCCGAGCACCGACACCAGGCGGGCGATGCGCGCCTGCCCTTCCTTCGAGACGCTCACGGGATTCCTGAGAAGATCGCCGACGAGGGCCCTGGGATCTCCGCCCGCAAGCGCGAGCAGGTCGGCGAGCGAGAGGCCGCACCACGGCGCGCGCAGGATCGCGAGCCAGGCGATGCGGTCGCCCGGGTGCGAGAGCGCGCGCGTAAGCGCGTAGAGATCCTGCACGACCTGCTTCTCGCCGAGGTGCTCGATCTCGACGGCGCGGAAGCGGATCCCCGCCTCCTTGAGCGCCGGCACGATGGCGTCGAGATGGCTGCGGTTGCGCACGAGGATCGCCGCGCTGCCCTTGGCCTTGCGCAGCACGTCCACGACGCGCGCCGCCTCCTCGCCGCGCTCGGCGAGCGCGTGCCACGCCACCGCATCGCCCTCGAGGCGCGGATGGCGCGCGGCCGAGGGCGAATAGGGCACCGCGCCCGCGGCCTCGTCCTCCTGCGCCGGCAGGATGCGCGCGAAGGCGCCGTTCACCCACTCCACGATGCCGCCCTGCGAGCGGAAGTTGGTGGCGAGGCGCAGCGGCTCGAGCTTGACCGCGCCGAGGCCGCTGCGCCGCGCGCGCAGGAAGAGACCGACTTCCGCCTCGCGGAAGCGGTAGATCGACTGCATCGGGTCGCCGACGAGGAAGAGCGTGCGCCCGTCGCCCGCCTGCCAGCCGGCGGTGAGCCGCTCGAGGAGCTCCCACTGCGACACCGAGGTGTCCTGGAACTCGTCCACCAGGATGTGGCTCACCTGCCGGTCGAGCGAGAGCAGCAGTTCGGAGGGCTCGTCCACGGAGCCGAGCGCGGCGAGCGCGCCGTGCGCGAACTCGGTGAAGTCGGCCTCGCCGCGCTCGCCAAAGAGCACCTTCAGCTCCGCCACCGCGGGATTGAGCAGCGCGAGGATCGCGTCGAGCGCCTGCCACTGCGCCTCGCTGTAGCGCGCGGGCGGCATCGTGCACAAGGCGGCGAGCGCCTCGCGCAGATCTTCATTCCCCGACAGGGATTGCGCGGTGGGGTTTTGTTTCCTCCAGTTGAAATCCTTGGTCAAGAGCTCGAGAGCCCATTCTTCCGAGGCCCGCGGGTCGAGCGCTCGGGCGCGCGCAAGGAGCTTCTCCCTCTGAGCAACAAGAGAAGCCTCGAGCTCGGCGCGCGTCGGCGCGGCGCCGGTCTTGCGCAGCCAGCGGTCGCGCGAGGCGAGCATGCCGGCGACGAGGCCCGCGGCGGCGCCGACGTTGTTGTCGAGGTGCGCGAGCAGCCGCTCGACCGGCGGCGTGAGCTGCGCCAGCAGGCGGCGCGCCGCCTCCTGGTAGAGCTCGCGCGCGTCCTCGACGGTCTGCGGCTGCGCGCCGAAGCGCGCGAGCACCGGCATCTGCCGCGTGAGCCCCGTGCAGAGCGCGTCGATCGTCTGCACGCGCAGCCGGTGCGCGATCTCCGAGCCGCGCCCGACCGCGTCGAGCACCCGGCTGCGCATCTCCGCGGCCGCCTTCTTGGTGAACGTGATGGCGAGGATCTCCTCCGGGCGCCGCACCGTTTGCAGCAGCCTGACGAAGCGCTTCACGAGAAGGTCGGTCTTGCCGGAGCCCGCCGGTGCCTGCACGATGAACGAGCGGCGCACGTCGAGCGCGGCGTCGCGCTCGGACTGGTCCGGCACGCGTTCGTCAGTATGATTGGCCATGGCCATCACGCTGTACGACCTCGCCGCGGCCGAGGACGACCGCCGCTTTTCCCCCTACTGCTGGCGCGTGCGCATGGCGCTCAAGCACAAGGGCCTCGACTTCGAGACCGTGCCGTGGCGCTTCACGGAGAAGGCGGTGATCGCGGCGCACGGCTCGGCCACGGTGCCGGTGATCGTGGACGGCGGCCGCGCCGTCGCCGACTCGTGGACGATCGCCGAGTACCTGGAGCAGGCCTATCCCTCGCGCCCGGCGCTCTTCGAGGGCGCCGGGAGCCGCGCGCTGTCGCTTTTCTTCAGCCAGTGGGCGGTGCTCAGGGTGCACCCGGCGCTGCTGCGCGTGGTGCTCCTCGACCTCTACAACGCGATCCACGAGAAGGATCGCGCCTACTTCCGCGAGTCGCGCGAGAAGCGCTTCGGCATGTCGCTCGAGGCGGCGGCCGCCGAGCCGGCGAAGAAGCTCGCCGAGCTGCGCGCGGCGCTCGAGCCGGCGCGCCCGGTGCTCGCGCAGACCCCGTTCTTCTGCGGCAACGGGCCGGGCTTCGCCGACTACATCCTGTTCGGCACGTTCCAGTGGGCGCGCGCCGTGTCGCCGATCCGGCTTCTCGAGGCCGGCGACCCGCTGCACGCCTGGCGCGAGCGCTGCCTCGACCTTTTCGGCGGCTATGCGCGCCAGGCGAAGGGCTACGAGGTCTGAGCTCACTCGGCCGCCTCGTCGTCTTCGGCGAGCACGTTGACCTTCTCGTAGACCCTGCAGAGCGTCTGCAGCGCGCAGTAGCGGCAGGTCTGCAGCTCGCGCTTGGGGTCGACGCGCGCCTCGCCGGCGGCGAACGCCGCGCCGAGCGCCTCGGTCTCCTCTTTCCAGCCGCGGAGCAGGTCGGGCCAGGATTTCGCCGGCTGCACGCCGGGCACGGCGTTCTTCTGCTTTGAGAATCCCATGAAGCGCATCGCGCCGGGGCGCACCCTGGCGAACATCACGGCCGCGACGTCCTCCTTCATCGCCACGGCGTAGATCGGCAATTGCGCGTCGTCGGGCCGCGGCGGCTTCCAGTCGTGCGGAGTGGTGCGGGCGCTCGTCTTGTAGTCGATAAGCGCGTGCCCGCCGCCCGCGAGCCGGTCGACCCGGTCCATGCGCCCGCGCAGCCGCAGGCCGGCGATGTCGAGCTCGACTTCCTTCTCGAGCGCCGCCACCTCGAACGGCGCGCGCGTCCTCTCGAGCTCGAGCCACTCGGCGGCAAGCCGCGCGAGGCGCTCGCGCTCGAGCTCGGCGAAGCGGCCCTGCAGCCCCTGGGATTTCACCGCCGCAGCCGCCGCACGGGCGATCGCCGGCGCGAGCTCGCCCCCGAGCGCGGCGCTGCCCTTCAGCTCCTGCCACAGCGCGGACATGAGCGCGTGCAGCAGCTGGCCGCGCTCGGCGGCGTCCAGGCCCTCGGCCGGCGCCTCGAGCCGCTCCGCGCGCAGGCGCCACCGCGCGAACGCGCGGAACGGGCACGCCGACTGGTCGGAGAGCACGCGCGTTCCGCCCGGCACTTTCTTTTCGGCCAGCGCCGGCGCGCGCGAGTCGTCGACGGCGGAAATTTTCCGCGCGGCGAAGACGAGGTCGCGGTGGTTCGGATAAAGCGGAATCGCGACCTCGCCCTTCGGCACGCCGAGGATGAGGGCGCTCGGCGCGAGCTCGCGGTCCTCCTCGCGCTCGAAGTGCGACAGCACCACCTCGTCGGCCGCGCCGAGCCAGCCCTGCGTGATGCGCCGGTCGAGCTCGAGCGAGCCTTCGGCGCTCGCCTGCGGCACGCCGGCTTGCTTCTGCAGCGCGACCGGCACGAACGGGTTCGGGCGCGCATCGAGCGGCCAGGCTTCGTCGGAAAGGCCGCTCACCCACAGGCAGTCGAACGCGAGGCCGGCGGACTCGAGCACGCCGAGCACCTGGACCGGCACGTCGGCCGACTGCGGCTGGAAGAGCGTGTCGCGGCACAGGCGCTCCAGCGTCGCGAGCGCATGCGCGAGCGTCATCTTCGGCGCGAAGCGCTCCAGGCGCGCGAGCTCGCCCAGCGCCTCGTGCCACTTGGCGCGCGCCTGGAACTCGTCCGAATCCAGGCCGCGCTCGCCGGGGAAGCCGGCGGCGGCGAGGATCCTCGAGAACTGCCGCGCCCATTCCGCCGCGCTCCGCGCGGTGTCTTCTCTTTTTGAAAAAACCTCTTCCAGGATCGTGCGAAGGTGCGGGCAAGGCTCGCTCAGCGCCACCAGCGAGGCGAGCGAAAGCCGCGCCGGAGCGTCCTTGCGCAGCGCGACGTCCAGGCGCGCGCGCGCCCCGAGCTCGCTCTCGGCGCCGCCGAGGAAGGGCGAGCGCAGCAGCGCGGCGGCGCGCTCGAAGGGCAGCTCGCGCACCGTGAGCTCGAGGAGCGAGAGCGCCGCGCGCACGATCGGGAAGCCGGCGAGCGGCTCGCCGAGCGAGACGTTGAACGGATGCGGGCGGCCGTTCGCGCGCGCGAAGACGCGCGCCACCTCCTTCCTGCGGCTCTGCAGGTCGGGCACGACGACGCCGATGCGCGCCTTTCCGGCTTCCAGGCGCCCCCGCGCCCAGCCAGCCGCCGCCTCGAGCTCCGCGCGGGCGGAAGGAAATGAAGCGCGAACGGCTTTCGCATTCTTCCTTGCCGGTTGCGCCTCCTCGAAAGCCACGCCGTGGCGCGCGAGCGCGTCGAAGAACTCGCGCGTCTGCGGCGCGAGGATGTCGAAGCCGTAGGCGACGAGCGCGCGCGGCAGCCTGAGGCCGAGGAGCCATGTCGCGACCGCGTCGGGCAGCCGCGCGGCGTCCACCTCGCGCGCGGTGCGCCTGCGGTAGGCCGCGGCCCACTCGCTGAACGCCGCCGCGTCCTCGTTGCCCGCGCCCGGCGGGATGCGCCACGCGTGCACGAGCTGCCAGGCCTCGCGGCATTGCGCCGCGGCTTGCTCGACGACGAGGAGCTCGCGCTTCGAGCCGCGCAGGATCTCGCGCCACAGGTGCTCCTCCTGCGCCGCCGTGAGCAGCGCCGGCAGGCCGCCGCCGGCGTCGGAATAGAGCGCCTCCTCGTAGAGGCGCTCGACGAACGCCGGGAAGGGCAGGATGTCGGGCGCCTCCCACAGCGCGACGCCGCGAGCGGCCTGGAAGGCGTCGAGCTCGCGCGCGAGGCCCTGCGCGAGGCGGCTGTTCGGCGTGACGACGGCGGGCGCGGCGCCCCGGCCTGCGGCGAGCCGCTCGAGGAGCGGAGCGTTCAATCTGCCGCGATTATCCCGCGACCAGCTGCTCGATGCGCTTGACGAGCTCCTCGACCGGGGCGCGCTTGGAGATCGCCGGGCGCCCGCCGATCTGCCCCTGCAGGGCCTTGATGTCCTGCGGCGAGACGAGCGCGGTGAGGAAGAGCAGCGGGATGTCGCGCAGCTCGGCGTCGTCGAAGAGCGCCGCCGAGACGTCGCCGCCGTCCATGTCCGGCATGTCGACGTCGCACAGGATCAGCTCCGGCCGCTCGCGGCGCGCGAGCGCCACCACGTTGTCGGGCGAGTTGGTCGAGACGATGCTGTAGCGGCCGCCCAGCTTCGCCTGCAGGTAGTCGAGCACCGCCTCGTCGTCGTCCACCACCAGGATTTTCCTGCTCATGCGCTCTCCTTCCTGCGGAAATTGACCGTGACCTTCTCGAGGTGCGCCCGCACCGCGGCGCGCCGCGCCTCGAGCGCCGCGGCCTCGCCCGACTGCGCCTCGGCCTCGAGCGCGCGGCACTGCGCCGACGCCCAGCCGAAGCCGTAGAGCGCGAGGCTGCCGGTGAGCTTGTGCGCGAGGCGCTTGAACGCGAGGCGCTCGGAGCCGGCGAGCGCCGACCGCATCTCGTCGAGGAGCTCGATGCGGCTGCCGAGGAACCCGGGCAGCGTGCCTTCGAGGTCCGCGTCCACCAGCACCGCCTCGCTCTCCTCGGGGATGCGCTCGGCCGGGCGCTCGACGCGCTCCTGCGCGAGGATGCCGAGGAGCTCCGCGCGCGAGGCCGGCTTGACGAGGTAGTCGTCGCAGCCGGCCGCGATGGCGCGCTCCATGGTGGCGCGGTCGTCGTTGGAGGAGATGGCGACGATGAGCAGCCGCGGCCGGCTGCCGGCGCGCTCGAGCTCGCGCAGCTGCCGCGCCGCCTCGTAGCCGTCCATCACCGGCATCTCCAGGTCGAGCAGCACGACGTCGGGCCACTCGCGCGCCGCGGCGTCGAGCGCGGCGCGGCCGTTGACCGCCATCGCGAGCGTGAGCGGCGGCTGCGGCAGCATACGGCGCAGCACGAAGCGGTTGAACTCGTCGTCGTCCACCACGAGCACCCTCAGCGCGCGCAGCCCCGCGGGGACGGGGGC
>DASRFM010000024.1:0-109807 GCA_035651575.1 Burkholderiales bacterium | reverse complement strand
GTTCGGCCTTTCGATCGGCGGCATCATGGCGCCGGAGTACCTCGGCGAGCCCTGGAGCTGGGGCAAGGCGCGCTCGGTGCTCGAGCACCTCTGGATCCCGGTGATCGTCATCGGCACCTCGGGCACCGCGGCGATGATCCGGCGGCTGCGCGCCAATCTGCTCGACGAGCTGCAGAAGCAGTACGTGGTGACCGCGCGCTCGAAGGGCATGCCGCCGTTCCGGCTGCTGGTGAAATATCCGTTGCGCATGGCGCTCAATCCGTTCATCGCCGACATCGGCAACCTGCTGCCGAGCGTGATCTCCGGCTCGGCGATCGTGGCGGTCGTGCTCTCGCTGCAGACCTCGGGTCCGATGCTGCTCGACGCGCTGAGGAGCCAGGACCAGTACCTGGCCGGCTCGTTCCTGATGTTCCTCTCGCTCCTCACGGTGATCGGCATGTTCATCTCCGATCTGCTGCTCGCGGCGCTCGACCCGCGCATTCGCCTGACCGGCGGAGTGGCCAAATGAAGCTTTGCGTTTGCCCCCCGGGTAAGGGGGGTGACGCGAAGCGCCGGGGGCGTTCGCTTTTCAAAACCGCAAACCCCCCGTTCGCCTGCGGCTCACGACCCCCTTGTCAGGGGGCCGGCAAGGGAGCGCGGTGAACGCGAGAATCGAACACTTCGTTTGCCGCGACCCCTGGGATCCGCACGAGGCGGAAAAGCTCACGCCCGAGCAGGAGCGCTTCTACCGCGCGTCGCAATGGCAGATCATGTGGTGGAAGTTCCGGCGCCATCGCATCGCGGTCGCTGCCGCGATCGTGCTGGCGCTGTTCTACGCCTCGATCCTGGTGAGCGAGCTGCTCGCGCCGTACAACCTGCACACGCGCGACACGAAGCACATCTATGCGCCGCCGCAGCGCATCCATTTGATGCACGAGGGCCGCTTCATCGGGCCTTTCGTCTACGGCTACAACATGCGCCTCAACATGGAGAACCTGCGCCGCGAGTACACCGACGACCCGGCCAAGGTCTACCGGCTGCGCTTTTTCTGCCTCGGCGATGAATACCGCTTCTGGGGCCTCGTCGACGGCCGGTTCCACCTGGTCTGTCCCGCCGACGGCGGCACGCTCTATGTTCTGGGCACCGACCGGCTGGGCCGCGATCTCTTCTCGCGCATCATCTACGGCACGCGCATCTCGCTCACCGTCGGGCTTTTCGGCATCGTGGTGAGCTTCATCATCGGCCTCACCCTTGGCGGCATCTCGGGCTACTACGGCGGCTGGATCGACACCGTGATCCAGCGCTTCATCGAAATGGTGCGCTCGTTCCCGGAGCTGCCGCTGTGGATGGCGCTCTCGGCGGCCTTGCCGGTGAACTGGAGCCCGATCCTGGTCTACTTCGGCATCACCATCATCCTTGGGCTTCTCGACTGGCCGGGGCTTGCGCGCGCGGTGCGCTCGAAGCTGCTCGCGCTGCGCGAAGAGGACTTCGCCACCGCCGCGATCCTGATGGGCGCGAGCCCGGCGCGCGTGATCGGCCGCCATCTGCTGCCCTCGTTCGCGAGCCACCTGATCGCCTCCGCGACGCTGTCGGTGCCGGCCATGATCCTCGGCGAGACGGCGCTCTCGTTTCTCGGTCTCGGGTTGCGGCCACCGGTGACGAGCTGGGGCGTGCTGCTGAATGAGGCGCAGAACATCAACGTCGTGGCGCTTTACCCCTGGCTCATGCTGTCGGTGGTGCCGGTATTCATCGTGGTGCTGGCCTTCAACTTCTTCGGCGACGGATTGCGCGATGCGGCCGATCCGTACTCGAGCGCGGCGCGCAGCTGATGCGCCGCATCCTGATCATCGAAGATGACGAAGACATGGTGCGGCTCGCGACGCACTGGCT
Source organism: Burkholderiales bacterium (assembly GCA_035651575.1). Lineage (GTDB taxonomy): Bacteria > Pseudomonadota > Gammaproteobacteria > Burkholderiales > SG8-39 > SCGC-AG-212-J23. Next base: position 107,938 of record DASRFM010000024.1, on the reverse strand, counting down.
CGAGCGCGAGGGCTACACGGTGGAACACGCGGCCGACGGCGAGGCGGCGCTGCAACTGCTCGCCAGCGATCCGCTGCCGGCGCTGGTGCTCCTCGATGTGATGCTGCCGAAGATGGACGGCTTCGAGGTGCTGCGCCATATCCGGACGGATGCGCGCACCAGGACGCTGCCGGTGGCGATGGTGACGAGCTTCAGCCGCGATCGCGATGCGGCGCGCGGGCGCGAGCTCGGCGCGAACGACTACATCGTGAAGCCGCTGCACGAGCTCGACTTCCTCAAGCGCGTGGAGCACATCGTCAAGGACGCCTGAGGATTGTGGTTCCCGCGCGGGCGGGGACCGATGATTTTTTCTAGGGCTGCGGCGCGCTGTCCGGTGAAGCGCTCGCGCTGGCGGGCGGTTTACTCCCCGTGGAGTAGAGGCAATAGGCGTTCTTGCCCGCCTGCTTCGCCGTGTACATCGCCTCGTCGGCGTGCTCGATGAGGGTGGTCGCGTCCGGCGCATCGTCGGGGAAGACGCTGACGCCGAGCGTCGCCGAGACGCGCCGCTGCGCGTCGCCAATGCCGGGATAGGGCTTGCGCAGCGCATCGATGATCTTCACGACCACGCGCTCCACCCCGACCATGTCCTGCACCGCTTCCAGCATGACGAAGAACTCGTCGCCGCCCAGGCGCGCCACCAGGTCGCTCGCGCGCACCTGGCGGCGCAGGCGCTGCGCCACCTCGACGAGGAAAGCGTCGCCCGCGGCGTGGCCATGGCGGTCGTTGATCTGCTTGAAGCCGTCCAGATCGATGAACACGCCGGCGAGCTTCTGGCCGTGGCGCCGCGCGCGCTCGATCGCCTGCTCGAGCGCCGGCGCGAGGCTCACCCGGTTGGCGAGTCCGGTCAGCGGATCGCTGTAGGCAAGCGAGGCGATGCGCTCGCGGGCGAGCGCGATCTCGGTGACGTCGCGCCCGACGCCGCGGTAGCCGTGGAACATGCCGTGCGAGTCATAGCGCGGCTGGCCGCTCACCGCGAAATAGCGCGTGCTGCCGTCGGGCAGCGCGCGCGCCACTTCGAAATCACGGAACGGCAGCCGGCTCTCGAGCGTCGCCCGATGCGCCTGCCAGGCGGCCTCATCGGGCCGCACCGAAGGCAGCTCCCAGGGCGCCTTGCCGAGGAGCCCATAGCCGATCTGCGCCGTATGGCTCGGACCGTGCACCAGGCTCGAGAGGCGGTGCTGCGGATCGCTTTCCCAGAAGAAGTCGCTCGAGAGCTGGGTGAGGCTGCGAAAGCGCGCCTCGCTTTCGCGCAGCGATTCCTCGGCGTCTTTACGCTGCAGGAACTGGCCGAACAGGCTGCCGATCGTGGCGGCTGCTTCGATGAAGCGCTGGTCCGGCTCGCGCGTCGTGTGCGCCGAGAACGTGAGCAGCGCGATGGTCCGCCCTTGCAGCACCACCGGCAGCGCAAAGGTGGCGAAGCGCGCGTTCTTGCCGGCGCTGCGCAGGGCGGCCGGGCCGCTGCGCGGCAGGTCGGTGGACCACACCGGCTTGCCCGACTCCCAGTGCACGCGCGAGGTGCGCAGCAGCTGCTCGATCTCGGCTTCGCGCGCGAACCAGCCGTCGGCGTAGTGCACTTCGCCGCTCGCCTCGCTCACGCGGAAGCAGCGGCCGGCGTCCCAGCCTTCGCGCTCGCAGATGATGCGCAGCGCGCCGCGCATCCCCTCGGCGGTGCTGGTCGCCTCGGCAAGCGAGCGCGCGAGCGCGTGCTCGAGCTGATGTATCTCTTCGGCCCGCTTCTGCGCGCTGATGTCGCGGCCGATGCCGCGGTAGCCCTTGAAGACGCCCGCCTCGTCGAACACCGGCTGGCCGCTGAGCGAGATCCAGACGATGCGCCCGTCCTCGGTCGCGTACTGGACCTCGAAATCGCGGAACGGCTGATGCCAGGCGAGCTGCGCGCGGTGGCGCTCCCAGTCCGCCTCGGTCAGGTTGAGCGCGGGCTGCTCCCAGTGCTTGCGGCCGACGTACGGGAACGGATCGGCGCCGTTGTTCCCCGCGCGGCGGCTCGACACGACCGTGAAGCGAAACTCCGCGTCCTGCTCCCAGTACCAGTCGGCGAGCAGTTCGACGAGCGAGGAGGAATGCGGCGGGGGCGTCTGCGGATCCGCGGGACCGTCTGGGGCGGTGCTCGGAATCGCCATGCTTCGCATTGCGTCGGAATTTACACCTATTGGCGTCGCTTCGCGACGCCCATCACGGTCTCGCGCTGGATTTTTTTCAGGCTATTGCAGCGTGAAGAGCTCGAGCGGCTCGCCGACCCCCCGCAGGCGATGGATGCCGAGCGAGCGGCAGCCCGGCACATGGCGCGCCACCGGCGCCGAGAGGATGAGCGGCACGCCGAGCGTCTTGGTGAGCGCTTCGATCCGTGCCGCCTCGTTCGCCGCCGCGCCGATCACGGTGAACTCGATGCGCGTCGGCGTGCCGATGTTGCCGTAGAGAACGTGGCCCAGGTGCAGCCCGATGCCGAAGGCGAGCGGCCGCTCGCGGCTGGCATTGCCTGCCGCCATGCAGCCGCGCGCGTCCTGCGCCGCCCGCACCGCGCGCTCACAGGCCTCGGCCTCGCTGCCGTCGACCGGGAAGATCGCGAGCGCGGCATCGCCGATAAAGCGCAGCACCTCGCCGCCGCGTGCAAGCACCGGACCGAGCACGCATTCGAAGAATTCGTTCAGGAGCCGCAGGAAGTCGGCGCGGCTCATCGAGTCGGCAAGCACGGTGGAATCGCGCAGGTCGCAAAACCAGATCACCGCGTGGATGTCCTCGCCGTCGCCGCGCCGGATATGGCCTTCGAGCACCTTCTCGCCGGCCTGCCGGCCGAGATACGCCTCCAGGATGTTGCGGCTCTTGCGCATCAGCCCATAGATCTCCGTGAGGCGCGCGAGCGGCACCGCCACCTGGCGCAAGGCCGTCACATGCTCCTCGGTAAAGCCGCCGGCGCGGCGCGTGGCGAAGGTCGCCACGTGCACCTCGCCGTTCACGAAAGGCAGCGGCAAGCCGATGAAATCGGTCACCCCCTCGTTGCGGAAGTCGGCGAGCACCGGGAAATCGAGCGGGCAGCGCGGGTCGCTGAGCCGCCGGCGAATCTCGCTGTTCTCGGTGAAGATGGCGCGGATCGGACTCTGCAGATACTGATCGGAGCGCAGAAAGTCGTAGGCCGCCTCCCTGATCTCGACCTTGTCGGTGGTCTCATGCCAGACAAAGCCGCGACCGAGCACATTCGGATGCAGCGTCCTCACGAACACGCCGACGCGGTAGAGCGGCAATCCCGCACCCCGCGGCCGCCGGCACAGGTCGAGCATGACCTCCTCCGGCGGCCGTGGCCCCGGCGGCGAGCCCGCCACGAGCCAGTCGATCACCGGCTTGACGTTCACCGCTTCGTGAGCCACAGGCTCGTCTCCATCGCCCCCGGCACGAGCGGCAGGCGCGCGAGGACGCCGTTCAGCCGCCCGGCGCTCGCCTGGTGGCTGGAGAACTCGAGCGCGTAGCCGTCGTGCATCAGCGCCGCCACCGCCGCCTGCTCGTTATAGCGCCGCCAGGTCCAGGCGGCGGGATACTCGTCCGGCAGGAAGATGTCGTGGAAGTGGATGCGCACACCGCGCCCCAGCCGCGGCAGCACGCGGTCGAGCAGAAATTCGACGTCGCTGCCCGCGTTTAACTGGTGGCTCGAATCGATGAACAGGATGTCGCCCGGCGAGAGCTCGAAGACCTCGGGCGAGCATGACTGTACCGGCTCGCGCACCCGGCGCACCTCCAGCCCGCTGATGCTGGCGCGCGGCGCAGGGTCGATGGCGGTGAGGTGAGTTGCGAGCTGCCCATCGCGTATGGCACGCGCCATGAAGCGCGTCGAGTGGCCGCTGCCCACTTCGACAATGCGCGCAGGATGCGTCATCCGCACGATGGCGTAGGCCGCCGCGGCGTCCAGGCGCGGGAACCAATCCTGGTCCCAGCGCGGCGCCGGAGGGGCGTCGGCGCCGATGGCAGCGAGGGCTGGAGCGAGCTCCTCGATCCAGCCGAGAACATTCACGGCTCGAGGACCAGTCCCTCGTGCGCCACCACCGAGCCGGGCAGCGCCCTTTCCACTTCGCGCGCGATACCGTCGAGGATGTCGTCGTCGTGGTCCGGGTCATGGTGGAACACCACCATGCGCTTGGCGCGCGCCTGCTTGCACAGGCGAATGCCTTCCTGCCAGGTGGAGTGCCCCCAGCCGACGTAGCGGCGGTATTCGTCATCGGTATACATGCAGTCATAGATGACCAGATCGGCGCCGGCGATGAGCCCGAGGATGTTGCGATCGAGGCTCCCCGGCACGTGCTCCGTGTCGGAGACGTAGCAGAGCGAGCGGCCGTCGTATTCGACACGGTAGCCGGTGGCGCCGTCGGGATGGTTCAGTGCCGCGGTGCGCACGCGCGTGCCTTTCAAGGTCGTGAGCGTGTCGCCCGAGTTGAAATCGCAGTATTCGAGCGTCGAGCGGAACACTTCCGGCGGCACCGGAAAAAGCGGCGACATCATGAATTCCGCCAGCACGCGCTTCAGCGTCATGGCGCCGCGCAGGTGGCCGGCCCAGAGACGGAAGTGGTTCTGCGCATCGAACAGCGGCCTGAAGAACGGCAGCCCGCAAATGTGATCGAAATGCGTGTGCGTGAAGAAAAGATCCGCATCGAGCCGCCCGCCTTCGAGCGTCTTGCCGAGGTAGCGCATGCCGGTGCCGGCATCGAACAGCAAGAGATCATCGCCGCAGCGCACTTCGAGCGACGAGGTGTTGCCGCCGTAGCGCGCGGTGCGCGGCCCCGAACAGGCGATCGAGCCGCGCACGCCCCAGAAGCGCACGGTGAAGGGTGCCTTAGCCCCCATGTTCTATAGAATGGTAGCAGGGGATTTTCTCTAGGTGGAACGCAGCCTCTTCGGCTTCATCATCCGCTACAGCAAGCGCGATCAGCTTTTGATCGTGCCGCTCGTGCTCGCGTCGATGGTGGTGTACTACCTCTCGCTCGACCTGCCGAAGACCATCATCAACCAGGCGATCCAGGGCGTCGGCTTCCCCGATGCGACTGCGGTGAAGCGCTTCCTTGGCATGGATCTCGAGCGCCTGCCTTATCTATTTGCACTGTCGGTGCTGTTTCTCGCGCTGATCGTGCTGAACGGCTGGCTCAAGTTCCAGATCAACACCATGAAGGGCTGGATGGGCGAAAGGATGCTGAGACGCCTGCGCTATGCGCTGTTCGACCACATCCTGCGCTTTCCGCTGGCGCGCTTCCGGCGCGTGAAGGCGGCCGAGATGGCGACCATGATCAAGGACGAAGTCGAGCCGCTCGGCGGCTTCATCGGCGAAGCGCTGATTACGCCGCTGTTTCTCGGCGGGCAGGCGCTCACCGCCATGTTTTTCATCGTCTACCAGCAGGTCTGGCTCGGTCTCATCGCGCTTTCGATCGTTGCGCTGCAGGCGGTCGTTATCCCGCGGCTCAGGAAGCGCCTGCTGGTGCTCAGCCGCGAGCGCCAGCTCACCGCGCGCACGCTGGCCGGCCGCATTGCCGAGTGCGTCGACGGTGCGGTGGAAATCCATGCGCATGACACGTCGAACTACGAGCGCGCCGACATCTCCTCCCGCCTGGCAAAGATCTTTCGCATCCGCTTCGAGCTCTACCAGCGCAAATTCCTGGTGAAGTTTCTCAACAACTTCCTGTCGCAGGTAACGCCGTTCCTCTTCTATACCGTGGGCGGGTACTTCGTCATCGTCGGCAAGCTCGACATCGGCGCGCTGGTGGCGGTCATTGCCGCGTACAAGGACCTGCCGACGCCGGTGAAGGAGCTGATCGACTGGGACCAGCAGCGCCTGGATGTCGAGATCAAGTACAACCAGGTGGTCGAGCAGTTCACCGCCGAGGAGACCGCGCCGCCTGAGCTGCAGGCGCCGCTCGAGGCGCCCGAGCTGCCGCGCGATGGCCGCCTCAAGGTGTCGAACGTCACGCTGCACGACGATACCGGCGCGCGCCTGGTGGACGGCGTGTCGTTCGAGTGCGCGTTGAAGGAGCACATCGCGATCGTCGGCCGGCCGGCGAGCGGCGCGAGCGAGCTCGCTCAGCTGCTCGCGCGGCTGGTGCTGCCCTCGAGCGGCCTGGTCGAGCTGGGCGGCGTCGATCTGACGCGCGCGCCCGAAGCGGTCACCGGCAGGGTGCTCGCCTACGTCGGCGCGCCGGCTTATCTCTTTCCGCTCAGCGTACGCGAGAACATCACCTACAGCCTGAAGCATTGGCCGGTTCACCCGGCCGAGTACGACGACGACGTGCGGCGCGAGCGCGAATTCGAGATGCACGAAGCCGAGCGCACCGGCAACTCGGCGCTCGATGTCAACGCCGACTGGACCGACTATGCCGCGGCCGGAGTGAAGGACCGCGACGAGCTCGATGGTCGCATTGCGCAGCTCCTCGCCGTGGTCGACCTGGAGGAAACCATATTCGAGCTCGGCTTGCGCGGCGCCGCCGATACGCGCAAGAACAGCACGCTCGCCGAGCGCGTCCTCGCCGCCCGCACGCGCATGCGCGAGCGCCTGTCGTCGCTCGGCATCCAGGACTGGGTCGAGCGCTTCGATCCGGACAAGTACAACCGCAACGCCACGCTCGCCGAGAACCTGCTGTTCGGCACGACGGTCGGGCGGGCGTTCGATGTCGAAGACCTGCTCGCCAATGCCTACGTGCGCCGGGTGCTGCACGACACCGGTCTCTACGAGCTCCTGCTGCGCACCGGCCACAAGGTGGCCGAGACCATGGTCGAGCTCTTCAGCGACCTGCCGCCGGGCCACGAATTCTTCGCCCAGTACAGCTTCATCCGGCAGGAAGACCTGCCGCAGTACCAGGCGATCCTGCAGCGCGTCGGCGAGCTCGGGCTGAAGGAAATCGACGAGGCCGAGCGCCTTGCGCTCATCTCGCTCACCTTCAAGCTGATCGCCGATCGGCATCGCTTGGGCCTGATCGACGAAGGGTTCGAAGCGCGCGTGGTCGAGGCGCGGCGCTATTTTGCGGCCAATCTGCCGCGGGATCTGAGCGGCGCGATCGAGTTCTTCGACGCCAGCCGCTACAACAGCGCGGCGTCACTGCAGGACAACATCCTCTTCGGCAAGATCGTCACGGCCCAGGCCGAGGCGACCACGCGCATCACGGCGCTGGTGCGCGAGCTGATGGATGAGCTCGGCCTGCGGCCCCTGGTGGTGCGCCTGGGGCTTGACTACCAGGTGGGCGTCGGCGGCGCGCGCCTCGCGATCGCCGACCGGCAGAAGATCGCGCTGGTGCGCGCGCTCATCAAGCGTCCGGAGCTCCTGGTCGTCGACCAGGCGGTGGCCGCGCTCGATCCGCTGTCGCAGCAGCGTCTCCTCGAGAGCATCCTCGCCGAGCGCAAAGGCCGCGGGCTTGTCTGGGTGGTGAGCCGCCCGGATATCGCCGAGCGCTTCGGCGTGGTGCTGGTAATGGAGCGCGGCAGACTCGCTGAAAAAGGCGCCTTCGCCGAGCTGAAAGCGAACGGCGGCCCGCTGCACAAGCTGCTGCTCGCCGCATGAAAGGCAACCCATGAGCTTAGAGCAGGAAGTCGAACTCATCCGCCAGGTGCAGATCTTCAGCAAGATCCAGCCGGCGATGCAGAAGCTCTTGTGTTTCTCCGCGGAGCGTCTGAAGTACGACACCGGCCAGGTGATGTTCAACGCGGGCGACGTCGGCGACTCCGCCTACATCATCATCGACGGCACGGTGGAGATCTCCGTGCCTACGCCGTCGGGGCCGATCGTCATCAACACCATGGGCAAGAACGACCTCCTCGGCGAGATCGCGATCTACGGCGAAGTGCCGCGCACCGCCACCGCCAAGGCGCTCACCAGGGTCGAGACGCTCAAGATCTCGAAGGAGCTCTTCATGAAGGTGATCCGCGAGAATCCGGACGCCGCGGTCGAGCTCATCAAGATCCTCGCCGCCCGGCTTGCCAGCACCACCAGCCAGCTCACCCGCACCCGCTCCGGCACCAGCCGGTAAATCACCACTTACTGAAACAGCGACCGCGGGTCGTTGATTGCGTAGACACTGATGCGCTCGTCGCGTCCGCGCACCCGTACACGGTGGAGCGGCGCGCCGTGCGCATCGAGCCCGGCCTGCGCGAGGGTCTCCGCCGAAACGACCAGCGTGCACGCGTAAGCCTTGGTCATACCTTCGAAGCGCGCGGCGATGTTGATGTTGTCGCCGATCGCCGAGTAGATCGGCGCCTCGGGCGGTCCCATGGTGCCGACGATGGCGACGCCGGCATGCGCGCCGATGCCGATGCGCAGCGGCTGGGCGAGCTCCGCCTTGAGGCTTTGCGAGAGGAGCTCGAGCCGCCGCTGCATCTCGGCCGCGCCGCGCATGGCGTCGCGGCACGCCTGTGCGATGTCGCTCTCCAGGCCGTAGAGCGCGAGCAGACCATCACCGCGAAACTGCGCGTAATAGCCGCTGGTCGCGCGCAGCGCCGCATACATTTCTGCGAAGAACTGGTTCATGATGAAGACGACGTCGTAAGGCAGGCGCGATTCCGCGAGGCGCGTGGAGCCGCGCAGGTCGACGAACAGCGCCACTACCGGGCGCTCGCGCTCGCGCGCGGCGCCCGGCCGGCGCGCGGCGGTCGCGTCGACCACGGGCGGCAGCAGCGGCACGATCGTGACATCGGTGCGCGGCCGCGTCTGGCAGGCAAGGCGCACGTTGGGCGGCGCCTCGACGCGCGCCAGCGCCTGCGCCTCGGCCCGCGTCGGCGGCGCAAGTCTGGCGAGTCCCTCGACGATGCGCACGCGGCAGGTGGTGCAGCGCGCGCGGCCGCCGCACACCGAGGCGTGTGGCAGACCGGCATCGCGTACCGCCTCGAGAATCGTGCGGCCGACCGGGGCGGTGAGCACGCGGCCGCTCGCATGGCGCAGCTGATACGTGCCACCGAGGTGGGTGCGCAGCCAGCGTGCCAGCAGCGTCGCTCCGAGGAGTCCCCAGAACCCGAGCTCGAGGCCCTGGCGCCACGAGAGCATCAACGCGCGATCGCCGTCGGTCATCCGGCCGCGCTCGGGGAAATAGACATCGAGACCGCCCGCGCCCTCGATCGCCGGTAAGAGCTCGCTGCCGGCGGCGGCGAAACCGGCGAGCGCGAGCGCCGGAATGAGGAGCGCCGCCGCGAACAGCACCGGCTGCACGGCGGCATACCAGCGCCGGATGCGCAGCCAGTAGTGAATGCCAAAGCATAAATGCACCCACACGATGACGAGCAGCAGCGATTGGCGCGCCGCGGCCGGGAAATCCGCCCACATCACACCGACGATGCGTTGATAGGTGATGTGCTGCTGATCGAGCAGCGACCATGTCAGCCGGGTGGCGACGATGTGCGCGATGAGGAGCGGCGGCACGGCGAGGCCGAGCAAGAGCTGCAGCGCCTCCCAGGCCGGCATGCGCAGCGTAGTGCGCCGATAGAGTGAGGCGAGGGCGAGCGCGAAGTGCGTGAGGAGCGCGCCGTAAAGGAGTGCGGTGCCCGGGTCGCTGCGCCACCACGCTGCGAGAACGCCGCGCAAGCCGTCCATTGCGGCGATCGAGATGACGCCGAGCGCGTGGTTCAAAAAATGCGGGACCACGTAGCAGGCGAGGGCGAGGCCCGTAATGAGCCTCACCCAGCGCTCAACCCGGCGCATCTATTCCTTCGGCCGGCGCATCTAGCCTTTCAGCTGCAGCGACTTGTACTCGAGGAACTCTTCCAGTCCGTAGAGGCCGGCCTCGCGCCCGTGGCCCGACTGCTTGTAGCCGCCGAAGGGCGCGTTCATGTTGAAGGCGCCGCCATTGATATCGATCTGGCCGGCGCGGATGCGCCGCGCCACGCGTTGCGCGCGCGCTTCGTCCTTCGACCACACCGCGCCGGCGAGCCCGTACATCGTGTCGTTGGCGATGCGCACGGCTTCCTCTTCATCCTGGTACGGGATGATGGCAAGCACGGGCCCAAAGATTTCCTCCTGGGCGATGGTCATGTCGTTGCGCACTTTGCCAAACACCGTCGGGCGCACGTAGTAGCCGCCGGCGGGCACGCCTTCGGGCGATTCAGCGCCCCCCGCGACGAGCTCGGCGCCTTCGGCCAGTCCCTTCTTGATGTACGTACGCACGCGCTCAAGCTGCGCCTGCGAGCTGAGCGGCCCGAGCTTGGTCGACTCGGCGAGCGGATCGCCGACGGTAAAGCCCTTCGCGACCTCGGCGGCGAGCTTCGCCGCCTCCTCGTACTTCGAGGAAGGCACCAGCATGCGGGTGAGCGCGGTGCAGGTCTGGCCCGAGTTGAGGTAGCAGCCATTCACCGTGCTTTTCACCGCGGTGGGCAGATCTGCATCGTCCAGGATCACCGAGGCGCTCTTGCCGCCGAGCTCGAGCGCGACGCGCTTTACGCCCTGCGCTGCGAGCTCGGAGATGCGCTTGCCGGCGCGTGTCGAGCCGGTGAACGAGATCATGTCGACGTCGGGATGCTTTACCAGCGCCTCACCGACGGCCGGGCCGTAGCCGGTCACGAGGTTGAACACGCCCTTCGGCAGGCCGACTGACTCCATCACCTCCGCGAGAATGAAGGCGTTGAATGGCGCGACTTCCGAAGGCTTCAGCACCACGCTGCAACCCGCGCCGAGTGCCGGTGCCAGCTTGAGCGTGATCTGGTGCAGCGGATAGTTCCATGGCGTGATCGCGAGGACCACGCCGACCGGCTCGCGCACGACCAGCGAATTGCCGACGCGCTCCTCCCATTTGAAGTCCCTTAGCAGCTTGGCGTAATTGGCGAAGTTGGCGATCGGCAGACCGACCTGGATGCGGCCCGCGAGCTTGAGCGGCATGCCTACTTCCTGCGCAATGGTGCGCGCGAGCTCGTCGGCGCGCGCCTTGAGCCCATCGGAAATTTTCTGCAGGTATTCCGCACGCTCGGCCGCGGGCCGCGCCGCCCAGGCCTCGAACGCGCCGCGCGCGGCGCGCGCTGCGGCGTCGGCATCGCGCTCGCCGGCAGCCGGGATGCGGCCCATCACCGCGCCGTTGCCGGCGTTATGCACGTCGATCGTATCGCGTGTCGATGGCGCGACCCATTGGCCGCCGATACAGAGCTTTTCTCTCAACATGGGAATCTCCGGGAGGGACGACTATTGTATCCAGCTATACTTTCGCGCGATGCCACGCAAGGCGAAAGCGGCTCTCTGCCGCGAGCACAACAAACCGGTAGTCGTTGAAGAGATCAACCTCGATGCGCCCAAGCGCGGCGAGGTGACGGTGCGCCTCGGCGCATGCGGCGTGTGCCATTCCGACCTCTCGGCGATTACCGGAACGATCGCGCTGCCGCTGCCGCTCGTGCTCGGGCACGAGGGCGCCGGCGTGGTGGAGGAGGTGGGCGAAGGCGTCACCGAGTTCGCCACAGGCGACCACGTCATCTTCTCGTTCATCTACATGTGCGGCAAATGCCGTTTCTGCGTGTCCGGGCGGCCGGTGCTTTGCCTCGAGCAGGGAAAAGCGCTCAGCACGCCGCTCGAGGGCACGCCGCGCGTGCATGACAGCAAAGGCGCGCCGCTCAACATCTTTTCCGGCTGCGGCGCGATGGCGGAATATGCGACGGTGTCTGGCGAAAACCTGATCAAGGTGGACCCGAAGATCCCGGCGGAGTGCGCTGCGCTGGTCGGCTGTGGCGTGACGACCGGTGTCGGCGCGGTGTTCAACACCGCCAAGGTCGAGCCCGGCGCGAGCGTCGCGGTGTTCGGCTGCGGCGGTGTCGGTCTTTCGGTGATCCAGGGGGCGCGCATCGCCGGCGCCGAGCGCATCATCGCCATCGACACGCTCGAGCCGAAGCTCGCGATGGCGAAGCAATTCGGCGCGAGCGATGTGCTCCTGCCAGCGGAAGATCCGGTGAAGGCGCTGAAGAAAATGACCGGCGGCGGCCCGGATTACGCGTTCGAATGCGTCGGCTCCGGCGAGCTTGCGGCGACGGCGTACCGCGCGATCCGCCGCGGCGGTCTGGCGGTGGTTGTCGGCGTGGCGAAGCCGAGCGACTCGACCTCGATTCGCACGATGACGCTGCCCTTCGAGGAGAAGACCATCACCGGCAGCTATTTCGGCTCCTGCGTGCCGCGCGTCGATTTTCCGCGGATGCTGGCGCTCTACCTCAAGGGCGAGCTCAAGCTCGAGGAGCTCATTACACGGCGCTACCGCATCGACGAAGCGCCGCAGGCGTTCGCCGATCTCGCCGCCGGCCGCAATGCGCGCGGCGTCATAGTGTTCAAATGAGCATGTTCTAGCGCATGACGGCGCGCATCCTGGTCGTCGACGACCAGCGGCCGAACGTCGAGATGATGGCGGGCGTGCTGAAGGCGCGCGGCTATGCGGTGTTCACCGCGTACGACGGCCAGCAGGCGCTCGACCAAGTACGCGATCTGCATCCGGACCTGGTGGTGTCCGACATCCTGATGCCAAACATGGACGGCTACGATCTCTGCCGGCGCTTGCGTGGCGCACCGGAGACCGCGCTCCTGCCGATCGTGCTGGTCACCTCGCTCGATGCCCAGGGCGAGCGCATCAAAGGGCTGGAGGCCGGCGCCGACGACTTCCTGTCGAAGCCGGTCAACTGGGAAGAGCTCTTCGCGCGCGTGCGCTCGCTATTGCGAGTGAAGGCGCTGCAGGATGAGCTGAAGGAGCTGAACGCGAAGCTCGCCGAGCGCGTGCAGGACCAGGTGTCGCAGCTCGAAAGGCTGTCGCGGCTGAAGCGCTTTTTCTCCCGGGCGGTCGCCGAGGCGATCGTCGCCGGCGGCGAGGAGCTGCTCGAGCCTCACCGGCGCGAGATCACTGCCGTGTTCCTCGACCTGCGCGGCTTCACCTCGTTTACCGACCGCGCGGATCCGGACGAGGTGATGGAGCTGCTGCGCGCCTATCACGCGACGCTCGGGCGCACGGTCGACGAGTTCGGCGGCACGCTCGAGCACTTCGCGGGCGACGGCATCATGATCTTCTTCAGCGATCCGCTGCCGATCGACCGGCCGGCGGAGCGCGCGGTGCACATGGCGGTCGCATTGCAGGACGCCTTCGCGCCGATCTCGCAGGCGTGGGCAAAGCTCGGCCACAACGTCGGCCTGGGCGTCGGTATCGCGCAGGGCGAGGCGACGCTCGGCGTGATCGGCTTCGAGGATCGCTGGGAGTACGCCGCCATCGGCAACGTGCCGAACCTGGCGGCACGGCTCTGCGGTCACGCGCACGCGGGCGAGATCATCCTCGATGCGCAGACCGAGACCGCGATCGCGCAACTCGCCGACACCGAGCAGATCGGCCCGCTCGAGCTGCGCGGCTTCCTGCAGCCGGTCGCCGCGTTCCGGCTGAAATCGATCCGCCGATAGTCGGTCGCGGCCTCAGGCGAGGGCCGCGATCGTCGTGCACAAGAGAGCGAGCAGCACCAGAGAGGCTACCCGCTCGAAACTGTCACCGCTTGGCGAAGCGGCAGCGTTGTCCGGGTGCAGCGCGCGTTCGCCGCGCATCTCGCGTACCCGGGCGCTCAGGCATAGCCAGCCGCCCCAGCCGACGAAGCCGGCGGTGGCGAGCTGGATGATGAGAATGATGGTTTGCATGAGAGTCCTCGTGGCGCATGGCAGGCAAAGAAAAAAGGACCGCAGCGTGTTGGCGCGCCGCCGCAGCGTCCGCGATCACTGCGACGAGGAGGAGTTCGGCGCACTCCCGCGGCTCGCGCATGCGGCGCACCATTTCTTGCGAGCGGTCCATGCGAGAACGTTACGCGCCGCCGGGCGAGCGCCCAACGGCATGTGCTACTCGCGCGTTGTGATCAATTCACCTACCAGCGGGGCGGGGGCTTGCGCACGATGACGAAGCGGCCGTCTTCCTTGGCGACGTAGCCGCCGGCGGTCAGGTCCGAGAAGATGCGGCTGATCATCTCGCGCGAGGCGCCGACGCGCGAGGCGATGTCGCGGTGCGTGAGCGGCTCCTCGATCACCAGCCGACCGTCGCGAGTCTCGGCAAGGTCGAGGAGCAGGCGCGCCACCCGCCCGTAGACGTCCATCAGCGCGAGGCTGCGCACGTTCTCGGTGAGGTCGCGCACGCGGCTCGCGAGCTTGCGCACCATGTGCAGCGCGAAGCGCGGCTCCTTCTCGACCAGCGAGACCAGCTCGCTGCGCTTCACCACCGCGCAGCGGCAATCGTCGACCGACATGACGGAGGCCGAGCGCGCACCGCCGTCCAGGGTCACCTCGCCGAAGTACTCGCCCGGCCCGATGACGTTGAGCTGGACTTCCCGCCCCTGCTCATTGGAGACGTAGACGCGGGCGCGGCCCGCGAGGATCACGTAGACCGAATCGGTCTCATCGCCCTCGTTGACGATGATCGCGTTCTTCGGATAAGCGCGCACCGTCGCTCCCTTGGCGATCGCCTCCAGCAGCTGCGGCGGCAGGACCTCGGCCGAGCGGTCCTTCATGGGGGCGCATTTTGCACGGCCTTATCAAGTTCAGGTGAATTTGACACTTACGAACATCGCCCTAGTTCGCTGACCGGGAAGGCGCAGGCGCCTTAGCCTGTCGTCCAACTTCATGGGAGAACTCCATGACTACGATAGATCGCCCCCGCATCTGCGGCCTGACCGAGCACCTGATGTTTGCGGCGCTCCTCATCCCGACGTTCGTCGTCATCGCGGCCGCCGCCGTCTCGCTCGCCAGCCCGGACCCCTCAGTCGCCGTCCCGGCGGTGCAGACGGTGGCGGCCTGCGAAGCGTGCGAAGTCGCTGAATAACCAGCCGAACTCACCCCGCGTGCGCGGGTACGCCCACGGCTTCCCTAGGGGCGCAGACCTATTTCGCGGGCAAGGGAATCGGCGTCCGCGTCGTCCTCGAAGCCGAGCGTCTCTTCGTCCCAGTCCTCGGCTTCGAAGCCGTCGTCGTCCTCGTAGTCGAAGTCGTCCTGGTAGTGCTCTTCTGGGTCCATCGTCTCCTCCCCAGTGCGGGAATGACGGGGACGATTTTGCCGAGCGGACTATTACGCGAGCCGCGCGGCGGCGCTCCTCCGCCCTGCCTACGGATGGACGTCTTCGGTGAACCAGTCGTCCGGCAGCTCGGTGCCGATGTGCGCCGCGCGCGCCCTGGCGAGCACATGCGCGCCGGCTGCGGCGAACTGCAGTCCGGTGCCGACGTTGTTGACGAAGCAGGTGATCTCGCGATCGTTTTGCCGGCCGCTCGCGCGCTCGCTCAGCACGTCGGCGAGATCGGGAAAGCGCTCGATCTGCACGCTGCCATCGTTCCACCACCCGCGCGCCGACTCGCTCTTCACGTTGGGCGTGTCCTTCATGACGTTGTCGTAGTGCTTGGCCTGCCGGCGGTTGCTGAGCACTACGCGATCGCAGCGGTTCATCACCTCGGCGTCCACTTCCTGCGTCTTGATGCAGCTCACGTGCACGCCGGCTTTGAGCCAGCGCGGCTCGATTACGCGCACCATGGAGGAGGTGGCGGCGGCGATCACGTCGGCGCCCTCGACGCAGGCCTCCGCGCTCTCCACCGCGCGCAGCTCCACGTCATGCCGCGTGCGCGCCTCGGCGACGAACGCCTCGCGGCGCTCGCGGCGCGGGCTCCAGACGCGCACCTCGTGGAACTTGCGCACGGCGAGCGCGGCACTGAGCTGCGTGCCTGCCTGCCAGCCCGTGCCGATGAGCGCGAGGCGCCGCGCATCCTCGCGCGCAAGCTGGCGTAGCCCGAGACCGCTCGTCGCGCCAACGCGCAGGCGTTGCATCACGCCGTCCGGAAACATCGCCAGGAGCTGCCCCGTCTCGGTGCTGAAGAGCAGCACGAGCCCGACCCAACGCCCGCCCGGCGCGAGCGGCTGCTTCACGCGGCGCGGCTTCCCCGCCACCAGCGGATGCGTCACGACGTCGGAGTTGATGCGCAGCGCCTGCAGCTTCTCGCGCGGCCAGGTGCCGCCCATGTGCTTGAAGGCGTAATAGCCGTCGGGATGCGCGTTCGGCGCGATGTTGTCGACGCGCGGCGAAAAGAGCACGCGCTCGGCCGCCACATCGCGGTACATCGGCTCGAGCGCGGCCATGCACTCCTCGATGCTGAGGAGCCGGGCAATCTCTTCGTTGCTGAGGACCAGCATCGGAAAATGGGGTCAGATCAACATTTCCTGCGATCCCGGCGAGTCAGCGCCCGCCAGCGCGGAAATGTTGATCTGACCCCGTTTTCCCTTGGGTTAGCTGACGACTTCGAAGAGACCGGCTGCCCCCATGCCGCCGCCGATGCACATCGTGACCACAACATGCTTGGCGCGCCGGCGCCGCCCTTCGATCAGCGCGTGGCCGACCAGGCGCGAGCCGGTCATGCCGTAGGGATGGCCGATGGCGATGGCGCCGCCGTTGACGTTCAGGCGCTCGTTCGGGATGTGCAGCCGGTCGCGGCAGTAGATCACCTGCACGGCGAATGCTTCGTTGAGCTCCCAGAGATCGATGTCGTCGATCTTCTTGCCGGTCATCTCCAGCAGCTTCGGCACCGCGAACACCGGCCCGATGCCCATCTCCTTGGGATCGCAGCCTGCCACCGCGAAGCCACGGTAGATGCCGAGCGGCTTCAGCCCGTGAGCGGCTGCTTCCTTGTCGCTCATTACCACGCAAGCCGAGGCGCCGTCGGAGAACTGGCTCGCGTTGCCCGCCGCGATGACGCCGCCCTCGATCGCCGGCTTGATCTGCGATACGCCTTCGTAGGTGGTGTCCGCGCGGATCCCTTCGTCCTCGGAGGCGATCACTTCGCGCATCGATTCCTGCCCGCTGTTCTTGTCCACGACTTTCATCTTGACCGTGATGGGCACGATCTCGTCCTTGGTCTTGCCGTCGGCGCGCGCCTTGGCGGCCCGTTGCTGGCTCTGCACGCCGTAGCGGTCCTGGTCCTCGCGCGTGATTTCATAGCGCCGCGCGACGTATTCGGCGGTCTGCAGCATCGGCCAGTAGATCTCCGGCTTGTGCCGGTGCAGCCACTCGTCCTGGAAGTGATGCTTGTTCATCTCGTTCTGCACGAGCGAGATCGATTCCACGCCGCCCGCGACGTAGATATCGCCTTCCCCGGCCATGATGCGCTGCGCGGCGAGCGCGATCGTCTGCAGGCCCGACGAGCAGAAGCGGTTCACCGTCATGCCCGGCACCGTGACCGGGCAGCCGGCGCGCATCGCGATCTGGCGCGCGATGTTCCAGCCGGTCGCGCCCTCGGGATTGGCGCAGCCGATGATCACGTCCTCGACCTCGTCCGCGTCCACGCGGGCGCGCTCGAGCGCGGCCTGGACGACGTGGCCGCCCATCTTCGCGCCGTGCGTCATGTTGAGGGCGCCGCGCCAGCTCTTGCAGAGCGGCGTCCTGGCGGTTGAAACGATGACGGCGTCAGCCATTGAAGCGGCCTCCTTCCTTGGCGAGCTTGACCAGAAGCGGCGCCGGTTTCCATTGGTCCCCGTGATAGCCGGCCTGGAACTTCTGAATTGCGGACAGCACCTTGTCGAGCCCCACGGTGTCGGCGTAGAACATCGGCCCGCCGCGATAGGGCGGGAAGCCGTAGCCCGTGAGGTACACCATGTCGATGTCGGAGGCGCGCAGCGCGATGCCTTCCCCAAGGATGTGCGCGCCCTCGTTGGCGAGCGCATAGATGCAGCGCTCGACGATCTCCTCGTCAGAGACCGCGCGCGGCTTGACGCCGATCTCGCTCCTGTACTTCTCGATCAAAGAATCGATCTCGGGATCCGGGATCGGCTTGCGGTTGCCCGGTTCGTAGCGATAGACGCCCTTGCCCGTCTTCTGGCCGAAGCGGCCGAGCTCGCACACGCGGTCGAGGACGCGCGAATAGACGAAGCCCGGGCGCTCCTTGTAGCGGCGCTTGCGGATCTCCCAGCCGATGTCCTGGCCGGCCATGTCGTACATCGCGAACGGCCCCATCGCCATGCCCCATTTCTGCAGCGCGGCGTCGACCTGCTGCGGGCTCGCGCCCTCGTCGACGAGGAAGAGCGCCTGCTGGCCGTATTTCTCGAGCATGCGGTTGCCGATGAAGCCGTCGCACACGCCGGAGACCACCGCCACCTTCTTCAGCGCCTTGCCGAGCTTCATGGTCGTCGCAAGCACGCTCTTGTCGGTCTTTTCCGCCCGGACGACTTCCAGCAGGCGCATGACGTTCGCCGGCGAGAAGAAATGGGTGCCGATCACGTCCTGCGGCCGCCGGGTCGCCTGCGCGATCTGGTTCACGTCGAGCGTCGAGGTATTGGTCGCGAGGATCGCGCCCGGCTTCGCGATGGCGTCGAGCTTGCGGAACACCTCCTGCTTCACGTCGAGGCGCTCGAACACCGCCTCGATCACGATGTCGGCCTCCTTCGCCGCGCCGAGGTCCGCGGCGGGGCGGATGAGGGCGAGGCGCTGGTCCATCTCCTCCTGCTTCAGGCGCCCTTTCGACACCGTGCCGGCGTAGTTGCCCTTGATCTTCGACAGCCCCTTGTCGAGCGCCTCCTGCGTGGCGTCGATGAGCGTCACCGGGATGCCCGCGTTCGCGAAGCTCATCGCGATGCCGCCGCCCATGGTGCCGGCGCCGACGATCGCCGCGCTGCGGATCTCGCGCTGCGGCGTGCTCTCCGGGACGTCGGGAATTTTCGCCGTCTGGCGCTCGGCGAAGAACATGTGGCGCAGCGCTTTCGACTCGCTCGTGGCGACGAGGCGGGCGAAGCGCTCGCGCTCGACCTTGCGTCCCTCGTCGAAGGGCCTGGTCGCCGCGGCTTCCGCGCAGGCGACGATCTCGAGCGGCGCCGGATAGCCCCGGGATTCCTTCGCCACCTGCTCGCGCACCTGCGAGAAGTAGGCTTTGATATCCCCCTGGATCTGGGGCTGCCGGTCGCGGATGCGGGGCAGGGGCTGGCCGATCTTCTGCTTTGCAAAGACCACCGCGGCCCCGAGCAGGTCGCCCTGCACGATCTCGTCGACGAGGCCGAGCGCCTTCGCCTTCTCCGAGGCAATCAGTGTCCCCGTGGTCATCATCTTCACCGCCTCGGCCATCGGGATGATGCGCGGCAGTCGCTGCGTGCCGCCCGAGCCGGGCAGGATGCCGAGCTTCACCTCGGGCAGGCCGATCTGCGCCTTGGGCAGCGCCACGCGGTAGTGGCAGGCGAGCGCGAGCTCGAGCCCGCCGCCGAGGGCGAAGCCGCCGATCGCGGCGACGAGCGGCTTCGTCATCGCGTCCTGCTGGTCGTTGACCTCCGGCAAGTCCGGCTTCTCGCGCGGGGCGTTGAACTCGCGGATGTCGGCGCCGCCGCAGAATGCCTTGGCCGAGCCGATCAGCACGACGGCCTTCGCCGCCGCGTCGGCGTCCGCCTTCTTCAGGTGCGCCATCAGCGCCGCGCGCAGCGCGTTGCTCAGGCCGTTGACCGGCGGGTTGTCGAGCGTGATGACCGCGACGCCGTCGCGGACGGAATACGAGGCCGGCTCGCTTGCGGCAGGGGGCATGGATCTCTCCGAGAGGGCCCCGATTGTAAGCGTCCCGCCACGCGTCCGGGCAAGCTGCCGCTACAATCCGAGCGGAGCGAGGAGGAAGGAAAATGCAGGGTCTGATGATGGACATGCCGCTGCTGCTCAGCATGCTGCTCCGGCATGCCGACCGGCACCACGGCGACACCGAGATCGTCTCGAAGACGGTCGAGGGCACGATCCACCGCTACACCTACCGGGCCGCGCACGCGCGCGCCCGCCGGCTCGCCAACGGGCTGAAGCGTCTGGGCGTCGGCATGCACGAGCGCGTGGCGACGCTCGCTTGGAACGGCCACCGCCACTTCGAGATCTACTACGCGGTTGCCGGATCGGGCGCCGTGATCCACACCATCAATCCGCGCCTCTTCCCCGACCAGATCACCTACATCGTCAACCACGCGGAGGACAAGGTCGTCTTCTATGACGCCACGTTCGCGCCGCTCGTGGAAAAGCTCAAGCCGCAGG
Organism: Burkholderiales bacterium; assembly: GCA_035651575.1. Classification (GTDB taxonomy): domain Bacteria; phylum Pseudomonadota; class Gammaproteobacteria; order Burkholderiales; family SG8-39; genus SCGC-AG-212-J23. The sequence goes on along the minus strand of DASRFM010000024.1, from coordinate 87,938 downwards.
CGAAGACGGTGAAGCACTGGGTCGCCCTCGGCGACCCCTACGAAGAGCTCCTGGCGGGGGAAAGCGACGCGTTCGACTGGCCAAGCTTCGACGAGCGCACCGCCGCGTGCCTGTGCTACACCTCGGGCACCACCGGCAATCCGAAGGGCGCGCTCTACTCGCACCGCTCCAGCATGCTGCACGCCTACGGTGCGGCGCTTCCCGACGCGCTCAACATCTCGGCGCGCGACATCGTGCTCCCCGTGGTGCCGATGTTCCACGTCAATGCTTGGGGCCTGCCTTATTCGTGCGCGGCCACCGGCGCGAAGATGGTGTTCCCGGGGCAGCACCTCGACGGCAAGAGCCTGCACGAGCTCTTCGAGGCCGAGGGCGTGACCATGAGCGCGGGCGTGCCCACGGTGTGGCTCGGGCTCCTGAACTACATGAAGGAGAAGGGACTGCGCTTCTCGACGCTGAAGCGGGTCGTGATCGGCGGCTCGGCCGCGCCCCCGGCGATGATCCGCGCCTTCCAGGAGGACTACGGCGTGCACGTGCTGCATGCGTGGGGCATGACCGAGATGAGCCCGCTCGGCACCGTGTGCACGTTCAAGGCGAGGCACGCGGCCGCGACCAAGGAGGAGCGCTACGCGCTGCAGAACAAGCCCGGGCGCGCCATCTTCGGCGTGGACCTGCGCATCGTGGACGAGAGCGGGAAGGAGCTGCCCTGGGATGGCAAGGCGTTCGGCAACCTCGAGGTGCGCGGCCCCTGGGTGATCAAGTCCTACTTCAAGGGCGAGGGCGGCGATCCGCTCGACCACGGCTGGTTCCCGACCGGCGACGTCGTGACGATCGATCCCGAGGGTTTCATCCAGATCACCGACCGCTCGAAGGATGTCATCAAGTCCGGCGGCGAGTGGATCAGCTCGATCGAGCTCGAGAACATCGCCGTGGCGCATCCCGCGGTCGGCGAGGCGGCGGTCATCGGCGTGAAGCATCCGAAATGGGACGAGCGCCCGATCCTCGTGGTGGTGAAAAAACCCGGCCAGGACGTCTCGAAGGAGGAGCTGCTCGGGTTCTACGAAGGCAAGATCGCCAAGTGGTGGATGCCCGACGACGTCGTGTTCGTTCCCGAGCTGCCGCACACCGCCACCGGCAAGCTCTCGAAGCTGCAGCTGCGCCAGCAGTTCCGCGACTACAAGCTGCCCTGAGATGCAGCCCATCCGCAGCCTCGAGGGCCGGGTCGGCGACGAAGTTGCGGTTTCGCCATGGGTGGACGTGACCCAGGAGCGCATCGACACCTTCGCCAGGGCGATCGAGGATTTCCAGTGGATCCACGTCGACCGCGAGCGGGCGAAGCACTCGCCCTTCGGCGGCACGATCGCGCACGGATTCCTCAGCCTCTCGCTGCTCTCGCACCTCTCCGAGATGACGTTCTCCTTCGCCGACCGCAAGATGGGGGTGAACTACGGGCTGAACCGCGTGCGCTTCACCTCACCCGTGCCTAGCGGCTCGCGCGTGCGGGCGCGCTTCACGCTGCAGAAATACGAGAAGATCGACGGCGGCGGGGTGCAGGTCACGTGGCAGGCGGTCGTCGAGCGCGAAGGCGCCGACAAGCCGGCGCTCGTCGCCGAATGGATCGGGAGGCACTACTACTGATGCGCTGGAAAAACAGGCCGCCGGGCTCCAACTGGGGCGAGTTCGGGCCCGACGACCAGCGCGGGCGCATGAACTACGTGACGCGCGAGAAGGTCCTGCAGGGCATCGCCGAGGTGAAGGAAGGCATCACCTTCTGCTGCTCGCTGCCGCTCGACTATCCCGGCGGCAATGTGCTCAACCCGCGCCGCCTGCCGCCGCGCCTCGCGGCGACCGTGCGCGACGGCAAGCAGTTCTTCTGCAGGCCGCTCGCCGAGTACAACGCCAATCTCACCGACGTGATCTCCGACGACCAGGTGCTGATGGCGCTGCAGTACTCCACCCAGTGGGACTCCTTCGCCCACGTCGGCAGCCGCTTCGACGCCGACGGCGACGGCAAGCCCGAGCTCGTCTTCTACAACGGCTGGCGCGCCGGCGAGGACGTGGTGCCGGCCGCGGACAAGAAGTCGGAGGCCTGGGACCGCTACGAGGGCACGCAGGCGAAGGCGCTCGGCATGGAGAAGCTCGCCGAGCACGGCGCGCAGGGCCGCGGCGTGATGATCGACCTGCATTTTCACTACCAGAGACAGCGCAAGGCCGTGGGCTACGACGAGCTCATGCGGGTGCTGGAGAAGGACCGCGTGCAGGTGGAGAAGGGCGACATGGTGTGCCTCTACACGGGGTTCGCCGACGTGCTGCTCGAGATGCAGAAGAAGCCCGATCCCAAGCTCGTGAACGAGACCTGCAGCGGGCTGAACGGCCGCGACGGGAAGCTCCTGCAATGGATCAGCGACTCGGGCCTCGCCTGCCTGCTCGCGGACAACTACGCGGTCGAGCTCATCTCGAGCGCGCTCACCGACCCGCTGCCGCGCGCGCAGCCGTGGCTGCCGCTGCACGAGCATTGCCTCTTCAAGAACGGCATTCACCTCGGCGAGATGTGGTATTTCACCGAGCTCGCACGGTGGCTCCGCGCGCACGGACGCAACCGCTTCCTCCTCACCGCGCCGCCGCTGCGCCTGCCCGGCGCGGTGGGCTCGCCCGCCACGCCTGTCGCTACGGTTTGAATCCTATGGCCACCGTATGAGCACGAAGGTCGCGCTGATCACCGGCGGCTCCTCCGGCATGGGGGAGGCGAGCGCGCGCCTGCTCGCGAAGAGCGGCTGGCGCGTCGCGATCCTCTATTCGAGGAACACGAGGCAGGCCGAAGACGTTGCGCGCGCCTGCGGCGAGGCCCTGGCAATCAAGGGGAACGTCGGCGCCGACGCCGACTGCCGCAAGGCGGCCGCCGAGGTGCTCGCGAAGTGGGGCCGCATCGACGCGCTCGTGAACAACGCCGGCATGACGAAGTTCGTCGCCCACAAGGACCTCGAGGGCCTGAAGGCCGAGGACTTCGAGGCGATCTTCCGCGTCAACCTGATCGGGCCGTTCCAGATGATCCGCGCCTGCGAAAGCGCGCTGCGCGAGGCGCGCGGCAGCGTGGTGAACATCTCCTCGGTCGCGCATCTGCTCGGCACCGGGTCCTCGATCGCGTACGCCGCGTCGAAGGCGGCGCTCAACACGATGAGCTTTTCGCTTGCCCGCGCGCTCGCCCCGGAGATCCGCGTCAACATCGTCTCGCCGGGCTACGTGCGCACGCCGTGGCAGGTCAGCGCGAAGGGCGAGGAAGGCTCGCGCGAGGACGAGCGCCGCTACGCCGAAAAGGCGCCGCTGCGCGCCGCGGCCAGCGCCGAGGACGTGGCGGAGGCGGTCGCGTGGCTCATTCAGGGGGCGAAAGCGCTCACGGGCGAGATCATCTACGTCGACGGCGGCATGCACATCGCCAGCCCCCGTTGACTTACGACTACATCATCGTCGGCGCGGGGTCCGCCGGGTGCGTCCTCGCGAACCGGCTTTCCGAGGATTCCCGAAAAAATGTCCTGCTGCTGGAAGCGGGGCCGCGCGACACCAATGTCTGGATCCACGTCCCGCTCGGCTACGGAAAGCTTTTCGCCCGCACCGACGTCAACTGGGCCTACGAGTCGGAGCCCGAGCCCGCGCTGAACGGCCGGCGCATCTTCACGCCGCGCGGCAAGGTGCTCGGCGGCTCCTCTTCCATCAACGGCCTCGTCTACATCCGCGGCCAGCGCGAGGATTTCGACGGCTGGGGCATCCCGGGCTGGGACTTCGAGAGCCTGCTGCCGTACTTCAGGAAGTCGGAGGACCAGGCGCGCGGCGCCGACCAATGGCACGGCAGCGGCGGGCCGCTCTCGGTGTCGGACTTGCCGCGCCACGAGCTGTGCGACGCGTTCATCGACTCGGCCGCCGCGCTCGGCATCGCGCGCAACGACGATTTCAACGGCGCCTCGCAGGAGGGCACGGGCTACTACCAGGCCACGACCTGCAAGGGACGGCGCTGCAGCAGCGCCTTCGGCTACCTGCGGCCGGCGCTCGGGCGAGCGAACCTGCGCGTGGAGGTGAACGCGCTCGCGACAAGAATCGTCTTTCAGGACCGGCGCGCCGTCGCGGTGGAGTATCGGCAGGGCGGAAAGCAGCAGGTCGCCAAGGCGAACGAAATCCTCCTCGCTGGAGGCGCGTTCAACTCGCCGCAGCTGCTGCAGCTCTCCGGCGTCGGGCCGCGCGCGCTCCTCAAGCGCCACGGCATCCCGCTCGTGCACGAGCTTCCCGGCGTCGGCGAGGACCTGCAGGACCACTTCTACGTGCGCACGTTCTGGCGCTGCAAGAAGCCGATCACGCTGAACGACGACCTCGCGAGCGTGTGGCGCCAGGCGCGCATCGGCCTGCAGTACCTGCTGTTTCGCGAAGGACCGCTCACCGTGGCGGCGGGCCATGCCGCGGCGTTCGTGCGCGCGCGGCGCGAGGCCAAGCGGCCCGATGCGCAGATCTACTTCATCAATTTCTCCAGCGCGCAGCGCGGCGGCGTGCTGCACGCGCATTCGGGCTTCACCTGCTCGGTTTCGCAGCTGCAGGTGGAGTCGCGCGGCTCGGTGCACATCCGCTCGGCCGACCCGGCGGCGGCGCCGGCGATCCGCTACAACTACCTCGACACCGAGAACGACCGGCGCGTGATGGTGGAAGGGCTGAAACTCGCGCGCCGCATCGTGAGCACGCCGCCCCTGCGCGATTACGTGGTGGACGAATTCAAGCCCGGCGCCGGCGTGCAGAGCGACGAGGAGTGGCTCGCCTACTGCCGCGAGGCGGGCGAGACGGTGTTCCATCCGACTTCCACCTGCCGCATGGGCAGCGTCGTCGACGATGCGCTGCGCGTCAAGGGCGTGCAGGGCTTGCGCGTCGTGGATGCCTCGGTGATGCCCGCCGTCCCCTCCGGCAACATCAACGCCGCAGTCATCGCGGTGGCCGAGAAGGCGGCGGACCTCCTCCGGCGATAATCGGGGTTCCATGTGGGAAGGCCTCGCCATAGCCTTGATCGCCGCAGGGGCGCTCTTCTGGGCCGACAGCCTGCGCGCGCGTGAAAGCGCGGTGAGCGCCGGGCGCTCCGCGTGCCGCCGCTACGACCTGCTGTTCCTGGACGACACGGTGTCGTTCACGCGGCTGCGCCTTGCGCGCGACGAGGACGGCCAGCTGCGCATCGCGCGCACCTACACCTTCGAGTTCTCCGACACCGGCAACAATCGCCGGCACGGCGCCATCGTCATGCTCGGCGGCCAAGTGCTCGACCTGCATCTCGAGCCGTATCCGGTGCAATGAGCGAGCGCTGGCTCGAGGCGCGGGTCGTCGACAACCGCCATTGGACCGAGGCGCTCTTCTCCCTGCGGGTGGAGGGCGCGGCGCTCTCGTTCGAGGCCGGCCAGTTCGTGCGCATCGCGCTCGACATCGGCGGCGAGCGCGTCGCGCGGCCCTTTTCGCTCGTTGGCCCGCCGCAGGACCCGGTGCTCGAGTTCTACGGCATCGTGGTGCCGCAGGGCCCGCTCTCGCCGCGCCTCGCGGCGCTCGCGCCGGGCGACGCCCTGTACGTAGCGCCCAATCCGGCCGGCTTTCTCGTGCTCTCCGAGCTGCGCGACGCGGAGACCCTGTGGCTCGTGTCCACGGGGACGGGCATCGCGCCTTTCCTCTCGATCCTTCGCACCGAGGCGCCCTGGCGGCGCTTCCGCAAGGTGGTGCTCGTGCACGCGGTGCGGCAGGCCCGCGAGCTGGTTTACCAGGATTTGATGTCCCCGCTGAAGGGGAGGGGGCTGAGCTACGTCTCCTTCGTGAGCCGGGAGGCGGCGCCGGCATCGCTCGCTGGCCGCATTCCCGCGGCGATCCGCGATGGGCGGCTCGAGGCGGCAGCAGGCGCCGCGCTCGGCCCGGATTCGCAGATCATGCTCTGCGGCAACCCCGACATGCTGAGGGATGCAGCCGCGGCGCTCGCCGAGCGCGGCCTGCGGAAGCACCGCCGCCGCGCCCCGGGGCACATCGTGGTCGAGAGCTTCTGGTGAGGCTGCTGCTCGCCGCGCTGATTGCGGCGGCGCTCCTGCCGGGCTGCAGCGCGCTGCGGGCCGGCTACGAGAACGCCGACACGCTGCTGCGCTGGCGGCTGACGAGCTACCTCGACGTGCACGACGAGCAGTCCGACCGGCTCGACGCCGCGATCGGCTCCTTCCTGAGCTGGCACCGTGCCCGGGCGCTGCCGCAGTACGCGCGGATCTGCGAGGACGGCGCGGCGCGCCTGGAGCGCGGTCTCTCGCGCGAGGACCTCGTTTGGGGGTACGATTCCCTCGTGGCGCAGTCGAGGGAGAGCCTGCGCGCCGCGGCGGAAAAGATCGCGCCGCTGCTCGACGGGCTGGACGAGCCGCAGATCCGGCACCTCGAGAGCCGGTTCGCCGAGGACAACCGCAAGTTCGCGCGCGAATACCTCTCCGGGTCGGACGAGAAGCGCCGCGAGCGGCGCCTGGAGCGCAACATCGAGCGCATGGAGGACTGGGTGGGGCGGCTCTCGGACGAGCAGCTGGAGCGCGTGAGGCAGTACTCCGAGCGCGCGCTGCTCTTCGACGAGCACCGCGACCGCGAGCGCAAGCGCCTGCAGGCCGAGTTCCTCGCCGTAGTGCGCGCGCACGAGGCGCAGAAGCGCCTGCCGGAGCTCGCCGCGAACTGGGATCGCGGCCGGGATGCGGAATACCGCACGGCGAACGCCGCGCTCCTGAAGGACTATTACGCCATGGTGCTTGACATCGACCGCACCCTGTCGCCCGAGCAGCGCGCGCAAGCGGTGCGGCGCCTGCGCTCCTACGCCGAGGATTTCTCGGCGCTCTCCAGATGAACGATCCGGCGCCGGTCCGCGGCATCGAGAATGCCGTGGAATCTCCCCCGGCGAGCTACGCCGGCCGCACGCGCTATACCCAGCTCGAATACGAGGCGCTGCTCGCCAACGCGACGCTCGGCATCGCCTTCACCCGCGATCGGCGCTTCTTCCTGTGCAACCCGAAGTTCGCCGAGATGTTCGGCTGGGGCCCCGAGGAGCTGATCGGCAGGTCCGGCGAGGTCATCTACCCGAGCGCCGAGAGCTACGCCGCGCTCGCGCGCCTGGCGGTGCCGATCCTCTCCTCTGGGCGGCAGCTCGACATCGAGTGGGAGATGCGCCGCAAGGACGGCTCGACCTTCCTTTGCCGCACCATCGCCAAGGCGATCGATGCCGCGAACACGGCGCACGGCACGGTATGGATCTGCGAGGACGTCACCGACAAGCGCCGCCACGCCGACGAGCTCGGCCGCCTGCTGCGCGAGCAGGCCGCCATCCTCGGCACCGCGTCGGTCGGCATCGTGTTCATCAAGGAGCGGCGCATCGTGCGCTGCAACCGGCGCTACGAGGAGATGTACGGCTACGGCCCGGGCGAGATGGAGGGGCAGCCGAGCTCCATCCTTTACTCCACGCGCGAGGACGAGGCCAACGCCGCGCGCGCCTACGAGAACCTGCAGCAGGTCCGCCCGGTGCGCCGGATCGAGCAGCGGCGGCGCAAGGACGGCAGCACCTTCTGGGCGCGCATCGACGGCCGCGCCGTCGACCCGCAGGATCCGCACAAGGGAACGGTGTGGGCGGTCGAGGACATCACCGAGCAAAGGCGCTTCGAGGAGGAGCTGCAGCGCGTGCTCGCCGAGCAGCAGGCGCTCCTCAACAACGTGCTCGTCGGCATCCAGTTCACGCGCGAGCGCAAGACCGTGCGCTGCAATCGCCGCTTCGAGGAGATGTTCGGCTACGCGCTCGGCGCGGCGGTCGGCGCGCCGACGCGCGACAGCTTCTTCACCGACGAGGAATACGAGCGCGTCGGGCAGGACTATGCACGGCTCGACCAGGGGCAGACGCACAGCCGCGAGGCGTGGGTGCGCCGCCAGGACGGCTCGGGCTTCTGGTGCCGCATCAGCGGGCGCGCGGTCGAGCCGGGCAACCCGGCGCAGGGCTACGTGTGGCTGCTCGAGGACATCACGCAGCAGCACGAGGCCGAGGAGCGCGTGCAGCGCGCGCTCGCCGAGCAGGAGCTGATCCTCGACAACGCCGCGGTCGGCATCGCCTTCGTCAGGAACCGGGTGATCCAGCGCTGCAACCGCTTCCTGGAGGAGATGGTGGCCGCCGGGCCGGGCGAGCTCGTCGGGCAGAGCTCGGCGCTGCTTTTCGCGAGCGAGGAGGAGTGGCGCGAGGCCGGCAGGCGCGCTTTCCCGAACACGGAGCCGGGCGGCACCTACAGCTCGGAGCAGCTCTTCAAGCGCCACGACGGCAGCACGTTCCTCTGCCGCACGCGCGGCCGGCGCATCGACGCCGGCGACCCGGAGCAGGAATGGATCTGGAGCTACGAGGACGTCACCGCGGAGCGCGAGGCGGAGGCGCGCGTGCAGCGCGCGCTCGCCGAGCAGGAGCTTATCCTCGACAACGCCACGGTCGGCATCGCCTTCGTGCGCAACCGCACCTACCAGCGCTGCAACCCGCGCTTCGCCGGGATGTTCGGCTACAAGGCCGAGGAGCTCGCCGGCAAGAGCACCAACGTCATCTTCCCGACGCGGCGCAACTTCGACCAGGCCGCGGAGTGGTACGCCAAGCTCGCGCTGGGCGAGGCTTTCTCCATCGAGCACAAGCTCAAGCGCAAGGACGGCTCGGTGTTCTGGTGCAAGGTCGTGGCCAAGGCGATCGACCCGGCGCGGCCCGACGAGGGCTCGATCTGGATCCACGACGACATCACCGCCGAGCGCACGGCGCGCGACGCGCTGGAGCGCGCGGTCGCCGAGCGCACCGCGGAGCTGAAAAGCGCGAACGACCGCCTCGAGGCCGAGATCGCCGAGCGGAAGCAGGCCGAGGAGCGCGCGCGGCACCTCGCCGACCACGACGCGCTGACCGGGCTGCCGAACCGCCGCCTGCTCGAGGACCGCCTCACGCAGGCGCTCGCGCTCTCCTACCGCAACCGCCAGCAGACGGCGGTGATGTTCATCGACCTCGACCGCTTCAAGACGATCAACGACTCGCTCGGCCATTCGATCGGCGACGTGCTCCTCAAGGAGATCGCGCAGCGCCTGGTGAAGCAGCTGCGCATCGGCGACACCATCTGCCGCATCGGCGGCGACGAGTTCGTCGTGGTGCTGCCGGAGGTGAAGCGCTCCTCGGACGTCGCGCAGGTCGCGCAGAAGGTGATCGAGACGCTGTCGCTTCCGGTGGCGATCGAGGAGCGCGAGCTCACCGTGACGCCGTCCATCGGCATCTCGGTCTTCCCCGAGGACGGCCGCGACGCCGAGACGCTGATCCGCAACGCCGACGCCGCGATGTACCACGCGAAGGAGATGGGGCGCGCGAACTACCAGTTCTTCACCGAGCAGATGAACCTCTCGGCGGCGCGCCGGCTCGCGCTCGAGAACGACCTGCGGCGCGCGCTCGCCAAGGGCGAGCTGCGCGTGCACTATCAGCCGATCGTCGACGCGAAGAGCGGCCGTACGTCGGCGCACGAGGCGCTCGTGCGCTGGCAGCACCCGATCCGCGGCCTGATCCCGCCGGCGGAGTTCATCCAGGTCGCCGAGGACACGGGCCTCATCCTGAAGATCGGCGAATGGATGCTGCGCGAAGCATGCCGCTGGGGCACCTTCATCGGCGTCGAGCGCGGCCTGCCGGTGGCGGTGAACCTCTCCGCGCGCCAGTTCGGCGACCCGCGCCTGGTCCAGCTCGTGGGCCGTGCGCTCAAGGAGACCGGCCTGCCGCCGCACCTCCTCGAGCTCGAGATCACCGAGTCCACCGCGATGCGCGAGACCGACGTCACGCTCGGCACGCTGAAGAAGCTGAAGGAACTCGGCGTGTCGGTGGCGCTGGACGACTTCGGCACCGGCTACTCGAGCTTCTCCTACCTGAAGCGCTTCCCGGTCAACACGCTGAAGATCGACCGCTCCTTCGTCACCGAGATCGAGAGGGACGGCGATCACCGCGCCATCGTCGCCGCCATCATCGCGCTCGCGCAGGTGCTCAAGCTCAAGGTGATCGCGGAAGGCGTCGAGACCGAGGCGCAGAAGAAATTCCTGCAGGGCTTCGGCTGCGACCACGTCCAGGGCTTCCTCACCGGCCGGCCGGTCGACCCCGACACCGCGGCGAAGGACTTCGTCTAGATCATTTCCCGAAGGCCGCGCAAGGCGAGCGAGTAGCCGTAAACGCCGAACCCGGTGACCACGCCGCGGCACACGCGCCCGACGTCCGAAATGCGCCCGCGCGCAGCGGGGTTGGACAGATGCACCTCGACGACCGGAAAGCCGACCTGCGTGATCGCGGCGCACAGCGCCGGATGCTCGGTGGTGTAGCCGGCGGGATTGATCAGCGCGCCGTCGAGCTTGCGCTCGAAGGCGTCGTAGAAGCGATTGATCACCTCGCCCTCGATGTTCGAGTGGAAGATCTCCACCTCGCATTCCAGCTCGCGCGCGTAGCGCCGGATGTGCTCGTCGTACTGCGCGAGCGTGAGCGGGCCGAATAGCTCGATCTGCGCCTTGCCGCGCATGTTCATCCCGGCGCCGTGGACCACGAGGATTCTGGGCATGGACATTCCTTCTAGACGGACCGGGAGCGCCGCTCGGCGGGAGGCTCGGGGAATGCGGCAGTCGCGGCGAGTGTTAGCGTCCCCAAGAGGAGTAACCTGAACCCTTTGAAAGGGGAACGTATGAAACGTTTGAAACGACTCATCGGCGCGACCATCTTAACCTTGGCCGCCTCGTCCGCGTTCGGCGCGGCGAGCAGCGAGCCGCCGGCCGCGCCGAAGGATCCCGTGCTCGAGAAAGTGTCGGCTGCGACCGAGCGACAGGACTGGACGGGCGCGCAATCCATCCTCAAGGATGCGCTCGCGCGGGAGCCGCGCAACGCCGAATACCACAGCCTGTACGCCTATTCGATCCGCAAGGGACCGAATCCCGACATGAGCCTCGTGTTCCAGCACTACAACGAGGCGCTCGCGATCGATCCGAAGCACAAGGGCGCGCACGAGTACCTCGGCGAGGCTTACCTGATGGTCGGCAACCTGCCGAAGGCGAAGGAGGAGCTCGCGACGCTCGACAAGCTGTGCTTCTTCTCCTGCGAGGAGTTCTCGCTGCTGAAGAAAGCGATCGCCGAGTACGAGACGAAGCAGGCCGCGCGTTAACGGGTCGTAACGGCAGCGCCTCGCTTCTTCAGCACTTTTGCGTAGTACCGCGGCTCGAGCAGGCCGAGCTCGCGCCGCGGCTCGGGCGCGCGCACGCCCGCGTTCCTCAGGATGCGCAGCGCCATGCGCAGCTCCGGCGGCAGGAGCGGGTCGCCGTCGTCGAGCTCGAGCGGCCGGCCGGCGCCTGGAAGGTCGTCGAGCTCGCCGCGCGCGATCGCTTCCTCGATCTTCCTTTCGCCGATGATCTCGAGCGCGAGCACGCTCAATATCCCGTCGCGGCGCCGTCGCTGCGCCGGTCGAAGCCGCCCGCAAGCGCGCCGCTCGCCGCGTCCACGGTGATGCCGTGCGCGTGGCCGGCGAGCTCGTTCCAGTCGCCCCAGCGGTCCACGGTGTGCCCGCGCCGCTCCAGCTCGTCGATCGTCTCGCGCGGGAAGCGGGCCTCGATGTGCAGCGTGTCGCGCGCCTCACCCAGCGCGAAGCGGCCCGAGAGCCAGCGCGGCGCGTCGAGCGCCTGCTGGATGCCGAGGCCGTGGTCGATCATCGCGACGTAGGTCTGCAGGTGGATCTGCGGCTGGCCGTCGGCGCCCATGCAGCCGAGCACGGCCCAGAGCCGGTCTTCCCTGAAAGCAAGCGAGGCAATGAGCGTGTGCAGCGGTACCTTGCCCGGCTCGAGGCGATTGGGGTGCGCGGGATCGAGCGAGAAGTAGGCGCTGCGGTTCTGCAGCACGACGCCGCTCGCCGGGTCGGCGACGCACGAGCCGAACACGCCGTAGAGGCTGAAGATGAGCGAGGCGGCGTTGCCTTCGGCGTCCACCGCGGCCACGTACACCGTGTCGCCGGCCAGGCTGCCGTAGGAGGGCACCTTGTCCCACGCCAGCGCGCGCGCCGGATCGATGATCTTTCGCCGTTCCTTCGCATAGTCTTTCGACAAGAGCCGCTGCAGGGGAACCTCGCAAAACCTCGGGTCCGCGAGCACGCGATCCCGGTCGTGGTAGGCGATCTGCTTCGCCTGCACGAGCAGGTGCACGCTGTCCGGCCCGAGGAAGGGCTTGTCGCTCAGCGCAAGCGGCTCGAGCAGGTTCAGCATCTCGAGCACCGTGAAGCCCTGCGTCGGCGGCGGCGTCTCGCAGATCGTCACGCCGCGGTAGGTGCCGCGCAGCGGCTCGCCCCATTCCGAGCGTTGCGCCTCGAAGTCCTGCTCGCGGAAGAAGCCGCCGCGCGCCGCCAGCCGCGCGAGGCCGGCGGCGACCTCGCCTTCGTAGAATCCGGCGCGGCCGTGCCCGGCAATCGCCTGCAGGGTGCGCGCGAGCGCCGGGTTGCGGAGCTTCGATCCGGCGCGCGGCGGTCCATCGGCCAGGAAAAGCGCGCGGCAGCCCTCGTCCGCGGACAGGTCCGGAGCCGTGCTCTCGATCCAGCGCGCAAGGCGCTCGCTGACCGGATAGCCGTCGCGCGCATAGCCGGCGCCCGCTTCGAGATTTCTCGCGAGCGGAAGCCTCCCGTAGCGTGCGTGCGCCTCGCAAAAGCTGGCGACTGCGCCCGGCGTGGTGAGGGTGGCGGGCTGGATCCCGCGGAACGGGATTTCCTTTCCGGGGAAGCGATCGAGTGCCGCAGCGGCGGCGGCGCGGCCGCCGCCTGCCAGGTATTCGACTTTGCGGCGCTTCGCGTCGTAGACGAGCCAGAAGGCGTCGCCGCCGATGCCGCACATATGCGGATACACCACGGCGAGCACGCCTGCCGCGGCAAGCGCGGCGTCCACCGCCGAGCCGCCGGCGCGCAGCGCGTCCGCGCCCGCGGCCGAGGCGAGCGCGTGCGGGCTGGCCACCATGCCGCGGGTGGCGAGCGAGGGCGCGGAGACCACTATTTCTTCTTTCGCGCTCCGAGCTTTTTCTTCGCGAGCGCCGTGCCTTGCGCGAGGGCGCGCAGCTTGGCCGTGGCGATCTCGCGGTCCATGGGCGCCATGCCGCAGTTCGTGCAGGGGAAGAAGCGCTTCGCCGGCACGTATTTCAGCGCCTTGAGGATGGTGCCCGCGACTTCCTGCGGCGTCTCGACCTTGTCGGTCGCGACGTCGATCACGCCGACGAGCACGTCCTTGCCCTTGAGGAGCCCGAGGAGCTCCACCGGCACCTTCGAGTGGATGCATTCGAGCGAGACCTGGTCGATCTTCGAGCGCGCGAGCGCGGGGAAGATCTCCTCGTACTGCCGCCATTCGGCGCCGAGCGTGCCCTTCCAGTCGAGGTTCGCCTTGATGCCATAGCCGTAGCAGATGTGCACCGCGGTCGTGCACTTCAGGCCCTTGATCGCGCGCTCGAGCGCGGCCACGCCCCAGCGCTTCACGTCGTCCATGTAGACGTTGAACGCCGGCTCGTCGAACTGGATCACGTCGATGCCGTCCTTCTCGAGCGCGCGCGCCTCCTGGTTGAGGAGCTCGGCGAACGCCATCGCGAGCCGCGCGCGGTCGCCGTAGTGCCGGTCGGCGATGGTGTCGACGATGGTCATCGGGCCGGGCATCGTGATCTTGGTTTTTTTCCGGCTATGGCTCTTCAGCACCATCGCTTCCGCGTGGTGCACGCGCCCCTTGAGGCGAAGAGGCGCGACCACGACCGGAACCATCGCGTCGTAGCGGTTGTTGCGGATGCCCATCTTCACCTTGTTCTGGAAGTCGATTCCGTCGACGAACTCGAGGAAGCCGTGCACGAAGTGCTGGCGCGACTGCTCGCCGTCGGTGACGATGTCGATGCCGGCGTCCTCCTGCTCCTTGACCCAGAGCAGCGTCGCGTCGCGCTTGGCGCGCTCGAGCTCCGCGCCGCTCGCGCGCCAGGCGGGCCACAGCTTGTTCGTCTCGGCGAGCCAGCCCGGCTTGGGCAGGCTGCCCGCGATTGTCGTTTCTAGCATCGGAATTCCTCGGAGTGTCGGGAGGCGGTGACAGCGACGAAATGGTGATACGCCACTATAATGAATCGCTACAAGAAGCGTTAGGGAGGCAGCAAGTGATCGCAGGCATGATGGTCGGGACGTTCTTCTCCTTTCTCCTCGGCATCTTCAACCCGGTGGTGCAGAACAAGGCTGGCCCCGACTGGCTCTGGATGGGCGGGCGCGACGACGTGCTGCGCAACCTCTACTTCCGTCCCAACGGCAGCTTCCGCCGCTACGGGCGCCCGGCGCTCGTCCTGACGCTCATCCTCGGCACCGCGTCGTTTTGTTGGATCCTGCAGCGGCTGTAGACGTTCGCCACGCCGGCGGCTGCCACTGCGGCCGCGTGCGCTTCGAGCTCGAGGCGCCGCGCGAGCTCACCGTCACGGAGTGCAACTGCTCGATCTGCCGGCGCGCGGGCTACCTGCACCTCATCGTGCCGAAAGCGAAGTTTCGCCTCCTCGCGGGCGACGAGGCGCTCGCCTCGTACCGCTTCAACACCGGGGCCGCGAACCATCTCTTCTGCAGGGTGTGCGGCATCAAGTCGTTCTACGTGCCGCGCTCGCATCCCGACTGCTACAGCGTGAACGTGCGTTGCCTCGACGAGGGCACGGTCGAGCGCATGAGCGTGCGGCCCTTCGACGGCCGCAACTGGGAAGCCGCTAGGCCTTCCCTCGGCTAGCGAGCATCCAGGCGAGCGCCGCCGCCTGGAGAAGCGCAAGGATGAGGAACGCGGCGCCATAGCCGGCGGCGGCATAGCGGCCATCGCTCACCGGATAGAGCTTCAGCACCTCCCCGATGCCCCACTGGAACGCGAACGAGCTGAAGAAGTTGACCACGTTGTAGGCCGTCATGACGCGCCCGGTCATCGCCGGCGGGAAGAGGCCGATGAGCTCGGCGTACGCAACCGTGCCCGAGATCGCCGTGAAGCCGTAGAAGAAGAGGATCGCTCCCAGCGCCACCGTCACCTGGGCGGCAAGCAGGCAGCACATGGCGAGCGCCACGCACGCGCCCACGGTCGCTGTCACCATGCGCGGGATGCCGCGCCGCGCCAGGCGGTCGGCGGTGACGCCGAAGAAGGCGGAGCCGGCGGTGTAGGCCGCGGCACTGAGCAGGAGATAGTTCGCGACCGAGCGGCGGTCCTCGCCGGCGACGTCGTAGAGCCAGGGCCCGAGCCAGAGCCCTTGCAGCGCCTGGTAGGTCGCGAGGCAGGCGACGACCGGCAGCACCAGGCGCCAGAAGGGTCCGGAGCGAAAGATGGTCCCGAAGCTCGCGATTTGCGAAGCGAGCGGCTCCCCGGTGGGCGCGACGCGCTTTTCGGGCACCAGGAAGAAGATGAGCCCGGCTGCGAAGACCGACAGCGCCGAGAGCGCCTCGAAAAGCTCGCGCCATCCGTAGCGGGCGACCAGCACTTCGGCGGGCACCGTGGCGGCGAGGCCGCCGAGGCCGCCGGTCGCGAGGATCAGCCCGTTCATCGTGGCGAGCCGCGAGGCCGGGAACGCATTGATGAAGGCCTTGAGCGCGCCCATCAGCCCGGCCGACACGCCGAGCCCGATCAAGGCGCGTCCGAGCGAGAGGGCGGCGAAGCTGTGCGCCCACGCGAACACCAGCGCGCCGGCCGCCGCGACGCACATCAGCACCGCGCACACGCGGCGCGCGCCGAAGCGATCGAGCAGGATGCCGAGCGGCAGCTGGAACGCGGCGAACGCGAGCAGGTACATCGAGGTCAGGAAGCCGAGGTCGGAAGGCGCGAGCGCGAGCTCCCGCGCGAGGTCCTTCGAGATCACCGCGTTCACGTTGCGGAAGAAGAACGACAGGAAATAGCCCGCGGCGAAAGGCAGGAACACGGCGCACGCCAGCCGCCACGGCGGGCGCATCGCGGGCTTTTCGGCTACGCTAGCGCGCATGCCGAAGCGGCTCATCGTCGGAATCACCGGCGCCACCGGCGCCCTCTACGGCGTGCGGCTGCTCGAGGCGATCGCGAGGCTCGAGGGCTGGGAGGCGCACCTCGTGCTCTCGGACGCGGGCGTGCTGAACGCCTGGCACGAGCTCAAGATGAAGAGGAAGGACGTCGAGCGCCTCGCCGCGGTCGCCTACCACCCGAAGGACATCGCCGCGACGATCGCGAGCGGCTCGTTCCTCACCGAGGGCATGGTGATCGCGCCCTGCTCGATGAAGACGCTCGCCGCGGTGGCGCACGCGCACGCGGACGACCTCGTCTCGCGCGCGGCGGACGTGGTCCTCAAGGAGCGCCGCCGCCTGGTGCTGCTCGTGCGCGAGACGCCGCTCAACCTCGCCCACCTGCGCAACATGACCGCGGTCACCGAGATGGGCGCGATCGTCTTTCCCCCGGTGCCCGCGTTCTACGCGCGGCCGAAGACGCTCGACGACCTCGTCGCGCACAGCGTGGGGCGGGTCCTCGACCTCTTCGGCGTGCACTCCGCTAAGCTCGCCCGCTGGGCAGGGATGAAAGGAACTCGCGCAGGGCGCGAGTAAACGCCTCGGGCTGCTCGACGTTCGCGATGTGCGAGGCGTGCGGGATCGAGACGAATTTCGCGCCCGGAATCGCCTGCCCGATGTGCTTCGTGCCGGCCGCCGCGCCGTCCGATTCCCCGGTGATGGCGAGCACCGGCAGCTTGATGTCCTTGAGGCGAGCGGTGGTGTTGAGCTTCATGATGGCCTGACCGCAGCCGACGAAGCCCGCGACGGGGGTTGCGGCGATGAGGGCGGCGATCTTCTGCGCTTCCGGCCGGCCGCGGAAAGGCTCGGTGAACCAGCGCTCCATCGTGGAGGGCACGAGCGCCTTCATGCCCTGGGTCTGGGCGATGCGGATGCGCTCTTCCCATTGCTTGATTGCCTCCGGCGGCTGCGTGTGCGTGGTGTCGGCGAGCACCATGGCGTCGAAAGGCGTCGCGCCGCGCAGCGCGAGCGTCTGCCCGATCATGCCGCCGATCGAGAGCCCGATCCAGGTCGCGCGCGGGATCTTCAGCGCCTTCATCAGCTCGAGCACGTCGTCGGCCAGCAGGTCGAGCGTGTAGGGGCCCTGCGGCGCGCTCGTCGCGCCGTGGCCGCGCATGTCGTAGGCGAGGATGCGGTAGCGCCCCTTGAAGGCCTCGATCTGCGGGTCCCACATGCGCACCGAGCAGGCGAGCGAGTGGCTGAGGACGAGCCAGGGCGCGCCTTCGCTGCCGTGCACTTCGTAGTTGATCTCGATGTCGTTCGCTTTCGCTTTCATCACGCGCTCTCCACGATGAGGGGAATGGTCATTTCGTCTTCGCTCGTGCCGCCATGGTTGCCGATGTGCAGGTGGCGCGGCTCGCCGGGCAGCCAGTCCTTCACGGTGTAGCGCCCGTTCATCACGAGCGCCACGTCGCCCACGCGCTCGGCGAGCCGCGGATGCGGCGTGCCGGGGCCGAACCAGCCTTCGTCGACGAGCTCGCGGCTCGGCCGCGCGCCGCCGCGGCTGCCGAGCCAGTCCTGCGCGCGGCGCCGGAACTCCGCCGGCGCGTGCACGTGGCAGTAGGCGACGCGGCGCTCGCCGCAAAGCGGGAAGCGCAGCATCGCGAGAAGCTCGGGCGGCAGCTCGAGGCACTCGTCGCGCGCGACGTCGATGAAGCCGTGGTCCGCGGTCGCGAGCACGATGGATTCCGTGCCCGAGAGCCGGCCGCACAGCTCGCCGAAGGCGCGGTCGAGCTCCGAGAAGCGCGCGAACGCCTCGCGGCTCTCCGAACCATGGCGGTGCGAGATCGCGTCGTACTCGGGCCAGTATGCGTACACGAGCTTTCGCTCCGGCCCGGATTTCACCGCCGCCTCGACCGCGTCGACGAGCTCGTCCAGCGTCCGGTAGGCGCGGCGCTCGGCGCCCTGGCAATGCCGGCGGTTGTAGTCCGAGTCGATGATGTCCTGGTAGGAGACGATGAAGGAGCGCACCGCGAGCGATGGAAACATCGGCGGCGCGCTGTAGATGTCGGCCGTTCCCACGCCGCGCGCGGACAGCAGCGCCAGGTCGCCGCGCGAGCGGAACGGCAGCGCGGCCGCGACGCAGCCGGCTTCGCCGAAATAGGTGTACCAGCCGGTGAGGCCGTGCTCGAGCGGCGTGCACGCGGTGTACGTCGTCGTGATCGCGGAAGCCGTGGTCGAAGGAAAGACCGAGGTGAGCGCGCCGCGGCGGCGCCGCGCGAGCTCGCCGCCCGCGCCGCGCCGCGCGAGATAGCGATCGCCGAGGCCGTCGACGATGAGCAGCACGACATTGCGCGCCAGGCGAAGTTCCGCCGACGGCAGCGCTGCGAGCTCGCCGTGGCGCGCTTTGCCGCCGCAGCCGGCGACGATCGACGCCATTAAGTTGACGAGACTGCCGCCGGCGTAGTTGGGCAACACGGGGAGGCGGCATTTTAGCGGTAGAATCTGCCCTCTTCTCCCGAGGTGTTCGCCATGCGGCACGAAGTCCACATCCACGCCGACATTCCCGTTCTCGAAGGCGTCTCGCGCCGGCAGATCGAGCAGGCGCTCGCGCCCTGGCTCGAGTACCTCGACGCCGACAGCCTCGCCGACGTGAAGAGCCTCGAGCCCGACGAGCCGGGCCTGAAGTACGACGAGAAGGAGCTCCTGCTCTACATCTGCTGGACGGGCGAGATCGGCCGCAGCTTCCACGGCGCGCTCGAGGCCGCGCTCGACAACCTCGGGCCCTACTGCTACGAGGCGGTCGAGGTCGAGCTCACCGTGTACCACGAGAACGGCGAGCAGGAATCGAAGCTGCTCTTCGTCGGACCCACCGCGCACGCGATCCACGAGGCGCAGCGCCGCTGCATGATCGAGGACGTGGCCGCGATCCTCGGCCGCCAGTTCGAGAAGGACAAGGTCGGGCAGGTGAGCGCGCTGGTCAACGAGCTCTTCGACCGCGACTGGAAGGAGAAGGCGTCGCAGCAGAAGAAGCCCGAGCGCGCGTTCGAGAACTACACCCGGCCCTCGCGCAAGAACCTGCACTGAGCAGTGGCGGGACCGCGCAGCTATCCGCGATACCCGGGTTTCGACACGCTCGCGCTGCATGCCGGGCAGTCGCCTGACGCGGCGACCGGCAGCCGCGCGGTCCCGATCTACCAGACCACCTCGTACGTTTTTCCGGACACCGAGCACGCCGCCTCGCTCTTCAACATGGAGCGCGCCGGGCACGTGTACTCGCGCATTTCCAACCCGACGGTGGCCGTCCTCGAGGAGCGCATCGCCGCTCTAGAGGGCGGCGTGGGCGCCATCGCGACGGCATCCGGGCAGGCGGCGCTGCACCTCGCGATCGTCACGCTCATGGACGCGGGCAGCCACATCGTCGCCTCGAATGCGCTCTACGGCGGCTCGCACAACCTCCTCGGCTACACGCTCAAGCGCTTCGGCATCGAGACGACGTTCGTTTCTCCCCGGGAGCCGCAGAATTTCCGCAAGGCACTCAAAGGCAATACGCGCCTGCTGTTCGGGGAAACGCTCGGCAACCCCGGCCTCGACGTGCTCGACATCCCGGCGGTGGCGAAGATCGCGCACGAAGCGGGCGTGCCGCTGCTCGTCGATTCGACCTTCACCACGCCCTACCTCATGAAGCCGTTCGAGCTCGGCGCCGATCTCCTCTACCACTCGGCGACCAAGTTTCTCGGCGGCCACGGCGTGGCGATCGGCGGCGTGCTGGTGGATTCGGGGCGCTTCGACTGGGAAGCCTCTGGAAAATTCGCGACGCTCACCGCGCCCTACGAGGGCTTCCACAACATGGATTTCGAGGAGGAGTCGGGCACGCGCGCCTTCCTGCTGCGCGCGCGGCGCGAGGGGCTGCGCGACTTCGGCGCCTGCATGGCGCCGATGACCGCTTTCCAGATCCTGCAGGGCGTGGAGACGCTGCACCTGCGCATGCCGCGCCATGTCGAGAGCGCGCGCAAGGTCGTCGCCTTCCTCTCCTCGCATCCGGCGGTGGAGAAGGTGCTCTATCCGGAAGCACCGGGGCATCCGGACCACGAGCTGGCGAAGAAGCTGCTGCCGAGGGGCTGCGGCGCCGTGTTCTCCTTCGACATCAAGGGCGGCCGCGCCGCGGGCAAGGCTTTCATCGAGGCGCTGCGCATCTTCTCGCACCTCGCGAACGTGGGCGACGCCAAGTCGCTCGTCATCCATCCCGCCACGACGACGCACTACCGGATGAGCGACGACGACCTGCGCCGCTCCGGGATCACGCCCGGCACCGTGCGGCTCTCGATCGGCCTCGAGGACCCGCAGGACCTGATCGACGACCTCGACCGCGCGCTGCGCGCCTCGCAGAAGTGATTCGCCAGGTCGACGGCAGGGCGGCTTTCGCCTACACCGCGGCGCACGAGCTCGATCCGGGCAAGCCGAGCGTCGTCTTCGTGCACGGCGCGGGCCTCGACCATTCCTGGTTCGGCCTGCAGAGCCGCTACTTCGGCTACCACGGCTGGAACGCGCTCGCGGTAGACCTGCCGGGCCACGGGCGATCTGCGGGGCCGCCTTTGCCTTCCGTCCCCGACATGGCCGACTGGATTTTCGGGTTTCTGGAAAAATCCGAAGTGCAAAAAGTCTCCATCGTCGGCCATTCGATGGGTTCGTTGATCGCCCTGGAATGCGCGGCGCGGCGGCCTGAGAAGGTGGAGCGCATCGCGCTCCTCGGCACGGCGTTCCCGATGAAGGTGTCCGAGGCATTCCTCGATGCGGCGCGGCGCAACGACACTGCGGCCTTCGACATGTCGACGATCTGGGGCCATGCGCCGCAGGTGCCGCTCGGCGGCAATCCGAATCCGGGCATGTGGATGTACGGCGACACGCTGGCGCGCCTCGCGCGCCTCGCGCCGGGCGTGCTCTACACGGACCTCAAGGCATGCAACGACTACGCGGCCGGCCTGGAAAGCGCCGCGCGCGTGCAATGCCCGGCGCTGTTCATCCTGGGCAGGCGCGACGTCATGACGCCGCCGAAGTCGGCCGCCGCGCTCGCGCAGGCGGTCAAGGGCGCGCGCACCGCGCTGCTGCCGCCGTCGGGCCATTCGCTGATGGCGGAGGCGCCCGACGCTACGCTGGATGCGCTGATCGAGTTCTTCGCGGCAGGCTCCGGCGCCCGACCAGGCTCGTGATGCGGCGCACCGACTCGCGCGCGCGTCCGGCCACCATCGCGAGCGGCAGCTGCCGGTAGTCGTCGTTGAAGACCTCGAAGCTGTAGTCGCCCCGGTAGCCCATGGCATCGAGCCTGCGCACCATCTCGTAGACCGCGTCGCTGTGCACGCCTTCCCCCGGGAAGACGCGGTAGTGGCGCGCCGTGTCGATGCGCTCGTCCGGCGTGCGGGTTTCCTGCCAGAGGAAGTCCGAGAGCTGCACGAGGAACACCTTCGCCGGATCGATCTCCTCCAGCACCGCGACGTCGGTCTTGTGGGCGAGGATGTGGAACGAGTCGAGCGCAAGGCCGAGGTTCGAGCGCCCCGCTTCCTGGACGAGCTCCCAGGACTGCATCACCTGGTTGACGTGGCGGCCCCAGGAAAGCGCCTCGTAGGCGACCCGGATGCCGAGCGGCACGGCGAGGGTCGCCAGCTTGCGGAGATCCCGCACGAGGAGATCGGAATCTCCGCTCGCGTGCGCCGAGCTGGACGAGCACGCGAGCAGCACCGTCGAG
Source organism: Burkholderiales bacterium (assembly GCA_035651575.1). Lineage (GTDB taxonomy): Bacteria > Pseudomonadota > Gammaproteobacteria > Burkholderiales > SG8-39 > SCGC-AG-212-J23. Next base: position 66,191 of record DASRFM010000024.1, on the reverse strand, counting down.
CCGAGCGCGCGGCACATCGACAGCATCGCCTTCGCCACGTCCACCTTGTAGGCGTGCAAGTGGCCTGACAGGCCCTCGAAGTCGCGCAGCACCTGGAAGCCGGTGACGCGCAGCCCGCTCTTGCGCACGGCCGCGACGGCGGCGTCCTCGCCGTCCGGGTGGCCGACGATGTCGGTGGCATTGAGCATCACCTGGGTGAATCCCGCCGCCTTGATCGCGCGCAGCTTGGCCTCGAGCGGCCCCGCGAGCGTGATCGTGTCCATGCCGAAGTGATCCAGATTCATGGCTTCGGTTGGGACACGACGAGCTCGAAGGTCACGCCGCCGAGATAGACCTGCGTGAGCGCGCCCTTGTCGCTCGGCTGAACGGCGCCGCGGTCGATGAAGACGATCCCGCGATCCTGCAGCGCCTGCGTGGCGGCACGCACGTCGGGCGCGCCCAGGCCCACGCGCACCAGGCCCTCGTCCCAGTGGATCTCGTCGGCGCCCGGCGGCGGCTCGATGAGCTGCAGGTAGAACTTGCGGCACGGGCTCTCGAGCAGCGTGCCCTTCGGCAGCACGCCGAAAAACTGGCCGCGCGGCAGGACGCTGAAGCCGAAGAGCGTCCGGTAGAAGTCGAGCCAGTCGGCGGTGCGCTCGTTGAGGATCGCCTGCACCACGCCGAACCAGTGCAGGCCCGCGAGCGCGGGCGGCCGGGGCTGCGTCCCGGCGAGCGGCACGAAGTCGACGTCGTAGATCGAGAAGTCCTTGTAGCGGTCGACGAAGTAGACCAGGCTCTCGCCGACGCCGTGGATGCCCGGGATGTGCAGCTCCATGGCGGAGGCGCGCGTCGGCATCTCCCAGGCGCCGAGGTCGATCGAGTGGCGGAAGGCCCGCCCGGCGTCCCGCACGCGCAGCGCGATCGCGGCGATCGCCGGGGTCGCCTCCGCGGCCGAATGGCTGTTGACGATGAGGTTCATCGTTCCCTGCCGGTAGAGCACCACCTCGCGCGAGCGGTGCCGCGCGACCGCCGCGAAGCCCATCTGCTGCAGCAGCGCGCCGAACGCCTGCGGCTGCGAGGTCGCGTATTCGATGAACTCGATGCCGTCGAGGCCGAGGGGGTTCGTCGGCTCGGGCAGGGGCTCGGCGGCGGGGCGCATTGTCCGGAATTGTCGAACCTGTTAAATTAATTTGCAATGTCGTCAATTCCGCGGATGGAGGGGTCCGCGCGTGCGCGCAATGCCGCGATGCGCAAGCCGAAGGCGCCCGAGGAGAACCGCGCCCGCATCGTCGCCGCGGCGATCGACGAGTTCGCCGCGCGCGGCTTCAAGGGCGCGAGCATGGACGCGATCGCGGCGCGCACCCGCACCACGCGCGCGCTCATCAACTACTACTTCGGCAGCAAGGAGAAGCTCTACATCGCGGTGCTCGAGCACGCCTATTCCGAGATCCGCGACGCGGAAAGCCGGCTCGACCTCGACCACCTGTCCCCGCTCGACGCGATGCGGCGCATCGTGGAGTTCACCTTCGACTACTATCTCGCGCACGTCGGGTTCGTGCGCCTCGTCGGCGCCGAGAACCAGGCGATGGGCCGCCATCTGCGGAAATCGAAGGTGATGCGCACGCTGAATCGCCCCATCATCGAGCGCGTGGCGCGCGTGCTGGCGCGCGGCCAGGCGCAGGGCTGCTTTCGCAGGAAGGTGGACCCCGTCGAGGTGCACAAAGCCATCTCCGCCCTCGGCATCTTCAACGTGACGAACCAGCACACTTTCGGCGCGATCTTCCAACGGGACATGGGCTCGCAGGGCGACGTCGCGGCCCGGCGCGCAGTCGTCGTGGATCTGGTGCTGCGCTACGTGGCGGCCGCATGCTAGGGCGCGCCGCCGTCGCGATGTGGTGGGACGTGGCGCCGCAGATGCAGGCCGAGTTCGAGGATTGGCACACGCACGAGCACATGCCCGAGCGGCTGGGTATTCCGGGCTTTCTGCGCGGGACGCGCTTCATTGCTCCGGGCCAGCCGTCGTACTTCGTGCTCTACGAGGCGCGCTCTCTCGCCGTTCTGAGCGCCGGCCCCTACCTCGAGCGGCTGAACAACCCGTCGCCGTGGTCGCGCAAGATCATGCCGCACCATCTGAATATGGTGCGCAGCGTCTGCAGCGTGCGCGCGACTTTCGGGGGCGGCGTGGGGCTAGCCCTCTCGACGGTGCGCTTTTGCCCGCCGCGCGGCCAGGCGCGCAAGATTGCGGCGCGGCTCGCGCAGGACGTCATGCCGGCCGTTCCGCAACGCAAGGGGCTGGTGGCGGCCCATCTGCTCCAGTCGCGCACCATGGGCGCAGGCCCGCGGACCACCGAGCAGGAAATCCGGGGCGGGGATGCGCAGGCCGACTGGGTGCTCCTCGTGCACGGCTACGACGCGGAGGCCGTGGCCGAGTTCCTTGGCAGTCACTTGCAGGACCTGCCGCGCGCTGTGACGGGGCATTACATGCCGTCGTACAGCCTGGCGCCACGGGAGCTCGGCTGAGCGACTTCCTGCAGCTCGTGATCTCCGGAACGGCGACCGGCGCGATCTATGCGCTCGCCGCGCTTGGCTTCACCCTGCTGTGGCAGGCCTCCGGGACGATCAACTTCGCGCAGGGCGAGTTCGTAATGGTGCCGGCCTTCCTCATGCTCGCGGCGCTTTCGCTCGGCCTGCCGCTCTGGCTTGCGTTCGTCCTCGCCTGCGCCGGTTCTGCCGCGATTCTCGGCCTCGGCTTCAAGCGCATCGTTGTGGACCCGCTGCTCCGCCATGGCGTAATTCCGCTCGTCATCGCGACCCTCGGTCTGTCCATCGCGCTGAAGAATCTGGTGAAAGCCGGCTACAGCTCGCAGCCGCTGCCTTTTCCGGGGGTCTTTCCCGATGGCCTGCTTTCGCTCGGCGCTGTCCGCGTCAGTGTCTACGACATCGGGACGCTCGCCGTGGCCGCTGCCCTGGTCCTCCTGCTGCAGGCGTTCCTCACGCGGACCATTACCGGGCGCGCGATGCAGGCGGTCGCTCAGAACACCGAGGCCGCAGCGGTGCTCGGCATCGACGTCCAGCGCATGGTGCTCTATGTCTTCCTCGCCAATGCGCTTCTCGCCGCCGTAGCGGCGCTTCTCGTGACCCCGGCGTACCTCGCCAAGTTCGACATGGGCGATGCGATCGGCCTCAAGGCTTTCTATGCCGCGATCATCGGCGGCTTCAACCAGGCGCGCGGCGCATTGCTCGGCGGCGTGCTCGTCGGGGTCCTCGAAAACCTCGCCGGCGCCTATGTCTCGCCTGCGTACAAGGAGGCGATCGCGCTGGTGCTGTTCCTCTTCGTGATCCTCGTGCGCCCCGAGGGCCTGCTCGGCAGGTCGGAGGAGCGCAAGGTATGAGCCGCTTCCCCCTGATGGCGCTCGCCGTCGCGCTCGCCGCGCTGGCGCTCGTGCCGCTGGCACTGAAGAACTACGGCATCTATCTCCTGTCGCTCTGGTGCGTCTACGTCATGGCCGGAATGGGGCTCAACCTGACCGTCGGCTATGCGGGCCAGATGTCGATCGGCCACGCCGCGTTCGTGGCGATCGGCGCCTACACCGCAGCGATCCTCATGAAGGCCGGCGTTTCGTTCTACCTTGCGCTGCCGCTGTGCGCATTGAACTGCTTCATCGTAGGCGTCGCGCTCGGCTTCCCGGCCCTGCGGGTGCAGCACCATTACCTCGCGTTCGCAACGCTCGGCTTTAACGTGCTGGTCTACCTCTTCGTGCGCAACGAGGAATGGCTGACGGGGGGCACCTTCGGCATCTCCGGGATCCAGCGCCCGGGGTTCTTCGGCCTCTCGCTCGACGGGTCGGCGGCGTTCTTCTACTTCGTGTACGGCTCAACGATCCTGCTTGCGGGCGCGCTTTGGGGGATCGTGCGCTCGCCTTGGGGACGCGCGTTTGCTGCCTTGCGCGACAACCCGATCCGTGCCGAGAGCCTCGGCGTGAACATCGTTGCCTACACGCTCCTCGCCTTCGCCATCGGCGCGGGCTTCGCCGGCGTGGCGGGCGCCTATTTCGCCGCTCTCGTGCAGTTCATCGAGCCCGGCCCGTTCCACCTGTCCGCCTCGCTCATGATGCTGCTCATGGTCATCGTCGGCGGCCCCGGCAGGTTCTTCGGACCGATGCTCGGTGCCGCAATCGTCATCCTGCTGCCCGAGTGGCTGCGCGGACTCAAGGACTGGTATCTCGTCATGTTCGGGCTCGCCGTCGTCGCGCTCATGACCTGGCTTCCAGGAGGGCTCCTATCCATTCCCGATCGACTGCGCTCCTCCAGGTAGAGGGCTGCGTAAAGCACTACGGCGCCATCCGCGCGGTGGACGGCGTCAGCTTCGCCGTGGACGCGGGCGAGATCGTCGGCGTCATCGGCCCGAACGGCAGCGGCAAGACGACGCTTTTCAACAGCATCCTCGGGCAGATCAAGCCGACCTCGGGTCGCATGGCGTTCTGCGGCGAGGACGTCACCGGGATGTCGCCGTTCAAGCTCGCACGGCGCGGCGTCGGGCGCACGTTCCAGACGCTGCAGGTGTTCGGCAAGCTCCCGGTACGCGACAACCTGATCGTCGCCGCACAGGAGTTCCGCGATTCCCTGCCGGCGCGGCTTCTCGCGCCGCGCGACGCCGGCTTGGGGGAGCAGGCCGACGAGATGATCGAGCGCTTCGGACTGAAGCAGGTCGCACAGCGCCCCGCCGGCAGCCTCTCCTACGGCCAGCAGAAGCTCGTCGACATCGCGATGGCGTTCATGCCGCGGCCCCGCCTCGTGCTGCTCGATGAGCCGTGCGCGGGAGTGAACCCGGCGCTCGTCGAGGAGCTGCGCGAGCTGCTCGCGTCGCTGAACCGCAGCCAGGGCGGCAGCTTCATCGTCATCGAGCACAACATGGAGTTCATCATGCGGCTCTGCCGCCGCGTCCTGTGCATGGTGGAGGGCAAGGTGCTCGCCGAAGGAGCGCCGGAAGCCGTGCAGGCGAACCCGAAGGTGCTGGAGGCCTACCTTGGAAATTGAGTTCCGCGGTGTCGTGGCGGGCTATTCGCCCACGCTCACGATCCTGAACGAGCTCGACTTCCGCGCGCCAAGTGGCGAGATGACGCTGCTCGTCGGACCCAACGGCGCAGGCAAGTCCACGGCACTGAAGACGCTCTTCGGCCTGCTCGCGCCGCGCTCCGGCTCGATCCGCCTCGGCGGGGAGGAAGTCGCGGGGCTCGCGCCGCGCGCGATGCTCGCGCGTGGCGTGGTCTTCGTTCCCCAGGGGCGCAATCTCTTCGGCACGCTCTCCGTGCTGCATAACCTCGAGCTCGGCGGCGTCACGCTGCGCTCGGGGCTGCGCGGCAGGGTGGAGCGGGTGCTCGAGCGTTTTCCGCGGTTGCGCGAGCGGATCGCAAGCCAGGCTTCGACGCTCTCCGGCGGAGAACAGAAGCAGCTCGAGATCGCCCGCGCGCTGCTTCTCGAGCCGAAGGTGTTGCTGATCGACGAGCCGTCGATCGGCCTTTCGCCCATCATCAGCCACGACGTGTTCCGGCTCCTGCGCAAGCTCGCAGACGACGGGACTACGGTGCTGATGGTGGAGCAGAACGTGCGCAGCGCGCTCGCTTACGCGGACCGCGCGCTCGCGCTGGAAATGGGGCGCCTCGCGCTCGACCGGCCCGCCGGCGAGCTGCTGGGCGACCCGAACCTCAATCGCTTGTTTCTCGGAGCCACTACCAGGAGGAGTGCATGAAACGCTTTTCGCTGCTTGCTGTCGCGATGTTCGCCTGTTCGGGGGCCGCACTGGCGCAACAGACCGTGAAGGTCGCCAACGTCGTCGAGCTCTCCGGCACCGGCACCACCGCCGGGACGCAGTTCAAGAACGGGGTCGAGCTCGCCGTGAAGGAGATCAACGCGGCCGGGGGCATCCTCGGGCGCAAGATCGTGCTCGAGAACGCCGACACGCAATCCAACCCGGCGATCGCCAAGGCGCTCACCACCAAGGCGATCGACGACGACGTGTACGCCGTGATGGGGCCGGTCTTCTCCGGCTCCATCATCGTGAGCATGGCGGAGACGCGCCGCGCCGAGGTGCCGAACTTCACCGGCGGCGAGGCGACGAACATCACGACCCAGGGCAACCCCTACGTCTACCGCACCTCGTTCTCGCAGGTGACCGCGATGCCGAAGATCGCGAAGTACATCGCGGAGAACATGAAGGCGAAGTCCGTGGTCGTCGTCTACGTCAACAACGACTTCGGCAAGGGTGGGCGCGACGCCATCCTCAAGGAGCTCGGCGCGCGCGGCGTCAAGGTGCCCGTCGATCTTTCCACGGATGCCGGCCAGATCGATTTCTCGAGCGTCGTGCTGCGCGCGAAGCAGGCGAGCGCGGATGCGTTATTCGCCTATCTGAACGAGGAGGAGTCGGCGCGGCTGCTGAAGGAGCTTCGCAAGCAGGGCTACGACAAGCCCATCGTCGGCGAAACCACCATCATGGGGCAGAAGGTGATCGAGCTCGCCGGGGACGCAGCGAACGGCGTGCGGGGCCATGTCGGCCTCACGATCGACGCGCCGAATCCGGCGGTGCGCGCCTTCGCCGCAAAATACGAGCAGGCATTCGGCACGAAGTCGGACCACAACGGCATCAAGGGCTACACCGGCATGTACGTGGTCAAGGCGGTGACGGAGAAGATGGGCAAGTTCGACCGCAAGGGGTTCGCCAAGGCGATCCACAATGCCTGCTTCAGCGCCACGCAGACCCCCGGTCTGCTGATGGACGTCTGCTTCGACGACAAGGGCGATATCGACCGCGAGAGCTATCTTGTCGAGGTCAAGAACGGGCAGCAGGGGGTCGTCGCGACGCTGCCGCCGCTTCACGCCAAGAAGTAGAGTGCCGCGCCGCATCGGCCTCGCGGCGTTGACGGTGCTCGAGCTCTCGCCGCCAGAGCTCGTCAGCACCGCGGCGCAGGCCGGCTACGACAGCGTCGGTCTGCGCCTCATTCCCGTTGCCGGGCAGCCGCATTCGCACCGCGTCGATGTTGCCGAAATCGAGGCGCGCGTGCGAGATACCGGCGTGCGCGTCCTCGACGTCGAGGTCTTCCGGCTGGAGCCGGCCACCGACGTCTCCGCATTCGAGCTGGTGCTCGCCCAGGCGCAGCGCCTTGGGGCGAGCGAGATCCTGGTGCACGGCGCCGATCCGGATGCGGCGCGCCTCGCCGAGCGCTTCGGACGGCTTTGCGAGGCCGCGGCGAAGCACCGCTTGCACGTCAATCTGGAGCCGATGCCGTGGGTGGCGGTGTCGAATATTCCCAAGGCGCGCGCGCTGATCGACGCGGCGGCGAAGGACAACGCCGCGCTGCTTGTCGACGCAATTCATTTTTTCCGCGCCGGCGACCGCTTCGGGGATTTGAAAGGGGCCCGGCTGCGCTATGTGCAGCTCTGCGATGCGCCGGGCGAGCGGCCCGCGGACATGGCGGAGATCGTCCGCCAGGCTCGCTCGGCGCGGCGCTTTCCGGGCGAGGGCGAGCTCGACCTCGAAGGCCTGCTGCGCGTGCTGCCCGCCGATCTGCCGATCAGCGTCGAGGCGCCCGTGGAAGCCGCGCTGCCACCCCTTGAGCGCGCGCGACACGCGCTCATTGCGACTCGAAAGGTCCTCGAAAAATGCGGATTGCGGTAATCGGCGCGGGGCAATTCGGCCGCAAGCACATCGCGGCCGTCCGGAACGATCCGGCCTGCGAGCTCGTCGCGGTCGCCGAGCCGGCGGGCGGCGACTACGGCGTGCCCTGCTACGCCGACTACGCGGTGATGCTGGACCAGGAGAAGCCGCAAGCAGCCATTATCGCCACCTCGAATGCGCTGCATGTCCCCGTGGCGCTTGCGTGCGTCGAGCGTGGCATTCCTGCACTGGTGGAGAAGCCTGTCGCGGACACGGTTGAGGCAGCGCACCGCCTGGTGTCGGCAGCCGAGCGGACAGGCGTGGCCATCCTCGTCGGTCATCACCGAAGGCATAATCCGATCATCGAGCGGGCACGCGAGATCGTGCAGGGCGGGCGCATTGGCCGCCTCGCCGCGGTAGCAATTCTGTGGCTGCTGCAGAAGCCCGCGGACTATTTCGAAACGGCATGGCGCCGGGAAGCGGGCGGCGGCCCGCTGCTGATCAATCTCATCCACGATGTGGACGACCTGCGCCACGTCTGCGGCGAGATCGCCGAAGTGCGCGCGATCACCGCGAATACGGTGCGCGGGCACCCGGTAGAGGATTCCGCCGCGGTTGCGTTTCGCTTCGCCAATGGCGCCATTGGCACGGCGACGGTGTGCGACGCCGCACCCGCGCCTTGGAGCTGGGAGCTCACCTCGGCGGAGAACCTCGCTTATCCTCCGCAGGAGGAAAACTGCTACTTCTTCTCGGGCACGGAGGGCTCGCTCGCGCTCCCGGGAATGGAGCTTTGGAGCTACGGTGCGCAGAAGGGATGGTACGCGCCGCTGCGCCGGGAGTCGGTGTCCGTGGCGAAGGCCGATCCTCAGGCGCGCCAGTTGGAGCACTTTCGGCGCGTCGTGCTGCTGCACGAGGCGCCGCGCTGCGGCGCCGCGGACGCCGCGCGCACTCTGGCGGTGGTACAGGCGATCCATGAAGCCGCGCGTACCGGCCGGCCTGTAGTGTTGCAATGAAGAAGATTCTGCTGGGTCTCGTGGGCGCCGGCATCCAGCGCTCGATGTCGCCCGCGCTGCACGAGGAGGAAGGCCGCCACCACGGCCTGCGCATCCACTACCAGCTGATCGACCTCGAAGGCGCGGGCGTCGAAGCGCTGCCGGTCCTGGTTCGCGCCGCGCGCCTGATGGGCTTCGCCGGATTCAACGTTACCTTTCCCTGCAAGCAGCTCGTCATCCCGCTCCTTGATGCGCTGTCGGAGGAGGCGAAGGCGATCGGCGCGGTGAACACAGTGGTGCGCGAGGGCGATCGCCTCGTCGGCCACAACACCGACGGCTCGGGCTGGAGCTGGGGCTTCCGCCGCGCCCTGCCGGGCGCGGACGTCTCGCGCGTGGTGCTGCTCGGGGCTGGCGGCGCCGGCTCCGCATGCGCCGACGCGCTGCTGCGCCTCGGCGCGAAGCGGCTGGTGATCGTCGACCGTGAGCCCGCCCGCGCCGCGGCGCTTGCCGAGCGGCTGAACGCGCACCTGCCCGGCGCGCGCGCCGTCGCCGGCGAGAACCTGGAGAAGGCGCTGCACGGCGCGAGCGGCCTCGTCCACGCCACGCCGACCGGAATGGAAAACCATCCCGGCATGGCGCTCCCCGAGGCGCTCCTGCGCGCGGGGATCTGGATCTCCGACATCGTCTACGTGCCGCTCGACACGCCGCTCCTCGCCGCGGCGCGGCGCGCCGGCTGCGCCGTCATGGACGGCGGCCACATGAACGTCGGCCAGGCGGTGCGCGGCTTCAGGCTCTTTACCGGCCTGGAGGCCGATGCAGAAAGAATGGAAGCCCACTTTCGCTCGCTGATCGGCAAGCCGTAGCGACGCGCCGCTTGTAGTCGGATTGCGACTCTTGTCCAGTTCTTTCGAATCGAAATTCGGGATGCGACGACTAGCCCGGCCGATTCCGGAAAATACAATGGCGGCCCTCGGGATTGCGCCCGTGCTCCCATTGCCAAGATCCGCGAGTTGAATCTACCGCGCCTGAAGATCCTCGTCGCCGATGTTGCTGCGCTGGACGCAGCCATCCGCTCCATCCTCGCAGGAGACGAGCTGACCTTCGCGCACAGCCGCGGCGATGTGGAAAACCATCTCGCGTCCGCATCCGTGGACTTGATCGTGGTGTGCGAAAAGTTCGAGACTCAGGGATTCGATCTTCTGCGTGCCGCAGCGGAAAGGAAGCCCGGAGCCCCCGTCGCGTGCATCCGGATGGCGAGCGCGCTGGCCGCGCCGCCTGCGCCAGATCATTACCGCAACACGGTCATGACGCTGGGGGCCAAGGCGCTCGCCGACCTGCGAGCTGCATCCGCGGTCGAGTATGACCGGATTCGACGAATCTTCTATGGCTGCATCGACAGGAGCACGAGGATGCTGAAGAGCAGCGCATATACCCGGATGCTGCGTCTCGCGCTCGAGACGGTGGGGGGCAGGGAGCACCTTGCCGCCTACCTTGGCGTAACCAGCCACGAGCTCATGAAGTGGCTGTCCGGGGCGGAACTTCCTCCATTTACGGCCTACTGCGGCGCGCTGGACATCGTCGCAGCCGGGCCTTTCGCGGGGCCGGGCGCTCCTGCGGCGCAGGCGGACGTCAGGCTGAGTAAGCGCCCCCGTTGACGTGCAGCGCCTGGCCCGTGATGTAGCGGGCGCCGGGGCCGGCGAGGAAGCGGACCGCGGCGGCGACTTCCTCGGGCGAGCCGCGGCGGCCGAGCGGGCTTTCGCGGCGCCCGGCGTGCGCGGAGGCGCCGGCGGAGGCCCCTCGCCGCGTGTCGATCATTCCCGGGACGACGCAGTTCACCGTGACCTCGGGCGCGAGGTCGTGGGCGAGGGCGCGCGTCAGGCCGACGAGGCCGGCCTTGGCGGCGACGACGTGCGGCCGGCCGGCGGCGCCGGTGTGGGCCGACATGCCGCCGATGTTCACGATCGTGCCGCCGGTTTTCTTCAGCGCGGCGATGCAGGCGCTGGAGCAGATCCAGGCGCCGTCGAGGATGATGCCGGTCACTTCGCGCCAGCGCGCGAGCGAGATCTCCTCGACGGGCTCCACGGCGCGCAGCGCCGCGTTGTTGACCAGGATGTCGAGGCGGCCGAAGCGCTCGAGCGTGCGCGCGACCATGCCGCGCACCGCGGCTTCGTCCGTGACGTCGGCAAGCAGGGCAAGCCCGCCGGTTTCCGCGGCCACGGCGTCGATCTCCGCCCTGGAGCTGCGCGCGTTCGCCACCACGCTCGCGCCGCCCGCGGCAAGCGCAAGCGCGATGGCGCGGCCGATGTTGCGCCCGGCGCCGGTGACGATCGCGACCTTGCCCGCGAGCTCTTCAGCCACGGAAGGGCGAGAGGTCGATGGCCGAATCAAACGCTTTCCTCGTAAAGCTCAAAAACGCCTCCGTCCTCGCCGTGTCCCAGCCGCCGTAGGCGCAGTTGCGGCGGCATTTTTCCTCGAGCTCGGCGCGCGAGAGCGGCGCCTGCGCGCCGCCGCGCAGGTGGCTTTGCCGCTCCTCGAGAACCTGCGAATTCCCGAGCGTGACGCGGACGTGGCCGGTGAATGCGTCCGGATAGGGATTCTTCGGATCGATCTCGTAGCGCACCTTTGCGGCGAGGGCGCGCAGGCGCTCGTCGCGCACGCGCTCCTCGGTGAAGGCGTCGAGGCCGGCGTGGCCGAGGACGAAGCCCGCGGCGATGCAGTAGGGCTGGCTGAACTTCGCCGCGTACGCGTTGGGCGGGCGCTGCTTGTCGGCGAGCGGCTCCCACAGGCGGTGCACCGTGCCTTCGGCCGCTTCGCAGACGACCTCCCGGATGTCGCGCACGTCGAGGCGCTTCGCGAGCCGCGCGGCGCAGTCCACGTAGGGCTGCGTCATCGTGCCGCAGGCGTAGAGCTTGAAGGCGAGGCTGGAGGCGATCCAGCGCTCGCCGAATCCGTCGAGCAGCTTCGCCCAGTCGCCTTGCGTGGTGTGCGCGAAACCGAAATAGAGGCCGTGCGTGCCCTCGAGCACGGTGCGCGGACCGATGAACCCGGCGCGTGCGAGGTCCGCCGCGCGGATGCCCGATTGCGCCGCCCAGCCCGGGTGCAGGCGCTTGGTCCACGTTCCTTCGGCGAGGTATTCGATGATGCCGGAAGCCATGGAGCCGGCGATGCCGAGCGCATTCACGAACTGATCCTGATTCAGGTTCAAGGATCTTGCGGCCGCCGCCGCGGCTCCCATGGCACCGAGGATCGCCGTGGGATGGAAGCCCGCCTCGTGGATGCGCTTGGGCGCCACCAGGCTCGCGCGGCACATCAGCTCCGTGCCGACCGCGATGCCGGCGAGCGCATCGCGCCCGGAGAGGCGCTCGCGCTCGGCGAGCGCGAGGACCGCGGGGACGATCACCGCCCCGGCATGGATCGGCCCGCCCTCGAAGGTGTCGTCGAAGTCCTCGCCGTGCGCCGCGGTGCCGTTCACGAACGCGGCGCCCGCCGAATCGAGCGCGCGCGCATGGCCGAGCGCCGTGCAGCGCCCGGAGGATTCCCAGCCCTCGAGCGCGGCGCGGACGTAGCCGGTCTTGCGCGCGGCGATGCACAGCCCGCCGATGTCGATCAGCAGCCGCTCGGCCGTTTCCCTGAAGTCCTCGACGCGCGCGCGCCGGGCGCTCTCGGCAAGCCGCTCGGAGACCGACGCCGTCAAGCGTGCTCGGCGCGCAGCCGCCGCGCGGCTTCCACCATGGATTTCAGCTTGCCGAAGGCCGCGGCGCGCGGCAGGAACTTCATGCCGCAATCGGGCGCGAGGATCACGTCCTGCGGCTTGACGTACTCGAGGGCGCGCTTGATGCGCGCAACGACCGTGTCGGGCGATTCGACTTCCGGCGTCGAGAGGTCGATGCAGCCCACCATCACCTTCTTGCCGGGAAGCTTCGCGAGCACGGAGCAGTCGAGCTTCGGCTCGGCGGTCTCGATGGAGATCTGCCGGCAGCTGCAGTTCGCGAATTCCGGCAGGAAGGCGTAGCCCGAGGGCTTGTTCTTCAGGTACACGGCGTAGCCGAAGCAGATGTGCACCGCCGTCTCGCCCTTGATTCCCTCCAGGGCCTTGTTGAGGGCGGCAACCCCGTAGGCGCGGGCGAGCTCCGGCTGCGCCTGCATGTAGGGCTCGTCGATCTGCACCACGTCCGCGCCCGCGGCGAAGAGGTCCCGGATCTCCTCGTTGACCGCCGCGGCGTAGTCCATCGCCGCCGCCTCGATGCTCGGGTAGTAGTCGTTCTGCGCCTGCTGCGACATGGTGAACGGCCCGGGCAGCGTGATCTTCGTCTTGCGCGTAGTGTGCTTTTTCAGGAAGCGGAGATCGTCGAGCTCGACGGCGTGCTTCCTGCGGATCTTGCCCACGATCCTCGGCACGGCCTGGCGCTTGCCGGAGCGGGTGACCGCCACGCCGTGGTTCTCGAGATCGATGCCTTCCAGCGCGGTGGCGAAGCGGTTGGAGTAGCTCTCGCGGCGGATCTCGCCGTCGGTGACGATGTCGATGCCGGCCTCTTCCTGCGCGCGGATGGCGAGCAGCGTGGCATCGTCCTGCGCCTGCGCGAGAAACGGCTCCGCAACGCGCCAGAGGTCGCTCGCGCGCACGCGCGGCGGGATATTCTCGGTCAGGCGTTGCCGGTCGATGAGCCAGTCGGGCTGCGGATAGCTGCCGACAAGCGTGGTGGGGAAGAGCACCCCGGAATTCTAAGGCTTCAGAAGAGGCGGCCCTGGCCCGATGGCGACGGCGGGCGGAAGCGGCTGCAATCGAGCGCGGGCGCCTTGCGGCCGCTGCCGTGCCCGTTCAGATTGAAGCGCCGGCAGGCGAGCTCGAAGCGCTTCTCGAGGAGCCCGGCGAAGGTGCCGGTGCCGCTCATGCGCGTGCCGAAGCGCGGGTCGTTGTCGCGCCCGCCGCGCATCTGTTGGACGATGCTCATGACGTGCTCGGCGCGCTGCGGGTAGTGCTCCTGCAGCCATTCCCGGAAGAGCGTCTTCAGCTCGTTCGGCAGCCGCATCACCACGTAGGCGGCTTCCTGCGCGCCGGCTTCGGCGGCGGCCTCGAGGACGTGCTCCATGGTCTTGTCATTCAGCGCGGGAATCAGGGCCGCCACCATCACTCCGCAGGGGATCCCGGCCTTGCTCAAATTCCTCAAGACGTCCAAGCGCCTCTGGGGACTCGCCGCGCGCGGCTCCAGCTTCCTCGCCAGCTCCCGATCCAGCGTCCCGATCGAGACGAAAACCTTGACGAGGTTCTTCTTCGCCATGGGGCCGAGGAGGTCCAGGTCGCGCTCGACCAGCGCGGACTTGGTGACGAGGGTGCAGGGATGGTCGGTCTCGGCGAGCACCTCGAGGACCTCGCGCGTGATGCGGTACTTGCGCTCGATCGGCTGGTAGCAGTCGGTGTTGGCGCCGATCGCGATCGGGCTCGGCGCGTAGCCGGGCCGGGCGAGCTCCGCGCGCAGGAGCTCGGCGGCGTTGGTCTTGGCGAAGAGCCGGGTCTCGAAGTCGAGGCCCGGCGAGAGCTCGAGGTAGGCGTGGCTCGGCCGCGCGTAGCAATAGATGCAGCCGTGCTCGCAGCCGCGGTAGGGATTGATGGATTGCGTGAAGCCGACGTCGGGCGAGTCGTTGTGCGAAACGATCGAGCGCGCGCGCTCGACGGTGACGCTCGTCTGGAGCTCGCGCGCGTCGGCTTCCTCGGGCGTCCAGCCGTCGTCGAACGCTTCGCGCGCCGCCGTCTCGAAGCGGCCGGCAACGAACGAGCGGGCGCCGCGCAGGTGGAGGGTTTCGCTCTTCGGGTCACGGGGCATGGCGCTCGCGCCTTACACTGGCGGCACCCCCGGATTCTAGGCCAATACTGTATAAATGAACAGTACCCGGCGCAACGTCGGCCTCCTGGCCGGCTGCCAGGCGATGCTGATGAGCAACAACTCCTCGCTGATCGCGATCAACGGCCTCGCGGGGCTCGCGCTCGCGCCGGTGAAGGGCCTGGCGACGCTGCCGGTGACCGCCTATGTGATCGGCGCCGCGTCCTCCACCATGCTCGCCTCGCTCCACATGAAGCGCGTCGGCCGGCGCCGCGGCCTGGAGTTCGGCACGCTGTGGAGCATCGTCGGGGCGCTGATCTGCGCCGGGGCCATCTGGCAGCAGGCGTTCTGGCTGCTCTGCGCCGGGTCGCTCGTCCTCGGCGTCTACAACGCCTACGGCCAGTACTACCGCTTCGCCGCCGCCGACGTCGCGACGCCCGAATTCCGCCCGACCGCGATCTCGCTCGTCCTCGCCGGCGGCCTCGCCGGGGGCATCCTCGGGCCGAGCATGACGCGCGCGCTGCTCGACAGCGTCGGGCCGCATTTCGCCGGCGCCTACCTCGGGCTCATCGTCTTCGCGCTGATCACGCTGGCGCTGCTGCGCTTCCTGCGCGTGCCGGCCCCCGCCGAGGCGGAGCGCGCGGCGGCCGGACGCCCGCTCGCCGAGATCGCGGCGCAGCCGAGGTTCCTCGTCGCCGTCGCCTCGGCGGCGATCGGCTACGGCGTGATGAACTTCCTGATGGTGTCGACGCCGATCGCGATGCAGGTCTGCGGCCATCCCTTCGGCGACGCGGCGTTCGTCATCTCCTCCCACGTGATCGCGATGTTCGCGCCGTCGTTCTTTACCGGCGGGCTGATCAAGCGCTTCGGCGCGCTCGGGGTGATGTTCAGCGGCGCAGCAGGCCTGCTGATCGCGATCGGCATCGCGCTCTCCGGAATCAGCGTCGCGCACTTCTGGGTCGCGCTCGTCTTCGTCGGCGTCGGCTGGAACTTCCTCTACATCGGCGGCACGACGCTCCTCACCACGACCTACCGGCCGGAGGAGCGCGCCAAGGCGCAGGGCGCGAACGACCAGACCATCTTCATCATGATGGCGCTTTCCTCCTTCACCTCGGGCCTCACGGTCACCTCGGCCGGCTGGGAGCGCGTCAACCTCGTCGCGCTGCCGCTGGTGCTCGTGATCGCCATCGCGATCGCGTGGTTCGGCCTGCGCAGCCGCGCGCAGGGCGCCGCCGCGTAGCATGCAGGCGCGAGCGGCCCCTGCGTCCATCGGCCAGCGCCTGGACGAGGTGGACACCCCGGCGCTGGTGCTCGAGCTCGACGCCTTCGAGAAGAACCTCGCGGCGCTCGCCGCCGCGGTGAAGCCCTACGCGGTGCGCCTGCGCGCGCACGCGAAGACGCACAAGTCGCCCGATATCGCGCGCCGCCAGCTGGCGGCGGGGGCGATCGGCGTGTGCTGCCAGAAGGTCTCCGAGGCCGAGGCCATGGTGGAGGGCGGCGTGCGCGACGTGCTGGTCTCGAACCAGATCGTCGGCGCAGGCAAGATCGAGCGGCTCGCCGCGCTTGCGCAGCGCGCGCGCGTCGGCGTTTGCGTGGACGACGCCGACAACGTGCGCGCGCTCGCCGCCTCGGGCGCGAAGCTCGACGTCTACGTCGAGATCGACGTCGGCATGGGACGGTGCGGCGTGCAGCCGGGCGAAGCCGCGGTGTCTCTCGCAAGAGAAATCGAAAAGCACGAGAACCTGCGCTTCGCGGGCCTGCAGGCCTACCAGGGCCGCGCGCAGCACGTGCGGAGCGTGGCGGAGCGCCGCGCGCTCATCGAGGAGGCGGGGCGCAAGGTCACGCAGACCGAGGAGCTCCTCAACAAGGCGGGCATCGAGTGCCCGGTGGTCACCGGCGCGGGCAGCGGCACGTTCATGTTCGAGGCGCAGTCGGGCCTGTGGAACGAGCTGCAATGCGGCTCCTACATCTTCATGGACGCCGACTACGGCAGGAACGAGTGGGCCGCGCCGCTGCCGCGCTTCGAGCACGCGCTCTTCGTGCTCGCGACGGTGATGAGCCGGCCGAGCGCCTCGCAGGCGGTGGTGGACGCGGGCCTCAAGGCCTCCAGCGTGGATTCGGGCATGCCGTTCGTGTGGCAGCGGCCCGGCCTCGTCTACGCCGCCGCCTCCGACGAGCATGGCCGCATCGAGATCGCCGCCGGCGCCGAGGCGCCGCGCCTTGGCGAGAAGCTGCTCCTCGTGCCGGGGCATTGCGACCCGACCGTCAACCTGCACGACTGGTACGTCTGCGTGAGGAAGGGCGTCGTGGAAGCGCTCTGGCCGGTGGCGGCGCGCGGAGCCCTGTATTGAGCGAGCAGCGCTACGGCTGGGCGGTGGTCGCCGCCGCATTCGCGCTCATGTTCATCGGCTTCGCCTCGGCGTATTCCTTCGCCGCGTTCTTCGGCGCCTTCCAGGCGGAGTTCGGCGCCTCGCGCGGCAACGTCGCGCTCGTCTTCTCGCTCGCCGCGTTCACCTGGTTCGTGTGCGGCGCGCCGGCGGGGATGGCGGCGGACCGCTTCGGCGCGCGCCGGGTCGCGCTCGCCGGCGTCGCGTGCCTCGCGGCCGCGCTGTGGCTCTCCAGCATGGCGGCCTCCGTTTTCTTCCTCTACGCCGCCTACAGCATCGGCATCGGGCTCGGCGTCGGGCTGGTCTACGTTCCGTCGGTCGGCGCGGTGCAGCCGTGGTTCCAGGCGAACCGGGCGCTCGCCTCGGGCCTCGCGATCGCGGGGATCGGCGCGGGCAACACCGTAGGGCCGCTGCTCGCCGCGCTCCTCATCGAGCGCGCGGGCTGGCGCACCAGCTACCAGGTGCTCTCGATCCTTTTCCTCGCCATCGGCCTTGCCGCCGCCGCGGCGCTGCGCGAGCGCCACGCCGGCCGGCCCCGCAGCCAGGCGCCCGGGCGCACGCTCGCCCAGGCGCTCGGCACGCGGGAATTCTGGCTCCTGTACGGGTCGCTCTTCCTCACGTGCATCGGCCTTTTCGTGCCGATGGTGCACCTCGGGCCGTATGCGCAGGATGCCGGCTACTCGGAGGCGCAGGGCGTGGCGCTCGTGAGCCTCATCGGCGTCGGCAGCCTCGCCGGGCGCTTCGCCGTCGGTCCGTTCGCCGACCGCCTCGGGCGCGAGCGCTCGCTCGCCTTCATGTACGCCGGCCTCGGCGCCATGCTGCTCGTGTGGTGGGCGAGCTCCGCGTACGGCGTGCTCGCCGTCTTCGCGGTGGTGTTCGGCTCGTTCTACGGCGCCTACGTGGCGCTCCTGCCGACGATCGTCATGGATCTCTACGGCCCGCGTGCCGTGTCGGGAATCATCGGCGCGCTGTACACCGGGGCGGGCCTCGGCACGCTCATCGGCCCTTGGCTCGCCGGCGTCGCCTACGACGCGTTCCACTCGTATCAGGCGCCGATCCTCGCTGCCGCCGCGCTCTCCTTTGTCGCCGCGGCGTGCGTGCTGCCGATGCTCAAGCATGAAAAAGCCGCGCTCGTCGATCGCGGTTAGCGACTCGCGCGGCGTGCGCACCCTGCACGTAGGCGGCGAGGCGATCCAGAGCGCGATGAAGATCGGCGATCCCTTCGCGCTCGCGCTCGACTACACGCGCTGCATGATGGCGTTCCTGCTGCTGCACCCGGAGCCGCGCGAGGCGCTGATGATCGGCCTGGGCGGCGGCTCGCTCGCAAAGTTCTTCCATCGCCAGCTGCGCCGCACGCGCGTGCGGGTGGTGGAGCTCGACGCGCGCGTGCTCGCCGCGGCGCGGGCGCAGTTCGCGCTGCCCGCCGACGACCAGCGCCTGCGCGTGACGATCGGCGACGGCGCCGAGGCGCTCGCGCCGGAGTGCTGCGACCTGCTCGTGCTCGACGCCTACCACGACGAGGAGCACGTCTCGAAGTTCGCGAGCAGCGAGTTCTACGAGGGCGCCTTCCTCGCGCTGCGCGACCCGGGCGCGCTGGTGGTGAACTTCATGAACGACGACCCGGGCTTCGAGCGCACGCTGCAGCGCCTGGAGCGCGCCTTCGGCGGTGCGGTGCTGGCGCTGCCGGCGCTCTACGACCCGAACATCATCGTTTTTGCCTTCCGCGGCGCGCCGGCGCGCGTGAGCTGGGAGGCGCTTCGGCTGCGCGCGGGCGAGCTCGAGTCGCGCCTCGGGCTGCCGTTCTCCCGTTATGTCTCGCGCCTGCGTGTGATGAACCCCTGCACCGCCGCAGAGCTCATCGTGCAGCCATGCCCGTAGACCCGGTCGAGATCGGCGTCCTCGCCGCGGTCGCGTTCGCCGGCGCGCTCGTCTTCGGCACCACGGGCTTCGGCGCCGGGCTGGTCATCATCCCGATCGCCACGCACCTCGTGCCGCTGCAGTTCGCGCTGCCGCTCTTCGCGCTCTCCGACCTCGCCAACGCGGCGCGCGTGGGCTTCGAGAACCCGCGGAATGCGGTGCACGGCGAATGGGTGCGACTCGGGCCGGCGATCCTCGTCGGCACCGCGCTCGGGGTTACCGTGCTCGTCAACCTGCCGCGCGCCGCCGGCATGATGGCGATGGGAACTTTCGTCCTCGCTTTCGGACTCTACAGTCTCATGCAACGCGCGCCGGGCCTCGTCTCGCGCAGGTGGGCGCTCCTCGCCGGGCTGCTGGGCGGCGCGACGAGCGCGCTCTTCGGCGCGGGCGGCCCGTTCTACGTCATCTACCTGTCGCAGCGCGGCCTCGACAAGGCGCAGTTCCGCGCCACGCTCGGCCTGTGCATTCTCACGAGCATCTCGCTGCGCGTGATCGCCTTCCTCCTGACGGGGCTGCTTCTCGATCGCGCGGTCTGGATCGCGGCCGCGGTGGTGGTCCCGGTCTCGTTCATCGGCGTCGTGGCCGCGAAGCACATCTACCTGCGCATCTCGCGCGAGACGCTGCTGCGCGCGGTCTTCGTGCTGCTCGTCTTCTCCGGCGCCTCGCTCATCCTGCGCGGCGCGCTCCTCTGACAAAGAAGCCCGCTCCGCCGATCGAGCCGATGCTCGCGAAGCTCGCCGACGCGCTGCCGCCGCAAGGCGGCTTCCTCTACGAGCCGAAGTGGGACGGCTTCCGCGCGCTCGTGTTCCGCGACGCGAAGGGCGTGTATCTGCAGAGCCGCGACCTGCGCCCGCTCGACCGCTATTTCCCCGACCTGCACGACGCGCTGCTCGAGCGCCTTGCCGGGCCGTGCGTCCTGGACGGCGAGATCGTGATCGCCGGCCCGCGCGGCCTCGACTTCGACGCACTGCAATTGCGCCTTCACCCCGCTGCTTCGCGCGTGGCGAAGCTTGCGAAGGAGACGCCCGCCTCGTTCGTCGCGTTTGATCTGCTTTTCTCCCGGGGCAAGAACCTCATGGACGCCCCGCAGGCCGAGCGCAGGGAGGCGCTTGAAAAGCTGCTCGCCGGGGTCGAGCCGCCGCTGCACATCACGCCGGCCACCCTGGAGCGCAAGGTCGCCGCCGACTGGCTCGAGCGCTTCGAGGGGGCGGGCCTCGACGGCGTGGTGGCGAAGCCGCTCGAGGCGCCGTACCAGCCGGGCAAGAGGGCGATGATCAAGGTGAAGCACGCGCGCACCGCCGACTGCGTGGTCGCGGGTTTCCGCTGGTACAAGACCGGGCGCGACGCCGTCGGCTCGCTCCTGCTCGGGCTCTACGACGATGCGGGCGTGCTGCAGCACGTCGGCGTCACTTCTTCTTTCAGCATGGCGACGCGCAAGGCGCTCGTGAAGGAGCTCGCTCCCCTGCGCAAGAGCGCCATGGTGGATCATCCGTGGCGCGACTGGGCGGGCGCGGGCGCAGAGTCCGCGCGCATGCCCGGCGCGCAAAGCCGCTGGAGCGCGGGCAAGGATCTTTCGTGGGAGCCGCTGCGCATCGAGCGCGTGTGCGAGGTGAAGTACGACCACCTGCAAGGCGACCGCTTCCGGCACGCGGCCATTTTCCTGCGCTGGCGCCCGGACAAGCCGCCGCGCGAGTGCCGCTACGACCAGCTCGAGGTCACGCGCGCCTTCGAGCTCGCGAAGGTGTTTTCTTCCGGTAGTACGGCGGCCAGGGCGCGTCGCCGAGGCCCTGCTTCCTAGAGAGCTCGAGCAGCCCCTCGAGCGACCCGGCGGCGGCGTCGATGCCGGCGTGGCGGTCGCCGATGCGCTGATAGCGCTCCAGCATCGAGCGGAGCGTGAAATCGCCCGGCTCGCAGCTCGCGAGCTCCTTCCAGTCGAGCGGCGCCGAGACCGTCGCCTGCGGCGTCGGGCGCACGGAATAAGCCGCCGCCACGGTGCGGTCCTTCGCGTTCTGGTTGTAGTCAATGAAGACGCCGCGGCGCTCCTCCTTCCACCACTTGCTCGTCGCGAGCTTCGGCGCGCGCCGCTCGATCTCGCGCGCGAGCGCGAGCGCCGCCTCGCGAACCTCGTCGAAGCTCCAGCGCGTCGCGATGCGCACGTAGATGTGCAGGCCGCGCTTGCCGGAGGTCTTTGGCCAGCCTGCGAGGCTTTTCTCGGACAGGAAATCCCTGACGAGAAAGGCCACCTCGCGCACCTGCTTCCAAGGCACCCCGGGCGTGGGATCGAGGTCGATGCGCAGCTCGTCCGGGTGCTCGAGGTCCTCCGCGCGCACCGGGTGCGGGTGCAGCTCGAGGCAGGCGAGGTTCGCCATCCAGGCGAGCGCGGCGGCGTCGCGCGGCACGAGCTCCTCGGCGCTGCGTCCGGAGGGAAAGCGCAGCGCCACCACCTCGAGCCACGCCGGGCGGTTCTTCGGCGCGCGCTTCTGGTAGAAGAACTCGGCGCCGACGCCGTCCGGATAGCGCACCAGCATGTTCGGGCGTCCGCCGGCGCCGCGCAGCGCGCCTTCAGCGACGGCGACGTAGTACTGCGCGAGCTCGAGCTTCGTGATCCCCGGCTTCGGGAAGAGCGCCTTGTCCGGGTTGCTGATCCGTACCTCGCGGCCTGCGGCGAGAAGGATTTCGCTAGCCGGCTTTTTCACGCATGGTGACGAATTCTTCGGCGATCGTCGGATGGATGCCGATGGTGGCGTCGAACTGCGCCTTGGTGGCGCCCATCTTCACCGCGATCGCCACGCCCTGGATCACCTCGCCCGCGTCCGGGCCCATCATGTGCGCGCCCACCACGCGCTGCGTCTTGCGCTCGACGACGAGCTTCATGAACGTGCGCTCCTGCTTCGGCGTGAGGGTGAGCTTGAGCGGGCGGAACGCCGCCTTGTAGACGTCCACCTCGCCGAAGCGCTCGCGCGCGCGCTCTTCCGAGAGGCCGACGGTCGCGAGGTTGGGATTGGCGAACACCGCGGTAGGGACGTTGTCGTGGTCCACCGGGGTCGGCTCGCCGCGGAAGAGGGTGCGCGCGAGCCACATCGCCTCGGCGGTGGCGACCGGGGTGAGGTTGATCCGGTTGGTGACGTCGCCGATGGCGTGGATCGAGTCGACCGAGCTCTTCGAATAGCGGTCGACCACGATGGCGCCGTCGGGCGCGAGCTTGACGCCCGCCTTCTCGAGGCCCAGGTTCACCGTGTTCGGCTTGCGGCCGGTGGCGAAGAGGACGAGGTCGGTGTCCTGCGTGCTCCTGTCGCCGTACTCGACCTCGAGGCTGCCGCCGGGCCGCTTGAACACCTCGACCGGCTCGGCGCCGAAATGCAGCTTCACGCCCTTCGCGGCCATCTCGTCGGCGATGCGCGTCCCGAGCTCGGCGTCGAAGCCGCGCAGCAGCCGCTTGCCGCGGTAGGAAAGCGTCGTCTTCACGCCCAGGCCGTTGAAGATCGAGGCGAACTCGAGCGCGATGTAGCCGCCGCCGACCACCAGGGCTCTTTCGGGGAGCTTTTTCAGGAAGAACGCTTCGTTGGAAGACAGGGCGTGCTCCCGGCCCGGAATCGGCGGGATCACGGGCCAGGAGCCGGTGGCGACGAGAATGTGCTTTGCGGTTATTTTTTTCCCGTTCACCGAGACTTCGTTCGGTCCGAGGACGCTCGCGCGTCCGCGCAGGATCTCGACGCCGGCGTTCTGCAGGACGCGCTCGTAGACGCCGTTGAGGCGCGCGATCTCCCGGTCCTTGTTGGCGAGCAGCGTCGGCCAGTCGAAGCGCGGCTCCTCGCCGGCCCAGCCGAACGCCCGGGCGATCTCGAACTCCTCGCGGAAGTGCGCCGCGTAGGAGAAGAGCTTCTTCGGGATGCAGCCGACGTTCACGCAGGTGCCGCCGAAGGCGCCCGACTCGGCGACCGCGACGCGCGCGCCGTAGGAGGCGCTCACGCGGCTGGCGCGCACGCCGCCGGAGCCGCCTCCTATGGTGAAGAGGTCGTAGTCGAAGCTCAGGGGTGCCGCGCTGCGCTCAGGCGTGCAGCGTCACTTCAGATTCGGAAGATTGAGCTCCACGAGCTCGAGCTGCGCGGCGAGGCTCTGGTGCTGCGGCTTGTCGGCGAGCCACTTGAGCGCGTTCTTCACGCGGGCTTCCATCTGCGCGCGCGGCATGCCCTCGATGCCGCTGAACAACGCCCCCAGGTCCGTGAGGTTCGCGGCCTGCGCGGCCGCGCGCACTTCCGCGAGCTTCGCCTCGATCGCGCCGCGGTCGAGGTTCATGACGAGCTTCAGCGTCTTGTCATGCGTGCTCATGGGTCCTTCCTCCTCACGAAACGCTCCGCCTCATTGTACCAGCGTGTAGCGGCCCTCGGCGGCGCGCACGACGCGCTCCTCGAGGAGCTTGTCGAGGTGCGCAGCCAGGGAGCGCGCGGCCCACTTGTGCATGCGCGCCGGCACGTCGTCGTACACGCGCGGCAGGAGCTCGTCGAGGGTCGGATTCCCCAGCTCTTTCATGCAGGAAACGACCTTGCTCTCGCGCGCCCGGCGATGCGCGATCAGCCGCCGGATCTCCTTGTGCGGCGCGCCGACGAGGTAGCCGTGCCCGGGCGCGAGGATCGCGAGGTCCTCGGCGAGCAGCATCTCGAGCGAGGCGAGGTAGGCGCGCATGTTGCCGTCGGGCGGGTTGATCACGACCGTCGAGCCCTGCATGACGTGGTCGCCGGTGAAGAGCATGCGCGTCTCCTCGAGGAGATAGCAGACGTGGTTCGACGCGTGCCCCGGCGTGTGGATGGCGCGCAGCGTCGCACCGCCCAGGTCGATGCGCTGGCCGTTCTCGAGCACGAAGTCCGGCTTGAAGGTCTCGTCCTGGCCTTGCGGCGCGGGCCGGCCGAAGAGCTGCGCGCCGGTCGCTTCCTTGACGAGCTTCGCCGCGGGCGAATGGTCGAGGTGCGTGTGCGTGCAGAGGATCCAGCGGATCCGGTCCTGGCCCGCTTCCAGGATCTTTTCCACGTGCGACGCGATCGCGGGCCCCGGGTCGATGAGCGCGAGCTCGCGCTCGCCGACGAGGTACGTATTGGTCCCCGGGCCGGTCATCGCGCCGGGGTTCGGGGCGATGATGCGCGTGACGCGGCGATCGAGCCGCTTCGGCACGCCGGGTGAGAGCTCATACGTCGTCTCGCCGGTCTCCTCCGGGTCGCTCCAGTGGATCTCGAAGTACGCGGCGTCCGAGCGGCGGAACAGCTTTTCCCCTTCCTTGCCCTGCGCCCGGCAGGCGCGGTTCGTCTCGATCTCGGGCAGGCTCGCGGCGTGGGCGAACGCGTCCTCGCGCCGCGCGAAGCGGCCGAGGTCCTTCAGGGCGTGGCGCGTGGCAAAGACGAGCTCGATCTCGCCGCGCTCCGCGCGCTCGAGCGCCTCCTGCGGCCGGATCCAGATGTCGTGCACCGTCTCGCCGGCGTCGTGGGAGCCGGCCTGGCCCTCGGGCGCGAGGGCGACGAAGAAGCGCGTGTCGAAACGCCGGCTGCGGCCCGGGGCGGTGACCCAGTGCCCGTAGTAGGCGAGCGCGTCCGCCGGGAGGTAGAGGTCCTCGCTCTCGAGCAGCTCGAGGAAGGGCTTCTTCCGAAAAGCCATCATCGCTTCCGCGCGCGAGGCCGAGATGGGGCGGCCATCGCGATCGCACGCGAGAAGCACGCCCGCTTCCTCGAAGCATTCGCGCAGCGCGGCGACGTAGTAGGCGAGGGCGCCCTCGGCGAGGCCGAGGCGCGCGTTCGCCTGCTCCGGCGTCCGGCCGCGGATGCGCGCGGCGAGGCGCGGATCCGAGTCCTGCGTGTCGAGCGAGCCGCCGGGAAAGACGTAGGCGCCGCCGAGGAAGGCCGCGCTCTGCGTCCTCTGCAGCATGAGCACTTCGGGGCCGGCGCTCGCCTGCCGCAGCAGGATGAGCGTCGCCGCCGGGCGCGGCACGAGCACGGCCATCAGGGCGAACGCCCCGCGCGGTCCTTGTCGTTCTGCGCCTTGATGAGCGCGCGCATGCGCGCCCAATCCTCGTCGGAGAGCTTGTCGAGCTCGGTGAAGTAGGCGCCCGATCCGCTCGCGAGGTATCCGCCGCCGTCGATCGCGATGGTCTCGCCGGTGAGCCATTCGCAGCCGTCGGCCATGAGGAAGGTGGCGAGGTTCTGCAGCTCCTCCATGCGGCCGACGCGCCTCATCGGGTTGAGGTCCTGCGAGGACGAAAAGTCGCCCCCGGGACGCAGGCGCCGGGTCGCGCCCTCGGTCGGGAACGGCCCGGGCGCGATCGCGTTCAGGCGGATGCCGAAGCGGCCCCATTCCACCGCGAGCGACTTCGTCATCACGTGAAGGCCCGCCTTCGACATCGCGGAGGGCACGACGTAGGGCGACCCGGTATGGACCCACGTCACGAGAATCGAGAGCACCGTGCCCTTGTGCTTGCCCTCGATCCAGCGCTTGCCGACGGCATGCGTGACGTAGAAGGTGCCGTGGAAGACGATGTTCGCGATGGCGTTGAAGCCGTTCGGCGTCAGGTCCTTCGTCGGGCTGATGAAGTTGCCGGCGGCGTTGTTGACGAGGCCGCTCAGCGGTCCGCTCTCGTCCCAGATGCGCTGCACCATCGCGTCCACCGCCGCGGCGTCGCGGATGTCCACGGCATGCGTGTGCACCACGCCGCCGTTTTGGGAGATCAATTCCTTCGCGGTGGATTCCAGGACCGCGGCGCGGCGGCCCGCGATCCAGATCTCCGCGCCGAGCTGCAGGTAGCGGGCGGCGATCTCCCGGCCGAGCCCGGTGCCGCCGCCGGTGACGAGGATGCGCTTACCTTTGAGGAGACTTTCCTGGAACATGCACGCTCGCGATGGAAGCGCGCATTTTACGGCGGACTCAGCTCACAAGAAGGTAGAGCACCGTCAGGCAGACACCGACGATGAGGGCGTTTTCCATGGCTGGGCGGGCGATTTCTGGGCGGTAACCGTGATTTCGACGAGGGCTTCGCTCGGCTCGAGCGCCGATTGCTCCACCGCGCGGATCGGCGCGGCGAGCGAGCCCAGCCATTCGTGCCAGGCCCGCTCGTGCTCGGGCAGGTGCGCGAGATCCGAGAGCTTGATCTGCGCGGTCAGGAGCCGCGACTTGTCCGTGCCCGCGAGCGCGAGGAGCTCCTCGATGCGCGCGAGCGCGCGGCGCGTCTGCTCGGCGGCGTCGCCGACGGGCTCGGGCGGCGCGCTCCTCACGTAGACGAGCTCGCCGCGCTCCACCACGCGGCTCGTCATGCCGGCACCGCCTCGGGCGGCGCGTAGGAGGCGACGCCGTTGCCGAAGGACCAGTTCTCCTTCGCGACTTCGACGAGGTTGATCCAGACGTCCTCGCGGCGCATGCCGAGCGCGGCCAGGTTGTCCGCAATGCGCCGGAAAAGCGCGCGCTTCTTCTCCAGCGAGCGGCCCGCGGTGAGGGTGATCTGGATGACGGCGAGGTCGTCCGTGCGCGCAATGCCGAGGTACTTCGCGTCGTAGACGAAGTCCGCCGGCTCGTGCTCGGTGATGATCTGGAAGCGATCGAGCGGCGGCACCTCGATCGTCTCCACCATGGCGCGGTGCACCGCGTCCGCCGCCTGGCGGCGGAA
Source organism: Burkholderiales bacterium (assembly GCA_035651575.1). GTDB lineage: Bacteria > Pseudomonadota > Gammaproteobacteria > Burkholderiales > SG8-39 > SCGC-AG-212-J23. The sequence continues at coordinate 39,807 of DASRFM010000024.1, read as the reverse complement.
TGCCGGGCGCTTACCCTTGGCGAGCGAGATGCGCACGAGCGGCATGGCTGGGTCCTTTCAGCGAGAAGTAGTCTGCGGAAGCGGCGAGAAAGCGCGCGATTGCAGCGTTGCGCTCGCGGCGGGCCGCGGCGAACAGCGCCTCGCGGAACGCTTCTTCCGTGCGGTAGCGGCGATAGATCGCGTTCATGCCGCCCTCCGCTCGAGCGTCACCGAGGCCTGGCCGAGCGCCTCGACCACGGCGATCCCGTCCTCGAGCAGCTCGTAGCAGCTGCCCGGCCCCAGGACGACGTCGCGCGGACGGTTCTGCTCGGTAATCCACACGTTGCCGGTGCGGGCGCAGATGGTGCTGCCCGCGCCGTCCACCACCCGCAGCGTCTGCCCGCGCTCGAGGCGCAGGATCCCGGACTCCAGTTCGATCTTCATGGGCTCTCCTTGCATTTGGCATGCGCAGGATGCATCCTTCGCGGAGCCCGCTCAAACGGTAAATTCTCAGGTCATGCATGACAAAAAGTAATGCAATGCCCTCGCTGGACCTGCTGCGCGGCTTCGAGGCGTCTGCGCGCCACCTGTCTTTCACCAAGGCGGGCGAGGAGCTCTTCCTCACGCAGTCGGCGGTGAGCCGGCAGATGAAGGAGCTCGAGGACCAGCTCGGCGTCGCGCTCTTCGAGCGGCGCCACCGCGCGCTCGCCCTCACCGAGGCGGGGCAGCAGTTCTATGCGGCGGCAGCCCAGGTGCTCGCGACGATGCGCGCCGCCACCGAGCGCCTGCGGGCGCATTCGGGACGCCGGCGGCCGCTCTCCGTCACGACGACGCATTCCTTCGCCGCGCTCTGGCTCATCCCGCGGCTTGCCGGCTTCACCAAGGACCATCCCGAGGTGGACGTGCGCATCACCGCCGAGACGCGGGTGCAGGACCTGGAGCGCGACGCGCTCGACGTCGCCATCCGCCACGGGCCGGCTTCCCTCGCCGGCCCGAACGCGGTGCGCCTGATGGGCGAGCGCGTCTTCCCGGTGTGCAGCCCGAAGCTGCTGAAGAAGCTGCCGCTCGCCGAGCCGGGCGACCTCAAGGACCACTGCCTGCTGCAGTACGACGATCCCGACGGCCGCCATCCCTGGCTGCACTGGAAGACCTGGCTCGAGGTCGCGCGCATCGCCGACCTGCGGCCGAAGGCGACGCTCTCCTTCTCGGGCTACGAGCAGATCATCCCGGCGGCGGTTGCGGGGCACGGCGTCGCGCTCGGCCGCACGCCGCTCGTCAAGGACCTGATCGCCTCGGGCGAGCTGGTGGCGCCGTTCAAGTCGAGCGCGGACCCGGCGCGCTCGTACTTTGCCATCGTCTCGAAAACCGCCGCCGATCGCGCGGAGGTCGCTGCCTTCGTTTCCTGGCTGAAGGCCGAAGCGTCTAGACGCTGAGGACGATCTTGCCGATGTGCTGCGAGCTCTCCATGAGCTTGTGCGCCTCGGCCGCCTGCGCGAGCGGGAACGTCCGGAAGATCTCGGGCCTGATCCTGCCCGCCTCGATGAGCGGCCAGATGGTCTGCCGCAGGCGCTTCGCGATCGCGCCCTTGAACTCCACCGGCCGCGGCCGCAGCGTCGAGCCCGTGATCACGAGGCGGCGGCGCATCACCTCGTTGATGTCGAGCTCGGTCTTGGGGCCGCGCAGGAAGGCGATGAAGACCAGGCGTCCTTCGTCGGCGAGGCACTTCAGCTCCTTCGGCACGTAGTCGCCGCCGACCATGTCGAGGATCACGTTCACGCCCTTGCCGCCAGTCGCGGCCTTGATCTCCGCGGCGAAATCCTGCGTGCGGTAGTTGATCGCTTTCTCCGCGCCCAGCCGCACGCACGCCGCGCACTTGTCCTCGGAGCCGGCGGTCGCGAAGACGCGGTTCCCCATCGCGGCGGCCATCTGGATCGCGGTGACGCCGATTCCCGAGGTCCCGCCCTGCACGAGCAGGCTCTCGCCCGCGGCGAGGCGCCCGCGGTCATAGACGTTGGACCAGACGGTGAAGAAGGTTTCCGGGAGCGAGGCGGCCTCGGCGAGGGACAGGCCCTTCGGCACGGGCAGCGCCTGCACCTCCGGGGCGACGCAGTACTCGGCGTAGCCGCCGCCATGGACCAGCGCGCACACCTTGCTTCCAACGGAAAAAGCAGTAACCGCCGAGCCAATGGCCGCGACTTCGCCGGCGACTTCCAGGCCCGGAAGATCGGACGCGTCGGGCGGCACCGGATAGTGGCCGGTGCGTTGCAGGATGTCCGGCCGGTTGACGCCGGCGGCGGCGACCTTGATGAGGAGCTCGTTCGCTTTCGGCCGAGGAAGCGGGCGCTCGGCGGGGCGCAGGACTTCGGGCCCGCCGGGCTGCGAAATCTCCACGGCGCGCATCGTTTGCGGCAGCGTCATGAGGTAGCTTAATTCAGGAAAGCGGCGGATATTACGCCACAAGGAGGCGTGCATGCCGCAATTTCGAGTCGAGTTCGTGCTGGACCAGGCGAGCGGCCAGTACCTCGCCGAGCTTTACAACCCGGAGAACGCCGAGGAGCTGGTGGTGCGCACCGAGGCGCTGTATCCGACGCAGGCCGCCGCGGTGCTCGGCCTCGTGAACCTCTTCAAGAACGCGATCTTAAAGTTTCCGCCGCCCAGCGAAGGTCCACGTTCCCGCCCGAAACGATCACGCCGACCCGCCGCCCGGGGAAGGAAACCTTCCCCTGCAACAGCGCGCAAGCCGCGAGCGCGCCGGTCGGCTCCACGACGATCTTCATCCGCTCCCAGAGGAAGAACATCGCGCGCAAAAGCTCGTCGTCGCTGACGGTCGTCATCTCGCTCACGTTCTCGAGGACGAGCGCGAACGTGAGCTTGCCCAGCGACTCGGTGCGCGCGCCGTCGGCGATCGTCTGCGGGGTCTGAATCCGCACCAGCGTCTTCGTCTTGAAGGAGCGCGTCGCGTCGTCGCCGGCCGCGGGCTCGACGCCGATCACGCGGCAGCCCGGCGCGAGGTGGCGCGCGGCGAGCGCGCAGCCCGAGATCAGGCCGCCGCCGCCGCACGGCACGAGCAGCGCGTCGAGCGGCCCCGCGTCCTCGATCAGCTCCTTGGCCGCCGTGCCCTGGCCGGCGATGACGTGCGGATGGTCGAACGGCGGGATCAGCGCGAGGTTTCTTTCCTTGCGGAGGTTTTCCGCAACGGCCTCGCGCGATTCTCCCTGCTGGTAGACCACCACCTCGGCGCCATAGCCGCGCGTCGCCTCGAGCTTGACCTTCGGCGCGTCCCACGGCATCACGATGACGGCCTTGATGCCGAGCAGCTTCCCGGCGAGCGCCACCGCCTGGGCATGGTTGCCCGAGGAGAAGGCGATGACGCCGCGCTTCCTTTGCGCGGCGTCGAGCTGCGAGAGGGCGTTGAAGGCGCCCCGGAACTTGAACGCGCCCATGCGCTGGAAGTTCTCGCACTTGAAGAAGACGCTCGCCCCGGTGAGCGCATCGATCGTCGCCGAGGTGAGCACGGGCGTGCGCTTCGCGTGCGCGCGGATGCGCTCGTGGGCCGCGGCGACGTCTGCATAGGTGACGCTCATGGGCCGATTGTAGAATGGCCCGATGGACTATTCGAATTACAAGGACCTGAAAGCGCGCCGGCTCGAGCCGGGGATCCTCGAAATCGCAATGGGCGAGGAAGGCAGGCTCGCCACGGCGACCGAGCGCGCGCACGCGGAGATGGCGCGCATCTGGCTCGACGTCGACGGCGACGAGGAGACGCGCGTCGTCATCCTGCGCGGCGCGGGCAAGGGCTTCTCCGCCGGCGGCGATCTCGCGATGGTGGAGAAGATGACGCAGGACTTCGGCACGCGCGTGCGGGTCTGGCGCGAGGCGCGCGATCTCGTCTACAACATGATCAACTGCTCGAAGATCATCGTCTCGGCGATCCACGGCCCCGCCGTCGGCGCCGGGCTCGTGGCGGCGCTCCTCGCCGACGTGTCGATCGCGGCGAAGAACGCGCGCCTCATCGACGGCCACACGCGCCTCGGCGTCGCGGCCGGCGACCACGCCGCGATCGTCTGGCCGCTCCTTTGCGGGATGGCGAAGGCGAAGTACTACCTGCTGACCTGCGAGCAGCTCAACGGCGAGCAGGCCGAGCGCCTGGGCCTGGTCTCCCTCGCCTGCGAGGAGAGCGAGCTGCAGGCGAAGGCGCTCGAGGTGGCGCGCAAGCTCGCCGCCGGGGCGCAGACCGCGCTGCGCTGGACGAAGTACTCGCTCAACAACTGGCTGCGGATGGCGGGCCCGGCGTTCGACGCCTCGCTCGCGCTCGAGGTGCTCGGCTTTACCGGTCCGGAAGCGAAGGAGGGGCTCGCCTCGCTGCGCGAGAAGCGCGACCCCGCGTTCCCGCCGCCGCCGAAGGGCTTCTGACTATTTCTTGCTGAAGTCGAGGGCGTCGCCGCCCGCAGCGGCAGCGGCACCGGTCGCGGCTGTGCCGCCCTTGCACAGGCGCTCGAGGTCCTTCGCCACGACCGTCGCATCGGGGCCGATGCGCCCGAGCGAGTTGAGGAACAGGCGCACCGGCAGGTCGACGAGCGTCGCCTGCGGATGATCGCGCAGGTGCGCGGCGTTCTGGATCGCCGGCACCGCGCGCTGGGTGCGGAATCCGGCCATCTCGGTGTCGAGCGCCTGCACCAGCGCCGCCTGCGCGCGCGCCACGCCGACGAGAATTTCTGCGAGCTGCTGGGAAGAGATCTCCATGTCCCTCTCCGGATCCGATCGTCGTCGCGATGGTAGCATCCCGCTCGATGTCCCCCGCGCATGTTTTCCTATGTTTTCCTTTAGGCGCCCGGGCAACCTCGGCGTGACCGACGGCAGGCTCGCGCCGCCCAAGCGCACGCCGAACTGCGTGTCGTCGCAGGCCGATCCGGCGGACCGGGAGCACTACATCCCGGCGATCGCTTTTCGCGGGAATTTCTCGGACGTGGAAAAGGCCGTGGCCGCCATGCGCGGCGCTACGCTGATCCGGCGGGAAGGCAATTATCTCCATGCGGAGTACCGCACGCCGATCATGCGCTACGTGGACGACGTGGAGCTGCTCTACGACGAGCGCGCCGGCGTGGTGCACGTGCGCTCGGCCTCGCGCCTCGGGCGGCGCGACTTCGGCACGAACCGCAAGCGCGTCGAAGCGCTCCGCGCCCTTATCTCAGCTCGAGGATGACCGGCTGATGGTCGGACGCCTGCGTCCCTGAATCGACGCGGATCGACGCGAGGCGCGGCAGCAGGTCCCGCGTCACGAAGATGAAATCGCAGGCGTAGGGCGCATCGCCGTGCACGTGCTCGTGCACGCAGAACGTCGGCGGTTGCGGCACGCCGGGATGCAGGGCCTGCCACGCGTCCACGAAGCCGGCCTCGAGCAGCGCCTGCCGCGCCGGCTCCTCGGGCCGCATGTTGAAGTCGCCGCACAGGATCGCGCTCGGCGGGCGCGGATCGCTGAAGAAGGTCCCGGGCTTGCGCACCTGCTTGCGCGGCGCGAGCGCTTCGGCGTGGATCGCGGCGAGGCGCGCGCATTGCGCGGCGCGGTGCTCGGCGGAGTAGTACTCGAGGTGCGTGGTGAGCACGCGCAGCGGGCCGAACGGCGCTTGCACGATCGCCTCGAGCGCGGCGCGCGGCATGCTCGGCGTTTCCGGCGCGGCCGGCCAGGGGAGCGAGTGGCGCAGCACGCGCCCGATTCCAAGGCGCGAGAGGACGAGGTTGCCGAAGCGGCCGCGGCCGCGCGCGCCCGCGCGGTCCACCGACCACACTTCGGCGCGCTCGTAGCCCGGAAGCGCGCGAGAGAGCTCGGCCGGGCCGTCCTCGCCGCGGCTGCCCTCGAGCTCGGGAAAGTCCTGCGCGACCTCCTGCATGCAGACGACGTCGGGATCGGCGATCCGCTTCACTTCGGCAGCGATGCGCGCCGGATCGACGCGGCCGTCCACGCCGCGGCACCACTGCACGTTCCAGGTCATCAGGCGCACGCGCGCGGCCCTAGCGCGGCGGATTGCGCCGCACTTCGTCGAACAGATGCTCCACGAGGGGCTGCAGGCCGGCGTGGTACATCGAGCGCAGCATCGCAAGCGTGTTGCCTGCCTGGTTGCCGAAGATGAACGGCGAGCTGTCGAAGTGGCAGCCGTTCAGGACCGGCAGCTCGCCTCCCCTGTACTTCAGCTCGCATTTGCGGAACGTGCAGCGGTCGAACTCGTTGCCGTCCAGCTCGACCGGCTGGTTCGCGAAGACTTCCTGGGAATATTTCATGGCGGCTATTTTCTCACCCGCCGCCGCGGGCTGCCGCTCAGGCTTTGGCGAGCGCGGCGAGGTTCGGCGGGTAGGGCTCGACGCCCGCGGCGAGCGTGCTCGGCGGCTGGCGCCGCAGGCGCTCGCGCGTGTCCTCGTCCTGCGAAACGAGCTGCGCGTAGCGCACGTTCTTCTGCATTTCCTGCAGGTAGAGGTTCGGCCCGCCGAAATGGCGCCCGGCGTATTCGTAGGCGCGCGCGAGCTGGAAATCGAGCCGCTTGGTCGCGTTCTGGTAGAAGCCGGGCGTCTTGTGCACCAGGTCGTCCCCCGAGACGAAGAACGGCAGCGTGCGCCCGCCGCTCGCGTTGCGCTGCGCGACGCCGCCGAGCACGAACTCGGGGTAGAGCCGGTCGCGGCATTTCTCGAGGTAGCAGCGGTCCGACATCTGCGCAATGATGTCGGCGGTGCCGAGCATCTGGCCGACCCGGCGCAGCAGCGTGTCGGCGAGCCGGATGGTTTCCACCGGGCGCTCGTAGCCGGTGAAGTGCACGATCGTTGCGGCGGCCTTGGAAAGATGCCCGAGGCCCACCTGGCGCAGGTAGCGGCGCAGGAACGCCGAGCCGCGCGACACGTGCGTGAGCGTGTACTCGGCGCCGTAGCGATGGCGCCGGTCGGTGCGCCGGCGCAGATAGCCGAAGTCGTGGAACAGCGCAGTGATGATGCCCGCCTGGAAGAGATCGGCGCCGAGCTCCGCCTCGCCGTTCTTCCTGCCGCGCTGGTAGCCGTCCAGGAGGCGCGCCATGGCGAGCGTGACGTCGAGGACGTGCTGGAGGTCGTGGTACTCGGTGTCGCAGGGCAGGTACTCCGGATGCCGTCCCGTATAGAGCGCGGCGGCGTCGCCGAAGGCGCGCTCGAGCGCCGGCGCCTGCGCGGCCGGATAGAGCTGCTTGTAGACGCGCAGGACCTCGGCCCCGACCGCCTCCGGGTCCGTGGTGCAGATGCAGTTGGTGACGTCGTGGTCCGAGCGCCGCATTTCTTTCCCCCCGCGTCGGGGGTTCCCCCTGAGTAAGTATAGGGATAGGATGCGAGAAAGTGCAGCGCCCCGCGGTGAAGTTTGTCACGACGCGCCCGCATGCTCGAAAAGCTTTGTCACGGGCCGATGGGGCGGCATCGCAAATCAGGCCGTCGCGGCGGCATCGAAAATCAATGTCAGGAGCGCGCAGGCAGTGACCGACTTCCCTCTCACCGACGAGGAGAAAGCGGAGATCCGCAGCCGGCTCCACGAGCTCGAGCTCGAGCACCACGACCTCGACGACGTCATCGGCCGGCTGGCGCGCGACCCGGCGCAGGACCGGATCCAGCTGCAGCGCCTGAAGAAGCGCAAGCTCGTCCTGAAGGACCAGATCCAGCGCCTGCGCGCGCGCCTGATCCCCGACATCATCGCTTGATCGCGCTGATTCAGCGCGTGACGCGCGCGAGCGTCGTCGTCGGGGATGAAACCGTCGCGGAGATCGGCAGCGGCATCCTCGCGCTCGTCGGCGTCGAGCGCGGCGACAGCGAGGCGCAGGCCTCGCGCCTCGGCGAGCGCATCCTCGGCTACCGCATCTTCGCGGACGACGCCGGCAAGATGAACCGCTCGCTCAAGGATGCGGGCGGCGCCCTGCTGGCGGTGCCGCAGTTCACGCTGGTCGCGGACACGTCGAGCGGCACGCGGCCGGGCTTCTCGAGCGGCGCAGCGCCCGACGAAGGGCGGCGGCTTTTCGAGCATTTCGTCGCGCACCTGAAAAAAATCCACGCTCCGGTTGCCGCCGGCCGCTTCGGCGCGCACATGAGCGTCGCGCTCGTGAACGACGGCCCGGTCACCTTCTGGCTTCAGGTAAAGTAGCCCCGATGTTCGAGCAGTTCATCGGCACGAAGCCGGTCGAGGAGCGCCATCGCATCGACGCGGCCGCCCTCGAGCGCTGCCTGAAGGTTCCGGTCCGCGCGCTCGAGCAGTTCAAGGGCGGCCAATCGAATCCGACCTACCGCCTCACCTGCGCGGATGGCGCGAGGCTCGTGCTGCGCAGGAAGCCGCCGGGGAAGCTCCTGCCTTCGGCCCACGCCGTCGAGCGCGAATACCGGGTGATCAAGGCGCTGCACGACACCGGGTTTCCCGTCGCGCGCCCGCGCTTCCTGTGCGAGGACGAGTCGGTGATCGGCACGGCGTTCTACGTCATGGACTACGTCGAGGGCCGCGTGCTGTGGGACCAGTCGCTGCCCGGCATGACGCGCGAGCAGCGCGCCGCGATCTGGGATGAGCTGAACGCGGTCATTTCCCGGCTGCACTGCACCGACTATCGCGCAATCGGCCTCGAGGGCTTCGGCAAGCCCGGCAGCTACATCGAGCGCCAGATCGCGCGCTGGACGAAGCAGTACCGCGCCTCGGAGACCGGCCCGCTGCCGGCGATGGACCGGCTGATCGAATGGCTGCCGCAGAACATCCCGCCCGAGGCCGCGACCCGCGTGGTGCACGGCGACTACCGCCTCGACAACGTGATCTTCCATCCGAGCGAGCCGCGCATCCTCGCCGTGCTCGACTGGGAGCTCTCGACCCTCGGCGACCCCCTCGCCGACTTTGCCTACCACTGCATGAGCTGGCACATCCCGCCCGGGCAGTTCCGCGGCATCGCGGGGCTCGACCTGGATGCCCTCGGCATCCCGTCGGAAAAATCCTATGTGGAGAGCTACTGCAGGCGGACCGGGCGCAAGAGCATCGACCCGGCGCACTGGGACTTCTACATGGCGTACAACCTGTTCCGCATCGCCGCGATCCTGCAGGGGATCATGAAGCGCGTCGTCGACGGCACCGCCGCCTCGGACCACGCGCGCGACGCCGGCGCGCGGGCGCGGCCGCTCGCCGAGCTCGGCTGGCAGCAGGTGGAGAAAATTCTCAGGAGAGCCGCTTGAATTTCGATTACAGCCCGAAGGTGCAGGAACTGCGCCAGAAGCTGCTCGCCTTCATGGGCGAGCACGTCCATCCGAGCGAGCGCGCCTGGCACGAGCACGTGCGAAGCGAGCGGCGCTGGGAGCCGGTGCCGGTCATCGAGGCGCTGAAGCAGAAAGCCCGCGCCGCGGGGCTGTGGAACCTGTGGCGGCCGAAGACGCACGGCGGCACGCTGACCAACCTCGAATACGCGCCGCTCTGCGAGATCATGGGCCGCGTGCACTGGGCGCCGGAGGTCTTCAACTGCTCGGCCCCGGATACCGGCAACATGGAGACGCTGCTCAAGTACGGCACGCCCGCCCAGGTCCAGCAGTGGTGCGAGCCGCTCCTCGAGGGAAGGATCCGCTCGGCGTTTCTCATGACCGAGCCGGACGTGGCCTCGTCCGACGCGACGAACATCCAGACCCGCATCAGGCGCGACGGGAGCGACTACGTCATCAACGGCGTGAAGTGGTGGTCGAGCGGCGCGGGCGACCCGCGCTGCAAGATCTACATCGTCATGGGCAAGACCGACCCCGAGAACGCCTCGAAGCACAGCCAGCAGTCCATGGTCCTTGTGCCATCGGACTCCAAAGGACTCAAGGTGCTGCGGCATCTGCCGGTGTTCGGCTTCGACGATGCGCCGCACGGCCACATGGAGATCGAGCTGAAGGACGTGCGCGTGCCGGTGTCGAACGTGCTGCTCGGCGAGGGACGCGGCTTCGAGATCGCGCAGGGGCGCCTCGGGCCGGGGCGCATCCACCACTGCATGCGGCTCATCGGGCAGGCCGAGATGGCGCTCGAGAAGATGTGCCGCCGGGCGAGCGAACGCGTCGCCTTCGGCAGGCCGGTGGCCGACCAGGGCGTGACGCGCGAGCGGATCGCGCAGTCGCGCATCCTGATCGACGCCGCCCGCTACATGGTGCTCAACGCGGCGTGGAAGATGGACACGGCGGGCAACAAGGTGGCGAAGAAGGAGATCGCGATGATCAAGGTGTTCGCGCCGAACGTCGCCTGCCAGGTGATCGACTGGGCGATGCAGGTGCACGGCGGCGGCGGCGTCTCGGACGACTTCGGCCTCGCGTATGCCTATGCGCATGCGCGCACGCTGCGCTTTGCCGACGGCCCCGACGAGGTGCACCGCAACCAGATCGCGAAGATCGAGCTCGGCGAGCAGACCACGATCGCGCAGGCGCTCGCCAAGGCGCGCCGCTAGCCTTGCCGGGGATCGACGCTCTCCACCGGCCAGTAGCTGCCGACCATGTCGACGGTGCTGAAAAGCAGGTTGACGAAGTAGGGGCTCTCGATCCGCGTCGCGGGCGGCACGAGCTTCGGCAGCGCGCCGCTGTAGGACAGCGTGAACGCCGAATAGCCGGCGTCCTCCATCAGCGCTCGCAGGCGCTCGGGCGACGAGCCCATTTGCTCCAGCCCGAAGACGTGGTGCTCGGCGATGATGAAGGGAACCTGCGCGCCGGCGAGCAGCTCGCGCGCGCCCTCCAGCACCCGGGTCTCCGCGCCCTCGGTGTCGATCTTGATGAGCTTCGGCACGTCGAGCGCCAGGCGCTTGCGCTCGGCGTCGAGGGTGGTGGCGCGCACGCGTTGCACGACCGCCTTCGCCTGGCTCTTCACGTTCGCCGGAAACCGTCCGGGATCCCAAAGCGCATTGCCGCCGCGGTCATCGCTGTTGATGAAGAATTCGACCTCCTCGGCGCGATGGCTCGCCGGCTGCTCGATCACGGTCACGTTGCCGCAGCCGTTGAGCTCGGCGTGCGCGCGCAGCCGTGCCACGTTGAACGGATCGGGCTCGAAGGCAACCACGCGGCCCGCCGGGCCGACGAGGCGCGCCGCCATGAGCGTGAAGAAGCCGATGTGGGCGCCGACGTCGACGAACGTGTCGCCCTCGCGCAGCACTGCCGCGAGGACCGCGGAAACGTCGGGCTCGTAGGGTTTCCCGGCACGGCCGAAATCCGCCACGATGCGGTCGTAGGTGCGGCTCTCGTCCAGGTCGAGAACGAAGCCCGACCCGCTTGCGCCGGGCTCGGCGAGGAACGAATATCGCTGGGTGGCCATGTCGGCGGACGGGGTGGCCAAGGTAACCCATCGTCGCGCAAACTCCAAAGATGAAGATCGGCGTACCGAAGGAACTGAAGACGCACGAATACCGGGTCGGGCTCACGCCCACCTCGGTGCGCGAGCTCGCCTCGCACGGACACGAGGTCGCGATCGAGACCGGCGCCGGCCTCGGCATCGGCGCGCCGGATGCGGCCTACGAGAAGGCGGGCGCGCGCATCGTCGACGACATCTGGCCCGCCGCCGAGCTCGTGGTCAAGGTGAAGGAGCCGCAGCCCGCGGAGCGCAAGCGCTTGCGCGAAGGGCAGGTGCTCTTCACGTACCTGCATCTCGCGCCGGATCCGGCGCAGACCGGGGACCTGATCCGCTCGGGAGCGATCTGCATTGCGTACGAGACGGTGACGCGCGCGGGGGGCGGCCTGCCGCTGCTCGCGCCGATGTCGGAGGTCGCCGGGCGCATGTCGGTCCAGGTCGGCGGCAGCTGCCTCGAGAAGGAGCGCGGCGGCATGGGGATCCTGCTCGGCGGCGTGCCGGGCGTGCCGCCGGCGAAGATCACCATCCTCGGCGGCGGCGTCTCCGGGTCGAGCGCCGCGCGCATGGCGGTCGGCTCGGGCGCCCGCGTCTACGTCCTGGATCGTTCCCTGGACGTCTTGAGGAGAATCGAAAGCGAATTCGGCGCCCGCGCCGTGACGGTGTACTCGAGCCGGGATGCCGTCGAGCAGCACGTGCTCTCCGCCGACCTCGTCATCGGCGCGGTGCTCGTGCCCGGCGCCGCGGCGCCGAAGCTCGTCTCGCGCGGCATGGTGAAGGCGATGAAAACGGGCGCGGTGGTGGTGGACATCGCGATCGACCAGGGCGGCTGCTTCGAGACCTCGCGCCCCACCACGCACGCCGATCCGACGTACGTCGTGGACGACGTCGTGCACTACTGCGTGACCAACATGCCGGGCGCCGTGCCGCGCACCTCGACCTACGCGCTCAACAACGCCACCCTGCCGTTCGTCCTCGCGCTCGCCGACAAGGGATGGAAGCGCGCGCTCGCCGACGACGAGCACCTGCGCCACGGCTTGAACGTCGCGCGCGGCAGCGTGACCCATCCCGAGGTGGCCGCCGCGGTCAAGGCGCCGTTCGTCGCTCCGGAGAAGCTGATCGCGCCGTAGCCGCGGCGCCGCGCGGCTTCATCCGAGCTCGGTGCGCACGTCGATGAGCTCGGGGAAGAGCACGAGCTCGAGCGTCTTCCTGAGGAAGGGCACGCCGGCCGTGCCGCCGGTGCCCTTCTTGAAGCCGATGATGCGCTCGACGGTCTTCACGTGGCGGAAGCGCCAGAGGAGGAAGTTCTCCTCCACGTCGACCAGCTTCTCGCAAAGATCGTACTCGGCCCAGAAGGACTCCGGGTTGTCGTAGATCTTCTTCAGGACCCGGACGACCTCCGGATGGCGCTCGTAGGGCGCGCTCCAGTCGCGCTCGACGCGCGCGGGCGGGACGGCGAAGCCGCGTCGCGCGAGGTAGCGCAGGAATTCGTCGTACAGGCTGGGCGCGTGCAGCAGCTTCTCGAGGAACGCGGTCTCCTCGGCGCAATGCGCGTGGAGCTTCAGGCGCGCGGCGTTCTTGTTGCCGAGGAGGAACTCGATGGCGCGGAACTGGAAGGACTGCAGGCCCGAGGCCGGCCCGAGCACGTGGCGGAACTGCGCGTACTCCGACGGGGTCAGCGTCTCGAGCACCGACCACTGCTCGAAGAGCTGGCGCTGGATCTGCTTCGCGCGCGCGAGGATCTTGAAGCAGGGCTCGAGACGGTCGGCCTTGACGTGCCCGATCGCGGCCGAGAGCTCGTGCACGAGGAGCTTCATCCACAGCTCGGAGGTCTGGTGCTGGATGATGAAGAGCATCTCGTCGTGGTGCGACGAGCGCGGGCGCTGCGCGGAAAGGAGCTCGGCGAGCCGCAGGTAGCCGCCGTAGGACGTCTCGGCGCCGAGCTCGGTGATGATGCCGTCGTCCGCCATCGCTTCTTATAATGCCATTCCCCACCTGAAAGGTCCTGCATGCTTCGCCTCTGCGGCTTTCGCATCAGCAACTACCACAACAAGGTGCGCCTCGCGCTGCTCGAGAAAGGCATCGCGCACGAGGAGGACGACCAGTGCCGTCCGTCGCAGAAGCCGGAGTGGCTGGTCCGCTCGCCGCTCGGCAAGGTGCCGATCCTCGAGCTCGACGGCGGCCGGCGCCTCGCCGAGTCCGAGGTGATCTGCGAATACCTCGAGGACACCTACCCGGAGAAGCCGCTGCTGCCGCGCGAGCCCTACGCGCGCGCCAAGGTGCGCGAGCTCGTGAAGGTGATCGAGCTGCACACCGAGCTGCATGCCCGGCGCCTCTACGGCATGGTGTTCTTCGGCAGACCGGTGGACGAGCGCCTGAAAGGGGAGGTGGAGCCCGAGATCGCGAAGGGGGCGCGCGCGCTGAAGAAGCTCGCGAAGTTCGGCCCCTACATCGCGGGCGCGGAGCTCACGCTCGCCGACTGCGCCGCCTTCGTCAGCCTTCCCATCGTGTCCCTCGCCACGAAGGGCGCATACGGGCGCGATTTCCTGGGGGACCTGCCCGAGCTCAAGCCGTACCTGAAGATGCTCGGCGAGCGCCCGGCGTTCGCGCGCGTGCAGGAGGACCGCAAGGCGGCGAGCGCGGCCGCCGCGGCGCAGGCGCGGAAGTAGTGCACCCGGTCCCCGAGTACCTGCGGTTCGTGGTCACGCTGACCGCGGTGCTCGATCCCTTCCTCGCCATCCCGATCTTCCTCGCCGTCACTTCGCCGCGCGAGCCGGCGGCGCGCCTGCGCCTCGCGTGGGTCATCACGCTCACGGTGTTCCTGGTGCTCGCCGGCGCAGCCGCGTTCGGCGAGGGCCTGCTGCGCGTCATCGGGGCGAGCGTGCCGGCGTTCCGCGTCGGCGGCGGCCTCGTGCTGCTCCTCATGGCGCTCGCGATGCTGAACGCGCAGGCGGGCGGCATGCGCCAGACGCGCGCCGAGGCCGAGGAGCTCGAATCGGGCGAAGCCGCGGGCGTGGTGCCGCTCGCGGTGCCGCTCCTCGCCGGGCCGGGCGCCATCAGCACCTCCATCATCGCCGCGCAGTCGGGCGGCGCGGCGCACGTCTCGGTGCTGGTCGGCTGCATCGCCGCGGTATGCCTCATCCTGTGGATCGTCCTCAGCATCGCCCCGGTGGTCGCGCCGAGGATGGGAACGACGGGCCTCAACGTCGTGACGCGGCTTCTCGGCCTCCTCCTCGCGGCCATCGCGATCCAGACGATGGCCGAGGGGCTCAGGGATCTCTTTCCGGGGCTTGGCTAAAGCGACAGGGGATCGCGCGGCGCCCGGTCGTCGAGGATGTCTTCCATGCGCGCGCGGATCGCGCCCTTGATCCGCGGGTGCGTGAGCACATAGAAGCGCTCGGTCTTCACCGCGTCCACCACGGCGCGCGCCACGTCGTCGGCGGACAGCCGCCCGGAAGCAACCGCTTTCTTCAGCATCGCCTCGCGCGCCAGCGTTTCCCCGGATTTTCTCGAAGTCGAGATCCCCGCGGGACGGTTGCGCTCCGAGTCGGCGATGCCGGTCGGGACGTACGCCGGACAGAGGAGCGACACGCCGACGCGCGCGCCGCGGCTGCGCAGGTCGTGGTGCAGCGTCTCGGTCAACGCGACGACCGCGTGCTTCGTCACGTTGTAGGCGCCCGAGCCCGAGGGCGAGATGAGGCCCGCGACCGAGGCCGTGTTCACGATGTGCCCCTCGCCCTGCGCGAGCAGGCGCGGCGTGAAGGCGCGCACCCCGTGGATCACGCCCCACAGGTTGACCCCGAGGATCCAGCGCCACTCGTCCACGGTGTTTTCCCACACCGCGCCGAGCGGCGAGACACCCGCGTTATTGCATGCGACGTGGACTGCGCCGAAGTCGGCGACGGTCTTTCTCGCAAAGCTCTCGACCTGCTCGCCGTCGGAGACGTCCAGCCGCATCAAAGCGACGCGCCCGCCGCTTTCCAGAACTTGCTCCTTGGTGGATTCCAGGTTCTTCTCATCGACGTCGCCGATAGCGACGTGCATGCCTTCGCGCGCGAAGGCGAGCGCGAGGGCGCGGCCGAGGCCGCTCGCCGCGCCGGTCACCGCCGCCACCTTGCCGCGCAGGTCCTTCATCGCCAGGAATTCCAGAGCACCGAGGCGCCGCCGAGCACCACCAGGCTCTCCATGACCAGGATGTGGAGATGGGCGTGCATGCGCATGACGAGCCACGCCGCGGCGGCGCTGCCCGGGACGCTCGCCGCGCCGATCACGGCCCCGGTGAGGAACGCGTCCTGGTCGAGGAGCGCGAGCCGGTGGAAGAGCGCCGCCTTCGCGACGTCGAGCGCGATGCTCACGAGCGAGTCGGTCGCGAGCAGCGCCGGGCCGCCCAGCCCCATGCCGAGGAGCAGCGAGACGAGGATGACCCCGGTGCCGGTGGTGATCCCGGTCGCCAGGCCGAACACGCTCGAGCCGACGGCGAGGCCGCGCGCGCCGACATGGACGGCGCGCTTCTTCAGGTAGCGCCGCAGCGGCACCGAGGCGATGACCGCGAGGCCGATGATGGTGCCGAGGACGCGCGTGTCGAGAACGCTGTAGATCCAGGTCCCGAGCACGAGGAAGGGCAGCGCCCAGGCGAGCACGAGGAGCAGCGTGCGCCGCTCGAGGCTGCGGCGGTAGAACCAGAAGCGCCCCGCGTTGATCAGCGCGCCGGCCACCGCCATGACCGGGATCAGTGCCTTGATGCCGATGAGCGGCGCGAGCGCCGCCGTGAGGATCGCGCCCGAGCCGAAGCCGCCGATGCCGCCGACCAGGGCGGCCACGACGCTGACGGCCGCGACCGCGGCGAGGGAAGCGGGCTCGAGCAGCACCCGGCTAGCGCGGCACCGGCCGCGGGCGCCCGCCCGCATCGATCGCGACGTAGGTGAGCGTCGCCTCGGTCACCTTGACCACCTTGAGGTCGGCGGGCCCGCGCTCGGCGAACACCTGCACGTCCACCGTGATGGAAGTGGTGCCTACGCGAACGACGTCCGCGTAGAAAGAGAGCACGTCGCCGATGTGCACCGGCTGCTTGAAGAGGAAGGAGTTGACCGCGACGGTGGCGATGCGCCCGCGCGCGAGCCGTCCGGCCACCGTACCGCCGGCGATGTCGACCTGCGCCATGATCCAGCCGCCGAAGATGTCGCCGTTCTGGTTCGCGTCCGCCGGCATCGGCATGACGCGCAGCGCGGGCTGCTTATCCTGCGGTAGTTTTTCCAAGTTTTGAATTCAAGTAGTGAAGCGGTCCGCCGCGGAACGGCGCGAAGCCGGTGCCGAAGATGAGCCCCGCGTCGGCGAGGTCGGCGTCGGCGACGACGCCGTCGGCGAGCGCCGCCTTCGCCTCGGCGAGGTAGGGCTCGATCAGCGCCTCCACCAGCGTGTGCTCGTACGCGTCGGGCTGGCCCTTGACCGGCTTGCCGTCCTCGTAGCGGTAGATCCCCTGGCCGGTCTTCCTGCCGAGCTGGCCGAGCGCCACCTTGTTGGCGAGGATTTCCGGTACGTGGGCATCGCTCTTCGCGAGCGCGCGCCCCGCGGCAAGGCAGATGTCGAGGCCCACGGTGTCGGCGAGCTCGGCCGGGCCCATCGGCATGCCGAACTCCTCCATGGCGCGGTCGATCGTCTCCGGCTTCACGCCTTCGTCGAGCATGCGGAACGCGTTCTGCATGTAGGGACCGAGCACCCGGTTCACGAGGAAGCCGGGCGCATCCTTCACGGGGAGCGGCAGCTTGTCGATCTGGCGGACGAATGCCGCGGCGTTCTTCGCCATTTCCGCGGAAGTCCGCTCCGAGGAGACGACCTCCACGAGCTGGAGCTGCGGCACCGGATTGAAGAAGTGGATTCCCACCAGCCGCGAGGGCTCCTTGAGCGCGGTCGCGATGTCGGCGAGCCGCAGGCTGGAGGTGTTCGAGGCGAGGATCGCATGCGGCTTCGCCATGGACTCGATTTTCGAGAGCAGCGAGCGCTTGGCCTCGAGGTTCTCGAAGATCGCCTCGATCACGACGTCGGCGCGCGCGGCGCCGGCGCCCGATACGTCCGGGATCAGCCGGTCGAGCGCGTCGCGCACCCGGCGGGGATCGCGCAGGCGGCGCTCGAAGAGCTTCGCCGCGCGCTTCAGCGCCGGGGCGATGCGCTCGGGCGCGGTGTCCTGCAGCGTGACGCTCAGGCCGCGCATCGCGCAGACGGCGGCGATGTCGCCGCCCATGACGCCGGCGCCCACGACGTGGACATGCCGCGCCTGGAAGCCGGCCCCCTTGGCGAGTCCCTTCAGTCGCTCCTGGAGAAAGAAGATGCGGATCAGGTTTGCGGTGGTCGGGTGCGCGAAGAGCGTCGAGATGGAGCAGGCGGGATCGCTCGCCGCGGCGAAGGGATCGCCGTCGTACTTGCGCCAGAGCTCGAGGATCGCGTAGGGCGCGGGATAGTGCTCGGGGCGCGCCTTCTTCTGCACCTGCCTGCGCGCCTGGGCGGCGACGAGGCTGCGCAGCGGTCCCAGCATCAGGCGGTTCAGCAGGCTCAAGGGCCTGCGGCCGCGGTCTTCGAGCGTCACCATGCGCGCGGTGTTCTCGAAGATGCGCAGCGGCACCGCCTGGTCGACGAGGCCCGCGCGCTTCGCGCGCCGCGCATCGAGCGACTTGCCGGTGAGCATCAGGTCGAGCGCGACCGAGGGGCCGACGAGCTTCGGCAGCCATTGCACGCCGTGCCACGCCGGCATGATGCCGAGCATCACCTCGGGGAAGGCGATGCGCGTCCGCGGATCGTCGAGCGCGACGCGGTAGCGGCAGGCGAGCGCGAGCTCGAGCCCGCCGCCCATGCAGAAGCCGTTGATCGCCGCGGTGGTGGCGAAGGGCAGGTCGCGCAGCCCCTGGAGCACTTTCCAGCCCAGGCGCACGAAGGCGAGCGCCTCCTCGGGGGACTTGAAGCGCGTGAACTCCTCGACGTCGGCGCCGGCGATGAAGCCTTCCTTCGCCGAGCGGATGACCAGTCCCTTGGGGCTCGCTTTGCGGATCTGCTCCAGCGCCGCGCCGAGGCTTTCGAGCGCTTCCCGGGAGAAGGTGTTCGCCGCCTCGCCTTCCTTGTCGAAGGTGAGCCACGCGAGGCCGTCGCGGTCGGTCTCCCAGCGCCAGTGGCGGGTGAGCGTCCCCCTGTCCATGTGTCCCCCTCGTGTCCCGTTACAGCGCCTCGACCAGCATCGCGCCGCCGAGCCCGCCGCCGATGCAGATGCAGGCGATGCCGCGCTTGCCCCCGGTGCGCTTGAGCGCCTTCAGGAGGTGCAGCACGATGCGCGTCCCCGAGGCGCCCACCGGGTGCCCGAGCGCGATGGCGCCGCCGTCGATGTTGAGTTTTTCTTCGTTCAAGGCGCCCAGCGCGCCGTCGAGGCCGAGTTCCTCGCGGCAATACTTCTCGTCCTTCCACGCCGCGAGGCAGCCGAGGACCTGCGCGGCGAACGCCTCGTTGATCTCCCACAGGTCGAGGTCGTTCAGGCCGAGGCCGTTGCGCTTCAGGAGCGGCGTCGCCGCGTGCACCGGCCCGAGCCCCATCTGCGCCGGATCCAGGCCGGCCCACTGCGAATCGAGGATCCGCCCGAGAGGCTCGAGATTGCGCTCCTGGACTTCGGCCTCCGATGCGAGGACGAGCCAGGCGGCGCCGTCGGTGATCTGCGAGCTGTTCCCCGGCGTGATGCTGCCGTACTTGCGGTCGAAGAAGGGCTTCAGCTTCTTCAGGTTCTCGAGCGACGCGTCCTTGCGCACGCCGTCGTCCAGCGTGTACGTATTGCCTTTCGCGTCGTAGAGCGCCTCGACCTCGCCGCCGCCCGCAGCGAGGGATTTCGCTTCCTGGGCGGCAATCACCTTTCTATGACTGCGCACCGCGAATGCGTCCATCTGCTCGCGCGTGATGCCGAAGCGGTGCGCGACGTTCTCCGCGGTCTGGCCCATGAGGAGCCCGACCATGGGATCGGTCAGGCCCTTCATGATGCCGATCACCGGTGCAAGCAGCGCCTTGAACGGCAATCTTGCGAAGAGGGCCGCCCTTTGGGAGGGCGAGCGCGCGGCAGCCATGTCCGAAAACCACAGGACCATTTTCTCCGCATACAGGAGCGGCGCGCGCGAGAGCGCGTCGACCCCGCCGGCGAGCACGAGCGAGGAGCGGCCGGCGAGGATGTTGCTGATCGCCGAGTCGACCGACTGCATGCCGGAAGCGCAGTTGCGCATCACGGTCCAGCCCGGCACCTTCTCGCCGCAGCCCATGCGCAGCGCCGCGACGCGGCCGATGTTCACCTCGTCCACCGAGGGCGCGGCGCAGCCGAGGATCACCTCGTCGAGGTCCTGCGGCTCGAATTTCTGACGCACGAGCAGCGCGCGTCCCGCCTGCGTGGCGAGGTCCGCGGCGGCGAACGGGCCCGGGCGGTTCTTCGACTTGAGGAACGGCGTGCGCGCGCCGTCGACGACGTAGACCGGTCGCGCCAGCATCAGGCGGCCTTCGCCTTGACGGCCGACGCGGCGAGCTTCTCCGTGATCTCCGCGCGCCCGAAGTCCTGCGGGAAGTCATCCACCTTGATGACCGCTTTCCTGAGCTTCTCCTTGCGCTGCCAGTGGGCCAGCTCCTCGGCGCCGATGAGCTTCTTCTCGAAGGCGATCTGGGAAAGATCGGAGGCCGGATTGGGATGCAGCTCGCCGCGGCGCACCGCCTCGCGCAGCTTCTTCTCGATCGGCTCGCACGCCACCGCGGCGAGGAACGCCTCCTCGAGGATCCCGGTCGGGTCCTGGTCCTTCGAGACGTAGACGCCGGCGGTCAGGCGATCGCGCGCCGCGCCGGGCTCGAGGGCGAGCTTCGCGCATTCGCGGTTGCGCGCGTCGAGGGGCGGCCGGAACGGCATGCCGAGCGGGAAGATGGTGAGGCGAAGCAGCGTCGCGAGCGCCTTCACCGGGAAGTTGGACAGCACCTGGTCGATCGCCTGCTGCGCGCGGTAGAGCGCGTCGCGCACCGACCAGCGCACGAGCGGCAGGTCCTCGCGGATGCGCCCCATGTCCTCGTAGCGCTTGAGCGTCGCGGACACGAGGTACATCATGGAAAGCACGTCGCCCAGGCGCCCGGAGATCTTCTCCTTCCTCTTCAGCGCCCCGCCCATCGCGAGCATCGAGACGTCGGCGAGAAAGGCGAACGCCGCCGAGAGGCGCGAGACGTGGCGGTAGTAGTGCAGCAGCTCCGGCGCGCCGCTGCGCGGCACCGGGGCGAAGGCGGAGTGCGTCAGGCCGTAGACGAATGCGCGCACCCCGTTCGAGATCGAATGCCCGATGTGCGAGGTGAACGCATCGTCGAACTCGCGCCCGGCCTGCGCGCCCGAGAGCTCCTTCGCCGCGCGCATCTCGCGCAGCACGTATGGATGGCAGCGGATCGCGCCCTGGCCGAAGATGATGAGCGTGCGCGTGAGGATGTTCGCCCCCTCGACCGTGATGCCGACCGGCAGCACCTGGTAGCCGCGCCCGACCCAGTTGTTCGGGCCGAGGCAGATGCCCTTGCCGCCGTGGATGTCCATGGCGTCGTTCACGCACTGGCGCGCGCGCTCGGTCATGTGGTATTTCGCGATCGCCGAGACGACCGAAGGCTTCTCGCCCGCGTCCACCGCGCCTGCGGTCATGACGCGCGTCGCTTCCATCATGTACGCATTCGCCGCGATGCGCCCGAGCGCTTCCTCGACGCCTTCGAGCTTGCCGATGGGCGTGCGGAACTGGCTGCGCACGCGCGCGTAGGCGCCCGTGACGCGCGCGAGCGCCTTCGCGCCGCCGACCGAAGAGGCGGGCAGCGAGATCGAGCGTCCCGCGGCGAGGCAGTTCATGAGCATCATCCAGCCCTTGCCGGCGTACTCGCGCCCGCCGATGATCCACTCGATCGGCATGAACACGTCCTTGCCGGAGTTCGGGCCGTTCTGGAACACGCCGTTCAGCGGCAGGTGGCGCCGGCCGATGTTGACGCCCGGCGTGCTCGTCGGGACGAGCGCGCAGGTGATGCCGAGATCCTCCGTCTGCCCGAGGAGATGCTCCGGGTCGTAGAGGCGAAACGCCAGGCCGAGAAGCGTCGCCACCGGCCCGAGGGTGATGTAGCGCTTGTCCCAGGTGACGCGCATGCCGAGCGTCTCGCGGCCTTGCCAGACGCCTTTGCACACGACGCCGTAGTCGGGAATGGACGCGGCGTCCGAGCCGGCTTCGGGGCTGGTGAGCGCGAAGCACGGCACCTCGAGGCCCTTCGCGAGCCGCGGCAGGTAGTGGTTCTTCTGCTCCTCGGTGCCGAAGTGCAGCAGCAGCTCCGCCGGCCCGAGCGAGTTCGGCACCATCACGGTCACCGCCGCGGCGTTCGAGCGCGACGAGAGCTTGGTGACGACTTCCGAGTGCGCGAGCGCGCTGAAGCCCAGGCCGCCGTACTTCTTCGGGATGATCATGCCGAGGAAGCCCTTGTCCTTGATGAACTGCCACACGTGCGGCGGCAGGTCGTAGCGCTCGTGCGTGATTTCCCAGTCGTCGCACAGCGCGCAGAGCTCCTCGGTCGGCCCCTCGACGAACGCCTGCTCCTCGGCGGAGAGGCGCGGCGCCGGGATCGCGAGCAGCTTGTCCCAGGCGGGGCGCCCGGAGAAGAGATCCGCGTCCCACCAAACCGTGCCGGCGTCGATCGCCTCCTTCTCGGTCTGCGACATGTCGGGAAGGATGCGGCGGTAGACGGCGAGGATGTGGTCGGTGAGCAGCGCGCGGCGGATTCCGGCGACGTTGGCGAGGACGCCGATCGCCAGCACGACGATGCCGGCCGCGGGCGCGAGCCACCAGGCGAGCGCCGCCGCGGCCGCGGTCCAGACGACGAGCGGCGCCCGCAGATACCCGAGCACCAGGAAAGCTGCGACGACGCTTGCGACCCAGTAGGCCATGGCGTTCCCCCCTTCTTGTCCTAGGCGGCTTTCTTCACGGTGGATTTCAGCGGCGCGTCGAGGCCGGCGGCGAGGAACACGCTCAGCCGCTCCTCCAGCAGGCGCGCGTCGTAGCGGTCCTCGGGCTTCACCCCGGCGATCAGCTGCACCGTGTCGGTCGCGGCGAGCGTGTAGGAGAGCGTGCCGAACATGAAGTGCATGCGCCAGACGAGCTCGTCGCGCGGCATCTGCGGCAGCGCGCGCTCGAGCGCGGCCTTGTAGCGCTCCATCACCGGCGCGTAGAGCTGGCCGATCAGGACGCGGATCGGCTTCGCCGGCTCGGTGTACGTGCGCCCGAGGAGGCGGATGAAGTTGCGCCCGCCGCCGCGCGTGTCCTCGATCATGCGCAGGCTCTCGCCGATGAAGGCGCGGATGATCGCCTCCGGCGCGAGCGCCCGGCCGGCGGCTTCCTTTTCCAGGCGCTCGAGCGCGGCCAGCCGGCCCGCGTTCATCGGGTCGAGGCGCCGGCGGAACACCGCCTCGATGAGGGCGTCCTTCGAGCCGAAGTGGTAGTTCACCGCGGCGAGGTTGACGCCCGCGCGCCCGGTGAGCAGCCGCATGGAGGTGCCCTCGAAGCCGTGCTGCATGAAGAGCTCCTCGGCGGCGTCGAGGATGCGGGTGCGCGTTTCGTGCGGGGCTTTGACGGCTTTCAGCAGGGCCATGGGCGGGGCTCGGTTCAAACGAACGTTTGAATCTACTCCGCCGCGGGCCGGCGCGCAAGGGGAGGGGCATACAATGCGCCCCTTCCCATGGCGACCCAGGGCCACCGCTCCGCGCCGACCGAGCGGCTGCGCGGCAACGAATGGCGCGTCCTGCGCCTGCTTGCGCCCTACGTGCTCGAGTACCGCTGGCGCGTCGCGCTCGCGCTCGTCTTCCTGGTGTCGGCGAAGCTCGCCAACGTCGCGGTGCCGCTCGTCATGAAGGAGGTCGTCGACCGCCTGGACGCGAAGAGCGCGATCGTGGCGGTGCCGGTTGCGCTCCTCGCCACCTACGGGCTGCTGCGCTTCTCGACGACGTTCTTCGGCGAGCTGCGCGACATCGTCTTCGTGCGCGTGACGCAGCGCGCGATCCGGCGGGTCGCGCTCGGCGTCTTCCGCCACCTGCACAGCCTCAGCCTGCGCTTCCACCTCGAGCGCCAGACGGGCGGCATGACGCGCGACATCGAGCGCGGCACGCGGGGCATCTCGACGTTGCTGAGCTACCTGCTGTTCTCGATCATCCCGGTCATCCTCGAGTTCGCGCTGGTGGCCGCGGTGCTGATCGGCAAGTTCGACTGGCGCTTCGCCGCGGTCACCTTCGGCGCGGTGGCGGTCTACATCGCCTTCACCGTCAGCGTCACCGAATGGCGCATGGAGATCCGGCGCCGCGCCAACGAGCTCGACTCGAAGGCCAACAGCCGGGCGATCGACAGCCTGCTCAACTACGAGACGGTGAAGTACTTCGGCAACGAGGAGTACGAGGCGCGCCGCTACGACGAGCAGCTCGTCGGCTGGGAGAACGCCGCGGTCAAGAACGAGGCGTCGCTCGGCCTGCTCAACATCGGGCAGAGCCTCATCATCGCGCTCGCCGTCACGGCGCTCATGTTCCTCGCCTCGCAGGGCGTGGCGAGCGGCGCATTCACGCTCGGCGACCTGGTGCTCGTGAATGGCCTCCTGATCCAGCTCTACATCCCGCTCAACTTCCTCGGCATGGTGTACCGCGAGATCAAGCAGGCGCTGCTCGACATGGACCGCATGTTCCGCCTGCTCGGCCAGCATCGCGAGATCGAGGACCGGCCGGGGGCGCGCGAGCTGGCCCCGGGGCCGGCGACGGTCGAGTTCTCGCACGTGGATTTCTTCTACGAGCGCGAGCGCCAGATCCTCTTCGACGTGAGCTTCGCCATCCCGGCGGGGCATCGCGTCGCGGTGGTGGGGCACTCCGGCTCGGGCAAGTCGACGCTCGCGCGCCTGCTCTACCGCTTCTACGACGTGTCCGCGGGCGAGATCCGGATCAACGGCACGCCGGTCACGGCGCTCCGGCAGGCGAGCGTGCGCGGCGCGATCGGCATCGTTCCGCAGGACACGGTGCTCTTCAACGACAGCGTGCTCTACAACATCCGCTACGGCAGGCCGGACGCGAGCGACGCGGAAGTGATCGAGGCGGCGCGCGCCGCGCACATCCACGACTTCATCGAGTCGCTGCCGCAGAAGTACGAGACGATGGTCGGCGAGCGCGGCCTCAAGCTCTCCGGGGGCGAGAAGCAGCGCGTCGCCATCGCGCGCGCACTCCTCAAGAATCCGCGCATCCTGATCTTCGACGAGGCGACCTCGGCGCTCGACTCGCGCTCGGAGAAGGCCATCCAGGCCGAGCTCGAGCGCATCGCGCAGGGCCGCACCACGCTAGTGATCGCTCACCGCCTCTCCACGGTGATGGATGCCGACCAGATTCTGGTGCTCCACCACGGCCGTATTCTGGAGCGCGGATCGCATATGCAACTCCTTGAACTAAAAGGAGAATATGCGCGCATGTGGGCACTGCAGCAACAGCAGGCGCAGGCGAAGGCGGTGCTCGAGGAAACCGCACCCGAAGCCTCCTCGCTGTAGTCGCTGCCCGACAGCGCAAAAATTCACGCGGTTTCTAGGAACAAGTTCCTAGTGCCTGATTCTCCTTGCTAATTTTTTCTGGCGTAGGCTATATTGCGACATCGCCATGCTCCAAGTAGGGGATGGCGTACCCATAACGCTAAAAGGCACGCTCAGGGAAGATTCACGGCCATGCAACGCAAGCTTCATCCGCTCGAAGGAATCGTCGCGATGTGCGCGCTATTCCTCGTGCTCGCTCTCACCGTAGGGTTCGCGCAGGCCGATGAGCTGCGCAAGGTGCACCTGCGCTCCGCGGCGTTCCTCGTGCAGGACGCGGATTCCGGGGAGATCTATCTCAACAAGAACAGCGAGGCCGTGGTGCCGATCGCTTCGATCACCAAGCTGATGACGGCCATGGTGACGCTCGATCGCGGGCTCGACCTGCAGGAGCGCGTCGTCATCTCGAGCGACGACAAGGACTCGATCAAGAACACGCGCTCGCGCCTGCGCCCCGGCGCGGTGCTCTCGCGTGGCGAGCTGATGCTGCTCGCGCTGATGTCGTCCGAAAACCGCGCCGCGCATGCGCTTGGGCGCACGTATCCGGGCGGCCTCGATTCGTTCGTCGCCGCGATGAATGCGAAGGCCGCGGCCCTCGGCATGAGCGACAGCCATTTCGTCGATCCGACCGGGCTCTCGTCGGCCAACGTGTCGAGCGCGCGCGACCTCGCGAAGCTGGTGGCGGCCGCGCACGGCTACGAGGTCATCCGCCAGGACACGACCACCGACCAGGCCAGCGTGACGCTGTTCGGCCGCAAGGTCGCGTTCCGCAACACCAACGGCCTGGTGCGCGCCGGCCGCTGGGACATCGGGCTCTCCAAGACCGGCTACATCCGCGAGGCGGGCCGCTGCCTGGTGATGCGCGTGCGCCTCGCCTCGCACGACCTCATCGTCGTGCTGCTCGACTCCTGGGGCAAGCAGACGCGGATCGGCGACGCCAACCGCATCCGCAAGTGGCTGGAGTCCAGCGCCGCCGGGCGGCGCACCTAGCCTAGCGCGCCTCCAGGCCGAAGAGCGCGAACTGCGCCCTTCGATCGCTCCACACCGTCGTCGTCCTGAATCCGGCTCCCGCGGCGAGCGCGCGGAAGCCTTCCACCGAGTACTTGTACGAGTTCTCGGTGTGGATCGACTCCCCGGCGTCGAAGCCAAAGCGGTGGCGCCCCACGCGCACGCTCTGGCGCTCGAGCGAGACGAGGTGCATCTCGATCCTGCCGAGCGCCGCGTTGTAGAAGGCGTAGTGCGCGAAGCGCTTCAGGTCGAACCCGCCGCCCAGCTCGCGGTTGATCCGGGCGAGGAGATTGAGGTTGAAGGCGGCAGTCACGCCGCGCGCGTCGTTGTACGCGGCGTGCAGCACGTTCGCGTCCTTCTTCAGGTCGACGCCGACGATCATGCGCGCCGCCTGGTCGCGCGACATCGCGAGGAAGGCATGCGCTTCCTGCGGCGTGAGGTTGCCGATGGTGGAGCCCGGGAAATAGACGACCTGCCGGGCGCGCGGTGAATGCGACGGGATCTGCAGCGGCCGCGAGAAATCGCCGACCACCGGGACGATCTTGAGCCACGGAAAAGCGCGCCGCAGCCCGCGCGTCGCGGCCTCGAGCGCGCTCGGCGAGATGTCGACCGGCAGGTACGCCGCGGGCCGCAGCGCGCGCAGCAGGAGCCGCGTCTTCAGGCTCTCGCCGCTGCCGTACTCGATCAGCTCGCACCCGGTGGTCCGCGCGAAGCGGGCGATCGAGGCAAGATTCTTTCTGGTCAAGGACAGCTCCGCGCGCGTGAGGTAGTACTCCGGCAGCCGGCAGATGCGCTCGAAGAGCCTGCTTCCCGCGGCGTCGTAGAAGTACTTCGGCGGCAGGCTCTTCGCCTGGAGCGAGAGCCCGGCGACGACGTCGTCGCGGAAGCTCAATGCGCGCCGATCCGCGCGCTCGGGCGATGGCCGATGGTGCGCGAGATGCGCTCGGCGGTCTCCTTCACGAGCGGGCCCCACTGCGCCTTCATGCGGTCCGCCGGCGTCGAGAGCGAGAGCGCCGCGACCATGCCGCCGGCGTCGTCGCGGATGCTCGCGGCGACGCAGCGCACGCCGATCTCCGCTTCCTCGTTGTCGGTCGCCCAGCCCTGGGCCTGGATGCGCTCGAGGTCGCGCTCGAGGAGCGGCAGGCTGGTCATCGTGTTCCGGGTGTGCGCGGCGAGGCGCGTGCGCTTGGCGTAGTCGCGCAGCCGGGCGAAGCCCTCCTCGAGCAGGAACAGCTTGCCCGCCGCGGTGACGTGCAGCGGCGCGCGCGTGCCGATGACGTGCACCACGCGCATGGCGGAGCGGCCGGAGGAGGTGCGCTCGACATAGACGATCTCGTCGTCGTGCCGCACCGAGAGGTTCACCGTCTCGCCGGTCTGCGAGTGCAGCTCGCGCATGAGCGGCAGCGCGAGCTCGCGCACGCTGATGCGCGACTTCACCAGGTTGCCGAGCTCGAGGAGCCGCATGCCGAGGCGGTAGCTGCCGGGCTCGATGCGGTCCACGAGGCGGTCCGCGGACATCGCGGAGAGGATGCGGTGCGCGGTGGACGGATGCAGCCCGGTGTACTGCGCGATCTGCTTCAGGCCGAGGGGCTCGGGGTGCTGCGCGAGCACGTCGAGCAGCCGCGCCATGCGGTCGATGACCTGGATCGGA
Source organism: Burkholderiales bacterium (assembly GCA_035651575.1). GTDB lineage: Bacteria > Pseudomonadota > Gammaproteobacteria > Burkholderiales > SG8-39 > SCGC-AG-212-J23. The sequence goes on along the minus strand of DASRFM010000024.1, from coordinate 12,250 downwards.
TTCTTCTGCTCGTCTTTCATCGGATTTCACATTGTAAAATGCAATTTATGGCCGTGGTGACCTGCATCGAAGACTTGCGCCGGATGTCGCGGCGGCGCATCGCGAAGGCCATCTTCGACTACGTGGACCGCGGCTCCTATTCGGAGGCCACGCTCGCGGCGAACCGCGCCGACCTGGAGCGCCTCACGCTGCGCCAGCGCGTGGCGGTGGACGTGTCGCAGCGCACGACGCGCGGCCGCATGCTCGGCCAGGAGGTGACGATGCCGGTGGCGCTCGCGCCGACCGGCCTCACCGGCCTCAACTGGGCCGACGGCGAGATGCTCGCGGCGCGCGCCGCCGAGCGCTTCGGCGTGCCCTTCACGCTCTCCACCATGTCCATCTGCTCGATCGAGGACGTGGCGGGCGCGGTGACGAAGCCCTTCTGGTTCCAGCTCTACGTGATGAAGGACCGCGGCTTCGCCGCCTCGCTGATCGAGCGCGCCAAGGCGGCGAAGTGCTCCGCGCTCTGCCTCACGCTCGACCTGCAGGTGCAGGGGCAGCGGCACCAGGACATCAGGAACGGCCTTTCGGTGCCGCCGCAGCTGACCCTTGCGACCTTGCTCGACATCGCGACCAAGCCGGGCTGGGTCCTGAACGTCCTCGGCGGCAAGAGAAAATCCTTCGGCAACCTCGCCGGCTTCCTGCCCGAGGGCAAGAGCCTCGCGACGCTCTCGCAGTGGATCGCGGGGCAGTTCGACGCCACGCTCAACTGGAAGGACGTCGAGTGGGTGAAGAACCTGTGGGGCGGGAAGCTCATCCTCAAGGGCATCCTCGACGCGGAGGACGCGAAGCTCGCCGCGTCGAGCGGCGCCGATGCCATCGTGGTGTCGAACCACGGCGGCCGGCAGCTCGACGGCGCCTCCTCGTCGATCCGGGCATTGCCGGCGATCGTCGACGCGGTGCAAGGCAAGACCGAGATCTGGTTCGACGGCGGCATCCGCACCGGACAGGACGTGCTGAAGGCCGTCGCGCTCGGCGCGAGCGGCACGATGATCGGCCGCGCCTTTCTCTACGGCCTGGGCGCGATGGGCGAGGCGGGCGTGACGCGCGCGCTCGAGATCCTGCGCGCCGAGCTCGACGTCACGATGGCGCTCTGCGGCATCACGCAGGTCGCGCAGGCCGGCCCGGCGATCCTGCAGCGGCCCTAGCGGCGGCGCGCCGCGCGAAGCGTCCCGGGTCGAGCGCCGCGGCGAGCGGCGCCTCGAGCGGCAGCGGCTCGCCTTCGAGCGCGCTCGCGACGAGTTCGGCGGCGAGCGGCGCCCACACCAGCCCGCGCGAGCCGAGCGCGAGAAGCGCGTGCACGTCGTGCGCGATCGCGCCCGCGAGCGGCAGCCGGTCGGGGGCAACGATGCGAAAGCCCACGCGCCCTTCGAGCCTGTCCGGATCGAGAGACGCGCCCGGCAGGATCCGGCTCAGCCGCTCGACGTTGCCGGCGTGGCTGGACGCGCGCACAGCCGCATCGTCGTCCTCGATGTCGAAGCTCGCGCCGATCACGCAGGTCTCGTCGATCGGCGGCAGGACGAAGCCGCCGCGCAGCACGACCACGCGCGGCGCTTCGAGCGCGCCCTCGGGCGCGTAGCTCACCTGGCCGCGCACGCGGCGCAGCCGCGCGTGCGGGATTCGATGCAGGTCATCGTGTCCCGTGCAGAGCACGGTTACCGCATCCTTCTCCAGAGCCTGGACCTCGTGGGAAAAGCGGCGCGTGAGGCGCTCGCCGCAGGCGCGAAGCAGAGCTTCAACGAAAGAGCGCGGCTGGATCCAGCCCGCCCCGGGAAACCAGAGCCCGCCCGCCGCGAGCGCGACGCCGGCGTGCCGCGACGCTTCTTCCCGCGTGACCCCTTGCGCGTACGCGGGCGGGGGTGCGAGCGCTTCCATCGCTGCGGCCTGCGAGCGCGCTTCTTTCTCGTCGCGCGCGAGCTGCAGCACGCCGCAAGGGTCCCAGCGCACGCCGTCCAGGCTCTTCAATTTCTGCGAAGCGTGAAGGAAACCCGCTCGCGTGAGGCGCGCGAAGACGCTGTCGTCGGGCGTCATGATCGGGTGGAACGTGCCGGCGAGGTTGCCGCTCGCCTCCTGCGCCGGCGCCGCGTGGCGCTCGAGCAGCGTGACCTGCCAGCCGCGCGCGCACAGGCGCTCGCACATTGCCGCGCCGGCGAGGCCGGCGCCGATCACGAGCGCCTTTCGGTTCCCGGGGTCCTTCTCCTCGAGCCCGTTGCGGACCAGGCGGCCGCGCAGCATCTCGCGCTTCGCGCCGAAGCCCGGCGCTTTTTCCGTCGCAAAGCCGCAGGCCGCGAGCGCCGAGCGCACGGACGCTGCGACGCTCCACGTGGCGAGCGTGGCGTCCTTCGCGCAAAGGCGCGAGACCGCGCGCAGGATCGCGGGCGACCACATGTCCGGGTTCTTCGCCGGCGCGAAGCCGTCGAGGTAGACCGCGTTCGCGGCGAGGCGCAGCTCGCGCAGGCGCGCGACGTCGGCGAAGAGGAGCGTCAGCACGACGCGGCCGCGGTCGAGCTCGATGCGCTGCGCACCCGGGACGAGCATCGGCCACGCCGCGTGCAGCGACGCCGCTTCTTCGCGCAATCCCTCGTACCGCTCGTGCAGCGCGCGCAGATCGTCGAGCGCGAAGGGGTGCTTCTCGATCGAGACGAAATGCAGGCGCCCGGGACGGCGCGCATCCTGCCGCCAGGCGCGCCAGGTTTCGAGGAAGTTCAGGCCGCAGCCGAACCCGGTCTCGAGGATGACGAAGCGCCGCCGCCCGGCCCAGCGCGCCGGAAGGCCGTTGCCGCCGAGGAAGACGTGCCGCGCCTGCCCGGGGCCGCCTTCGGCGCTGTGGTAAAGGTCGCCGAACGCCTCGGAGTAGGGCGTGCCGTCGCGGAACGCGAGACGGGCGGGGACGAGGGCGTCGGCCATGCGCTATTGTTCAGTATCCCGGTTCGTGGAGGCTGCCATGAGGGTCCTGCCGCTCGTCTTTTTCCTTTTCTTCTCCTGCGCCGCCGCCGCCGCGGACCCCGATCCCGTGGGCCCCGACAAGGTGGTCTACCACCTCAACCTCGGCCTCGACCAGGCGAGCGCGGGCCTGCGCAACGTGCGCAACCACCTCGAGGTGAACCCGAAGGCGAAGATCGTGGTGGTGACCCATTCGCTGGGCGTCGACTTCCTCATGAAGGGCATGAAGGACAAGAACGGCAATCCCTACGAGACCATCGTGCAGACGCTGGAAGGCGACGGCGTTCGCTTCGAGGTGTGCCTGATCACGCTGCGCGAGCGCAAGCTGAAGAAGGAGCAGTTCATCGACGACGTGGTCTTCGTGCCCTCGGGCGTCGCCGAAATCGCGCGCCTGCAGCAGCGCGAGGGATATGCTTATCTCAAGCCCTAGGACTACCATTTCGCCATGAACAAGCCCGCCGACTTGAAGCTCGAGACCGTTCCGCTCTGGATCAACGGAAAGGCGCTCGCGCCTTCCGGGCATTCGAGCAGGCGGGGCGACGTCTACAACCCGGCGACCGGCCAGGTGACGAAGCAGGTCGTCTTCGCCGACCCGGGCACCGTCGATGCGGCCGTGAAGGCGGCGCAGGCCGCGCTGCCGGCCTGGCGCGACACGCCGTCGCTGCGCCGCGCGCGCGTCATGCAGGAATTCCTGTCTTTGCTCAAGAAGAACCAGAAGCCGCTGGCGAAAATCGTCAGCGAGGAGCACGGCAAGACGCTTCCCGACGCCGAAGGCTCGGTGCAGCGCGGCATCGAGGTGGTGGAGTTCGCCTGCGGCATTCCGCATCTCCTGAAGGGCGAGCACTCGGAGAACGTCGGCACGCAAGTGGACACGCACACCGTGCGCCAGCCGGTCGGCGTCTGCGCGGGCATCACGCCGTTCAATTTCCCGGTCATGGTGCCGCTCTGGATGTTCCCGGTCGCCATCGCCTGCGGAAACACGTTCATCCTGAAGCCCTCGGAGAAAGTACCCTCGGCCTCGGTGCGGATGGCCGAGCTCTTCAAGGAGGCCGGCCTGCCCGACGGCGTGCTCAACGTCGTGCACGGCGACAAGCAGGCCGTGGATGCCTTGCTATCCCACGAGGGAATTTCCGCCGTTTCGTTCGTCGGCTCCACGCCGATCGCGAAGTACATCTATGAAAGCTGCGCGAGGACCGGCAAGCGCGTGCAGGCGCTCGGCGGCGCGAAGAACCACGCCGTGGTGCTGCCCGACGCGGACCTCGAGTTCGCCGCCGACGCGCTGATCGGCGCCGGCTACGGCTCGGCCGGCGAGCGCTGCATGGCGATCTCGGCGATCGTGGCGGTCGGCAGCGCAGGGGACAAATTGGTGTCGTTGCTGAAGCGAAAGGCGCAAGCGCTCAAGGTCGGCCCCGGCGACCAGCCCGGCGTCGACATGGGCCCGCTGGTGACGGCCGAGCACCGCGACAAGGTCGCGGGTTTTGTCGCCAAGGGAAAATCCGAAGGCGCAACGGCCGTCCTCGACGGCAGCGTGCCTCCGCGGAAGGAGGGCTTCTTCCTCGGCACCACGCTCTTCGACCACGTGAAGCCCGGCATGGAAATCTACAAGAACGAGATCTTCGGCCCGGTGCTGAGCGTGCTGCGCGTCGCAACGCTGGAGGAAGCGATCGCGCTGGTGAACGCGAACCCGTATGCCAACGGCACGGCGATCTTCACCGAGTCCGGCGGCGCCGCGCGCAAGTTCGAAAACGAAGTGCAGGTCGGCATGGTCGGCATCAACGTGCCGATCCCGGTGCCGGTGGCGTTCTACTCGTTCGGCGGCTGGAAAAACTCGCTCTTCGGCGACCTGCACGTGCACGGCGTCGAGGGCGTCAAGTTCTATACGCGCACCAAGGTCGTCACCACGCGCTGGCCGCACCAGGACACGCCCGCGCCGGGCCTCAACATGCCGACGCTGGGGTGAGCACCGGGTACATTGAATCCACATTCAACAACGAAGGAGGGAGCAGATGGACAGACGTAAATTTCTGGCTCGCGGCGCGGTCGCCGCAGTAACGAGCGCCGCAGCCGCGCAAGCGGTGGCGCAGGCCCCGGCGCTGCCGACGGTGCGCTGGCGCTGCGCCTCGAGCTTCCCGAAGAGCCTGGACACCATCTACGGGGGCGGCGAAGTCATCGCGAAGCGCGTCGAGCAGATCACCGGCGGCAAGTTCCAGATCCGCGTCTTCGCCGCGGGCGAGATCGTCCCGGCGTTCGGCGTGGTGGACGCGCTGCAGCAGGGCACGATCGAGTGCTCGCACACCGCGAGCTACTACTTCGTCGGCAAGAACAAGACCTTCGCCTTCGACACGACGCTGCCCTTCGGCATGAACCAGCGCGAGCAGAACGCCTGGATCTACTACGGCGGCGGCCAGGACCTGGTGCGCGAGTTCTTCAAGGACTTCGGCTTCATCTCGTTCCCGGCCGGCAACACCGGCGCGCAGATGGGCGGCTGGTGGCGGAAGCCCGTCAGCAAGGTCGCGGATCTCAAGGGCGTGAAGATGCGCATCGCGGGCCTGGGCGGCGAGGTGATGGCGCGCCTGGGCGCGGTGCCGCAGCAGATCGCGGGCGGCGACATCTATCCGGCGCTCGAGCGCGGCGCGATCGACTCCGCGGAGTGGGTCGGGCCCTACGACGACGAGAAGCTCGGCTTCTACAAGATCGCGCCGAACTACTACTTCCCCGGCTGGTGGGAGTCCAACTCGATGTACTCCCTCTACGTCAACCTGAAGGAATGGGAGAAGCTGCCGAAGGAATACCAGGCGGCGATCGAGGCGGCGTGCTACGAGGCCAACGTCGACATGATGGCCAAGTACGACGCGAAGAACGTCCCCGCGCTGCAGCGCCTGGTGAAGAACGGCGTGAAGCTGCACCAGTTCTCCGGCGAGATCCTCAAGGCGGCGCAGAAGGCGGCCTACGAGCTCTACGAGGACGAGGCCGGCAAGAACCCGTCGTGGAAGAAGATCTACGAGCCGTGGAAGAAATTCCGCGCCGAGCAGTTCCTCTGGCACCGGGTGCAGGAATTCGCCTACGAGAACTTCGTCTACAACAACCCGGTGAAGTAGGCTTTACTTCTCTTCCTTCAGCGCGCGTTCGATCTCGGACGTGGCGTCGTCGGACTTCTGGTCACCCGCGGCGGGCGCCTTGCCGGCCGCGGGTGCGCCGGGCTGCATCTCCTGCATCTGGCGCTGCAGCTCCTCGGCGCCGGTCCCCTTGACCGTCTCGGCCGCGGTGACATGGCTGGTCACGAGCCTGGGGAAGGCGATGACCGTCGCCACCATCAGGATCTGGATGCAGACGAACGGAATCGCGCCCCAGTAGATGTCGGTGGTCTTCACGCTCTTCGGCGCGACGCTGCGCAGGTAGAAGAGCGCGAAGCCGAACGGCGGGTGCAGGAACGAGGTCTGCATGTTGACCGCGAGCAGCACGCCGAACCAGATGAGGTCGATGCCGAGCTTCTGCGCCACCGGCGTGAGCAGCGGCACCATGATGAAGGCGATCTCGAAGTAGTCGAGGAAGAACGCGAGCAGGAAGATCATCACGTTCACCACGACGAGGAAGCCGAGCGCGCCGCCCGGCACGTGCAGCAGCAGCCGCTCGACCCACAGGTCGCCGTTCACGCCGCGGAACACCAGGCTGAACACCGTCGAGCCGACGAGGATGAACATCACGAAGCTCGTCATGGTCGCGGTGGATTCCACCGCCTGCCTGAGGAGCTGCCAGGAGAGCTTGCGCTTGGCGAGCGCCATGACGAGGGCTCCGCTCGCGCCCATCGCGCCGCCCTCCGTGGGCGTCGCCACGCCGATGAAGATCGTGCCGAGCACGAGGAAGATCAGCACCAGCGGCGGGATCATCGAGGTGAACACCTTGCCCACCAGCTTCGCGCCGTGCAGCGTGCGCATCTCGGGCGGGCAGGCCGGCGCCGCCTCGGGCTTGACGATGGAGACGATGAGCACCCACACCGCGTACAGCACCGCGAGCCCGAGCCCCGGAAAGAGCGCGCCTTCGTACATGTCGCCCACCGAGGTGCCCATTTGGTCCGCGAGCACGATCAGCACCAGGCTCGGCGGAATGATCTGCGCGAGCGTCCCGGAAGCGGCGATCACGCCGCTCGACAGGCGGTTGGAGTAGCCGTAGCGCATCATCACCGGCAGCGAGATGAGGCCCATGGCGAGCACGGAAGCCGCCACCACGCCGGTGGTCGCCGCGAGCAGCGCGCCGACGAAGACGACGGCATAGGCGACCCCGCCGCGGATCGCGCCGAAGAGCTGGCCGACGGTATCGAGCAGCTCCTCCGCCATGCCGCTGCGCTCGAGGATGAGGCCCATCAGCGTGAAGAAGGGGATCGCGAGGAGCGTCGAGTTCGCCATGATGCCGAGCACGCGCTCGGGCAGCGCCTGCAGGAGCGCCGGCTGCAGCATGCCGAGCTCGATGCCGAGCAGGCCGAAGGCGAGCCCGGTGAAGGCGAGCGAGAACGCGACCGGATAGCCGAGCATGAGGAACACCACCAGCCCGGCGAACATCAGCGGCGCGATGAGATCGAGCGACATCTTATGAGGCGTGTTCCCTGCGCTCGAATTCCGAGGCCGGGACCATGCCCTTGAGGAAGCCGACGCGCTTGATGATTTCCGAGACGCCCTGCAGCGCGAGGAGGGTGAAGGAGACCGGGATCAGCAGCCGCACCGGCCAGCGGATCAGGCCGCCGGGATCGGACGAATACTCGCTGATGTGGAACGAGTTCGCGAGCGAGGGCCAGCTGTACCACGCGATGATGAGCGTCGTCGGCAGCAGCGCCACGATGCCGCCGACGATGTCGATCCAGGCGAGGAAGCGCGGCGGCAGCCGCCCCGCGATGGCGTCGATGCGCACGTGGTCGTTGCGCTTCAGCGCATAGGCGGCGACGAGCAGGAACACCGCCGCGTTGAGATACCACTGGATCTCGAGCCAGGCGTTCGAGCCGATGTTCATCCCGTAGCGCGCGATCGCGGCGGCCGCGCAGATCAGCACCGCGGCGAGCCCGAGCCACGAGACGCCGCGGCCGATGAGCTCGTTCAGGCGATCGATCGCGCGCGCGAAGCGAAGGAGACTCTTCATGGATGCCGCGGGAATTCTACACAACGCTAAGATAAGGCCATGAGCGAAACCCTGATGGTCCTCGTCCTCGGCACCGCGACTCCGGGCGGCGGCTTCCCGGTCTACGGCGACGCGTTTGCGAGCGCGGTCAACGGGCAGGAAAAGAATTTCAGGATTGAAGCGAGGAACACCAAGGGCAGCACGGAGAACCTTCCGCTCCTCGAGGCGGGCAAGCTGGATCTGGCGCTCGTCGCCGGCGAGCTCGCGAGCGAGGCGCTCGCAAGGCCCGGCACGCCGCACCGCATCGTGTGCGCGATGTACGCCTCGCCGGGAATGTTCATCGTGCTGCCGTCGAGCCCGGTTGAGCGCGTATCGGATTTGCGCGGCAAGCCGGTGGTGCTCGGCACGCAGGCTTCGGGGATCACGGTGCTCGGCCGGACCGTATTGAGATCGCTCGGCATCGAGGTGCAGGAAATCACCCTGCAGAAGGCCGAGGACGGGCCTCCTTTGCTGCGCGAAGGGAAAGCCGCCGCGGTTTGGGGTGCGGGCGTGGGCTGGCCGGCGTTCGGCGCCCTCGCAAAGGAGGGCGGGCGCTTCGTCGGTCTCGCGCAAGACGAAATCGAGACGGTGCTGAAGAAGAATCCGGCACTGCAGCGCGTGACGCTGCCGGCAAACAGCTACGCGGGACAGAGCCAGGCGCTGCCTTCGGTCGGATCGTGGAGCTATGTGTTTGCGCGCCCCGGCCTTGCCGAGGAAACGGGCTACCGCCTCGCGCGCGCCATCCACCGCGCGGAGCCGGCGCTGGGCGCGAGCCTCCTCCAGGCGCGCGAGACGACCCTGGCGAACACGCTGTCGGCGGCCCCGCGCCGGGACTTGCTCCATCCCGGCGTGCAGCGCTACCTCAGGGAGATCGGGCTGCTCCGCTGAGGAAGTCGAGCAGCGTGCTGTTGAAGACCTCGGCCTGCTCCCAATAGGCGGAGTGGCCGCAGTTCTGCAGCACGACGGAGGTCGAGCCCGCGATCCGTCTGCGGAAGAGCTCGAGCACCGGCGGGGGCGTGTAGAGGTCCGCATCCCCGGTGATGAGAAGCGTCGGCACGCGGATGGCCTCGAGCGCGGCGAACTTGAGCGTGTTGCGCGGCGGCTGCTTCTTCGCTCCCGCGCGCCGGCTCGCGTGCTCGAGCTCGATCCAGCGCCGCGTGCCCTCGGAGTCCGCCGCGCGGTACGCCGGCCCGAGTTCCCTTACCTCGGCCGGAAGCGCGTCGAACTGGGGCGAGGGCCGCAGGCGGCGCTGCAGCGCGAGGTACTCCTCGTCCTGCATGCCGCCGATGCTGTTCGCCACCGTGAGCGTGAGCAGCCGGTCGGGATGCGAAAGCGCGAAGTCGAACGCGACGATGCCGCCCGCGGCGGTTCCGACAAGGTGGAATCTCGTGAGCCCGAGGCGGTTCGCGAGGCCCCGCAGGTCGTCTACGGCCGGGACATCGCAGGACTCGCTCTCGGTGCGCCCGTGGCCGCGGCGGTCGTAGGCGATGGCGCGCAACCCGGCTTCGCGAAGCGCGGGTAGCTGGCGCTCCCACATCAGCGTGCTCCCCGTCCCGGCGTGCAGCAGCACGACCGCGGCGCCGTGGCCCCCCGTGTCCTCGTACCAGATGCGCGCGCCCGGAATGTCGGCAAACATCGCGTGGTATTTTGAACGAATGGCTTTCCCCGTCGAGCAAATCGTAGACAGCCGCGACCGCCTGGGCGAATGTCCGATCTGGGACGAGCGCGCGCAGTGCCTGTGGTGGGTCGACATCCACGGCCAGGCCATCAAGCGATACAAGGACCGCCCGGAGAGCTTCCCGCTCCCCGAGCCGGTCGGCAGCATCGCGCTGCGCGAGGCGGGCGGGCTGCTCGCGGCGATGCAGAGCGGCATCTACGTCTGGGACGAGGAGCAATCGCGCCTCCTCGCCGCGATGCCGCCGAACGGCGGCTCGCCGCGCTTCAACGACGGGCGCTGCGACCGCGCCGGCCGCTTCTGGGTCGGCACGCTCCAGGAGCCGGACTTCCCGCCCACGGGGCGCCTCTTCCGCCTCGACGGCAGCGGCCTCGAGCTCAAGCGCCGCGGCGTGGCCATCCCGAACAGCCTCGCCTGGAGCCCGGACGGGCGCACGATGTACTTCGCCGACACTCCGCGCCAGACGATCTGGGCGTTCGACTACGACGGCGAAGCGGGCGAATCGGCGAACGAGCGCATCTTCGCCCGGACGGCGGGGCGTCCGGACGGCTCCTGCGTGGACGCCGAGGGCTGCCTGTGGAACTGCGAGCACGGCGCCGGGCGCGTGGTGCGCTACGCGCCGGACGGCAAAATCGATCGCGTGCTCGAGGTGCCGGCGAAGGGAACGACGTGCTGCTGCTTCGGCGGCGCCGCGCTCGACACGCTCTACATCACCACCTCCAGGAGCGGCGGCTTGTTCGCCGCGCATCCCGGAGTGAAGGGATTGCCCGAAAGCCGCTACGCCGGCTAGTGGAGGTGCGGCTTCTTCAGGAAGTCGTTGCGGTCGGCGGACTGCATCGCCACCTCGCGCATCACGTCCTTGCGCGTCGCCTTGAGGCGCACGATGCTGCCCACCGGGCCGACCGCCCAGATCTTGCGCCAGAGGTCGGCGAGGCTCGAGGGCTTGGCGCCCGCGACTTCCAGGATGATGTCGCCCACCTGGACGCCGGCGCGCTCGGCCGGGCCGCCCGGCGCGAGCCCGGCGACGGCGAAGTGCTTGCCGGCCTCGGTGGCGTAGAGGCCGAGCCACGGCCGCGGCGCTCGCGAGGAGCGCCCGAGCTTCAGCAGGTCGTCGAGGATCGGCGCGAGCAGGTCGATCGGCACGAGCATGTTTCCCTGCAGCGTGCCGCCGTCCACCTTCTCCTGCACGAGGAGCGAGCCGAGCGCGAGCAGCTTGCCGTCGGAGCCGATGAGCGCGGCGCCGCCCCACTGCGGGTGCGCCGGCGCGGTGAAGATGGCCTCGTCGAGCGCGTACTCCCAGTAGCCCGCGAACTCGCGCTTGGCGAAGATGGTCGCCTTGAGCGCGTGCGGCCGGCCGCCGTTGCCGGCGACCACCACGTTCTCGCCGACGCGGCACGACGCCGCGGTGCCGCGCTCGAGCGGCTTCACCGCGAGCCGGCCGAGCGGCTGCACCAGGCCGAAGCCGGTCGCCTGGTCGTAGGCGAGCGGAAAGCCGCCGATCACCTGACCCTTGTTGGTCCGCAGCCAGATGGTGCTCGCCTCGGTGATGAGGTAGCCGATGGTGAGCACGAGGCCGTCCTCGCGGATGACGACGCCGTTGCCCGCGCGCTCGGTGCCGAGGAGCGGCGCGGTGAAGGCGTCCTCCGGGATCTCGGAGCGCACCAGCACCACCGCGTCGAGCGCCGCGTCGAGGTCGAAGCGCCAGTCCTCGGGGCGCGGGCGCATCTCGCCCGGGAATTCCCAGTCCTTCTGTGCTGCCATGGATCGGGGAATTCTAAACCCTGCCTCTAGACCCGGGTACCCGAGGCGGCGTCGAAGAGATGCGCGTCGGCGGCCTGCGGCGCGACGAAGAGCGTCTCGCCGGGCTTCGCCGCGGAGCGGCCGCCGGCGAGCAGCGTGAGGCGCGCGCCGCCGATGCTGACGACGAATTCGGTCTCCGCGCCCATCGGCTCGACCACCACCACCTGCGCCGGGATGCCGCTTGCCGCGATCTTCAGGTGCTCCGGGCGGATGCCGTACTTCAGCGCCTGGCCCTCGGCCGCGCGCGCGCTGCAGGGCCAGCGCGCGCCCAGCGCCTCGACGGCGCCGCCGCGGAAGACGCCGTCGAACACGTTCATGGCCGGGGAGCCGATGAACTGCGCGACGAACAGGTTCGCCGGCCGGTCGTAGAGCTGCAGCGGCTCGCCGAGCTGCTCGATGCGCCCCTCGTTCATCACCGCGATGCGGTCCGCCATGGTCATCGCTTCCACCTGGTCGTGCGTCACGTACACCGTGGTGGTCTTCAGGCGCTGGTGCAGCGCCTTGATTTCGGCGCGCATCGCGACGCGCAGCTTGGCGTCGAGGTTGCTCAGCGGCTCGTCGAACAGGAAGACCTTCGGGTCGCGCACGATCGCGCGCCCCATCGCCACGCGCTGGCGCTGCCCGCCGGAGAGCTCGCGCGGGTAGCGC
>DASRFM010000023.1:0-14121 GCA_035651575.1 Burkholderiales bacterium | reverse complement strand
GGCCGAACAGCTCGTTCAGCTTGCGGTTGAAGTTGCGCCAGAGCTCGTCCAGGTCGGGCGGGCCCTGGTTGCCGCCGGGGCCGCCTCGGGAGCCGTCGGGGCCGCGCGAGCCGCCGCCTCCGGGCGGCGGAGGCATCCGCCACCTCGGCGGCGGCGCGGGGCTGCTCGTCGCGCTGGTGCTGATCGTCTGGCTCGCGAGCGGCTTCTACATCGTCGACGCGGCCTCGCGCGGCGTCGTGCTCACCTTCGGCCGCTACGCCGAGGAGACCGGCCCCGGCCTGCGCTGGCGCCTGCCCTGGCCGATCCAGACGCACGAGCTCGTCAACCTCGCGCAGGTGCGCACGCTCGAAGTGGGCTACCGCAACAACGTGCGCACCAAGGTGCTCAAGGAATCGCTGATGCTCACCGACGACGAGAACATCGTCGACCTGCAGTTCGCGGTGCAGTACACGGTGAAGGACGCGCGCGACTACATCTTCAACGTGCGCCGCCCGGACGAGACCGCGCAGCAGATCGCCGAGACGGCGATGCGCGAGGTGATCGGCAAGAGCAAGATGGACGCGATCCTGTACGAGACGCAGGTCGACATCGCGAACAAGGCGCACGAGCTGATGCAGCAGATCCACGACCGCTACGGCACCGGCATCGCGATCAGCGCGGTGACCGTGCAGAACGCGCAGCCGCCCGAGCAGGTGCAGGCCGCCTTCGACGACGCGGTGAAGGCGAACCAGGACCGCGAGCGGCAGAAGAACGAGGGGCAGGCGTACGCGAACGACGTCATCCCGCGCGCGCGCGGCACCGCCTCGCGCCTGCTGCAGGAAGCCGACGGCTACAAGCAGCGCGTGATCGCCAACGCGGAGGGCGAGGCCTCGCGCTTCAAGCAGGTGCTCGGCGAGTACGCCAAGGCGCCCGCGATCACGCGCGAGCGCATGTACATCGACACGATGACGCAGGTCCTCTCGGCCACCAACAAGATCATGCTCGACTACAAGGGCGCCGGGAACCTGCTCTACCTGCCGCTCGACAAGCTGATGCACGAGGCCGGCTCCTCGGGCCAGTCCGAAGCGCAGGCGGCGCAGGGTCCCTCGCCCGAGCCGGCGACGCCGGACATGGGGCCGCGCTCGCGCGACACGCTGCGCAACCGCGAGCGGAGCGAGCGATGAAGGCCGTCGGCCCGATCATCGCCGTCGTCGTCATCGTGGTGCTGATCGCCTCGAGCGCGCTCTTTACGGTGGATCAGCGCCAGAACGCGATCGTGTTCCAGCTGGGCGAGGTGAAGGAGGTGGTGACGCGCTCCGGCCTGCACCTCAAGTGGCCGCTCATCCAGAACGTGCGCCTGTTCGACATGCGCATCCTCACGTTCGACGATCCCGAGCCGCTGCGCTTCCTGACCTCGGGCAACCGCCCGGTGCTGGTGGATTCGTTCGTGAAGTGGCGCATCAGCGACGTGCGCCTGTACTACATCAGCGTGCAGGGCGACGAGTTCCGCGCGGCGACGCGGATCAAGCAGACCGTCGCCGGCAGCCTGCGCGACGAGTTCGGCGTGCGCAGCCTGCACGACGTCGTCTCCGGCCAGCGCGAGGAGCTGATGGCGCGCGTGCGGGAGAAGGCCGACGCCGACCTGAAGCGCATCGGCGTCGAGGTGGTGGACGTGCGCCTGAAGCGCGTCGACCTGCCGCAGGAAGTGAGCGACTCGGTGTTCGGCCGCATGCAGGCGGAAAGGAAGCGCATCGCCAACGAGCTGCGCTCGACCGGCGCCGCCGAGGCCGAGCGCATCCGCGCCGACGCCGACCGCCAGCGCGAGGTCATCCTCGCCGAGGCCTACCGCGACGCGCAGCGCACCAAGGGCGAGGGCGATGCCCGGGCCTCGGCCATCTACGCCAATGCGTTCTCGCAGAACCCGGAGTTCTACTCGTTCTACCGCAGCATGGAGGCCTACCGCTCGACCTTCCGCGGCAAGGACCTGATGCTGCTCGAGCCGAACTCCGAATTCCTGCGCTACCTCAGGGATTCCCAGGGGCGCGGCGCGCCCGCGGCCGCGGGGCGCAAGTAAGGGCGATGCGTGGGCACGACCTTCATCATGGCGCTCGCCCTGATGCTGATATTCGAAGGGGTGCTGCCGTTCCTCGCGCCTAACCTCTGGCGCGACACCTTCCGGCGCATCACGCAGATGACCGACGGCCAGATCCGCTTCGTCGGCCTGTCGTCGATGCTGGTCGGCCTGCTGATCCTCCTCTGGGTGCGCAGCTGATGCGCCGAGTGCTTCCGTGATGCGCTGGGTCCTGCCGGAATACATCGAGGACATCCTTCCCGCGGAGGCGATGCGGATCGAGGGCCTGCGGCGCGCGATCCTCGATCTCTTCTTCAAGAACCGGTTCGAGCTCGTCATGCCGCCGCTCCTCGAGTACACCGACTCGCTCCTCACCGGCACGGGCCACGACCTCGAGCTGCGCACCTTCAAGGTGGTGGACCAGCTCTCCGGCCGGATGATGGGCCTGCGCGCCGACATCACGCCGCAGGTGGCGCGGATCGACGCGCACCTCCTCAACCGCCGCGGCGTGACGCGTCTGTGCTACTGCGGCAGCGTGCTGCACACGCGGCCCGCGGCGCCGGGCGCGACGCGCGAGCCCATCCAGATCGGCGCCGAGATCTACGGCGAGGCGGGCGCCGAGGCCGATCTCGAGGTGCTGCGGCTGCTGTGCGAGGCGCTCGAGGCTGCGGGCCGCATCGTCAGGTTCGGCGGCGCGCGCATCGACATCGGGCACGTCGCGGTGTTCCGCTCGCTCGTGCGGCAGGCGAAGGCCGGGCCCGAGCTCGAGGGCGAGCTCTTCGAGGCGCTGCAGCGCAAGGACGTTCCCGCGCTCGAGCAGCGCGTGAAGAAATTCCCCGCGGAGCTGAGGAAAGCCATCCTGCTGCTGCCCGAGCTCTACGGCGGCGCCGAGGTGCTCGAGCGCGCGGAGAAGGCGCTGCCGCGCCTGCCCGAGCTCACGCGGGCGCTCGGAACGCTGCGCAAGCTCGCCCGAGCCTGCTCGCTGCCCGCGAGCTTCGATCTCGCGGAGCTGCGCGGCTATCACTACCACTCCGGCGCGGTGTTCGACGCGTACTGCGACGGCGTGAGCGGCGCCGTGGCGCGCGGCGGCCGCTATGACGAGGTCGGCAAGGCGTTCGGCCGCGCGCGCCCGGCGACCGGCTTCTCGATCGACCTGAGGGGCCTGTCTTCGGCGTCCGTGGCGAAGAAGAAAAGGAAATGAGCGCCGCGGCGAGAAACGTCGTCGTCGTCGGCACGCAATGGGGCGACGAAGGCAAGGGCAAGATCGTCGACTGGCTGACCGACCGCGCGCAGGGCGTGGTGCGCTTTCAGGGCGGGCACAACGCGGGCCACACGCTCGTCATCGGCGGCAAGAAGACGGTGCTGCACCTCATCCCCTCCGGGATCCTGAGGAGCGAGGTCGACTGCTTCATCGGCAACGGCGTCGTGCTCTCGCCGCACGCGCTGAT
Source organism: Burkholderiales bacterium (assembly GCA_035651575.1). GTDB lineage: Bacteria > Pseudomonadota > Gammaproteobacteria > Burkholderiales > SG8-39 > SCGC-AG-212-J23. The sequence goes on along the minus strand of DASRFM010000023.1, from coordinate 10,623 downwards.
CGAGGAGATGGACACGCTGGAGCAGGGCGGGGTGCGCAACGTCGTCGCGCGCCTCATCGTGTCGGAAGCCTGCCCGCTCATCCTTCCCTACCACGTCGCGCTCGACCGCGCGCGCGAGGCGGCGAAGAAGATCGGCACCACCGGGCGCGGCATCGGCCCGGCGTACGAGGACAAGGTGGCGCGCCGCGCGCTGCGGCTGCAGGACCTCTTCAAGCCGGCGCGCTTCGCCGAGAAGCTGAGGGAGCTGCTCGAGTTCCACAATTTCGTCCTGCAGAAGTTCTACGGCCAGCCGCCGGTCGAGCTGCAGAAAACCCTGGACGAAGCGCTCGCGCTCGCGCCGCGCCTCGCGCCGCTCGTCGCCGACGTGCCGCGCGCGCTCTACCATGCCAATCGCAAGGGCAAGAACCTGCTCTTCGAGGGCGCGCAGGGGTCGCTGCTCGACATCGACCACGGCACCTATCCCTACGTCACTTCGTCGAACTGCGTCGCCGGCGCGGCCTCCGCCGGCGCCGGGCTCGGGCCGATGCACCTGCACTACGTGCTCGGCATCACCAAGGCCTACAGCACGCGCGTGGGCGAAGGGCCGTTCCCGACCGAGCTCTCCGACGACGTCGGCGAGCGCCTGCGCCAGCGCGGGCAGGAGTTCGGCGCGACCACCGGGCGGCCGCGGCGCACCGGGTGGTTCGACGCCGCGGCGCTCAAGCGCTCGATCCAGCTGAACGGCGTCTCGGGCCTGTGCATCACCAAGCTCGACGTGCTCGACGGCGCGGAGTCGGTGAAGCTCTGCGTCGGCTACCGCATCGGCGGCGAGCTGAGCGACATCCTGCCGGTCGGGGCCGAGGAGCTCGAGCGCTGCGTGCCGGTCTACGAGGAGATGCCGGGCTGGCAGGAGAGCACGGTGGGCGTGAAGGCGCAGGACAAGCTGCCGAAGCCCGCCCGGGACTACCTGCGGACGATCGAGCGGCTTTGCGGCGTGCCGATCGACCTCATCTCCACCGGGCCGGACCGGGAGGAGACGATCGTCCTGCGCCATCCCTTCGATGCGTAGGCTGCGCGAGGCGCTCGCCGGCGCCGGGCTGGCGCTGGCGGGGTGCGCGCTCGTGGAGCTGCTCACGCGGCTGGGCGTCGGGCCGTTCTCGCCGGTCGGCTGGGGCGCGATCGGCATGCTGGCCGCGGGCGCGCTGCGCGGCGGCCGCGCGCTCGCCGGCGGCGCCGCCGTGCTGCTCGCCTACTACGCGTTCAACGTCGCGCACCCGGCGCGCTTCCCGGCGTTCTTCTCGACCTGGACGAACTCGCTCAGCTGGCTCGGCGGCCTGACCTTCCTCGGCGCGTGCGCGCTCGCGCTGCGCGGCCGCCTGCAGCGCGCCGAGCTCGCAGCCTCCCTTGCGGCGAAGCTGCGCGAGAGCGAGGCGCGGCTGCGCGTGGTCACCGACAACCTGCCCGCGCTCGTGTCCTACATCGACGCCGGCGAGCGCTACCATTTCAACAACCGCGCCTACGAGGACTGGCTCGGCATGCCGCGCGAGCAGCTCGCCGGGCGCACGGTGCGCGAGGTCTGGGGCGAGGAGCGCTACGCCCTCATGCAGGCGAACATCGCCCTCGCCCTGCGCGGCGAGCGCGTCTCGCACGAATACTCGATCGACGAGCGGCGCATCCTGGCGACCTACGTGCCCGACGCGGCGCCCGACGGTGCGGTGCGCGGCTTCTTCGTGCTGGGCAGCGACGTGACGCCGCTCGCCGCGGCGAAGGCGCAGCTCAGCGCGGCGCGCGAGCGGCTGGAGAAGGCGCTCGACGGCTCGAGCGTCGCGCTCTGGGACGCCGACCTGCGCACCGGGCGCATCTACCTGAGCGAGGCGTGGTCGCAGATCGTCGGCGCGCCGCGCGCCGAGAGCGTGGCGCAGTTCGAGGAGCTCGTCGCCCTGCTGCACCCGGAGGACGCGGAAACCGCGCGCCGGGTGCTGCGCGAGGCGGTGAAGGGCCTGCGGCCCTCGTACGCGGTCGAGCACCGCGTGCGGGCGCGCAGCGGCGAGTGGCGCTGGATCCTGTCGCGCGGCCGCGTCACCGAGCGCGACCCGGCGAACGGCCGGGCGCTGCGCATGATCGGCACCAACCTCGACATCACCGACCGCAAGCGCATCGAGGAGGCGCTGCAGTCGGTGGCGCAGTCCGACCCGCTCACCGGCGTCGCGAACCGCACGCTGCTCATGGACCGGCTCGGGCTCGCGCTCGCCCGCGCGCGCCGCGGCGACAGCCGGGCGGCGGTGCTCTACCTCGACATCGACCGTTTCAAGGGGATCAACGACAGCCTCGGCCATGCCGCGGGCGACGCGCTCCTGGAAGGCGTTCGCCGAGCGCCTCGCCGCCTGCGTGCGCGCGACCGACACCGTGGCGCGCCTGGGCGGCGACGAGTTCGTGGTGCTGCTCGAGGAGCTGAAGGACCCGGAGAGCGCGGTGCGCGTCGCGGAGAAGATCCTCGAGAGCGTGCGCGCGCCGGTGCAGGCGGGCGGCCGCGAGGTCCTGGTGACCACGAGCATCGGCATCGCGCACGGCGCGCACGAGGACGCCGAGGCGCTGCTGCGGCGCGCCGACGCCGCGCTGTACGACGCCAAGGCCGCCGGGCGCGACGCCTTGCGCGTCGCGGCGTAGTGTTTGCTAGACTACACAGTCTAGTCTAACTACAAGCGCCGACCTCCCCGTGCCCGCCGACAACCGCGGCCGCCTGCTGCGCGCCGCCACCCGCTCGTTCCTGCGCGACGGCTACCGCTCGAGCGTGGACGAGATCGCGCGCCGCGCCGGGGTCGTCAAGCAGACGCTCTACCACCATTTCCCGAGCAAGGACGCCCTCTTCAAGGAGGTGGCGAACGCGCTCACCGCGCGCATCCTGGTGGAGCTCGAGGCGGGCGCGGAGCTGCGCGCGAGCCTGGTCGGCTTCGGCCTCGCCTACCGCAAGCGCGTGCTCGGGGCGGACGGCCTCGCCATGTTCCGCACCCTCACCTCGGAGGTGCCGCGCTTCCCGGCGCTCGCGCGCGCGCTCTACGCCGGCGGCGCGGGAGAGACGGTGCGGCGGCTCGCGCACGTCCTGGAGAGCGCCATGCAGGCCGGAAAGCTGCGCCGCGAGGATGCGCAGTTCGCCGCCGAGACCTTCCTCGGCATGCTTGCGGGCCACGAGCGCGTGAAGCGCCTCTACGGCGTGAACGGGGAGCGCGAAGACGAGAAGAAGCGCGTCGCGCGCATCGTGGATTGCTTCATCGCTGCCTTCGGCGGAAAGAAGACCTCATGAGAAAGAACTTCCTCCTCCTGCCCGCGCTGCTTCCCTTCGTGCTCGCCGCCTGCACCAAGGGCGACGCGCGCCAGGAGGCGAGCGCGCCGCCGGCCGTGTCCGTGACCGTGCTGAAGGCCGAGGCGAAGCCGGTGCCGATCGACTTCGAGGCCGTGGGCCGCACCGAGGGCTCGCGCGAGGTGCAGGTGCGCGCGCGGGTCTCCGGGATCCTCGAGCAGCAGTTCTACACCGAAGGCGATACCGTGAAGGCGGGGGCGCCGCTCTTCCGCATCGAGCGCGCCCCCTACGAGATCGAGCTCGCCCAGGCGCGCGCCGCGCTCGCGCAGGAGCGCGCGAAGCGCGAGCTCGCGGGGCAGGAAGTGGATCGCCTGAAGCGCCTCGCCGACCGGCGCGCGATCAGCCAGCGCGAAGCCGACCAGGCAATCTCGGGCGCGAAGCAGAGCGACGCCTCGGTCGACATGGCCGAGGCGCGCGTGCGCCAGGCGGAGCTCAACCTTTCGTGGACCGCGGTGGACGCCCCGATCGCCGGCATCAGCGGGCGCACGCTGCAGTCGGTGGGCACGCTCGTCACGCCGGGCCAGGACTCGAGCCTGCTCACCACGATTACGCGCGCCGACCCGCTTTGGGTGCGCTTCGCGCTCTCCGAGCCGGAGTTCGCCGCGCTGCGCTCCACCGAGGCCAGGGCGCCGCAGGTGAAGCTCGAGCTCGCCGACGGCAAGCCCTACCCGGTGGCCGGGCGGATCAATTTTTCCGGCTCGACGGTGGACGCGAGCCTCGGCACGGTGCAGATGCGCGCCGAGTTCCCGAACGCGAAGCTCGCGCTCCTGCCGGGCCAGTACGTGAAGGTGCACGTGATCTCGGGCACGCGCGAGGCGATCGTCGTGCCGCAGACCGCGGTCGCGCAGAACGAGGGCGGCCGCTTCGTCTGGCTGATGGGCGCCGACGGCAAGGCGCAGCAGCGCCCGGTCAAGCTCGGCCAGTGGCTGGGCAACGGCTGGGTGGTGGACGAGGGGCTGAAGAGCGGGGACTCGGTCATCGTCGACAACCTGATCCGGCTGCGCCCCGGCACCGCGGTCCAGGCGAAGGCCCAGGGCTAGATGTCGCGCTTCTTCATTCACCGGCCGGTGTTCGCCGGCGTCATCGCGATCGTCATCGTCATCGCCGGCCTCGTCGCCGCCAAGCTCCTCGCGGTGGCGCAGTATCCGGAGATCGCGCCGCCGACCGTGCTCATCACCACGACCTATCCCGGAGCGAGCGCCGAGACCATCGCGAAGACCGTGGCGGCGCCGATCGAGGAGCAGCTCTCGGGGGTCGAGCGGCTGTCGTATTTCCAGTCCTCCTCGTCCTCGACCGGCTCGCTGCAGATCACGGTCACGTTCGAGCCCGGCACGAACGTCGACCAGGCGGTGTTCAACGTGAACAACCGCGTCAACATCGCGCTGCCGCGCCTGCCCGACGAAGTCCGGCGCCAGGGCCTGATCGTGCAGAAGCGCTCCTTCGACATCCTGCTGGTCGTGTCGCTCACCTCCCCGGACAACAGCCGCGACACGCTGTTCCTCTCCAACTACGCCTCCATCAACCTGGTGGACGAGCTGAAGCGCCTGCCCGGCATGGCGGATGTGACCGTATTCGGGGCGCGCGACTACTCGATGCGCGTCTGGCTGCAGCCGGACAAGATGGCGCGCCTCGGCATCACGCCCGCGGAGGTGGCGAACGCCCTGCGCGCGCAGAACGCGCAGTACGCCGCGGGCAAGATCGGCGCCGAGCCGGCGCCGGCGGGGCAGGACATCGTCTACACCGTGACCGCCACCGGGCGCCTCGTCGACCCGGAGCAGTTCGGCGACATCGTGCTGCGCGCCTCCGGACCCGCGGGCGTGCTGAAGCTGAAGGACATCGCGCGCATCGAGCTCGGCGCGCTCAACTACGACACCTCGAACACGCTCGACGGCAAGCCGACCATCGGCATGGCGGCGTTCCTGCAGCCCGGCGCCAACGCGCTCGAGGTGGCGCAGACGCTGCGCACGCGCATGGCGGAGCTCAAGACCGGCTTCCCGCCGGGCGTGGACTACACCATTCCTTTCGACACCACGCGCTTCGTCGACGCATCCATCCACGAGGTCAACGTCACCATCTTCGAGGCGGCGCTCCTCGTGCTCGCGGTGGTGTTCGTCTTCCTGCAGACCTGGCGCGCGACGATCATCCCGATGATCGCGGTGCCGGTCTCGCTCATCGGCGCCTTCGCCGGGCTGTGGGCGCTCGGCTTCACCATGAACACGCTCACGCTCTTCGCGCTCGTGCTCGCGATCGGCATCGTGGTGGACGACGCCATCGTCGTGCTGGAGAACGTCGAGCGCCTGATGCGCGAGAACGACATGCGCCCGTTCGAGGCCGCGCTCGAGGCGATGGACGAGGTGTCCGGCGCCGTGGTCGCGATCGTGCTCGTGCTGTGCGCGGTGTTCGTGCCGGTGGCGTTCCTCGGCGGCATCGCGGGCCAGCTCTACCGCCAGTTCGCGGTCACGCTCGCCTTCGCGGTGGTGATCTCCGGGTTCATCGCCCTCACGCTCACGCCGGCGCTGTGCGCCATCCTGATGAAGAAGGGCGACCACGAGTCGCGGCTCTTCCTGCCGTTCAACCGCGGCTTCTCCTGGATCACGGGGCGCTTCCTCGCGATGATCGAGTTCGCGCTGCGCCACCGGCGGCTCTCCCTGATCGGGTTCCTCGGCGTCCTGGGCGTGTCGATCGGGCTTTTCGCCTGGGTGCCGGGCAGCTTCGTGCCGGCCGAGGACCAGGGCTACATCTTCGTCAACGTGCAGCTTCCCGACGGCGCCACCATGGAGCGCACGCGCCGCATGAGCGCCGAGGTGTCGAGCCTGATCGGCCAGAACCGCGGCGTGCTCAACACGATGGCGATCAACGGCTTCGACCTCATCGGCGGCGGCAACAAGACGAATGCCGCGACCATGTTCGTGCCGCTCAAGGGCTGGGACGAGCGCGGCCCGAACACCGCGCCGGTGATCGCCCGCGACGTGGCCTCGCGCACCGCCGGCCTGCGCGAGGGCCTGACGATCGCCTTCAACCCGGCGGCGATCCGCGGCCTGGGCACGGCGGGAGGCCTGGAGTTCTACGTCCAGGCGCGCGGCGACTCCGATCCGGAGCACCTCTACCAGGTGACGCAGTCGTTCATGGCGGCGCTCTCGCAGCATCCGCGCCTCGCGGGCATCAACTCCTTCTACCGGCCGACCGTGCCGCAGCTCAAGGTGGAGGTCGATCGCGAGAAGGCGATCTCGCTCGGCGTGCCGGTGCAGGACGTGTTCGACGCCCTGCAGAGCACGATGGCGCCGCTCTACGTGAACGACTTCAACAAGTTCGGCCGCACCTTCCGCGTGCAGATGCAGGCCGACGCGCCGTTCCGCGCGCAGCCCGAGGACCTCGGCGCGGTTTACGCCCGCTCGACGACGACCCGCGAGATGATCCCGCTGAAGGCGCTCATCCGCACGAGCAACATCGTCGGTCCCGAGACGCTCGACCGCTTCAACGGCTTCGTCGCGGCGAAGGTGATCGGCAGCGGCAAGCCGGGCGTGTCCTCGGGCGAGGCAATCCGCGCGGTGGAGCAGGTCGCGGCCGCGGCGCTGCCGGAGGGCTACACCGTCGCCTGGTCGGGCCAGGCGTTCCAGGAGAAGCGCACCGGGCGCCAGTCGGCGATCGCCTTCGGCCTCGCCATCGTGATGGTCTTCCTGATTCTCGCCGCGCTCTACGAGCGCTGGCTGCTGCCCTTCGCGGTAGTGTTCTCGGTGCCCTTCGCGGTGTTCGGCGCGCTCGGCTTCGTCGCGCTGCGCGGGCTGGAGAACGACATCTACTTCCAGATCGGCCTGGTGGTGCTGATCGGACTCGCGGCGAAGAACGCCATCCTGATCGTCGAGTTCGCGCAGCAGGGCTTCCTCGAAGGCAAGTCCGCGCTCGAGGCGGCGGTGAACGCGGCGCGCCTGCGCTTCCGGCCCATCGTCATGACCTCGCTCGCCTTCGTGCTCGGGGTGCTGCCGCTCATGGCGGCGACCGGCGCCGGCGCCGGCGCGCGCCGCGCCATGGGCACGGGTGTCGTGGGCGGGATGCTCGCCTCGACTTTCATCGCCACCATCTTCGTGCCGCTCTTCTTCGTCTGGATGAGCCGCGGCCGGAAGAAGGTCAAATGAGGCCCGCCGCCGCCCTGCTGGTTTTGCTCCTGCCGGCCTGCACCACCGTGGGCCCGGACTACAAGCGCCCCCAGGTCGAGCTCCCCGCGCAGTACGCGCAGGCGCTGTCGAATGAATCCCCGCAACTGGCGGCGAACTGGTGGATGCTCTACCGCGACCCCCAGCTCGACGCGCTCGTCGCCGCCGCGCAGGCGAGCAACGCCGACCTGCGCTTCGCGGTCGCGCGCGTGCTCGAGGCCGAGGGCGTCTGGCGCGAGGCGCGCGCCTCGCTCTTCCCGGAGGTGACCGGCAGCTTCGCGTACACCGATTCGCGCACCAGCACCCGCATCGTGCCGGCGCCGCTGCCGCCGCTGGTGCGGCCGAACTACCAGCTGCTCGCGTCCACGACCTTCGAGCTGGACTTCTGGGGGCGCCTGTCGCGCGCGAACGAGGCGGCGCAGGCGAACCTGCTCTCGACGCAGTATGCGCGCGACGTGGTGGCGCTCTCGCTCGCGAGCGCCACCGCGCAGACGTACTTCGGCGTGCGCTCGCTCGACGTGCAGCTGCGCGTGCTGGACGAGACCATCCGCACGCGGCGCGAGGTGCTGCAGCTCACGCGCGATCGCCTCAACGCCGGAATCGCCTCCGAGCTCGACGTACACCAGGCGCAAGGCGCCCTCTCCGACGCGCTGGTGCAGCGGCGCGACACCGATCGCCAGCGCGCGCTGCTCGAGCGCCAGCTCGGCCAGCTCGCAGGCAAGCTCGACCTCAGGCTCGCCGCGGGGGACCTCTTCGCGCTGCCGGTGCCGCCGACGCCGCCCGCCGGCCTGCCGTCGCAGCTCCTCGAGCGGCGGCCCGACGTGCGCTCTTCGGAGCAGAGCCTGGTCGCGGCGAATGCGCAGATCGGCGTGGCCCGCGCGGCGCTCTTCCCGACGCTCTCGCTGACGGGCGCGCTCGGGGCGCAGAGCGGCAACCTTTCCAGCCTCGTCGCGAGCGGGGCCGGTGTCTGGACGCTCGGCTACGCGCTCACGCTTCCCATCTTCGATGCGGGCCGGCGCGAAGCGCGCGTGCAGCAGGCGACCGGCCGCGAGGAGCAGGCGCTCGCCGCCTACGTGAAGTCGGTGCAGAGCGCCTTCGTCGAGGTGTCGCAGGGCCTCGTCAACGTGGAGCAGTCCGGCGCCACGGAAGCGGACCTGCAGGACCGCCTGAACGCGGCGCGCAACGCGCTCGAGCTCTCCACCCTGCGCTACGAATCGGGCTACTCGCCCTTCCTCGAGGTGCTCGACGCGCAGCGCACCGCGAACGACGCCGAGCTCGCGTTCGTGCGCAACCGCCAGGCGCGGCTGTCGTTCAGCGTGGATCTCATGAAGGCGCTGGGCGGCGGCTGGCAGCCGCCGAGCCAGAGCTCGAGGAATTAGAAGCCGAACAGCTTCTGCGCGATGCCCATCGCCGGGCCGAGGGGGTTCTTCTGCTCCTCGTGCTGCAGGATGACGGGCTGGCCGCCGGTCAGCTTGTAGATCACCACGCCGTCCTTCACGAGCAGCAGGCCGTTGAAGCTCCAGCCGGTAATCTCGGTCTCGCGGTGGAAGCCGAGGAGGTCGGCGAGGAAGTTGCCCTCGCGCTTCTTGCTCGTGATCTTCTGGTTGATCTCGTAGCCGGTGCACACCGTCTTCGCGCTGATGCAGTCCTTCACGCCGACGTCGAGGTCGGCGATCGCGATCGAGGCGTTCGGCACGAAGCGGCGCAGCACGTCGGAGTAGTTCAGCACCGCGATGTTCGGGCTCGCCTGGGGATCGAGCTGCATTTCCTTCAGGTCGGCGAAGCGCGTCTCCCCCGGGATGATCTTGTCGAAGGTCTGCTGCGCCTCGGTGTAGCTCTGCCACGGGCTCGCCGTGTTTTCCTTGGCGCGCGGCAGGAGCGACGAGCACCCGGCGAGGAGGATGAGGAGGAGCGCCGGGACTCGCTTAAACATGGTCGCAAGGTAGCAGCCGCACATGACCCGGACGCCCTATGCGCGCGGCCGGCGCGTAGGCTGACCGGAGGGCGCGCGCCGGGCGCCGCTAGCGCGGCCTCGAGCAGGCCCGTAACGCTTGCGCGACCGCAGTCGCAAAGCGGCGACAGCGCGAAGAATTTCCTTGTTCGGGGGCAATCGGACTGCGCTACCATTCGCGGCAAGAAACGGGAGCGAGGACATGCCGAGGCAAGCCATGATGAACCCATCCCTGCTCGCGAAGATCGTCGCGCTCGTGCCCGATCGCATGCCGCGCGTGCAGAGCGGGACGCCGTTCGCCGCAGGCGAGGCGCCGGGCGGGCCCGGCCCGCAGGTGGCTTCGCTCGGCCGGCTGCTGCACTGGCTCACGCCCTTGAGCCAGCTGAACGAGGAAGAGCAGCGCGCGCTCGGGGTGCTGGCGCTGCACGGAAAGACCGCGCGGCGCGACGACGACGACGAGGCGGACGACGATCGCGAGGAAGTTTCGCTGCCGCAGTAGCCGCGGCGGCGGCGGATGCCGCTGTAGAATCAGCGCTTCGTCGAGATTGGTGGTGCCGAGGAGCCGGCACACCCCCAACGGGGTGCGGTAGTTTCAGCGTCCCGTGGGAGCGACGCGTTGCGGCATAGCCTTGCGGTCCTTTGCCCCCTGCGGCGGCCCGCCCGGCCTGCCTTGCTATACTCTCGAACCAACCCTTACGCGCAGGGGTCTCATTCCAATGGCCCTGATAGAGAAGCCCATCGTGGCGAACGAAAAGCCTGTCGTGGCGAACGAAACGTTCTTTGGCGCTCTGCAATATGCCTCGAATTATTTTCGCCGATCGCTATCACAAGGAACTCCGCTAGTTGGGGCGGATGTACTGCAAGCCGAGCGCAAAGATGACCTGCGCAGCATTAGCGGGGATCTTGAGAGACTTCACGTCAGCGATGACGCCATCTTTGACGGCGGTCTCAAGGTTGTGAATCTCGCCCTGCTTAAATAGGGCATCAATTTTTTCCTTCTTTAGCGAAGTGTTGGCGAGATAGACTTCGGCAATTCTTTCGAGGTCTCGCGACATATTGCTTTCAAACTCCTTCACCTGCGCATAATCCATTTGCATGGGGACCGAGAGATTCAACTTCACCCCGTGGAATAGGAAACTGGTGTGGGGGCAGGCAAATCTGTTCTTCGCCGCCGCAGCCATAAA
>DASRFM010000022.1:0-17921 GCA_035651575.1 Burkholderiales bacterium | reverse complement strand
GCATCGTCGAGCAGATCGCGCGCGGCCTGCAGGCCTTTCACCGGATGGAGATGCTGCACCAGGACCTGAGGCCGCAGAACATCCTGATCGACCAGACCGGGACGGTGAAGATCATCGACTTCGGCTCCGCGCGGGTCGCGGGCGTGAGCGAGCTCGCCGCGCCGCTCGAGCGCTCGGCCATCCTCGGCACGCTGCAATACACGGCGCCGGAATATTTCGCCGGCGCGGCGGGAAGCGAGCGCTCCGATCTCTACTCGCTGGGCGTCATCGCCTACCAGATGCTGACGGGGCGCCTGCCCTACGGCGCGGAAGCCGCGAAGGTGCGCTCGGCCGCCGGGCTGCGCAGGCTGCGCTACAGGACCTCGCTCGACGAGGAGCGCGACATTCCTGCTTGGGTGGACGCCGCGCTCGCCAAGGCCGTGCACCCGGACGCGCGGCAGCGCTACGAGTCGCTCTCGGAGTTCGTCTACGACCTGCGCCATCCGAACGCGGCGCTGCTGCGCAGCCCGCCGCTCATCGAGCGCAACCCGGCGCGCTTCTGGAAGGGCGTTTCAGCCGCCCTCGGCCTGGCGCTTTTCCTGCTCCTGCTGGCGCAGCTCGGCCTGAAAGGCTAGCGCGAGCGCCGCTTGTCGGGCAGCAGGCCGGAAACCTTCCTGCGCATCGCCGTCCAGCGCTCCGGCTCCTTCAGCACCCAGAGGGCCGCGGCCGCGAGCGTGGTGCCGAGCATGATCACGGCGGCGGTCTTCGGGTTCTCCCGCGCCTTGTCGTAGACGCTCGTCGCGCCGCTCTTCGCCGCGCCGCTGGCGCCGGACCAGCCCGCCAGAGCGCGGTCGTAGATCGCTCTCATATCCAGCATGGTCGTCTCCTCGCAAATTTCCTGAGGCAGCAAGTGCCGTGCCGAACCGGCACGGCCTTCCCGGCGGGCTGGAGACGCTGCGCTGAAGCGCTAGGCGCTCTTCGTCAGCATGGCGCCAAGCTGGGGCTCGTAGCGGCGCTTGGGCCGCGCCGGCGCCTGCGGGCGGCCTTGCGGCGCCGCATGCGCTGCCCCTTGCGAGCGCTGCTGGGGCCTGCCGTGCGAACGCTGCTGCGGCTTGCCCTGGCTGCGCTGCTGCGGCTTGCCGTGCGAGCGCTGTTGCGGCCTTCTTTCGAACTTCTCCTCGGCGTCGCGCGGCGCGCCCTGGCCGGGCTCGAAGCCGCTGATCGGCCGCTGCTCGATCTTGCGGTTCATGAGCCGCTCGATCGCGGCCAGCAGCGGACGCTCTTCGGCGCTCACCAGCGAGATCGCCTCGCCCTCGGTGCCGGCGCGGCCGGTGCGGCCGATGCGGTGCACGTAGTCCTCGGCGACGTGCGGCAGGTCGAAGTTGACGACGTGCGGCAGCGCCTCGATGTCCAGGCCGCGCGCGGCGATGTCGGTCGCCACGAGCACGCGCAGCTCGTTGTCCTTGAAGCGCTTCAGCGTCCGCGTGCGGGCGTTCTGCGCCTTGTTGCCGTGGATGGCGTCGGCCTCGATGCCGAAGCGATTGAGCTGCTGCGCGAGGCGGTTCGCGCCGTGCTTGGTGCGCACGAAGACGAGCACCTGGCGCCAGTCGTTGCGCTTGACGAGGTGCGCGAGCGCCTCGCGCTTGAGCGCCGCGGCAACCGGGTGCGCGACCTGCGACACGAGCTCGGCGGGCGTGTTGCGCCGCGCGACCTCGACGCTCGCCGGGTTCTTCATGAACGAGCCCGCGAGCTTGCGGATCTCGTCGGCGAAAGTGGCGGAGAAGAGCAGGTTCTGCCGGCTCGCCGGCAGCAGCGCGAGGATGCGGCGGATGTCGTGGATGAACCCCATGTCGAGCATGCGGTCCGCCTCGTCGAGCACGAGGATCTCGACCTGCCGCAGGTCGACCGTCTTCTGCTGCACGTGGTCGAGCAGCCGGCCCGGCGTGGCGATGAGGATGTCCACGCCGCGGCGCAGCTCGGCGATCTGCGGGTTGATGTTGACGCCGCCGAAGACGGTCGTGGCGCGGATCGGCAGGTGCTTGCCGTAGTTGCGCACGTCCTCATGCACCTGCGCCGCGAGCTCGCGCGTGGGCGTGATGATGAGCGCGCGCACGGGGTGGCGCGCCGGGGAATGGCTGGCATTGCCTTTCGTGGACAGCCTTTGCAGCAGCGGCAGCGCGAAGCCGGCGGTCTTGCCGGTTCCCGTCTGCGCCGCGCCGAGCAGGTCGCGCCCGGAAAGAACGACCGGGATGGCCTGCGCCTGGATGGGGGTGGGGGTGGTATAGCCTTGTTCCGCGACAGCGCGGAGCAGCTCGGCCGAAAGGCCGAGCGAAGCGAACGACGTACTGATGTGAATCTCCTAAGTGCTCTGCCCGGGAAGGAGTGCTCCTTCGACCGGTTCAGGCAGATGCTTTTTTGGCTTTGTTATTCGAGGCCCAGGATGGGCCGAGGTAACGACTGAGACGCTAACCGGAAATAGGCGTAACAGAAAGCTCGGAGCGCATTATACCTTAAAGTCGCGCTTCATGTGGGGGACAGCGTGAGGCGGCAGAACTACTCCGCAAAAGCCTATGCCGGTCCGTAGGCGTCTTTTGCTGCTCGCGCTGTCGCTCCTGGCGCTGCCCGCCTGGGCGCAGCAGTGCAAGGTGGCGGGCGACAAGGCGCGCTGGATCGCAGATTTTTGCAAGGCGGAGCTCGAGACGGACGACGCGGCGCAGGCGGCGCCGTGCATCGCCAAGGAGTCGCGCAAGCACTTCGCCAACGAGTGCGCCGCCAGGATCTACTACAAGCGGCAGCTCTGCCGGCTCGCGGTCGAGCGCAAGGCGCGCGCCGGCAGCCTGCAGAGCTGCGAGGCCGATGCGCGCTTCACCGGCGCGGTCGTGAGGAAAGGCGCCGCGGGCCGCTGACATGCCCGCCTATCCCTGGATCTGCCATGTGTGCGGCGGCGCTGCCGCGGGCGGAACCGAGGCCTGCGCGAAGTGCGGGGCGCCCGCGGTGCTGTCGCCGAACGAAGTCGAGGAGCGCAAGCGCCGCCGGGAAGGGCGCGCACCGGTCGACCGGCGCTGGAATCCGCGCCGCACGGGCCTCGTTTTCCTCGGCGCCTACCTCGGCGTGATCGCGCTTTGCCTCGTGTTCATCGCGCTGTCGAGCGGCGACATGGCGGGCCTGGTGCTGATCCTTCCTTCGCTGCCCTGGCCGATCGTCGGCGCGCTGCTCTACAAGGGGGACGGAGCAGGCATCGGAATGGCGGCGGGCCTGGTGCTGAACGGCTTCATCGCGTACTTTGCCGGGCGGCTTGCCGCGCGCTTGAGAAACCGCTGATCTCGTTCAGGGCGAGCGCGCCGAGCACGATCGCGCCGCCGAAGAGCGTTCCGCGGGCGGGCGTCTCGCCCGCGCCGAGCCAGGCCCAGACCGGGCCGAGCAGGACTTCGAGCAGCCCGAGGAGCGCGATTTCCGGCGCGAGCAGCACGCGGCTTGCGACGACCAGCATCACGCAAGGCAGTCCGAGCTGGAACACGCCGAGGAAGGCGAGCAGGGCGATGTCGCGCGGCGTCGCCTGCAGGGGCAGCGCGAGCGGCAGGGCGACGAGGCACGACAGCGCGCCGCCCAGCATCACTGCCGGGCGCAGGTCGACGCTCGCGGCCGCCGCGCGCAGCGTGACCAGGTTGATCGCCGAGGCGACGGGCACGAGCGCCGCGAGCGCCATCCCGGAATAGTCGCGCGCGCTGTGCGCGCCGAAGTCCGCCGCGAACATCCAGCCGATGCCGAGCGCGGCGGCGCCGACCGCGATCCAGGTGCGGGCCGGCAGCGGATCGCTCAGGAACGCGCGCGCGAGCAGCGCGGTGAGCAGCGGCGCGATGCTCATGACGACGAGCGTGTTCGCGGTGCTCGTCAGCGTGAGCGCGAGCATGAAAGCGGTGAACATGACGCCCCACATCGCGCCGGAGACGAGCAGCGGGCGGCTGGGCTTCACGGGAAGGCGCTGCGCGAGCAGCACCGCGGCGACGAACGCGAAGGCGCAGAGGCTGCGCCAGAACACGATCTCGAAGCCCGCCGCGCGCTCCACCTGGCGCGTCACGACGCCGGCGACGCTCCAGAGCACCGGCGCGGCGGCCATCAACGCAAGTGCGGTGGGACGCGTCAGCGCTCTGGGACGAGAGACCGTTCGAGGAGGAATTGCGAGAGCGCCTTGCACGTGTGGCTGCCGCCGCCTGCGTGGCCCGCCTTTTCCGGCGCGCCCTGGAACACGACGCGGCCCCCGGCGCCGCCGCCCTCGGGGCCGAGGTCGAGGATCCAGTCGGCTTCGGCGATGACGTCCAGGTTGTGCTCGATGACGACGACGCTGTTGCCGGCGTCGACCAGCCGGTGCAGCACCCGGATCAGCTTCTCGACGTCCGCCATGTGCAGGCCGACGGTCGGCTCGTCCAGCACGTACAGGGTCTTCACCGCGGAGCTCTTCGAGAGCTCGTAGACGAGCTTGATGCGCTGCGCTTCGCCGCCGGAGAGCGTCGGGCTCTGCTGCCCGAGGGTGAGATAGCCGAGCCCGACGTCCTGCAGCAGCCGCAGGCAGCGGTGGATGGAGGGGTGCGCGGCGAAGAACTCCACAGCCTCGTCCACGCTCATCGCGAGCACCTCGCCGGCCGTCTTGCCGCGCAGGCGCACGGTCAGCGTGTCGGGGTTGAAGCGCGCGCCGGCGCAGGCTTCGCAGGTGACCTTCACGTCCGGCAGGAACGACATCTCGATCTTCTTCACGCCCTGGCCCTCGCAGGCCTCGCAGCGCCCGCCCGAGGTGTTGAAGGAGAAGCGGCTTGCGCTCCAGCCGCGCACGCGCGCCTCGGCGGTGTCGGCGAAGAGCTTGCGGATGTTGTCCCAGAAGCCGACGTAGGTGGCGGGGCAGGAGCGCGGCGTCTTGCCGATCGGCGTCTGGTCCACTTCCAGCACGCGCTCGACCTGCTTCGCGCCCTTCACCGCCTTGCAGCCGACGCTGCGCTTCTCCGACAGCGAAGCGAAGAGCACGTCGCGCGCCAGGGTCGATTTCCCGGAGCCGGAGACGCCGGTGACGGCGACGAGGCGCTGCAGCGGAACGCGCACGTCGATGTTCTTCAGGTTGTGGAGCCGGGCACCCGCGATCTCGATGGAAGAATTCTTCGGGGAAACGGCTCTCCTGGGCTGCAGCGGATGCCTCAAGGGCTCCCGCAGGAAGCGGCCGGTCAGGGACTGCGGCTGCGCGAGCAGGTCGTCGGCGCTGCCCTGCGCGATGACCTCGCCGCCGAGCTTGCCCGCGCCCGGGCCGAGGTCGATCACGTGCTGCGCGCGGCGGATGGTGTCCTCGTCGTGCTCGACCACGACGAGCGAGTTGCCCTTCGCCTCGAGCTTCTCCAGCACGCCGAGCAGCACCTGGTTGTCGCGGTGGTGCAGACCGATGGTCGGCTCGTCGAGGATGTAGCAGACGCCGCGCAGGTTGCTTCCCAGCTGGGCGGCCAGGCGGATGCGCTGCGCTTCGCCGCCCGAGAGCGTGGGCGCGGAGCGATCCAGAGTGAGATAGCCGAGGCCGACCTCGCCGAGGAAGCCCAGGCGCGACTGCAGCTCGGGCACGAGGTCGCGCGAGATATCGGCCTCGCGGCCCTTCAGGGCCAGCCCTTCGAAGGTCCTCTTCAGGGCGTCGATGGGCAAGGCCGCGTAGTCGGCGATCGACTTGCCGTTCCACAGCACCGCCAGCGCCTCGCGGTTGAGGCGCTTTCCTTCGCATTGCGGGCAGGCGCGGTCCACCTCGAGCCATTCGATCCACGAGTCGAGAACGTTGTCCTCGGCGCCGGTGCGCGCGCGCTCGTCGCTCCACTCGACTTCCTCGATGTCGAGCCCGGTGCCGTAGCACGCCGGGCACCAGCCGTGCTTCGAGTTGTAGGAGAACAGGCGCGGGTCGAGCTCCGGGAAGCTGCGGCCGCACGAGCGGCAGGCGCGCTTGGTGGAGAACACCTGGAGCCTGTCCTTGCACAGGACGTGGACCACGCCTTTGCCGAGCTCGAGCGTCTTCAGCAGCAGCTCCCTCAGTTCTTCCTCATTCCTCGGAGAAACCCTCACTTCGCCGACCGGCAGCTCGATCGTGTGCTCCTTGAAGCGGTCCAGGCGCGGGAAAGGGCGCACCGGGACGAGCTTGCCGTCGACGCGCAGCCGCCAGTAGCCCTTCGCCGCCGCCCATTTCGCGAGGTCGGTGTACACGCCCTTGCGGTTCGTGACGAGCGGCGCGAGGAGCGTCACCGGCTGGTTGCGGAAGCCCTTCAACAGCCGCGAGAAGATCACTTCCGCGGTCTGCGGCTCGATCGGCACCTCGCAGTCCGGGCAGTACTGCGTGCCCAGCTTGACGAAGAGCAGGCGCAGGAAATGGTGCACCTCGGTCAGCGTGCCGACGGTGGACTTGCGCCCGCCGCGGCTGGTGCGCTGCTCGATCGCGACGGTCGGCGGGATGCCGAAGATCGCGTCCACGTCCGGGCGCGAGGCCGCCTGCACGAACTGGCGCGCGTAGGCGTTGAGCGATTCCAGGTAGCGCCGCTGCCCCTCGGCGAACAGGATGTCGAAGGCGAGCGTGGACTTGCCCGAGCCGGAGACGCCGGTGACGACCGTGAAGCGCCCGCGCGGGATCTCGACGTCGATGTTCTTCAGGTTGTGCTCGCGCGCCTTGTGGATGCGGATCGCGTTGCCCAGGTAGCGCCCGGCCGGCTCCCTCGCCTTGATCGGCTTCTTGAAGGCTTCCTCGTAGTCCCTCAGGGCTTTCCCGGTGAACGATTTTTCGCAGCCCATCACCTCCCTGGGCGTGCCCTGGCAGACCAGGTCCCCGCCCGCGTCGCCGCCCTCGGGGCCGAGGTCGAGGATCCAGTCGGCGGAGCGGATGACGTCGAGGTTGTGCTCGATGACGAGCAGCGAGTGGCCGGCGTCGAGGAGCTGGCGGAACGCACGCAGCAGCTTCGCGACGTCGTCGAAATGCAGGCCGGTGGTCGGCTCGTCGAAAAGAAACAGCTTCCCGGTCTCGTCGCGCGCCACGTCCGCCAGGTGCCCGGCGAGCTTCAGGCGCTGCGCCTCGCCGCCGGAGAGCGTCGGCACCGGCTGGCCGAGCCGCAGGTACTCGAGGCCGACGTCGACGAGGGGCTGCAGCCGGTCGAGCACCGCCTCGTCGTGGCGGAAGAAGCGGCTCGCCTCGAACACCGTCAGGTCGAGCACGTCGGCGATCGACTTGTCGCGCAGCTTCACCTCGAGCACCTCGGCGCGGTAGCGCCGGCCGTCGCAGTCCGGGCAGCGCAGGTACACGTCGGAGAGGAACTGCATCTCGACGTGCTCGAAGCCGTTGCCGCCGCAGGACGGGCAGCGCCCGTTGCCGGAGTTGAAGCTGAACGTGCCGGCGGTGTAGCCGCGCTCCTTCGCGCCGGCGGTCCTCGCGAAGAGGGTCCTGATCTCGTCGAAGGCGCCGACGTAGCTCGCCGGGTTCGAGCGCGTCGTCTTGCCGATCGGCGACTGGTCGACCATCACGACCTCGCTCACCTGCTCGCTGCCGCGCAGCTCGCGGTGCGCGCCGGGCGTCTCCGTCGGCTTGCCCTTGCGCTTGAGGAGCGCGGGATAGAGCACGTTTCTCACCAGCGTCGACTTCCCCGAGCCGGACACGCCGGTCACGCAGACCAGGCGCCCGAGCGGAATCCGCACGTCGAGGTTCTTCAGGTTGTGCTCGGAGGCGCCGCGCACCTCGATGAACTGCAGCGGCGGGCGCGGCTCGTGGGGCTCGGCGGCGACGCGCCGGCCCGAGAGGTAGTCGCCGGTGATCGTCTTCTCCTTGCGCAGTGCATCCGGGGCGCCGAAGAAGACGATGTCGCCGCCGCGCTCGCCCGGCCCGGGACCCATGTCGAGGATGCGGTCGGCGGCGAACATGATCTGCGGGTCGTGCTCCACCACGACGAGGCTGTTGCCCGCATCGCGCAGCCGCTGCATGACGTCGATCACGCGGCCCATGTCGCGCGGATGCAGGCCGATGGAAGGCTCGTCCAGCACGAACAGGGTATTCACGAGCGACGTGCCGAGCGCGGTCGTGAGGTTGATGCGCTGCACTTCGCCGCCCGAGAGCGTGCGCGACTGGCGGTCGAGCGTCAGGTAGCCGAGCCCGACCTCGCAGAGGAAGCGCAAGCGCGTGTTGATCTCCTCCAGGAGCAATGCCGCAGCCTCGTCCCGGTCCTCCATGTTCTGGAAGAACGCGCGGACGCCGGAGATGGGAAGGAGCATGAGGTCGTGGATCGACCTGCCGTCGATCTTCCAGAGCGTCGCGTCGGGCTTGAGGCGCGTGCCGCCGCACGCGGTGCACTCGGTGTAGGCGCGGTATTTCGAGAGCAGCACGCGGATGTGCATCTTGTAAGCCTTGCTCTCGAGCCACTTGAAGAAGCGGCGCACGCCGTACCAGACGCCGGGCCAGGACTTGCGCCAGCTGACCCATTCCTTTTCGCCCTCGAGGACCCAGGCTTTCTGCTCTTCGCTGAGCTCCTTCCAGGGCACGTCCAGGGGCATCTTGCGCTTCTTCGCGTACTTCTCCAGGTCGTCCTGGCATTCCTTGAAGCTCGCGGTCTGCCAGGGACGCACGCAGCCCTCCTTCAAGGAGAGCGCGTCGTTGGGGACCACCAGGCCGAAGTCGACGCCGATGACGCGTCCGAAGCCGCGGCAGGCCTCGCAGGCGCCGAGCGGCGAGTTGAACGAGAAGGCCGCGGGCGTCGGCTCCGAGTAATGGATGTCGCAGTCCGCGCAGTGCAGGTCGGAGGAGTAGCGCCACACCGCGCCTTGCTCCTCGACGTACACGTTGACGCGCCCCTGGCCCACGCGAAGCGCGGCCTCGAGCGCCTCGACGACGCGCTGGCGCTCCGCCGAGGACATGCGCAGCCGGTCCTGGATGACTTCGACGCACTCCTTCGTGCGCGAGTGGAAGCGCGTGTAGCCCTGGCGCTGCAGCAGCTCCTCGACCTCCTTTTCCGAGAAATTCTTCGGGATCGGGACCGGGAATGTAACGAGCAACCTTGGATCCGAGCCTTTGGCCCGTTCCGAAAGAGAACTGAAAATCGAAGCGGCCGTGTCCCGCACAACCGGCTTGCCGCAGCCGCGACAGTAAAGCTTCGCCGCGCGCGCGAAGAGCAGCTTCAGGTGGTCGTTCAGCTCGGTCATCGTGCCGACGGTGGAGCGCGAGGTGCGCACCGGGTTGGTCTGGTCGATGGCGATGGCCGGCGGGATGCCTTCGACCGCGTCCACCTGCGGCTTGTCCATGCGGTCGAGGAACTGGCGCGCGTACGGGCTGAAGGTCTCGACGTAGCGCCGCTGGCCCTCGGCGTAGAGCGTGTCGAACACGAGCGAGGACTTGCCGGAGCCGGAGACGCCCGTCACGACGACGAGCTCGCCGGTCGGGAGGGTCAGGCTGAGGTTCTTGAGGTTGTTCTGGCGGGCGCCGCGAATGACTATGGCGTCGCCGGGGACTTGTTCCCGCTTCACCCGTGAATTTTACCGGGGAACATCTGCGCTTCGGGCATCATCGAATGCACGATGCGCAACGCTACAGCCCCACGGGATCTGCGGGAATTCGAGGCGCTCATGCGCCGCTACAACCGCACGCTTTTCCGCACGGCGCGCGCGATCCTGCGGGACGACGCCGAGGCGGAGGACGCGCTCCAGGACGCGTACGTGCGGATCTACGGCGCGCTGGACCGCTTCCGCGGCGAGTCGAAGCTCTCCACCTGGCTCGTGCGCATCGTCGCGAACGAGGCCCTGATGCGGCTGCGCAAGCGCACCCGGCGCTCGAACGTGGTGCCGCTGCACGACGACCCGGAGCGCGTCATGGCAACCCTGGAAAGCAGCGAAGAAGGGCCCGAGCGCGCAGCCGGCCGCGCCGAGGTGCGGCGGCTGCTCGAGTCGAAGATCGATGCCCTGCCGGACGCCTTCCGCGCGGTCTTCATGCTGCGCGGCCTGGAGGAGCTCTCCGTGGAGGAGACGGCCGAGGCGCTTGGCATTCCCGAGGCGACGGTGCGCACGCGCTTCTTCCGCGCCCGGGCGCTGCTTCGCGAGGCGCTCTCGCGGGAGATCGACCTCGCCTACGACGGGGCGTTCGGCTTCGCCGGGGAGCGCTGCGACCGGATCGTCAGGAACGTTCTCGCGCGCCTGGCGAGGGCTTGACCACGATGTTGCGGATGAGGGCGCCGCAGCTCCCGCAGTGCACGGTTCCGGTGGCGTAGAGCTTGAACTGGTCGGTGTCGCAGCGCTGGCAGTAGTAGTGCGGCACGCCGTCGGGGGCGTGGAACCGCGCCTGGCGCAGCTCGCGGCGGCGCCGGTAATCGGCCAGGCTGACGACTTTTTCCATCAGCGAATTAGAACCTTGCGCATGCGAAGGCGTTCGGGCGCCGGCATGGGCCGTTAGGGTAGATTTCCGCGCCGGGCGAGCGCTATAGTGCAGGCAAGCGGTCAACAACCACGAGGGGCGGGAGGCCAAGAGGAGAAGGGGAAACGCTTTTGTCCCAAGGAGGTAGGAATGAACCAGCAGCCGCAGACCGAGTTCCTTGACCTGTACCGCGCCGGCCTGAAGAACGCCGCCGACCTCATGAAGGCCTCCCTCGAGAGCGCGGAGCGCCTGCAGAACCAGCAGCTCTCCGCCATCCGCAGCGCCCTCGAGCAGCAATCGCGCGCGATGAGCGAGCTCTCCCAGGCCAAGAGCTTCGACCAGCTCGTCTCGGTGCAGCAGCAGATGGTGGGCGCGAACCTCGAGCGCGCGATGGGCTACTGGAGCAATCTCTGCCAGGTGGCCGGCCAGAACCAGATGGCGGCGATCAGCCAGGCGCAGGCGCAGATGCTCCAGGCGCGCGAGTGGCTGAACGAGACCTGCGCGCTCACTGCGCGCGCGACCGAGGAAGCCGCGCGCCTCGCCGCCGCGACGACAGCGACCGCGTCGGCGTCGGTTCGCCAGGGCGCCAAGCAGCCCGAGCGGCGCACCGCCTGAGCTAGTCGAGCTCGTCGATGTTGCGCGGCCAGCTCTTCTTGAGCAGCCGCGAGAGCGCGCGGTCGGCGAGGATGCGGCCGCGCGTCTGGCAGCGCGCGCAGTAGTTCGTCTCGTTTTCCGCGTACACGATGCGCTGCACGGGCGCGCCGCACACGGGGCAGGGCTTGCCGTAGCGGCCGTGCACCGCCATGCCTTCGCGGAAGGCGGTGACCTTCTCCGGGAAATCGCCGCCGGCCGCGGCGCGCAGCGTCGCCGTCCACTCCCGCAGAACCTCCCGCGCGGCCTCGTAAAGACGCAGCAGCTCTTCGGGTTCCAGCGAAGAAGTCAAGGCAACCGGGGAGAGCCGCGCGCGGTGCAGGATCTCGTCGGAATAGGCGTTGCCGATGCCCGAGAAGAGGCGCGGATCCGTGAGCGCGCGCTTGAGCGTATGGTTTTCGCTTTTCAGGCGGCTGGCGAACTGCGCGGAAGAGAGCGACGCCACGTCGGCGCCGCCGGGATCCATGGAGGCGAGCGCTTCTTTCCCCTCGACGACATGCAGCGAAGCGCGCCGCTTGGTTCCTGCCTCGGTGATCGCCAGCGAGCCGCCCTCGAAATCGAGCAGCGCGAGCGTGATGCGCCCGGGCGGCCTCGCCCCGGGCTCGAGCCAGCGCAGGCGTCCGGCGATCATGAGATGCAGCACGAGGTACAGGTTCCCCTCGAGGCCGAGCACGACGCGCTTGCCCAGGCGCTGGAGCGAGACGACCTTGCGGCCCTCGGCGGAGGCGATCGCCGGCACGGCGGTGCGCAGGAAAAAGGGATTGAGCAGCCGCACGCGCAGGAGCGTCCTGCCAAGCGCGCGCTTCTCGAGCGCGTCGAGATAGACCGTGATGTCAGGAAGCTCGGGCAAGCGAAACGCCGCTTCGGCGCGGGGCGGGTGGGAAGAATCCCGATGATAAGATGAACTTTCCAATGGTCGAAGAGCGCCGGGCGGCAAGCGAACTCCATTCGAGGCTGCGCGGCGGCGAATTCGTCGTCACGGCGGAGATCACGCCGCCGGTCTCCACCGATCCCGCCGAGTTCCTGCAGCGCGCGCTGCCGCTGCGCGGCCTCGCGACGGCCGTGAACGTCACCGACGGCGCGGGAGCCAAGGTGCACCTCTCGAGCCTCGCCGCGGCGCACTTCCTCGCGCAGAGCGGCATCGAGCCGATCTTCCAGATGACCTGCCGCGACCGCAACCGCCTCGCGCTGCAGGGCGACCTGCTCGGGGCGGTGGCGCTCGGCATCCGCAACATCCTCGTCCTCCACGGCGACGACCCGAAGGTCGGCGACCAGCCCGACGCGAAGCCGGTGTTCGACCTCGACAGCCGCAAACTGCTCGCGCTGGCGAACGCGATGCGGCGCGAAGGCAAGCTGCCGTCCGGCACCGAGATCCACGGCAAGGTGCCGCTCGTGATCGGCGCGGCGGACATGCCGATCGACCCGCAGCCCGGCTGGGAGCCGAAGGGCCTCGCGGCGAAGCTCGAGGCGGGCGCGGACTTCGCGCAGACCCAGTTCTGCATGGATATGGGCGTGGTGCGGCGCTACGCCGCGCGCCTCGTGGAAGCGGGCATCGCGCAGCGCCTGCCGATCCTGATCGGCGTCTCGCCGATTCCCTCGGCGCGCTCGGCCCGCTGGATGCGGGAGAAGCTCTACGGCACCATCATCCCGGACGAGATCGTGCGTCGCCTCGAGGGCGCCGAGGATGCGAAGCGCGAAGGCGCGCGGATCTGCGTCGAGGTGCTGCAGCAGCTCGCGGAGATCCCGGGCGTCGCGGGCGCGCACATCATGGCCCCGCAGAACTTCGCCGCGATCCCTCAGGTCATCTCGGAATCCGGCGTCATCGGCAGGAAGCGCAGGCTGTGAAGTTCGAGGAAAGCTTCGTCGAGCTCGACGGCTGCAGGACCCGCCTGCGGCGCGCAGGACGCGGCAAGCCGCTGCTCTTCCTGCATGGCGCGAGCGGGGCGCCGGTCATCCTGCCGTTCATGGAGAAGCTCGCGGAGCGCTTCGACGTCCTCGTCCCGGAGCATCCGGGCTACGGCCGGTCCGACGAGCCGCAATGGCTCGAGAACATCCATGACATGGCCTACTTCTACCTCGACTTCATCGAGGCGCTCGCCTTGCGCGAGCTGACGCTCGTGGGCAATTCCATGGGCGGCTGGATCGCGCTGGAGGTCGCGGTGCGCGACTGCTCGCGCCTGAGCGCGCTCGTGCTCGTGAGCCCCGCGGGCATCGCGGCGCCCGGCGTGCGGCCCGCCGACATTTTTCTCCTTTCGCCCGAAGACACGGTGCGCGCGCTGTTCCATGACCCGAAGCTCGCCGAGGCGAGGCTCGCGGAGCCGCTCACGCCGGAGGCGCTCGATCTCGCGCTCAAGAACCGGCACACCACCGCGCGCCTCGCCTGGGAGCCGCGGCTGCATGATCCGTTCCTGCCGAAGTGGCTGCACCGCATCGGCGTGCCGGTGAAGATCATCTGGGGCGAGGAGGACCGCATCCTGCCCGTCGGCATCGGGCATCACCTGAAGAAGCTGATGCCCAAGGCGCAATTGCACGTGATGAAGGACGCCGGCCATCTGCCGCATGCGGAAAGGCCGGCCGAGTTCTGCGACCTCGTATGCAGGTAGTCCTTTTCCACCTGATGCCGTACGCCGACCTCGACCTCGAGGCGGGGCGCAAGGCCGGCTCGGTGTGGGTCAGGCTGCCGAACACGAACTTCGACCCGCAGAAAGGGCACCGGCTCTACAACCGGTATCTCGACGAGCTCGAGTACGGCGAAGCGCTCGGCTTCGACGCCGTCGGCGTGAACGAGCATCACCAGACGGCGTACGGGCTCATGCCGTCGCCGATCGTCACGGCGTCCGCCCTGGCGAGAAGAACCACGCGCGTGAAAATCGCGATTCTCGGCTCCGCCCTGCCGCTGCGCTCGCATCCGCTCACCGTCGCGGAGGAGCACGCCATGATCGACGTCATCACCGGCGGGCGGCTCATCAGCGGCTTCGTGCGCGGCATCGGCGCCGAGTACCACACGTTCGGCGTGAATCCGACTTTCTCGCACGAGCGCTTCCACGAGGCGCACGACCTCATCGTGCGCGCCTGGACCGAGCCCGGGCCGTTTGCCTTCGAGGGGCGGCACTACAGCGTGCAGTACGTGAACCTGTGGCCGCGGCCCTACCAGAAGCCGCATCCGCCGGTGTGGATCCCCTCGCAGGGCAGCAAGGAGACCATCGACTGGGCGTCGCACCCCGGGCGCCGCTATACCTACCTGCAGACTTTCAGCCCGGCGAAGGTCGTGCAGCGCTACCTGAAGATGTACCGCGACACCTGCGCGGGCTACGGCTACGAGGCGAAGGACTCGCAGCTCGGCTGGGCGGTGCCGGTCTACGTGGCTGCATCCGATGAAAAGGCGCGGGAAGAGGCGAAGCCGCACTTCGAGGCCTTCCGCAACGTCTTCGTGCGCATGCCGCTCGAAATGCTGCTGCCGCCGGGCTACACCTCGCGCGAGTCGCTCAAGAACGTGATGAAGGCGAAGGCGCAGATGTTCGGCGACGTCACCATCGACCAGGCGATCGAGCTCGGCCTCTTCGTCTGCGGCAGTGCGCGGACCGTGCGCGCCGCGTTCCAGGGCTACTGGGGCGAGATGCGCTTCGGCAACCTGCTCGTGATGTGCCAGTTCGGCACGCTGCCGGGCGAGCTCGCGCGCCGCAACATGGAGCTCTTCGCGCGCGAGGTGATGCCGGAATTGAAGCGGCTAGGCTGAGCGCCGCTTGAGCCGCTGCTGCTTCTCGTACGCGGTCTCGTCGGGCCGGCTGACCGAGACCGGATCGCTCGCCGGGAAGGTTTCCTTCACTCCCGCGTCCAGCACTTCGTCGGTGGTGGCGTTCGGCGGAAGGTGAATGTCGTCCATGGCATCGCTCGCGTTGGTGGTCGAGCCGCTCGGCCGGTCGCGGTAGCGCCGCCAGAGCGAGCTGCCGCCGACGATGGCCGCGAGGCCGAGGATGAGAGTGAGTGGGCGCATGGTTGTCTCCTGAGGAGCCCTTTGAGCAGTTTTCGTGCCTAGACAGATGCAAGGAGGAATGCGATGGACGTCGGATTCGTCGGGCTGGGACAGATGGGCCGGCCGATGGCGGCGCGGCTGCTTCAGGCGGGACACACGCTCACCGTGTACAACCGCACGCGCTCGGCGGCGCAGCCGCTCGAAAAGCTGGGAGCCAAGGTCGCCGCGACCGCCGCGGAGCTCGGGCGCTGCGAGACGGTCGTCACCATGCTCGCCGATGACGCCGCCGTGGACGGCGTCTGGCTCGCCTCCGGCCTGGCCGGCCGGCTGCGCGCCGGCGCAATCCACGTGAACATGGCGACGGTAAGCCTCGACATGAGCCGCAGGCTCGCCGCCGCGCACCGGGAGTCCTCTTACGTCGCCGCGCCGGTGTTCGGGCGCCCTGCGGCCGCGGAGCAGGGCCAGCTCGACGTGATCGCCGCCGGCCCGGCCGACGCGCTCGAGCGCTGCCAGCCGCTCTTCAAGGCGATGGCGAAGCAGGTCTTCTGCGTCGGCGCGCAGCCGGAGAAGGCGAACGCGGTGAAGATCGCGCGCAATTTCCTGCTCTCGACCATCATCGAGAGCCTCGGCGAGGCGATGGCTCTCGCGCGCAAGTGCGGCGTCGAGGAGCAGGCGTTCCTCGACATCCTCGTGAACACCTCGATCGGGGCGCGCTACAAGGGCTACGGCGATCTCATGGTGAAGCAGGCCTGGAGCCCCGCGCAGTTCTCGATGAGACTCGGGCTGAAGGACATCGAGCTCGCGCTCGCCACCGCGGCGCAAGCCGGCTGCCCGCTGCCGAGCGCCGAGATGATCCGGCGCCACATCAAGGAAGCCATCGCCGCCGGGCGAGGGGATGAAGACGCGGTCGCGCTTGCCGGCTTCCTCGCCGGCAAGGCGGGGCTATAGGCGCCTGCCGAGCGCGGCGAGGGCGTCGCGGATCGCCGCTTCGGCGCAGGCGATGGTGTCTTCGAGGCTGAAGTTGAAATAGAAGCGGTAGTAGTGCCAGGTGCTCGCCGCGAGGTAGTAGCGGATGTTCGCCGCCGCGATGCGCCGCTCGCGCTCCGGCCGATCGGGCGCCGCGTCGTCGACGATCTTGCGCACCGCCAGCCAGCGCGCCTTCGCCTGGGTCTCGCGCATGCGGTGGAAGAGCTCGGAATGCAGCGCAGCCTGCGTGAGGCTGGCGACCGCATCGAAGCGGGTATAGAGCGCGCGCGGCGCGGCCAGCAGTTCCTCCAGCGTCGCCGGCGGCGGCGGCAGGTCGAACCTCGCGCGCACGGCCTCTGCGACCGCATCGAGGAATTCCTCGCGCGCGGGGAAATAGCGGAACACCGTGCGCTCCGAGACCTTGGCGCGGCGCGCGACGCCGCGCACCGTCAGCTCGCCCACGGAGGAGCGCTCGAGCGCCTCGAGCGCCGCGTCGAGGATGAGCTTCCTCGTGAGGTCGTTTCGCAGGGTTGACAGTACAGATGCCACGGTGGCAGACTGTATGACATCGCTGCGCTTTTGGCAAGGAGATCCAGCATGAGCAAGGAAGCAGTCGTGGTACGGCAGGGCGAAGGCGAGCAGCTGACGGTGACCGGCGCGCAGCTGCGGTTTCTGTGCAACGCCGAGCGGACCGACCGGGCGTGGTCGCTCATGGAAGTGAAGCTGCCCCAGCACGCCGGGCCGCCGCCGCACCATCATCCCTGGGACGAGGCCTATTACGTGGTCGAGGGCGAAGTGCGCTTCTCGATCGGCGGCCGCGACGAGCTCGTGAAGGCGGGCGAGTTCGTCTACGCGCCGGGCGGAACCCCGCACGGCTTCCAGGGCGCCTCGAGCAAGCCCGCCCGCATGGTGATCTTCGACGCTCCCGCGCACGCGGAGGCCTTCTTCAAGGAAGTCGACCGCGAGGTGAAGGACTACCCGCGCGACATGGCGAAGATGCCCGCCATCGGCGAGCGCCACCACATCCGCTTCGTCAAGCCGTAGAGCTACCCGGCGCGGCTGTGCCAGCCCGCAGCCGCGCCTCGTTCAGCCGGTAGATGGCGAAGCACACGACCGCGCCCGCGGCGAAGGGCAGCGCCGACCACATGTACAGCTGCTGCACCGGCAGGCTGACGAAGAGCGCGCCGAGCAGCGGTCCGATGATCGCGCCGATGCGGCCGACGCCAAGCTCCCATCCCGAGCCGTTCGCGCGCAGGGACGTCGGGTAGACGAGCGAGCCCGCAACGTTGATGCCGGACTGGATGCCGAGCACGCAGAAGCCGGCGACGAAGCAGGCGGTGAGCAGCACCGCCTTGCTCGAGGCGACCCCGATGAAGCCGAGCGATCCCACGACCGGCACAGAGACGAGGAACAGGATGGAAATGGCCGCGAACTGGTAGCGGTCGAGCCAGCGGATGAGCGCGAGCGAGCCGACGGTGCCGCCGAGCTGGAGCAGGGCAATGCTGAGCGCGGCGGTCTGCGGCGGCAGCTTCGCGGCGGTAAGGAGCGTCGGCGTCCAGCTCAGCAGGAAGAAGAAGCCCATCAGATTCAGGGCGAAGAGCAGCCAGAGCAGCGGCGTGATGAGCGCGAGGCCGTCGCGGAAGAGGTACTTCGGGTTGGAGCTCGGGAACTGCTTCTCGTCCTCGACGACGAAGCGCGCGCCCTGCGGCGCGGAATAGCCCGGGGAGAGGCGCTGCAGCAGCTTCAGCAGGTTCGGGCGCTCGCTCTCGTGGAGCGTCATGTACTTGATGGACTCCGGCATGAGGAAGAAGGCGAGGATCGCGATCACGACCGGCGCGATGCCGCCGATGAGGAACAGGATCGGCCAGCCATGCTGCGGCACCCACAGCGCGGACACGAATCCGGGGATCGCGCCGCCGATCGGCACGAGGCCGGTGGCGATGAGGCCGAGCGTGCCGCGCAGCC
>DASRFM010000021.1:0-28272 GCA_035651575.1 Burkholderiales bacterium | reverse complement strand
GGACGCGCTCTTCATGCACTGCCTGCCCGCGCACCGCGGCGAGGAAGTGACCGCCGAGGTGATCGACGGGCCGCAGAGCGTGGTCTGGGACGAGGCCGAGAACCGCCTCCACACCCAGAAGGCGCTGCTCGAGTTCCTGCTTCTCGGCCGCGTTAAGGCCTAGAAGCCGCGCATCTCGCACGGCACGGCGCCTTCCGCGCCGTCATCAAGGCAAAATTGACTCCTCGCCGCATCGCCCAGGGGGAGGAAGCCGTGAGCACATGGTTCTATCAAATGAGCCCGAACGTCTGGAGTCCGTCGCAGTACCGACTGGATATCTGGGAGGGTGAACGCTGGGCCTGGCCCGTTGGCCAGATATCGGGCCAAGGGAAAAAACCGGTTCCGGGCGACTTGCTTGTCCTGTTCTTCACCAAAGGCAAAGGGACGGACGCCGGGTTCTATGGCTGGGCTGTCATTCTCAACTGGCTGGACGAAGCCGGGGATCAGCTTCGGTTCAGACCCGTCGCCCCCAGCGATTCTTTGAAAATGTGTCCATGGGGCGACGCCGACGCATTGGCACTCGCAGACAAGATTCGCGGTCCGATGAAGCAGCGCACTCTCTGGCTAGTTAACGAATCCGATTCTCTTCGGCTGCGCCGTGGACTGCTCAGCTGGGCAGTAGGTACGCGTAAATGATCACTGGGGATACCAAGAGCCAGATCGACCGCATCTGGGACTCGTTCTGGTCCGGCGGCATCTCCAACCCGCTGGAGGTGATCGAGCAGATCACGTACCTCCTCTTCATCCGCCGCCTCGACGACCTTCATACGCTCGAGGAGAACAAGGCCAACCGCCTGAAGAAGCCGATGGAGCGCCGTGTCTTCCCCGCGGGAAAGGACGCGAAGAAGCGGCCGTACGAGGACTACCGGTGGTCGCGTTTCAAGCACTTTGCACCAGCCGACATGTACGCCGTGGTCGGCGAACACATTTTCCCGTATCTGCGCACCGACCTTGCGCGCCAACTCGGCAACGGCGATTCCACTTATGCGCATCACATGAAGGATGCGCGCTTCACCATCCCCACCCCGGCGCTGCTCGCGAAGGTCGTAGACCTGCTCGACCATGTGCCAATGGAGGATCGCGATACCAAAGGCGACGTGTACGAGTACATGCTAGCCAAGATCGCGACAGCCGGGCAAAACGGTCAATTCCGGACTCCTCGCCACATCATTCGGTTGATGGTCGAGCTGACCGCACCGCAGCCGGGCGATGTGATCTGCGACCCAGCCTGCGGCACGGCGGGCTTCCTTGTGGCTGCGGGCGAATACTTGCGCGAGCGGCATCCAAAGCTGCTGCACGACAAGAAGCGCAACGAGCACTTCCACCATAGGATGTTCCACGGATTCGACTTCGACAACACGATGCTGCGCATCGGCAGCATGAATATGCTGCTGCACGGCGTGGAAAGCCCGGACATTCGTTACCGCGACTCGCTCGCACAGGACCACGCAGGCGAGGAGGAAAAGTACACGCTAGTGCTGGCCAATCCGCCCTTCGCCGGCAGCCTCGACTACGAGAACACCGCGAAGGACTTGCTGCAGATCGTCAAAACCAAGAAGACTGAGCTGCTCTTCCTCGCGCTCTTCCTCCGCCTTCTCAAGCCCGGCGGCCGCGCAGCTGTCATCGTGCCCGACGGCGTGCTGTTCGGTTCCAGTACGGCGCACAAGCAACTACGTCGGATACTCGTCGAAGATCAGAAGCTCGACGCAGTAATAAAACTACCCGGCGGCGTGTTCAAGCCCTACGCGGGCGTCTCGACTGCGATCCTGCTCTTTACCAAGACAAATTCAGGAGGCACGGACTTTGTCTGGTTCTACGATGTAGAAGCCGACGGCTGGAGCCTCGACGACAAACGCATTCCACTCTTGTCCGAGCAAAAGCTCGGGCCGGCGCCGAAGACGGCGCTTACTGCGGAGGAGCACGCCAAGAACAACTTAGCCGACGTGCTAACACGCTGGGGCAAGCGCGCCGGCGCCGAGCGCGCCCGCCCACGGACCGCACAGAGTTTTTGCGTGCCCAAAGCCGAGATCGCCGCGCAGGGATACGATTTTTCGCTCAACCGATACAAGGAAGTGGTTCATGAGGCGACCGAGCACCGCCCGCCCAAAGAAATTATCGCCGAGCTGGTGAAGTTAGAGGATGAAATTCAACGCGGGATGGCCGAGCTGGAGGCGCTGCTGAGATGAACGCTCGCAACTCTTGGCCAATGGTACCCATACAAGATTTCGCTGACGTGGTGACCGGTGGTACACCGTCCACATTAGTCCGCGAGTATTGGATAGGCGGATCAATTCCATGGCTCAACTCCGGAGAGCTCAACAAAGGCGTGGTTGTCAGCGCGGACAAGTTCATCACAAAAGCCGGCCTAGAAAGTAGTTCAGCACGGATGATGCCGGCGGACACGGTCCTCGTTGCACTGACAGGAGCTACCACCGGTATCTCCGCCATTCTCAAAATAAGTGCCTGCGCGAATCAATCTGTAACGGGAATTCTTCCTTCCTCTGCGCATGTGCCGTCGTACCTGTTGCATTACTTGCGATCCATACGAAGTCGCATCGTTACTGATAGTTGGGGTGGGGCACAGAAGCACATTAACCAAGCATACGTAAAACATCTGCAAGTGCCTCTCCCTCCGATCTCCGAGCAGCGACGAATTGCCGCTGTCTTAGATAAAGCGGACGCCTTAAGGACTAAGCGGCGCGCCGCACTCAATCAACTCGATACCTTCGGTCAATCTGTTTTCCTCGACATGTTTGGCGATCCCATACAGAACCCGCATCGGTTCCCTGTCAAAAAGCTCGTCGAGCTCGTCGACCCTAAAAGACCAATAAGTTACGGAATCCTGAAGCCAGGTCCGAACCAGAGTGAGGGAGTGAAGTATGTTCGCGTCGTGGACATGAAGGACGGTGGCATCGCGTTATCTGGGATAAAGAGAACAACAGAGGAAATTTCGAATGCCTACCGTCGTTCTCTGCTAAAGCAAGGAGATCTTCTGCTCTCGATACGCGGCCATGTCGGAAGGCTTGCCGTTATTCCGGCTGAGCTGACCGGCGCGAACATCACTCAGGATACTGCACGCTTAGCACTCAAAGGAACCGACGCCATGTTTGTTCGCGAATGCTTGCGGACACCAGGATTCCAGCGGTGGATGTCGAGACACACGAAGGGTGTGGCTGTACAAGGCATCAATCTAAGCGACGTCAAATTGATGCCTATTATCCAGCCCCGGGTGGATCAGCAGAGCAAGCTGCGCCGGATCATAGAGAGACTGGAGTCTACTCGACTCGCCCACTCGCTATCCGTAGCCGCGTGCGACGCGCTCTTCTGCTCACTTCGAGATCGAGCGTTTTCGGGTCAGCTCTAATGTGACTCAGTTTACTTTCCTCCAACGCGAATGGGCCGCCCTATTCGACGCCGCGTCGAAGGCGGAAGCTGCAGTCCACGGAGATCCCCGCGCTGCGTGCTTCTACGCGCGCCGGGCGTTGGAGCTGGCTATGAGCTGGGCGTTTAAGCACGACGCTGGACTGAAGCTTCCTTATCAAGACAACCTTTCTGCGCTGATTCACGAGCCGAGCTTCAAGCAAGTGGCCGGCGAAGCGGTCTTCAGCAAGGCGCGGGTGATCAACACAGTCGGCAACCGAGCCGTTCACAGTCACCGCCCGGTGCCCGAGGCGGATGCGCTAGCAGCGGTGCGCGAGCTGTTCCATGTGGCTTACTGGTTCGCGCGCACCTATGGGCGCGTGGGCCGCCCCGCTCCCGGGCTCACATTCAATCCGGCGGTGCTGCCGCGACCCGCGAAGGCGGCGGCGCAGACGGCAGAGCAATTGCAGGTGCTGGAAGCGCGGCTGCGCGAGAAGGATGAAAGCCTCGCAGCGCTACTCGCCGATAAGAACGCGCTTGGCGAGGAGCTGAAACGCCTCAGGGCCGAGGTTGCGAAAGCGAAGCAAGAGGCAGCCGCGACCCCCGATGCGCATGACTACTCTGAAGCCGAGACCCGCGACTATTTCATCGACTTACTGCTCAAGGAAGCGGGCTGGCCACTAGACCAAAGGCGCGATCGCGAGCTCGAAGTCAGCGGCATGCCCAATCAGAAGGACAAGGGCTTCGTTGACTACGTGCTCTGGGGCGACGACGGCAAGCCGCTGGGGCTAGTCGAGGCCAAGCGCACGCGCCGCGATGCGCGGGCGGGTCAACAGCAGGCAAAGCTTTACGCGGAGTGCCTCGAGCGGGAGTTCGGCCGGCGACCGGTGATCTTCTACTCCAACGGTTACGAGCACTGGCTGTGGGAGGACACCCGCTATCCGCCACGCCGTGTGCAGGGGTTCTACAAGAAGGCCGAGCTGGAGCTGCTCATCCAGCGGCGGGAAACACGCCGCTCGCTCGCGCAGGCGACGATCAGTCCGGCGATTGTCGAGCGCCATTACCAGACTCGAGCGATTCGGCGCATCGCCGAGGCATTCGAGCGAGATCACGATCGCAAGGCGTTGCTCGTCATGGCAACGGGATCCGGAAAGACGCGGACGGTGATCGCACTCTGCGACCTGCTGATGCGATGCAACTGGGCGAAGCGCGTGCTCTACCTCGCTGATCGCGTGGCGCTGGTTAACCAGGCGGTGAACGCGTTCAAGCGCCACCTGCCCGACGCCTCGCCGGTTAACCTCGTCACCGAGAAGGATGCTGAAGGGCGTATCTACGTTTCGACCTACCCGACGATGATGGGGTTGATCGACGAGGCGGCGGACGGCCAGCGACGCTTCGGCACAGGGCACTTCGATCTCGTGATCATCGACGAGGCGCACCGCTCGGTGTTCCAGAAGTACCGCGCCATCTTCGATTACTTCGACTCACTGCTGGTGGGCCTCACTGCAACGCCCAAGGACGAGGTCGATCGCAATACCTACGGCCTCTTCGATCTCGAGGACGGCGTGCCCACCGACGCGTATGGGCTTGAGGAGGCCGTGCGCGATGGCTTCCTCGTGCAGCCCCAGGCCGTCTCAGTACCGCTGAAGTTCCAGCGCGAGGGGATTAAGTATGAGGACCTTTCGGAAGAGGACAAGGACGAATGGGATGCGCTGGAGTGGGACGAGGACGGCAACGTCCCAGACCGGGTGGAAGCGGAAGCGGTCAATCGCTGGCTCTTCAACAAGGACACGGTAGACAAGGTGCTGGAGCACCTCATGACGCGTGGCCTCAAGGTCGCAGGCGGCGACCGGCTGGGCAAGACGATTCTCTTCGCCAAGAACCAGCAGCACGCGGAGTTCATCGCGGAGCGCTTCGACGCCAACTACCCGCATCTGAAAGGCGCGTTCGCTCGCGTCATCACGTTCAAGACCGAGTACGCCCAGAGCCTCATCGATGACTTCTCCAACAAGGACAAAGCGCCGCACGTCGCGATCTCGGTAGACATGCTCGACACCGGCATCGACGTGCCGGAAGTACTCAACCTGGTCTTCTTCAAGCTGGTGCGCTCGAAGACCAAGTTCTGGCAGATGCTCGGCCGCGGTACGCGGCTCTGCGCGGACCTGTTCGGGCCCGGAAAGGACAAGGAGTCGTTCTACGTCTTCGACTATTGCCAGAATCTCGAATACTTCAGCCAGGACATGCCGGGAACCGACGGATACGTCGCCGCGTCCCTCGCCAAGCGGCTATTCGACGCGCGGCTAGAGCTAATCGCCGCACTCGACGGCGAAGGCGAGACCCTGGTCAAGGCGGCCCGACAACCGACAGCCGTCTATGGCGATCCGAAGTCGAACGAGGAAGTACGTCTGGCCGTGACGGAACTGCTGCAACGCGAAGTCGCATCGATGAAGCTCGACAATTTCGTCGTACGGCCCCATCGGCGCCTGGTGGAGAAGTACGCCAAGCCCGCGGCGTGGACCACGCTGGCGGTAGAAGCACTGGCCGAGCTCTCGCAAGAGGTGGCGGGGCTGCCCACGGAGCTCGATCCGGAGAACGAAGAAGCCAAGCGCTTCGATCTGCTCGCGCTAAAGCTACAGCTTGCGCTTCTGCACACCGATGCGGGATTTGAGCGACTGCGGGACCGAGTCAAAGAGATCGCCGGGCTACTGGCGGAGAAGGATGCGATTCCGATGGTGCGCGAACAGATGCCGCTTATCCAGGACGTGCTGACGGACGAATGGTGGCAGGACGTCACGGTGCCGATGCTCGAAAGCATGCGCCGGCGTCTGCGTGGACTTGTGCAGCTGATCGACAAACGGCAGCGCAAGCCGGTGTACACCGACTTCGAAGATTCGATGGGCGGCGAAACCCCCGTCTCGCTGCCGGGCTTCGCCGTCGGCACCGATCAGGCGAAGTTCATCGCCAAGACCCGGGCGTTCCTGCGCCAGCACCTCGATCATGTCGCGGTCGCCAAGCTCAGGATGAACAGACCGCTGACGGCATCGGATATTAAGGAACTCGAGCGATTGCTCGCCGAGAGCGGAGTCGGCGGCGCGGAAGCCATCCGCCGCGCGAGCGAAGAAGCTAAAGGTTTGGGGCTATTCGTCAGATCCCTTGTAGGCCTCGATCGCGGCGCGGTGAAGGACGCCTTCGGTACTTTCCTGTCTCGCACGACGTTTTCGGCGAACCAGATCGAGTTCGTCAATCTCGTCTTGGATCACCTCACGGAACATGGTTTTTTGGATCCGGACCGCCTCTACGAATCCCCATTCACCGATCTTGCGCCGCGAGGCCCGGACGCGGTATTTAAGCCGTCTGAGGTGAACGAGCTGTTGCGTGTCATCGAACGCGTTCGAGCAACGGCGATCGCAGCTTAGCTCGGCGTTCAGTAAGGAAGTCGTCTTGACTGAAGATCCGATAGACGAGGTAATGAAAATCCTCGGTTATACAGTTTGGGAGGCACAGGACACTGAAGCAACCATTCACGTGTCGATGTCCGTGCTATTCGGGCTTTCTGAGATGGAATCCGTTGAGAAATTGAAGGACGTATACGCTAGAAAGACACTGGGGCAATTCCTCGCACTTCTTCGGAAGCGGATTGGCCTCAGCAGCGCCTTCGACAGATTCCTCCTGGATTACATCGAACAACGAAATTTCATCGTGCATAACCTGTCACGCACTTCTATTTTTGTTCCCTATGACGAAAGGGGTCGAGAAAAACTTACGAACCTACTGATGGCCTTCCGGCAGACCAATCGAAAGATTCATTTGACATTCATCGCACTTACCGAGGTCTGGATGAGAAAACTGGGCGCCTCCAATGTTGATGAAAAAAGACTTCAGAGTTTGAAAGATGCCGGCCTGCTGGAGGAAATCGAGCGAGATTTCATTCCAAACTTAAGCGCGATGTTCAGGCAAAACAGCAGCACGTAAATCGGCGCCAATGTTTTCGTTTCTTGCCGCTGACCACGCCGAGGGGGTGGTCAAGCTCTCGGGGTGGTACGTGAGGTTGCGGAGCGAGTAGTCGGGCGCGCCGCGCCCTTAACCAGGATCGGCGGCGAAGCATTGAGTTTTTCCATGGCGAGGCCCGCTGCGGCCTTGTAGCCGCGCATGAACTCCTCCCGCTCTGCGCGAGGGATCACCGACTCGATGTCGTCGAACACGCCGCCGCAGCGCTCATCGAGCAGGTTAAGCAGGCCGAAGGGGCCGGCGCCGCGGTTGCGCAGGACGAGCGCGGAGACATCCTTGCAGAGACGCTGATCGTAGTCGCGCAACGCGGCGGGCGTCGCGCCGTGCGCGAGGATCGAGGTGCCGAGCACCCGCGCGTCGATGATGGCCTGGGTGCCGCCGTTGGAGCCGGTGGGGTACATCACGTGCGCGGCATCGCCGAGCAGGGCGACGCGCCCGTCCACCCAGGTGGGCACCGGGTCGCGGTCGATCATCGGGTACTCGTACACCTCCGCGGCGCCGCGCAGCATGGCCGGGATGTCGATCCAGTCGTGGCTCCAGTTTTCGAAGTGATGCAGGAAGTCCTCGTGCCGCACCTTCTTGTTCCAGTCGCCGTCGCGCCATCCGCCGGCGTTGTCGACGGTGATTTCCGCGATCCAGTTGATGTCGGCGAGGCCCTCCGCCGGATCGCGCCGCGAGATCGGATAGAACACGACGCGCTGCCGGTGGGTGCCGAAGCCGACGAAGGACGCGCCGGTGCGGATCGGCACGCCGCGGGTGACGCCGCGCCACATGATCGCGCCGCCCCACTGGATGGGCGGCTGCCCCGGATGCATCTGGGCGCGCACGGCGGAGTGCAGGCCGTCGGCGCCGATAAGGAGCGATCCTGCGATCTCCTGCCGCCCTCCCGCGCGCGCTTCGACGAGCGCCGTCACGCCCGCGCCGCCAGGGTGGTTGCGATACCCCGCGACCCGCACGCCGGTGCGGACGGCCTCCGCGCCGAGCCGCTCGAGAACCGCGCGATAGAGGAGCATCTGCAGCCCGCCCCGATGCACCGAGTACTGCGGCCAGCGGTAGCCCGCCCGCAGGCCACGCGGCTCGGAGTAGACGTCCTTTCCGTTCAGGCCGACGAGCGCCCATTCCCGGGTCTGCACCCCGATGCGATCGAGGTCTTCGGGGGCGAACCCCATCTCGTAGAGCTCGCGCACCGCATTCGGCTGGACGTTGATGCCCACGCCGAGCGGCTTCAGCGTCCTCACGGATTCGAGCACCAGGGAGCGAACGCCGATCTCATGCAGCGTCAGCGCGAGCGCGAGGCCGCCGATGCCGGCGCCGGCGATCAGGACGGGAGGCGTCATAGACTACTTCTTCTTGGTTTTTTCGCTTCCAAGAAGCGGTACGCCGCCTTTAGCTGAGTCGCCAAGCAGGCCGGCGTCGCCGTAGACGCGCAGCTTGTCGCGCGTATCGGCGATGTCGAGGTTGCGCATGGTGAGCTGGCCGATGCGGTCGGCGGGCGCGAAGAAGGCCTCGCCCTTCTCCATGGTGAGCCGCTCGGGGTGGTACGTGAGGTTCGGGCTCTTCGTGTCGAGGATCGACCAGTCGTTGCCGCGCCGCAGCTCGAGCGCCACCTCGCCAGTGACCGCCTTCGCCACCCAGCGCTGCGCGGTCTCGCGAAGCATCATGGCCTGCGGGTCGAACCAGCGGCCCTGGTAGAGGAGCCGGCCGAGGCGCCGGCCGTTGGTGCGGTACTGCTCGATGGTGTCCTCGTTGTGGATGCCGGTGACGAGCCGCTCGTACGCGATGTGCAGCAGCGCCATGCCGGGCGCCTCGTAGATGCCGCGGCTCTTCGCCTCGATGATGCGGTTCTCGATCTGGTCGGACATGCCGAGGCCGTGGCGGCCGCCGATGGCGTTCGCCTCCTCCATCAGCCTCACCGGGTCGGAGAAGCGCTGGCCGTTGAGCGCGACGGGCGCGCCTTCGTCGAAGGCCACCGTCACGCGTTCAGGAGTTATTTTTGTTTGGGAATCCCAAAACCGAACCCCCATGATGGGCTGGACGATCGAGAGACCCTTGTCGAGGAACTCGAGGTCCTTCGCCTCGTGCGTCGCGCCGAGCAGGTTCGAGTCGGTCGAGTAGGCCTTCTCCGCGCTCATCTTGTAGTCGAAGCCGGCCTTCGCCATGTACGCCGACATTTCCTTGCGGCCGCCGAGCTCGTCGATGAACCTCTGGTCGAGCCACGGCTTGTAGATGCGCAGCGAAGGATTCGCGAGCAGGCCGTAGCGGTAGAAGCGCTCGATGTCGTTGCCCTTGTAGGTGCTGCCGTCGCTCCAGATGCCGACGTCATCCTCCTTCATGGCGACGACGAGCATCGTGCCGGTGACCGCGCGTCCGAGCGGCGTGGTGTTGAAGTACGTGGCGCCGCCGGTGGAGATGTGGAACGCGCCGCACTGGATGGCGGCGATCCCCTCGGCGACGAGCTGCGGCCGGCACTCGACTAAGCGCGCGACTTTGGCGCCGTATTGCTTCGCCTTGCGCGGGATGTCGGCGTAGTCCGATTCGTCGGGCTGGCCGAGGTTCGCGGTATACGCGTAAGGAATCGCCCCCTTCGCGCGCATCCAGTGCACCGCGGCGCTCGTGTCGAGGCCGCCGGAAAACGCGATGCCGACTTTTTCCTTTGCGGGAAGCGAAGCGAGGATCGTTGCCACGTACTGCTCTCCCAAAAACGCGATGATACGTGACGAGCGGCTAGAATGCCCTTGTGATCAAGGCGCTCCTCCCCTTGCTGCTGCTCGCGACGTCGGCTGCCGCGGCGCCTTTCGCGGTGCAGCTCGGCGAAGCCCGCATCGGCCTCGACGCGCCTCCCGGGTTCACCGACACCGGATTCACCGGCTCGCCGCGCCTGCAGGAGCTCGCCGAAAGCCTGACCTCGGCGTCGAACCGCATCCTCCTCTTCGCGCTCTCGGACGATGACCTGCGCCGCTTCGGCCAGGGCGACACGCCGACTCTGCGCCGCTACATGATCGCCGTCACGCCGAAGGGCCTCGAGCACGAGCGCGTGACGGCGGAAGCTTTCCGCGGCTTCGTCGCCGACTCCCTCGCCCTGCTGGGCAGCGCTCCGAAGGACAGCGACTACCGCAAGTACCTCGCGACGAGGACGGAGCCCGCGCTGCTCGCCGAGCTGCGCCGCGACCCGCAGACCGTGTCGATCCTCCAGGGCGCGCGCATCCCGCCGCCGCCGCACGGCCTGTTCGAGCCGGAGAAGCCGTCGCGCTACGTGCTTTCCACCACCACGCTGCTGCTCCTGAATGGCAAGGCGCTGAACCTCGGCGTCTATACCGCCTACGACAGCGAGGCCGACCTCGAGTGGATCCGCCTCAATACCGCGCGCTGGGTGGAGGAGCTGCGCCGCCTGAACAGCCGTTAACGTCCGGCGGACGCGACGGGCATGGCGAAGACACGCGCGGCGTTCTCGTAAGCAATGCGGCGCGCCGCTTGCGGTGCGAGGCTGCCCAGGCATCGCCGCACGTTCCGGATGCGGCGGCGGTAATCGTCTTCGGGATCGGCAACTCGGCTGAAGAACATGTCGCTGCCGACCATGAAGCGCTGCGGCATCTCCTCGAACAAGGCGGCCCAATCCTCGTAGAGCCGCCCTGCGGCGTCGCTCACCGGCTCGAGCCCGAGCCACATGCCGTGGCGGTGCTTGGCGAAGTTCACGTTCATCATCAGCGTCGGATAAGCGGCGAGCAGCGCACGCGCGTTGCGGGCGTTCGTCATGGCCGTGTGTGAAAGGATGAGGCGCAGCTCCGGGGCATGC
The DNA here is from genome assembly GCA_035651575.1 of Burkholderiales bacterium. GTDB lineage: Bacteria > Pseudomonadota > Gammaproteobacteria > Burkholderiales > SG8-39 > SCGC-AG-212-J23. The sequence goes on along the minus strand of DASRFM010000021.1, from coordinate 17,072 downwards.
TGAAACATGAGCCCGATCGTGCCGAACACCTCGTCCTCGTGGCGTTTGCCGTCGGGCTCGACCGGTTCCGCGTGAAGGTCGAGCGGGACATGAGCGCGCCCGGCGGCTTCGGCGATCGCGAGCAGCGGCGGGTAGGCGGCGGGCAGGGCGATCACCAGTTGCGCGCCCACGCGGGTCTTGTCGTAGTGGCGGAACCCGATCTCGCCGATGCCGGCGCATCCCTCGTTCAGCTCGCCGGCGAGGCGCGCCATGCGCCGCGCCGTCTCCGCCTCGCCCGGCGTGAAGAACGCGGAGTTCATCCAGTCGGTCAGGTCGCCACCGCAAAGCAGCGCGATCCTTCCACTGGAGCTCGCGCGCAGCTCTCGCATCCGGGCGAGGGCAGCGTCCATGCCGCGCGTGCGGCCGGCATTTGGCGTCGGCAACAGGATCAGCCGGTCTACCTTCGCGAGGTCCATCGCCCGACGCACCGCGTCCGCCGACGCGGTCTCGTGCGCGCTGTCGGGATCCAGATGAGCGTGGGTATCGAAGAGCGGTCCGCGATAAGCGGCGCTCGACGTCCTGGCCGCGCGTTCCGGCGCGGACGTGGCCGCTTCCACCCGAAACGGCAGCGGCGGCGGCTCGGCGGGCCGGCCCGATGTCGGCCGCACCGCGAGCACCGCAAGCACGAACGCCGCGAACCACCGGCGAACCATAGGTAGAATCCTACGCCCGCCGAGCGCCTCCGAGGCCAAGATGCCCTCTTTCGACATCGTTTCCGAAGTCAACCAGCAGGAGGTGAAGAACGCCGTCGAGCAGGCGAACAAGGAGATCACCAACCGCTACGACTTCAAGGGCTCGGACGCGAGGATCGAGCAGAAGGAGCTCGAGCTCACCGTCTTCGCCGACGACGAGTTCAAGCTCGGCCAGGTGATGGACGTGCTGCGCGCGCGCATCGCCAAGCGCAACGTGGACGTGCGCGCCCTCGAGCCGGGCAGCATCGAGAAGATCTCCGGCGACAAGGTGAAGCAGCCGGTGAAGGTCAAGGTCGGCATCGAGCAGGAGAAGGCGAAAGGCATCGTCAAGCTCATCAAGGACTCGAAGATCAAGGTCGCCGGCTCGATCCAGGGCAGCGCGGTGCGGGTATCCGGCGCCAAGAAAGACGACCTGCAGGCGGCGATCCAGCTCGTGCGCAAGTCGGTCACCGACCTGCCGCTGCAATTCACGAACTTCAGAGACTAGTCAGCGACCGAGCCCCTCGGTCCAGCGGTCGTAGAGCCGGTTGGCGACCTCGTTCAGCGCCGCGACGCGGCGCTCCATGTCGCGCTCGATTTCCCGCGGCGCCTGGACGCCGGGGCTGGAGCGGCTCTCCTCGATCTCCTGCGCGCCGCCGCGCAGCCACGAGCCGATGAGCTCGGGCGTCATCTCGACGTGGCATTGCAGCCCGAGGTGCCTGCCGAGCGCGAACGCCTGGTTCGCGCAGTTCGCGTTCTCGAGCACGCGCGTCGCCCCCGGCGGGATGCTGAAGGTCTCGCCGTGCCAGTGAAACGACTCGAACGACTGCAGCTCGCCCAGCCACCGGCGCGCCACGGCATTGTCCGAGACCCGCACCTCGCCCCAGCCGATCTCCTTCACCGGGTTGGCGCCGACCCTGCCGCCGAACGCCTTCGACATCAGCTGCCCGCCGAGGCAGTGGCCGAGCACCGGCACGTCGTGGCGCACGGCGCCGCGGATCAGCTCGAGCGCCGGCGCGATCCACGGCAGCTCGTCGTTCACGCTCATCGGCCCGCCCATGAAGCACAGGCCGGCGAACGCGCGCACGTCGCGCGGCACCGCCTCGTGCTGGTCCAGCGCCACGAGGCGCCACGCAATTGAGCGCCGCTCGCAGTAGCTGGCAAAATAGCCCGGACCCTCCGTGCGCGCGCTCCTGAAAATCGCAATCGGCTTCACGGCCTCTATTATTGCCGCAGCCTCCCATGCTGCGGACATCGCGCTCGTCGGCGTGATCGGGGATCGGGCCGCGGTCCTCGCCGTGGACGGCGGCGAGCCGAAGACGGTCAAGGTCGGGCAGACCTGGAGCGGGGTCAGCGTCGTCTCGGTGCAGAAGGATCGCGCCACGGTGCGCATCGACGGCAAGGAGCGGGTGCTCGTCCAGGGTCCGCACTACCGCAGCGGCGCCGCGGCGAGCGACCGGGAGAGCGTCACCCTCGCCGCCGACGCGCGCGGCCAGTTCTTCGGCGAGGGCGCGGTGAACGGGGTGGCGCTGCGCTTCATCGTCGACACCGGCGCGACGCTCGTCTCGCTGCCGGCCGCGGAGGCGAGGCGCCTCGGGCTCGACTACCGCAGCGGGCAGCGCGGCACGGTGCAGACCGCCAACGGCGCCGTGCCGGCGTACCGCGTGCGCCTCGACCACATCCGGCTGGGCGCGATCGAGCTCACCGGGGTGGATGCGGTGGTGATCGAGGAAGGCCTGCCCATCGCGCTGCTCGGCATGAGCTTCCTCAACCGCGTCGAGATGCGCCGCGACGGCCCGACGATGGTGCTGACCCGCCGCTTCTAGCCGGGAACGAGCGGCACGAAGCGCACGGGGAGCACCCGCCGCTCGTCATACCCGCCCTTGGCGCGGCGCGTGATCAGCGTGAGGTGCTGCACGGCATGCTCGGCCCCCAGGGGAATCACCATCCGCCCGCCGGGCTTGAGCTGCTCCACCAGCGCGTGCGGCACGCCGGGCGCGGCCGCCGTCACCACGATGCCGTCGAAAGGCGCCTTCTCCGGCCAGCCCTTGTAGCCGTCGCCGGCGCAGATCTCGATGTTGCGGTAGCCGAGCGCGCTCAGGCGCCGCTCGGCGGCGCGCGCGAGCGAGTCGATCGTCTCGATGGAGTAGACCTGGCCCACGATCTCGGCGAGCAGCGCCGCCTGGTAGCCCGAGCCCGTGCCGACGTCGAGGACCACCTGGCCGGGCGCGGGCTCGAGCAGGTCGGTCGAGAGCGCGACGATGTAGGGCTGCGAGATGGTCTGGCCGGCGCCGATGGGCAGCGGATGGTTGCGGTACGCCGCCCCGACCTGCTCCTGCGGCACGAGGCGGTGGCGCTCCACCTTGCCGAGGGCGGCGCGCACCGCGGGCGACATCGCCGCGAGGCCGGTCTCGGCCCGCGTCTCCGCGTAGGTGGCCTCGACCTCCTCCACCATGCGGCGGCGCGCGGCGGCGAAATCCTCTAGGACGCCCGTTGTTTCGTCTTCTCGATCAGCGCGTAGGCGCTGTGGTTGTGGATCGACTCGAAGTTCTCCGACTCGACCACGTAGCTCTCGATGCGCTCGTCGAGGTTGAGCACGGCGGCGACGTCGCGCACCATGTCCTCGACGAACTTCGGGTTGTCGTAGGCGCGCTCGGTGACGAACTTCTCGTCGGGGCGCTTGAGCAGCCCGTAGAGCTCGCTCGAGGCCTGCTTCTCGACGATGTCGACGATCTCCTCGATCCAGACGAAGTCGCTCGTGCGCGCGCTCACCGTGACGTGCGAGCGCTGGTTGTGGGCGCCGCGCTCCGAGATTCCCTTCGAGCAGGGGCACAGGCTCGTCACCGGCACCAGCACCTTCATCGTGAAGCTCGAGGCGCCGGCCTTGTGCTCGCCGCGGAACACGATCTCGTAGTCCATCAGGCTCTTCACGCCCGAGACCGGCGCCCGCTTCTCGATGAAGTAGGGAAACGCCATCTCGATGTGGCCCTCCTCGGCCTCCAGGCGCTCCACCATCTCGCGCAGCATGAGCTGGAAGGTCTCCACCGTGATCTCGCGCTCGTGCGCCTCGAGGATTTCCACGAAGCGCGACATGTGCGTGCCCTTGTAGTGGTGCGGCAGGCAGACGTACATGTTGAAGGTGGCCACGGTGTGCTGCACCCCGCCCGAGCGCTCCTGGATCTTCACCGGGTGGCGGATGCCCTTGACGCCCACCTTGTCGATGGCGAGCTTCCTCGAGTCGGGGCTCGCCTGGACGTCGGGGATGTTGTACAGGTCTCTCGATTTCATCGCCGCTATTTTAGCATTCCGAGTAATTTACTCGGACATTACCTTTTCGATGGAGTTTCGGATTCCCTCGGCGTCCAGCCCCACCGAGGCGAGCAGGCGCGCAGGGTCGCCGTGGTCGACGAAGCGATCGGGCAGGCCGAGCAGCAGCAGCTTCTTCGGCGAGCCGGCAAGCGCTTCCGCCACCGCCGATCCGGCCCCGCCCATCACCTGGTGCTCTTCCACGGTAACGATCAGATGATGCTCGGCGGCAATTCGTTTCACGAGCTCGGCGTCGAGCGGCTTCACGAAGCGCATGTTGACCACGGTGGCATCGAGGGCTTCTGCGGCCTCGAGCGCGGGCTTCAGCATCGCGCCGAACGCGAGGATGGCAATTTTCCTTCCGTTTCGCCTGATCTCCCCCTTGCCGAGCGGAATGGATTTCATCTCCCTTGAAGTCTCTCCGAGCGCCACGCCGCGCGGGTAGCGCACGGCGGCGGGCTGGTCGAGCAGCAGCCCGGTGAAGAGCATGTCGCGGCATTCGGCCGCGTCGCTCGGCGCCATGACGACGAAGTTCGGCACCGTGCGCAGGAACGCGAAGTCGAAGGCGCCGTTGTGCGTCGCGCCGTCGCCGCCGACGATGCCGCCGCGATCGAGGGCGAAGAGCACCGGCAGCTTCTGGATTGCGACGTCGTGGATCGCCTGGTCGTAGCCGCGCTGCAGGAAAGTCGAATAGATCGCCACCACGGGCTTCATCCCTTCGCAGGCAAGGCCGGCGGCGAAGGTCACGGCATGCTGCTCGGCGATGCCGACATCGAAGTAGCGCTGCGCGAAAAGCTCCGAGTAGCGCACCATGCCGGAGCCCTCGCGCATCGCCGGCGTGATCGCGACGAGGCGCGGCTCGCGCGCGGCCATCTCGCACAGCCAGTCGCCGAAGATCTGCGAGTAGGTCGGCCTGCCGCCGGGGCTCTTCTTCAGGCCTTCCTGCGGGTCGAACTTGCCCGGGCCGTGGTAGGCGATCGGGTCCTCCTCGGCGAGCTTGTAGCCCTGCCCCTTGCGCGTGACGACGTGCAGGAACTGCGGGCCCTTGAGCTTCTTGATGTTGGCGAGCGTCGGGATCAGCGCGTCGAGGTCGTGGCCGTCGATCGGCCCGAGGTAGTTGAAGCCGAACTCCTCGAAGAGCGTCGAGGGCGTCACCATGCCTTTCACGTGCTCCTCGGCGCGCCGCGCGAGCTCGAGCATCGCGGGCACGCGCTTGAGCAGGTGCTCGCTCGCGCGCTTCGCCGTGTCGTAGATGCGGCCCGAGAGCAGCCGCGCGAGGTAGTTGGTGAGGGCGCCGACCGGCGGCGAGATGGACATCTCGTTGTCGTTCAGGACCACGAGCAGGTCGACATCCATCGCGCCGGCGTTGTTCATCGCCTCGTAGGCCATGCCGGCGGACATCGCGCCGTCGCCGATGACGGCGATGCAGTGGCGCTTCTCGTTCTTCAGCTTGGCCGCGACCGCCATGCCGAGGGCGGCCGAGATCGAGGTCGAGGAATGCGCGGTGCCGAAGGTGTCGTAGGGCGATTCGCTGCGCCTGGGGAAGCCCGAGATGCCGTCGTTCATGCGCAGCCGCGCCATGGCCTCGCGCCGCCCGGTGAGGATCTTGTGCGGATAGGTCTGGTGCCCGACGTCCCACACGATGCGGTCCTCGGGCGTATCGAAGACGTAGTGCAGCGCGAGCGTGAGCTCGACGGTGCCGAGGTTCGACGACAGGTGGCCGCCGGTGCGCGCCACCGACTCCAGCACGTAGGCGCGCAGCTCGTCGGCGAGCTGCGCGAGCTGCCGGCGCTCGAGCTTGCGCAGCGCCGACGGATCGTCGATCGTCTTCAGCAGCTCGAACATCGAGGGATTGTAGCCATCGGCCCCCAGGTCCGACGGCGCAACGGTATCCATGCCTAGAATTTTCTCAGAACGATGAAGTCGGCCATCTCGCGCAGCCGGCGCGCGCGCCCGCCGCACGGGACCAGCGCCTCGTGCGCCTCGGCGCGCAGCTCGCCGGCGAGGCTGCGTGCCCGCGCGAGGCCGAGCGCCGAAACGTAGGTCGGCTTGCCCTGCCGCGAATCCTTGCCGGCGGTCTTGCCGAGCGTCGCGGTGCTCGCGTCGCAGTCGAGGACGTCGTCCACGACCTGGAAAGCGAGGCCGATCGCCTTGGCGTAGCGGTCGAGCCCGGCGCGGCACGCGCCGTCGAGGGGCTCGCCGCACCCGGCGCCGAGCAGCACCGCGGCGCGGATCAGGGCGCCCGTCTTGTGGATGTGCATGAACTCGAGCTCGGGCAGCGTGAGCGCGCTTCCGGTGGACGCGAGGTCGATCTGCTGGCCGCCGGCCATGCCGCGCGAGCCCGCCGCGAGGGCGAGCAGGCGCACCATCTCGAGCTGCGCCTGCGGCGCCGCGGCGAGCGGATGCTCGGCGAGCAGCTGGAAGGCGAGCGACTGCAGCGCGTCGCCGACCAGGAGCGCCGTCGCCTCGTCGTACTCCACGTGCACGGTCGCCTTCCCGCGCCGCAGGACGTCGTCGTCCATGCACGGAAGGTCGTCGTGCACCAGCGAATAGGCATGGATCAGCTCGACCGCGGCGGCGGCGATCTCGAGCCGCTCGCGCGGCGCCTGCGAAAGCTCGCCCGCCGCGAACGCGAGCAGCGGCCGCACGCGCTTGCCGCCCTCGAGCACGGCATAGCGCATCGCCGAGTGCAGGCGCGAGGGCGCGATCTGCGCGCCGGGGAGCAGGCGCCCGAGCACGCTTTCCATGCCGGCCTGCACCTGCGTCATCCAGGCCTGGAAGTCGCCGTCAGTCGGGTTCACGCTCGTCTTCCGCGTCGGCGGCCGCGTCCGCCGCGGAACCGAGCGGCTTCAGAACTTCTCCCTCGAGGACCTTGACTTGCTGCTGCGCCGCCTCCAGCTGCTGCTGGCAGAAGCGCGCGAGCTCCAGGCCGCGCTTGTGGGTGGCGAGCGCCTGCTCGAGAGAAAGCTCGCCGCTTTCCATGCGCGCAACGATTTTTTCCAGCTCGGCCAGCGCCGACTCGAAGGTCGCGCCTGAAGGCTTGCTCATCGAATGGTAAGATACTGTTTTTTTAGGGGCTTCACAACGCGTAAGGAGCGCACGCGCGCATGTCGGACGTAGCGAGCCTGCGAAGGCTCAAGCCGGCGAAATGCCACCTCCCGGTGTCCTGGTATTTCGATCCGGCGATTTTCGAGATGGAGAAAAAGCGGCTCTTCGCCGCCGGACCCAACTATGTCGGGCACGAGCTGATGGTGCCCAGCGTCGGGGACTACCAGACCCTCGCGTGGAGCGACCACGCCAAGGTGCTGGTGCGCAACGCGGGAGGCGTGGAGCTGCTCTCCAATGTCTGCCGCCATCGCCAGGCGATCATGCTGGAGGGACGCGGCAACGCGCAGAACATCGTCTGCCCGGTGCATCGCTGGACTTACGACCTGAAGGGCGAGCTGCAGGGCGCGCCGCTCTTCCCCGAGAATCCCTGCGTGAAGCTGCAGTCCACGCCGCTCACGAGCTGGAATGGCCTGCTCTTCGCCGGCCCGCGCGACCCGCGCGCCGACCTCGCGCAGGTCACCACGCTCTCCGACTGGAACTTCGACGGCTACGTGCTCGACTCGGTGCGGGTCGATGAATACGACATCAACTGGAAGACGTTCATCGAGACCTATCTCGAGGTCTACCACGTGGATTTCTTCCACCCGGGCCTCGGCAACTTCACCGACTGCAACAACTTCACCGTCGACTACGGCGAGGAGTACTCGGTGCAGATCGTCGCCGACAAGGCGCGCTTCACGCGGCCGGGCACGCCGGTCTACCGCAAATGGCACGAGCAGTGCCTGAAGCAGCTCGACGGCCGCGAGCCCAGGCACGGGGCGCTTTGGGCCACCTACTATCCCGGCCTCACGTTCGAGTGGTACCCGAACGTGCTCATCGTGTCGCACCTGATCCCGCGCTCGCCGACGCGCACCACGAACGTGGTGGAGTTCTACTATCCCGAGGAGATCGCACACTTCGAGCGCGAGTTCGTCGAGGCGCAGCAGGCGGCGTACGTCGAGACCGCGATCGAGGACAACGAGATCTGCATGCGCCTGGACCGCGGCCGCCGCGCGCTGTGGGAGGAAGGCAGGGACGACGCCGGACCGTACCAGTCGCCGATGGAGGATGCCGAAGTGCACTTCCACGAGTGGCTGCACCGGAAGCTCGGCCGGTAATGGCGCACCGCACGCTCGTCAGCACTGGCGAGCTGGCTCGGCACCTCGCAGCGTGGCGCATCTTCGACTGCCGCCACGACCTCGCCAAGCCCGAGCTCGGCGAGGCGCAATACCGCGAAGCGCACATCCCGGGGGCGCTCTTCGCGCACCTGGACCGCGACCTCTCCGCGCCCAAGACCGGCGCGAACGGCCGCCACCCGCTTCCGGAGCGCGGCGCCTTCCTCGCCTGGCTCGGGCAGCAGGGCCTGCGCGCCGACGACCAGGCCGTGTGCTACGACCAGGGAAACGGCGTCATGGCAGCGCGCCTGTGGTGGATGCTGCGCTCGGTCGGCCACGAGGCGGTCGCCGTCCTCGACGGCGGCTCTGCGAAATGGCAGAAGGAAGGCCGGCCGGTCACGGCGGAAATCCCGCGCTTCGCGCATGCGCCCTACAAGGTGCGGCAATGGCGCGACGCGGACGTCGACGCGGCATTCGTCGAGAAGAGCCTCGGCCAGCTGCTGCTCGTCGATGCGCGCTCGCCCGCGCGCTGGCGCGGCGAGCAGGAGCCGATCGATCCCGAGGCCGGGCGCATTCCCGGCGCGAAAAACCGCTTCAGCAACGACAACGTTTCGCCCGAAGGCACATTCAAGGCGCCCGATGCGCTGCGCCAGGAATTCCTCGCCGTGCTCGGCGAACGCAAACCGGGCGAAGTCGTGAACTACTGCGGCTCGGGCGTCTCCGCGTGCCACAACCTCCTTGCCATGGAGCACGCGGGCCTTTCCGGCGCAAGGCTCTATGCCGGCTCGTGGAGCGAGTGGATCGCCGATCCGCGCCGCCCGAGAGAAAAGGGCTGAAGGCAGCGCAAAAAGCTAGAAGGCGAAAAGCCGGGCCGGATTGTCGACGAGGATCCGGCGCCGCGTCCGCTCATCGGGCGCCCACGCACCGAGGAGGTTGAAGAGCTCGACCGATCCCACCTTGTCGGCGAACGAGAGGTGCGGATAGTCGCTCCCCCAGATGATCCTGTCCGGCGCGGCGGCGATGAGCGCCCTGGCGAAGGGCGCCGCATCGGCGAAGCCGGGTGCCTGTGACATGCGGTACACGCCGGTCAGCTTGACCCAGCATCGGCCTGCGCCGTTGCTCAGCAAATCCAGCAATTGCTGGAAGCCGGACTGCGCGATGCCGTCGCGCGCGGGGAACATGCCCATGTGCGCGAGGGTGAAGTCCACTTTCAGCGCACGCAGCACCGGCATCATCTCCGCGGTGAGCCAGCCGGGAAGCAGGAAGTCGAGCTGCCAGCCGTTCTTCGCGAAGCGCCCCTCGAAGCGACGCACCCGGGAAACGAGGCCCGCGGCGAGCCCGGCCTGCGGCGGATGCACCGGCGAAACATTGATGCGTACGCCTCGCACCCCGAGCGCGTGCAGGCGCTCGAGCTCCGCATCCGGCGCGTCCTCATCGATGTCCACGATGCCGCGGCAGCGGCTGCCGGCGAGCCTCATGGCATCGAGCAGGCAGCTGTTGTCGCGCAGGTAGGCGCTCGGCTGCACGAACACGAAGCGCTCGAAGCCGAGCGTGCGTGCGAGCTCGAGGTACTGCTCGAGCGGGGCAAAAGGCGGCTGGTAGCGCAGCCGGGGATCCCGCGCCGGATACCGCGCGGCATCGCCGAAGACATGGAAGTGCGCATCGCACGCGCCGGCCGGCGCACGCCAGGCCGGCGTCGCCTCGTTCACTGCCGCACCGCGTGCGCGGTCGCCTGGATCGAAGACCAGACGGGCCGCGCGAAGTCGCGCTGCAGGGAAGGCACGATGTCGTAGGTCGGCAGCTGCGAGCACGCAATGAAGAGCGCGCCGCAGTCCTCGCCCATGGTCTCGCGCGCGAGCGCCTCGACCTGCTCCGAGGTGATGCGGCCAAGCACCTCGGTGCTCGCCGCGCCGAACGTCGCCAGGCGCCTGACGCCGATGCCGGAGCTTTCCAGGAAAGCGCGCAGCCGCCGGTTGACCTCCTCCGGGTAAGGCGTCACCACGGCGAGGTCCTCGGCGTCCTGCAAGACCTGCACCATGGCGCGAGCGGTCGTCACGACACGCTTGCCGCTGGCCGCGCGCAAATCGGCCGCCAGATCGGCATCCGCCTTCGGGCCCATCAGGAACCCGGCTGCCGTGCAGCCGTACACCAGCGCCTCGATCTTCCCGCCGGCATATTTAGCGGCCAGCTCGCGCGCTTTTTCAACGTAGGCGGGAACGCTCCGTTCCGTGAGCAGCCCCGGGGGACGCGGGATCCTCACGGTGTCGCAGCTCGTCCCGGCGCCGAGCCAGGCGACGAGCTCGCGCTCCATCGTGGTGTTGTTCGCCGGGATCATGAGGCCGATCTTCATCGCGGCGAATCTTAACCGGGGAGCCGCGCCGCCCAGGCGAAGAGCTCGCGAAATACCGCCTCGCGGATCTCGGGACGCGAGAGCACCAGGTCGTGCACGCCGCCCGGGAAGGCGAGCACCGTGACGTCGTTGCCGAGCGTGCGCGACCAGCGCGCGATGTCGCGCCAGTCGAGCACGACATCCGCGTCGTCGGAGTGCATCGAAAGCACCGGGCAGCCGATCGCCAGCCCTTGGTGAACCTTGGCGTGGGCGCGCGCAATGGCCGCGACCCAGCCGTAGTACACCGGGAAGCCCTCCGCGGGCTTCAGCCGCAGGTCGAACTCCCAGTGCTCGAGCAGCGCGTTCACGTAGTCCGGCCGCAAGGTGCTGCGATCGTTCAGGAACGGGTAGTGGCGGCCCAGCGCCTCGACCAGCGGCAGCCACGCCTTTTTCCATTGCGGCAGGCGCCAGTCGAAGAACGCGCTGTTCAGCCACAGGCCGCTCAGGGCCTCGCGGCGCTCGCCTTCGTGCGCGTACAGCGCGCACAGCAGCCCTCCGGTGGAATGCCCGGCGAGGAGCACCGGCGCCCCGATCTCGCCGATGGCGGCGCCCACATCGGCGTAGTACTCGGAAAGATCCCTGCAGAAATTCGGATGCTGGCGGGGACGGAGCGAGCGGCCGTGCTTGCGCAGGTCCAGCGCGTAAAAGGCATAGCCTTCGGCGCTGAAGCGCTCGGCCATGTGGCGCTGGAAGAAGTAGTCGACGAAGCCGTGCACGTAGAGCACGTTCGCGCGCGGCTCGCGCGCCGAAGGCAGGCGCACGAGCGTCGCGACGACGGGGCCGTCGTAGTCGTCCGGGAACGGAAGCTCGAGCGCCTCGAATCCCGGCAGCAGGCGGTCAGGCTGCCAGCCGCTCATGGCGCGAGAGCGCCCACGCGACGTGCTCCCGCACGAGCGCGGAGGGATGGTCCAGGCGCGTGCGCAGCGCCTCCACCACCGCGGCCCCTGTGGGCGCGTTGCCCAGTCCCACGGCAAGGTTGCGCAGCCAGCGCTCATAGCCGATGCGGCGGATCGGCGAGCCGCGCAGGCGCGAGTCGAAGTCCGCTTCCGACCACGCGAACAGCTCGACCAGCTTCGCCGCGTCGAGGCCGTTGCGCGCCTGGAAATCGGCCTCGTCGGTGGGCGCGGCGAAGCGGTTCCAGGGGCACACGATCTGGCAGTCGTCGCAGCCGTACACCCGGTTGCCGATGAGCGGGCGCAGCGCGGGCGGAATGGCGCCCTTGTGCTCGATGGTGAGGTACGAGATGCAGCGCCGCGCGTCGAGCTCGTAGGGTGCGACGATCGCCTGCGTCGGGCAGACATCGAGGCAGCGCCGGCAGCTGCCGCAGTGCTCGTCGGCCGGCGGGTCGACCGGCAGCGGCAAGCCGCAATAGATCTCGCCAAGGAAGAACCACGAGCCCGCGTCGCGGCTCAGAAGCAGCGTGTGCTTGCCGCGCCAGCCGAGGCCGGCGCGCGCGGCAAGCTCGACTTCCATCACCGGCGCGGAGTCGGAGAACGCGCGGTGCACGAAGGGTCCCGCCTCGCGCTCGATGCGCTCGCAGAGCGCCTGCAGCCGGGTGCGCACGAGCTTGTGGTAGTCACGCCCGCGCGCGTACTTCGCGATGTACGCCTGCTCGCCTTCGAGCGGCAGCTCGTCCGCCGGCTCGGTCGAGTAATTCATCCGGCAGGAAATCACGCGCAGCGTGCCGGGATGAAGCTCCGCCGGCCGGGCGCGAAGCGCCCCATGGCGCGCCATATACTCCATCTCGCCATGCCAGCCCCGCGCGAGCCACTCCAGCAGCCGCGGCTCTGCGTCGCCGAGGTTCGCGTCGGCCACGCCGACCGCCTGGAAGCCGAGCTCCCCTCCCCACTGCTTGATGCGTTGCGCGAGCGCGGCGTAGTCCATGGTCGTCGATCTTAGTTTGCCGGACGAGGCGGCAACCCTGGCGCTCGGCGGCGCGCTGGCGGCCGGCGCGGCGGGCGGCCGCACGCTGCACCTGCGGGGCGAGCTCGGTGCCGGGAAAACGACCCTCGCGCGCGGCCTGCTTCGGGCGCTCGGCGTGGCCGGACGGATCAAGAGCCCGACCTACAGCCTGGTTGAACCTTATACGGTTTCGAGCTTAAACTTGTATCACTTTGATTTCTATCGCGTCAAGAACGCGGCTGAATGGCTGAGCTCAGGCTTCCGGGAATACTTCAATGCGCGCTCGCTCTGCATCGTGGAATGGCCGGAGCGCGCCGGAGCTTCTTTGCCCGCGCCGGACCTCGAGGTGTCGCTGAGCTTTTCGGGCAACGGCCGCAACGCGCGGCTGCAGTCGCGTACCGAGGCGGGCGGCGCGTGGCTCTCGCGCTTGGCGCCCTCGCCTTCGTAGGCGCGGCTCACGCGCAGGTTCTTTCGAGCCGCATCTGGCCCGCGACCGACTACACGCGCCTCACGCTGGAGTCGAAGTCCGAGCTGAAGTACAGCGTGTTCTCGGTGAAGGATCCGGAACGTCTCGTGGTGGATCTCGAGGCGGCGGGCGACCTGGCGCCGGCGCTGGCCGAGCTGAACGGCAAGGTCACCGCCGAGGACCCGTACATCCAGGGCCTGCGAGTGGCGCGCAACCGGCCCGGCGTCGTACGGCTGGTGCTCGACCTCAAGACCGAGGTGAAGCCCCAGGTCTTCACGCTGCCGCCGGTGGGCGAATACGGCTATCGCCTGGTGCTCGATATCTACCCCGCCGTGCCGATCGACCCGCTGGCCGCGCTGATCGAGCAGAGCGAGAAGAAGCTGCCTGCGGCGGACAGCGCGCCGCCCTCTGCGGCCGAAAAGCCGAAGGTCGCAAGGCTCGCCACCGTCGTGATCGACCCGGGGCACGGCGGCGAGGATCCCGGCGCGCGCGGCCGGCACGGCTCCCGCGAGAAGGACATCACCCTCCTGATCGCGCGCCGCCTGAAGGCGCTGATGGATGCCGAGCCCAACATGCGCGCAATGCTGACGCGGGACGCCGACTTCTACCTGCCGCTGCAGACGCGCGTGGACAAGGCGCGCAAGGTGCGCGCCGACCTCTTCGTCTCCATCCACGCCGACGCCTTCGTGCGTCCGGATGCGCGCGGCTCCTCGGTTTTCGCGCTCTCCGAGCGGCGCGCGACCTCGGAGGCGGCGCGCTGGCTCGCCAAGAAGGAGAACGACGCCGACCTGATCGGCGGGGTCAACCTCGGCGGCAAGGACGACTACGTGAAGCGCACCATCCTCGACCTCTCGCAGACCGCCACCATCGACTACAGCCTGCGGCTGGGGAACGCCGTGCTGCGCCAGCTCGCCTCGGTCAACACCCTGCACAAGGGGCAGGTCGAGCAGGCGAGCTTCGCGGTGCTCAAGGCGCCGGACATCCCCTCGATCCTCGTCGAGACCGCGTTCATCTCGAACCCCGAGGAGGAAAAGCGCCTGAACGACGAGGAGTACCAGGACAAGCTCGCTCGCGCCATCCTCGGCGGAATCCGCGAGTATTTCGCCAAGCACCCGCCGCGGCCGCAGTCACCCCTCGCGTTGCGCTGAGCGGGCCTTCAGCCAGGCAATGAGGCCCGGCGAAACCGAGAGCAGCACGATCGCGAGGATCGCGAGCGTGAGGTTCTTCTTCACCATCGGCAGGTTCCCGAACCAGTAGCCGAGCGTGCAGAGCGACACCACCCAGACGAGCGCGCCGGTGAGGCAGAAGCCGAGATAGCGCAGGTAGGGCATGGTGCCGACGCCGGCGACAAACGGCGCGTAGGTGCGCACGATCGGGACGAAACGCGCCAGCACGATCGTCTTGCCGCCGTGACGCTCGTAGAAGGCGTGCGTGCGCTCCAGGTACGCCGGGTTGAGGATCCTGGAGAAGAGCCCCGCGCCGAGCCAGCGCCCGGCCCAGTAGTTGACGTTGTCGCCGCACAGCGCCGCGGCGACGAGCGCGGCGATCACGGCGCCGATCTCCATCCCGCCCGCGGCGGCGACCGCGCCGGCGACGAAGAGCAGCGAATCCCCGGGCAGGAAAGGCGTCACCACGAGCCCGGTCTCGCAGAACACGATCGCGAAGAGCAGCGCGTACACCCAGGCGCCGTGCTGCGCGACGAACTGCTCGAGATGCGCGTCGAGATGCACGATGAGATCCCACAGCATCCCGAGAAGCTCCATGCGTCGATTCTATATACTCTTTTTTCATGGCGAGAATCCGCTTGCTCCCCGAGCTCCTCGTGAGCCAGATCGCCGCCGGGGAGGTCGTCGAGCGGCCCGCGTCGGTGCTGAAGGAGCTGCTCGAGAACAGTGTCGACGCCGGCGCCCGCGCGGTCGTCGTGTCGCTCGATAGCGGCGGCCTGAAACGCATCCAGGTCGAGGACGACGGCGAGGGCATTGCCGCGGCCGACCTGCCCTACGCCCTCGCGCGACATGCCACGAGCAAGATCGCGAGCCTCGAGGACCTCGAGGCGGTCGCGACGATGGGATTCCGCGGCGAGGCGCTCGCGTCCATCGCCTCGGTCTCGCGCCTCTCGCTCACGACGCGCGCACGCGACGCAGCGCACGCCAGCGCGCTGCAGGCCGAGGGCGCCCGCCTCGCCGAGCCGCAGCCCGCCGCGCGCGCGCCCGGAACCACGGTCTGCGTCGAGGACCTCTACTTCAACACGCCGGCGCGCCGCAAGTTCCTGCGCACCGAGGCCACCGAGTTCGGCCATTGCGACGAGGTATTCCGCCGGGTCGCGCTCGCGCATCCGGAGATCGCCTTTACGCTCAAGCACAACGGCAGGGCAAGCCGTCACGCCCCGGTCCAGGGACTTGCGGAGCGCATCTCGGCGCTGCTCGGCAGCGAGTCCCTCGAGGCCAGCCTCCCGGTCGAGGCGCACAGTGGCGCGCTGCGGCTCTCCGGCATCGCCGGCACGCCGCACGCGGCGCGCGCGCGGGCCGACGCCCAATACTTCTTCGTGAATGGCCGCTTCGTCCGCGACCGCCTGCTCGCGCACGCCGCGCGCGAGGCCTACGCGGAGCTGCTGCACGGCGAGCGCCAGCCCGCGTACGTCCTTTTCCTCGACCTCGATCCGCGCGCGGTGGACGTGAACGTGCATCCGGCGAAGACCGAGGTGCGCTTCCGCGACTCGCGCGGTGTCCATCAGTTCGTGCTGCACGCCTTGCAGCGCGCGCTCGCGCCCGGCGCGGCCGAGGCGCCGGTTGCCTATGCCGCGCTCGCTGCCGGGCCTGCGGTGCAGTCCTCGCTGCGGCTCGCGCAGGCAAGCGGCAGCTACAGCTTCTTCGCCGGCCCGGCGCAAGCGGCCGCGCCGGCGCCGCTGCCGGCCGCCGAGGACCACCCGCTCGGCTACGCGCTCGCCCAGCTCCACGGCATCTACATCCTCGCGCAGAACAAGGCGGGCCTCGTGCTGGTCGACATGCATGCCGCGCACGAGCGCATCGTCATGGAGAAGCTGAAGAAGAGCCTCGACGCCGGGCAGGTCCAGCGCCAGGCGCTCCTCGTGCCGGCGCTCCTCAAGGCCGACGCGCTCGACCTCGCGACGGCGGAGGAGAACCGCGCCACTCTGGAGCAGCTCGGCCTCGAGATGAGCGTCGCCGGGCCGAACGAGCTCGCGGTGCGCGCGGCGCCCGTTCCGCTCGCCGGCGGCGACGTCGCCACCCTGGCGCGCGACGTGCTGAAGGAGATCCGCGCCTACGGTGCGAGCCAGGCGCTCTCGGCGCGGCAGAACGAGCTGCTCGCCACGATGGCCTGCCACGCCGCGGTGCGCGCCAACCGCGCGCTCACGCAGGCGGAGATGAACGCGCTCCTGCGCGAGATGGAGGAGACCGAGCGCTCCGGCACCTGCAACCACGGCCGCCCCACCTGGTACCAGCTCACGCTCGCCGACCTCGACCGCCTCTTCATGAGAGGGCAATAGCATGCAGCGCATCCTCCTCGTCACGGGCGGCGGCCGCGGCATCGGCGCCGCCACTGCGCGCCTCGCCGCCGCGCAGGGCTATGCCGTCGCGATCAACTATGCGCGCGACGAGGCAAGCGCGAGCCGCCTGAAAGGCGACATCGAGAAGGCCGGCGGGCGCGCGATCGCGGTGCCGGCCGACGTCTCGGTGGAAGCTGAAGTGGTGCGCATGTTCGAGGCGGTGGACCGCTCGCTCGGCCGGCTGACGGCGCTCGTGAACAATGCCGGAATCGTGGACCGCAGCACGCGGGTCGAGAACATGAGCGCGGCCCGGTTGCAGCGCATGTTCGCCGTCAACGTCACCGGCAGCTTCCTTTGCGCGCGCGAGGCGGTGAAGCGCATGGCGCCGCGCTTCGGCGGCGCCGGCGGCACGATCGTCAACGTTTCCTCCGCGGCGGCGCGCCTCGGCTCGCCGGGGGACTACGTCGACTATGCGGCCTCCAAGGGCGCGATCGATACCTTCACCGTCGGCCTGGCGAAAGAGGTCGCTGCCGACCGCATCCGCGTGAACGGCGTGCGGCCGGGCGTCATCCGCACCGAGATTCATGCCTCG
>DASRFM010000020.1:0-22456 GCA_035651575.1 Burkholderiales bacterium | reverse complement strand
GAGCGCTCGAAACTCAGGAACCAGGTCAAGGAGGCGAGGACTGCTATGGCCGATCCGCGCTGCCACCCGGCTTGCCAGGTGACGATTCCGATAGGAATGAGGTAGAGGACGGCAAGCCGGATCTCATAACCGGTCGCGTAGTCGGCCGCGGCTATCGCGGCGACCAGAACGAGACCCGCGCATACGGCGACCGCGGGTCTTTCACTGAGAAAGTCAAAGATCCGAAGGGCCGCTAGGCGGACGCGCCCGGGCTCGGAGGCAAGCATTTCTCTGTCGTTCTACCCTTCCCTTGCGATGCCCACTGTAGCACCAGCGGCGCGGCGCGCGGGCGGCAAAACTGGGGTTTTCCCTAGTTGTTCGTGCTCTGCGCGGCTCGTAGCCTCCGCTGCGCATGCGTAAACTGCTGTTGTTCTCCCTGGCGATCGATCGCGTCAACGAGAAGTTGGGCCTGGTCGCCGATGTGCTCGTGTTCTTGTCTTGCCTGATTAGCGCCGGAAATGCGTTCTCGCGCTACGCCTTCAGCCTAAGCTCGAACGCCTGGCTGGAAATTCAGTGGTACATGTTCGGCGCGCTGGTAATGCTTGGCGCGTCCTACACCCTGAAGCGCAACGAGCACGTGCGGGTGGATATCGTCTACGCGAACCTCTCGACACGCAAGCAGATCGGCGTCGACATCTTCGGGACCATCCTGTTCTTGCTGCCGGCGACACTCATCATGACCTATCTGTCTTGGCCGGTGTTCTACAACTCCTGGATCGAAGGGGAGATCTCTGTGAACGCCGGCGGCCTAGTCCGCTGGCCGATCAAGATCTTCCTGCCCCTCGGCTTCGCGCTGCTCAGCCTGCAGGGCATCTCGGAGCTCATCAAGCGCATTGCGATGCTGACCGGACACATGAAGGCTGACCTCCACTACGAGAGGCCGCTGCAATGATTCCGCACGACATGATGGCCCCTCTTATGTTTGGGGGCCTCGTGGTGTTCATGCTGATCGGCTTTCCGGTGGCGTTCTCGCTCGCCGCGGTCGGCCTCTCCTTCGGCTTCATCGCCATCAAGCAGGGGTTTTTCGACTTCATCCTGATGCAGGCGCTGCCCGAGCGGGTGTTCGGCATCATGGCGAACGACACGCTACTCGCCATCCCGTTCTTCACACTGATGGGCGCCATCCTCGAGCGCTGCGGTCTGGCCGAGGACCTGCTCGATGGCCTCGGGCAGCTCTTCGGACCGGTGCGCGGCGGCCTCGGCTATGCGGTGATCGCGGTTGGGGCGATCCTTGGTGCCATCACCGGCACCGTCGCCGCTTCCGTGATCGCCATGGGCTTGATCTCGCTTCCCGTGATGGCGCGCTACGGCTACGACATGAAGTTCGCGACCGGCGTCATCGCCGCTTCCGGAACCATCACCCAGCTGATTCCTCCGTCGCTTGTGCTGATCGTGCTCGCCGACCAGCTCGGCAAGTCGGTGGGCGACATGTACCTCGGCGCCTGGGGCCCGAGCCTGATCCAGGTGCTGCTCTTCTGCCTCTACACGTTCGGCGTGAGCATCTTCAAGCCGGAGTGGGTGCCCGGCGTGCCCGCGTCCTCGCGCACCATGACCGGATGGCCGTTGGTGAAGCGCTGCCTGTGGGGGATCATTCCGTCGCTGGTGCTGATCTTCCTCGTGCTTGGGACCATCTTCCTCGGCCTCGCGACGCCGACCGAGGGCGGCGCCATGGGCATGGTCGGCGCAATCGTGCTCGCCGTGCTGCACCGTCCCGAGTTCTCCCGCCCCGCCAAGATCGCCGCCCGGATTGGGGCTATCGCCATCAGCGTGCTGAGCGTTCCCGCGCTCGTCGTCTGGCAGGACGACGTGATGCCGGAGAGCCTGGTGTCGCTGTCGACGAGTGCGCTGGCGCAGATTCGCGCACCGCTGCTGCTTGTTTTCTATGTTGGCTTGGTCGTGGTCATGTGGGAGGCGGTACGCATTGCCGATCTACGCAACCTCATTCGTCAGGCGTCGCAATCGACTATGCGGCTCACGGCGATGGTGATCTTCATTCTCATCGGTTCCACCATCTTCACGCTCGTGTTCCGCGGTGTGGACGGCGACCTGTGGATCGAAAACATGCTGCTGCACCTGCCCGGGGGCAGGGTCGGGTTCCTAATCGTCGTGAATATCTTCGTTTTCTTTCTCGCGTTCTTCCTCGATTTCTTCGAAATTGCGTTCATTATCATCCCACTGCTCGCACCGGTGGCGACGAAGCTCGACATCAACCTAATCTGGTTCGGCGTGCTGCTGTGCGTCAACATGCAGACTTCCTTTATGCATCCGCCTTTCGGCTTCGCGCTCTTCTATCTGCGCGGGATCGCGCCGCGCGAAGTCAAGAGTTCGCAGATCTACTGGGGCGCGCTGCCTTGGGTGGCATTACAGCTCATCATGGTGGTGATCGTGATCGCGTGGCCTAGTCTCGTCACAGCTCTACTCGACACGGGTCCGAAGGTTGACCTAAATAAGGTGCAGATCTTGCTGCCGCAGGAGGACTCACCCTCGCGCGACGCAGAGCAAAACGATCTACAGAACCAACTGAGGGGGAAATGAACTCACTGGTTTCGCGGGACAAAGATAAGCAGCAGTAACACGATTCCTGCGAACGCGAGGGCGCAACTGAGCAGATAGTAAACGACGCCGAAGACTAAGTGCCCACCGTCTAACATGGCGGCGGCGCGTTTCCACGTCTGCAATATTAGTAAGACAGTACATGCGGCACTTAGAGCGCAGCCACATGCGTGCTGCAGCTGTTCCATCCATCGGGGGCGCGCTTTATCGAAGACCCTCAGGCGCAGAACGTCGTAACGCCCGCTTACTTGTGGTAAGGCGATCGTAACAAGGACTGCGATGAGGATCTCCCCGGGCAGTGCGGAAGGGCCTACCTCCCATATTCGTGCAGCCAGGAAAAGGGCGACCAGCCCTACGCCGTAGGACAGGAAAAGTCCCGTCGCCACGATCTCGAGCAGCCGCCCCCAGCGTCCGCCGTAGAAACCAGCAAATGTCTTGCCCTCGGACATTCCCTGATCGTAGGAAGCGGCTCGTGCATAGGCGAGCCGGGAAAACACTAGATTTCACCTCCCCAACTCGCGGACGCCGAGCACCGGCGCCATGGCGACCTAAATTGTTAGTCGGGAACAAAGCTGAAATAACAAGGCCCGCCGGATTTCTCTCGGCGGGCCTAGTTCGGGGGCTGCTCGCCTACAGCGGCTTGATGTTCGCCGCCTGCAGGCCCTTCGGGCCGCGCCGCACCTCGAACTCGACCTTCTGGCCTTCCTTGAGCGTCTTGAAGCCGCTCATCTGGATCGCGGTGTGATGCGCGAACAGGTCTTCGCCGCCCTCGCTCGGGGTGATGAAGCCGAAGCCTTTGGAGTCGTTGAACCACTTCACGGTACCGGTTGCCATTTACTCATCCTTCAACTGAATGCCGCGACGAACCGGGCGCGGCGGAGCCGGGCACGAAGAATCAAGTAAGGGAAGGGGTCCTGCAGACGCTGCTTTGCTGCGGCGGGAGGGACTTCACTCGCTGCTCGATCATCATCCTGCGGCGGGGATCATAGCAGCTTTTGAGGCCCGCAAAGCCGGCGTGTCGTTGTAAAAACGACACGCCCACGCCGCCGCCTTCGGACTAGGATTCCGCCATGGCCAATCTCTCGGACATCGTCTCCTCCGCCTTCTGGCGGGTGAATGCCCCGGACGCGGATCCGCTCGAGACGCGCGAATGGCTCGAGGCCTTCGACGCCCTGGTGCAGAGCGAAGGCCGCGAGCGCGCGACGTTCCTGCTGCGCAAGCTCCTGGATCACGCGCGCGCGCGCCGCGTGCCTCTGCCGCCGGTGCTCAACACGCCGTACAAGAACTCGGTGGACCTCGCCGAGCAGCCGCAGTTTCCCGGCAACCTCGAGCTCGAGGCGCGCATTTCCGCGATCGTGCGCTGGAACGCGCTCGCCATGGTGGTGCGGGCGAACCGCGCTTCCCCGGAGCTCGGCGGCCACATCGCGAGCTACGCGTCGGCGGCGGATCTCTTCGAGGTGGGGTTCAATCATTTCTTCAGGGCGGGCGACGCGCCCGATCTGGTCTATTTCCAGCCGCACTCGGCGCCGGGGGTCTACGCGCGCGCGTTCCTCGAGGGCCGGCTGTCCGAGGAGCAGCTCGCGAACTACCGCCAGGAGACCGGCGGCAAGGGCCTTTGCTCCTACTGCCACCCGTATCTCATGCCGCAGTTCTGGCAGTTCCCGACCGGGTCGATGGGGCTCGGGCCGATCAACGCGATTTACCAGGCGCGCCTGATGCGCTACCTGGAGCACCGCGGAATTCTCGACGCGGCAGCGAGAAAGGTCTGGGCGTTCGTCGGCGACGGCGAGATGGACGAGCCGGAATCGCTCGCCGGGCTCTCCCTTGCGGCGCGCGAAGGCCTCGACAATCTGATCTTCGTCGTGAACTGCAACCTGCAGCGCCTCGACGGACCGGTGCGCGGCAACGGCTCGGTCGTGCAGGAGCTCGAAGGCCTGTTCGCCGGCGCCGGGTGGAACGTGGTGAAGCTGCTGTGGGGCGCGGACTGGGATTCGCTTTTCGCGCGCGACGTGGACGGCGTGCTGCTCAAGCGGCTGCACGAGACGGTGGACGGCGAGTTCCAGACCTATGCCGCGACCGACGGCGGGTTCAACCGCGAGCATTTCTTCAACAAGTACCCGGAGCTGCAGGCGCTCATCGCCGGCATGAGCGACGAGGACATCGACCGTCTGCGCCGCGGCGGCCACGATCCGGTGAAGATCTACGCCGCCTACCACGCCGCCCTGCGCCACAAGGGCCAGCCGACCGTGATCCTCGCCAAGACCAAGAAGGGCTACGGCATGGGGCACTGGGGCCAGGGCAGGATGGGCACGCACCAGCAGAAGAAGCTCGACGACTCGGCGCTGTTCGAGTTCCGCGACCGCTTTGCCGTGCCGCTCAGCGACGAGCAGGTGACGCAGCTCGCCTTTTACCATCCCGGGCCGGACAGCCCGGAGATGCGCTACCTCCACGCGCGGCGCAAGGCCCTCGGCGGCTACCTGCCGGCGCGGGCGACGCGCGCCGCGCCGCTCGCGGTCCCGGCGCTGCAGGCGCCGGCCGCGCGCAACCAGTCGACGACCATGGTGTTCGTGCAGCTGCTCTCCCAGCTTCTCAGGGACCCGAAGCTCGGACCGCGCATCGTGCCGATCGTCGCCGACGAGGCGCGCACGTTCGGCATGCAGACGCTCTTCCGGCAGGTCGGCATCTATTCCGCGCTCGGCCAGCTCTACGAGCCCGAGGACCATGACGAGCTGCTCTATTACCGCGAGGCGAAGGAGGGGCAGATCCTCGAGGAGGGGATCACCGAGGCCGGCGCGCTCTCCTCGTGGATCGCCGCGGCGACCGCCTACTCGACGCACGGCACGGCGATGCTG
Source organism: Burkholderiales bacterium (assembly GCA_035651575.1). Lineage (GTDB taxonomy): Bacteria > Pseudomonadota > Gammaproteobacteria > Burkholderiales > SG8-39 > SCGC-AG-212-J23. Next base: position 17,012 of record DASRFM010000020.1, on the reverse strand, counting down.
CCCTTCTACATCTACTACTCGATGTTCGGCTTCCAGCGCGTCGGCGACCTCGTGTGGGCCGCGGCCGACTCGCGCGCGCGCGGCTTCCTCGTCGGCGGCACCGCCGGGCGCACGACGCTCGCCGGCGAAGGCCTGCAGCACCAGGACGGTTCCTCGCACCTCATCGCCTCGACGATCCCGAACTGCCGCGCGTACGACCCGTGCTTCGGCTACGAGCTGGCGGCGATCGTGCGCGACGGCGCGAAGCGGATGCTGGAGGCGCAGGAGGACGTGTTCTATTACCTCACGGTGATGAACGAGAACTACATGCACCCGCAGATGCCGGCGGGCGCGGAGGCGGGGATTCTCAGAGGCATGTATCTGCTCCAGGAGGCGCGGGGCGCGCGCGTGCAGCTCCTTGCGAGCGGTCCGATCCTGCGCGAGGCGCTCGCCGCGGCGGAGCTTCTGCACGCCGACTGGAAGGTCGAGGCGAACGTATGGAGCGTCACTTCCTTCACGGAGCTGCGGCGCGACGGGATGCACGCCGAGCGCGCCCGGCGCTACGGGAGCGAGGCGCGAAGCTGGGTCGAGCAATCCCTGGGCGCGACCGAAGGGCCCATCGTAGCGGCGAGCGATTACGTCGCGGCGGTGGCCGATCTCATCCGGCCGTATGTGCCGAGGAAATACGTCGCGCTCGGCACCGACGGCTTCGGCCGCAGCGACACGCGTGCGCGGCTGCGCGCGTTCTTCGAGGTGGACGCGCGCCACATCGCGCTCGCCGCTCTCGCGGCGCTTGACGGCGCCCTAGCCGCCGAGGCTCGGCGGCGCTACGGGCTCGACGGCGGGACGCGGCCCCCTTGGGAGCGGTAGCGGCTTCAGAAGCGCATCGGCGCTCGGGCGCGTGACGGGCGGCGTAAGCCGCAGCACGTTGTCGCTCTCGGAGGAGAGCCGCTGTCTTTCGTAAGGCATGAGCTCCCGCGGGGTACCTGGCCGGGGGTTCTCGCGCAGCTGCTGCGCGTGCAGCAGCTCCATCTGCCGGCGCGCCTCCTCGCCGCCGCGGATCTGCGCCGCGAAGTCGGCCGACTGCTGGTCGCGCTGGATGAGGGCGCGCTGGATTGCGGCCTCGTGCGCCGCCTGCTGCGCGCCCGCCGCGAGCGGCGCGAGAAGCAGAAGCGCCTTAGGAACCCACCTCAACGGCCTTGGACTCCTGGATGCCCTTTGCGAACTCGAGCACCGCGTGCGCGAGCGCGACGCGGTCTTCCGGCGTGCGCATGATGGTCTGCGCGGCAAGCACCCGCAGCCCTAGGGAGCGGACGCCTTCGACGAAGGCGAGGTCCTCGCGATCGATCACGAAGCCGTCGATGAAGCGCAGGTATTCCGTCGCCACCGCGCGCGCCGAGGGCTCCTTGCCGAGCTCGCGCATCATCTTGCCCGCCGAGCCCTTCAGCGCCTTGCCGCCCACGATCGGCGTCACCGCGACCACTGGCGCGCCGCGCTTGCGGATGAGCTCTCTCATTCCGCCGACTTCGAGGATTGGCCGGATGACGTGATACGGGTTCGCCGGGCACAGCACGACGGCCTCGAGGTCCGGCGCGTGCAGCGCGTCGAGCACTTCGTCGGAGAGGCGCGCGTCGCTCGCCCCGGCGTACTGGAAGCCGCGCACCTCCGGTTCGCAGCCGAGGGTCCCGAAGTACTCGTTGAAGGTGACTGCGCCCTCTGCCGTGAGGACATACGTGCGCACCTGGTCGTCGCTCATCGGCAGCACGCGCGCCTGGATGCCGAGGTGGCGGCAGAAGTCGAGCGTGATTTCCGTGAGGCGCCGGCCATTCGCGAGGCCGCCGGTGCGCAGGAGCGGCGCCGCGAGCGAGCGGTCGCCGAGCATCGGCCGATCCGGGCCGCCGAGCGTCTTCAGCATGCCCTGCAGCGCGCGCGTTTCTCCGGCCGGCTCCCACGGCGCGGAAGCGTCCGCCATGCCGGAGAGCCCATAGAGCACCGTATCCAGGTCGGGCGAGAAAGCGAGCCCGAGATGCTCGAAGTCATCGCCCGTGTTCACCACGACCGCGAGGCTCGCGCCGCGCAGGCGATAGAGGCCGTCGGCGAGCTTGGCGCCACCGACCTGTCCCGCGAGCGCGACGACGGTTCCCATTGCGGGTAGTTTACTTGCCGCTAGAGCCGCGCGGCGAGCTGCGCGCCCTCGAGCATGGCGCGCTTCGCGTCGAGCTCGCCCGCCTCGCGCGCGCCGCCGATGACGTGGCGCCCCTCGAGAGGCCGGTGGGGCAGCTGGCCCGTGCACAGGACGACGGTATCGGCGGGCACGACGAGCGCGTTGCCCTCGAGCCGCACGTGCACGCCGGCGTCGTCGATCTTCAGGTATTCGACGCTCTTCATCATGCGCACGCCGTGGCGCGCGAGCTCCGCGCGATGCACCCAGCCCGTCGTGCGACCCAGCGTGTGGCCGAAAGGCGTCGCCGAGCGCTTCATCATGGTGAGGCGCAGCCCCGGCGCAAGGGCCGGGATGCCGCCGGGAGCGAGGCCGCCGGGCGCCTTTGGATCCCGCGTGATGCCCCAATGCGCCTCGAACGCCGCCGGCTCGAGCGGGGCACGGCCGTCGCGCTCGAGCAGGTAGAGCGCGACATCGAAGCCGATGCCGCCCATGCCCAGGATGACGACCTCGCGTCCCACGCTCGCGCGGCCGGCGAGCACGTCGACGTAGCTGACGACCTTGGAATGGCCGACGCCGGCGATCGCGGGAAGCCGCGGCGCGATCCCGGTGGCGATGACGGTCTCGTCGAAAGCCTCCAGGTCCGACGGCTGCGGCGCCTGATTGAGAAGGACCTCCACCCCGGCGCGCTTGAGGCGCTCTTCGTAGTACGCGATCGATTCGCCGAATTCCTGCTTGCCGGGAACGCGCTTCGCCAGGTTGAACTGGCCGCCGAGCCCGGCCGCCTTCTCGTACAGCGTTACGGCGTGGCCGCGCTCGGCGGCGTTGGCTGCGCACGCGAGGCCGGCCGGCCCGCCGCCGATGACCGCGATGCGCTTGCGCGTCGTCGCCCTTGCAAAGAAGAGCTTCGTCTCGCGCCCGGCGCGGGGGTTGACGACGCAGCTGACCGGCTCGCCGATGAAGTAATGATCGAGGCAGGCCTGGTTGCACGCGATGCACACGTTGATGCCTGCACGATCGCCCGATCGCGCCTTGGCGGCGAACTGCGGGTCGGAAAGCATGGCGCGGGCGAGCGAGACGAGGTCGGCGTCGCCGCGCGCGACGATTTCCTCCGCGAGCTCCGGCGCATTGATGCGGTTCGAGGCGATCACGGGGATGCGCACGGCCTGCTTCAGCCGCCGCGTCGCCCAGGCGAAAGCGCCGCGCGGCACGGCTTGCGCGATCGTCGGGATGCGCGCCTCGTGCCACCCGATGCCGGTGTTCAGCAGCGTGGCGCCGGCCGCTTCCACGGCGCAGGCGAGCGCCGCGGTCTCCTCGCCGCTCAGCCCCCCTTCGACCAGCTCGAGGGCGGAGATGCGGTACACGATCAGGAAGTCGGGGCCGGTCGCGGCGCGCGTCCGGCGCACGATCTCGGCCGGGAAGCGCATCCGGTTCGCGAGCGGCCCGCCCCACTCGTCTGCACGGCGATTGGTGCGCCCGGCGAGGAACTGGCTGACGAGGTAGCCCTCCGAGCCCATGATCTCGACGCCGTCATAGCCCGCTTCGCGCGCAAGGGTCGCGGCGCGCGCGAAATCGTCGATCGTCTGCTCGATCTCGGCCGCCGAGAGCTCGCGCGGCACGTGCGCGTTGATCGGTGCCTTCAGGGGAGAGGGCGCAACGATCCGGTCGTGGAACCCGTATCGCCCGGAATGCAGGAGCTGCAGCGCAATGCGCCCGCCTTCGGCGTGCACGGCGGCCGGGATCGGCCGGTGGCGCTCCCGGTCCTCCGCGGTCGAGAACTGGGCGCGGTGCGGGCCGAGGTTGCCTGCGTCGTTCGGCGAGAAGCCGCCCGTCACGATGAGGGCAGCGCCGCCTCGCGCGCGCTCGGCATAGAAGGCGGCGAGGCGCTCGACGCCGTCCGGGCGCGATTCGAAGCCGGTGTGCATCGAGCCCATGACGATGCGGTTCGGGAGCCGGACGCGACCGAGGTCGAGCTCGCGAAAGAGATGCGGAAAGCGCAAGGCGCTATTTTCGCAGAACGAGCGCGGTGCCGAGGACGACGAGCAATCCCCCGGCGAGCGTGGAGGGGCCGAGTGCTTCGCCGAGGAACACGGCGCCGAACAGCACGCCGAAGACCGGGATCAAGTACGTCACGGTGAGGGCACGGATGGGTCCGATATCCGCGATGAGCCGGAAATACAGCACGTAGGCCACCGCGCCGCTGAGAAGCGCCATCGCGATCGTCGCCGACAGGGCAAGCGGCGTGACCGGCGCCAGGGGCTGCGACGCGGCGGCGAACGGCACCAGCAGGATGCCGGCCGCGAGCTGCGTACCGAACGCCATGCCGCGTCCGGGCGCTTCGTGCGCACGGCGCTTGAGGTAGATGCCGGCCACGGCGTAGCAGAAGGCGCCGCCCAGCGCCGCGGCCACTGCCAGAAGCGGATAGGCCGCGCCCGGCTGCGGCCGGGTCACGAGCGCGACGCCGAGGATGCCGAGCGCGAGGCCGGCGAGCCGCGCGTTGCTCAGTCGCTCGCGCAGCACCGTCGCGGCGAGCAGCGTGCCCCACATCGGCGCAGTGGCATTCGCGACGGCGGAAAGCCCGGCCGGAATGTGAAGGGCGGCGTACGCGTAGAGCAGGAAGGGAAGTCCCGTATTGATCACGCCGACAAGCGTGTACACGCGCCACCAGCGGCGCCAGCCGGTGTCGAAGCGCATCCAGCGAAAGTACAGGCCGAGCGCAGCGGCGGCGAGCAGGATCCTGGCGTCCGCGACGATGAAGGGCCCGAGCACCGGCGCGGCGATGCGCATGAAGAGAAACGAGGCGCCCCAGAGCGCGGCGAGCGCGACGAGGCGCGTGGCGTCGGCGCGCCTCACGAGCCGCCTGATTTACTTGTCGCTGTCGGCCGCCGCGCTGCGGGCTTCGACCTGCTTTGCCGCCGCGTCGATCTTCTGCTGGGCGTCCTGCATCGTCTTCTTGCCCTGCTCGAGCTCCTGCTTCTTGATGGCAGCCGCGGTCGCGGCCGTTCCGGCCGTCTCCACGCCGCAGCCGGCAAGCGCGCACGCAAGCGTCATGGCGATGATGGGTCTCATTTCTTGCCTTCCCTTTCGAGCTTGAGCAGCCGGCGCTTGCGGCCGAGGCCCCAGGCGTAGCCGCCGAGGCCGCCGTCGGTTCGTACGGCGCGGTGGCACGGTACCACAAGCGCGACCGGGTTTGCGCCGCAGGCGCTGCCGACCGCGCGCACGGCGGCCGGCGCTCCGACTGCGCGGGCGATCGCGGCGTAGGTGCGCGTCTCGCCGTGCGGAATGCGGCGCAGCGCTTCCCAGACCCGGCGCTGGAAGAGCGTTCCGCGCACGTCGAGCGGCAGGCGCGCAAGCGGGCTGTCGCCGCGCAGGAAGGCGAGGAGGGCCGCCTTGAGCTCGTGCATCCCGGCTGCATCCTCGACGAGCTGCGCGCCGCTGAACTCCTCGCGCAGCGCGCGGGCGAGCGCAGCCGCGTCCGCGCCGAGCTTCACCGAGCACACGCCGCGCTCGGTCGCGGCGAGGAGAACCGTACCGAGCGGCGAAGCGAACGTGCACCAGGCGATGCGCTTGCCGCGGCCGCGCGCACGGTACTCCGCGGCCGCCATGCCGAGCCGGGAAGCGGCCTTCTCGTAGAAGCGGGACACCGAGCCGTAGCCCGCGTCGAACACCGCGTGCGTCACGCGCGTGCCGTTGCGCAGCGACGACTTCACCGCCTCCATGCGGCGGGCATCCTGGTAGGCGCGCGGCGAGACGCCGAAGGCCTCCTTGAAGCGCCGCTGCAGGTGAAAGGGGCTGGCACCGACGGCGCCGGCGAGCTCTTCCAGCGTGACGCGCTCGCCCTGCCGGGCATCGAGGTAGTGGCGCGCTTTTTCAACGAATTCCATCGTCGCCATTGTCGGCCGCCGCATCGCGCAACGCTATCCGGATCTTGCGCTCAGCCCGCCATGGTCAGGCCGCCGGATACGCTGATCACCTGCCCGGTGATGAAGGCCGCCTCGTCCGAGGCCAGAAAGACGACGATGCCGGGGATATCCTGCGGCTGCCCCACGCGCTTCATGGGGATCGCGCGCACGAGCGCGTCGTACACTTTCTGGCCCGCGTCGCCTTCGCCGAGGAAGCCGCGCAGGATCGGCGTGTCGGTCGGCCCGGGACAGACGACGTTCACGGTAACGCCCTTCCTCGCGAGCTCGCGCGCAAGCGTCTTCGAGAAGGCGACGATGCCGCCTTTGCAGGCGGCGTAGACCGATTCCCCCGAGGAGCCGACGCGGGCGGCGTCCGAGGCGATGTTGATCACCCGGCCCGCGCCGCGCGCCGCCATCTGCGGCACGACGAGATGGTGCAGGTTGAGCGGGCCGCGCAGGTTGATGTCGATCAGCGCCTCCCAGTCCCGCGGCTCGGTGTCGAGGAAGTTCTGAAACCGGTCCCATCCGGCGTTGTTCACGAGCACGTCGACCGGTTGGCTGCCGAGCGCTTCTTTTGCCTGCGCGTAGGAGGCGATGTCGAAGATCAGGGCACGGCCGTCCACCTCGCCGGCCACTTTCTGCGCGGCATCGCGGTTGCGGTCGGCGACGAGCACGCGCGCGCCCTCCTCGGCGAAGCGACGGCAGATTGCGCCTCCGATGGCGCCGCCGCCGCCCGTGACCAGCACGCTGCGGCCGGAAAGCCCCTTCATTTCGGGCGCTTGTCGATCACGCGCCTCGCCTTGCCGATCGAGCGCTCGATGGCGCCGATCTTCACGTCGGCGCTGATGCCGATGGTGGACTTGATGTGGTGCCGCAGGGTCATGGTCGCGCCGGCCTCGCCTTCGACGAGGACGGTGAGGTGGTCGAGCGGCCCGTCCTTGCTCACCTCGAGCACATAGTGCGGCGCGAGGCCCGGCGTCTTCAGGATCAGCTCCTCGATCTGCGACGGGAAAACGTTGACGCCGCGAATGATGAGCATGTCGTCGGATCGCCCGGTGATCTTCTCCATGCGGCGCATGGTGCGCGCGGTCCCGGGCAGAAGCCGAGTGAGGTCGCGCGTGCGATAGCGGACGACCGGCAGCGCCTCCTTGGTGAGCGACGTGAAGACGAGCTCGCCCTTCTCGCCCTCGGGGAGCGGCTCGCCCGACTGCGGGTCGATGACCTCGGGATAGAAGTGATCTTCCCAGATGGTCAGGCCGTCCTTCGTCTCGACGCATTCCTGGGCGACGCCAGGCCCGATCACCTCGGACAGGCCGTAGAGGTCGATCGCCTGCAGCGAGGTGCGCGCCTCGATATTGCGCCGCATCTCGTCGGTCCACGGCTCGGCGCCGAAGATGCCGATGCGCAGCGACGATTTCTTCGGATCGAGTCCCTGGCGGGCCATCTCGTCGGCGATGGCGAGCATGTAGCTCGGCGTCACCATGATGAGGTCCGGCTTGAAGTCCTGGATGAGCTGCACCTGGCGCTCTGTCATGCCGCCGCCGAGCGGCACCACGGCGAGGCCGAGGCGCTCCGCGCCGTAGTGCGCGCCGAGCCCGCCCGTGAAGAGGCCGTAGCCGTAGGCGACATGCACCTTGTCGCCGGGGCGTGCGCCGGCGGCGCGGATGGAGCGCGCCATCACGTGCGTCCAGGTGTCGATGTCCTTCGCGCTGTAGCCGACGACGGTCGGCTTGCCGGTGGTGCCGGAGGAGGCGTGGATGCGCACGACGCGTTCCATCGGTACGGCGAACATGCCGAAGGGGTAAGTCTCGCGCAGGTCCGCCTTCGTGGTGAACGGGAAGCGGCGCAGGTCGGCGAGCGAGCGGCAATCCTCCGGCCGCACGCCGGCGGCGTCGAACTTGGCGCGATAGTGCGCCACGTTGTCGTACGCATGCTTGAGCGACCAGCGCAGGCGCTCGAGCTGAAGCGCCTCGAGCTCCTTGCGCGGCGCCTTTTCGATCGGCTCGAGCGCGAACGCCTTCATCACTTGCCCTTGAACTGCGGCGCGCGCTTCTCGAGGAACGCCGCCACGCCCTCGCGATAGTCCTCGGTGAAGCCCGCCTGGCGCTGCAGGTCGCGCTCGAGGTCGAGCTGCGCATCGAGCAGGTTGCCGGGAGAGGCGTACAGCGCCTTCTTGAGCAGCCCGTAGCCGCGCGTCGGGCCCGAGGCGAGCGCGCGCGCGAGCTCGGCGGCCTCGATGAGCAGCGCATCGTCGTCCACCGCCTTCCAGATGAGCCCCCAGTGCTCCGCGTCCTCGGCGCTGAGCCGCTCGCCCAGCAGCGCGAGCCCCATGGCGCGCGCCATGCCGACCAGGCGCGGGAGGAAATACGTGCCGCCGGAATCGGGGACCAGCCCGATCTTGGAGAATGCCTGCACGAAGCTCGCCGAGCGCGCCGCGAGGACCAGGTCGCAGGCGAGGGCGATGTTGGCGCCCGCGCCGGCGGCCACGCCGTTCACGGCGCAGACGATCGGCTTGGGCAGCTCGCGCATGCGCCGGATGAGCGGGTTGTAGTTCGAGCCGAGCGACACGGAGAGATCGAGCGGCGCGGCGCCGGGATCCTGCCTGCGAAGCGACAGGTCCTGCCCGGCGCAGAAGGCCTTGCCGGCGCCGGTCAGGAGGACGGCGCGCACCCTGCCGTCGTCGATCGCGCGGTCGAGCGCCTCGCGCAGCGCGGCGAGCATTTCGGGGGTGCAGGCGTTGAGCCGGTCGGGCCGGTTGAGGGTCAGCGAGAGCACGCCGCCGTCGCTTGAAATCAACACCGCAGACATCGGGAAAGCTTACACCACGGGTTAGAATCGAGCGGTGCCGAAAGTGTATTGCATCGACGGCATCACTCCCGTGGTGGATCCGAGCGCGTTCGTGCATCCGAGCGCGGTGCTGATCGGCGACGTCATCGTCGGCCCGCGCGCGTACATCGGGCCCTGCGCATGCCTGCGCGGGGATTTCGGCCGCATCGTGGTCGAGGCGGGCGCGAACATCCAGGACACCTGCATGCTGCACGGCTTCCCGGGCAAGGACACGGTGGTGGGCGAAGAAGCGACGATCGGGCACGGCGCGGTGCTGCACGGCTGCGTCGTGAAGCGCGGCGCGCTGATCGGCATGAACTGCGTCGTCAACGACAACGCCGAAGTGGGCGAGCACGCGGTGCTCGCCGCAATGGCGTTCGTGAAGGCCGAGGGGCGCATTCCGCCGCGCACGCTCGCCGCGGGCATCCCGGCGCGCGTGCTGCGCACCCTGGAAGAGCGCGAGATCGGCTGGAAGAACGACAACACGAAGCTCTACCAGCAGCTCGCGGAACGCAGCGCGCGCAGCATGCGCGAAGTCGAGGCGCTCACGGCGCTCGAGCCGGGACGCAAGCGCATCGACATTCCCGGCGCGCTGCCGCTGTCGGATCTCAAGAGAAGGCAGGCCTGAACATGACCTACGAGCTCATCGTCGCGGAGAAGAAGGACCGCGTCGGCATCGTCACCCTGAACCGCCCGAAGCAGATGAACGCGCTCAACGCCCGGCTGATGCAGGAGCTCGGGCAGGCGCTCGCCGAGTTCGACGCCGACCAGGGCGTGGGCGCCATCGTCATCACGGGGAACGAGAAGGCGTTCGCCGCCGGCGCCGACATCGCCGCGATGAAGGACTTCAGCTTCATGGATGCGTACCTCGCGGACTACATCACGCGCGACTGGGAGCACATCCGCCGCATCCGCAAGCCGATCGTCGCGGCGGTCGCCGGCTACGCGCTCGGCGGCGGCAACGAGCTCGCCATGATGTGCGACATCGTCATCGCGGCGGACAACGCACGATTCGGCCAGCCCGAGATCAACCTCGGCATCATGCCGGGCGCGGGCGGCACGCAGCGCCTGCCGCGCGCGGTGGGCAAGGCGAAGGCGATGGACCTCTGCCTCACGGCACGCATGATGGATGCGCAGGAAGCCGAGCGCGCCGGCCTCGTCTCGCGCGTCGTGCCCCCGGAGAAGCTGATGGAGGAGGCACTCGCGGTCGCTTCCAGGATCGCGGGCTATTCCCTGCCGGTCGCGATGATGATCAAGGAGTCGGTGAACCGCGCCTACGAGACGACGCTCGCCGAGGGCATCGTGTTCGAGCGGCGCGTGTTCCACTCGCAGTTCGGCCTGGAAGACCAGAAGGAAGGCATGGCGGCGTTCGTCGAGAAGCGCAAGCCGTCCTTCAAGAACCGCTAGCGCCGCACGGCGTAGAATCGTCGGCGCTGTCCTGGGAGAGGAGGCCTATGGAACGCCCCTGGCGGAGGAGCTATCCCCCCGGCGTCGCGACCGAGATCGACCCGCGCGAATACGGCTCGCTGGTGGAGCTCTTCGAGAAGAGCATCCGCGAATATGCCGGCCGGCCGGCGTTCCACTGCATGGGAAAGACCCTCAGCTTCGCCGAGCTCGAGCGCCTGTCGGGCGCCTTCGGCGCCTGGCTGCAGGAGCGGGGCCTGGGGAAGGGCGCGCGCGTCGCGCTCATGATGCCGAACTGCCTGCAATACCCGGTGGCGATGTTCGGCACCCTGCGCGCGGGCTGCACCGTGGTGAACGTCAATCCGCTCTACACCGCGCGCGAGCTCGAGCACCAGCTGAAGGACTCGGGCGCGGAGGCCATCGTCATCCTGGAGAACTTCGCCCACGTGCTGCAGGAAGTGCGCAGCCGCACCGCGCTGAAGCACATCGTGCTGACCTCGCTCGGCGAGATGCTCGGCGTGAAAGGCGTGATCGTGAATCTCGTCGTGCGCAAGGTGAAGAAGCTCGTGCCGCCCTTCGAGCTCGGCGGCGCGCTGTCGTTCGCCTCGGTCCTCGCGCAAGGCGCGGGCAAGAGCGTGCGGACGCCGCCGCTGGCGCACGACGACCTCGCGTTCCTGCAGTACACCGGCGGCACCACCGGCGTATCGAAGGGCGCGATGCTCCTGCACCGCAACATCATCGCTGCGCTCCTGCAGTACCGCGCCTGGCTCGCGCCGGCGATGCGCGGCGAGAAGCGCCCGGTGATGGTGACCGCGCTGCCGCTCTATCACATCTTCTCCCTCACCGTGAACTGCCTCACCATGATGGCGGTCGGCGGCGAGAACATCCTCATCACCAATCCGCGCGACATCCCGGGATTCGTGAAGGAGCTGGCGCGCCACCGCTACAACATCATCACCGGCGTCAACACGCTCTTCAACGCCCTGCTCAACAACCCGGATTTCCGCAAGCTCGACTTCTCCTCCCTGAGGCTCGCCATCGGCGGCGGCATGGCGGTGCAGAAAGCGGTGGCGGAGCGCTGGAAGGAAGTGACCGGCGTCACGCTCATCGAAGGCTACGGCCTCACCGAGACCTCGCCTTCCGCGACCGCCAATCCGCCGGATCTCGCCGCCTACAGCGGTGCGATCGGCTTGCCGATGCCTTCGACCGACATCGAGCTGCGCGACGACCAGGACCATCCGGTGCCGCTCGGGCAGCCGGGCGAGATCTGCATCCGCGGACCGCAGGTCATGGCGGGCTACTGGAAGCAGCCCGAGGAGACGGCCAAAGTCCTCGGCGCCGACGGCTTCCTGCGCACCGGCGACATCGGCGTCATGGACGAGAAGGGCTACATCCGCATCGTCGACCGCAAGAAGGACATGATTCTGGTCTCGGGCTTCAACGTGTATCCCAACGAGATCGAGCAGGTCGTCGCCATGCATCCCGGGGTGCTCGAGTGCGCGGCGATCGGCGTCCCGGACCCGCATTCGGGCGAGGTTCCCAAGGTCTTCGTCGTGCGCAAGGATCCCCAGCTCACCGAGCACGACATCCTGGAGCACTGCAAGCGCGAGCTGACCGGCTACAAGCGGCCGAAGTACGTCGAGTTCCGCAGCGAGCTGCCGAAGACCAACGTCGGCAAGATCCTGCGGCGCGCGCTGAGGGACGAGCGCAAGGCGGCCTAGGGCGCGTGGCGGGCTCTCGCGCCCAGATCCTGAAGGGCCTCGGCTGGAGCGCGCTCAGCATCGCGGGCTGGATCCCGATGTATTCGCTCGCCAAGCGCGTGCTCGAGCACATCGACGCGTTCACCCTGGGCTCGGTGCGCTACGGACTGGGCGCGCTCGTGCTTGCCGCCCTGCTGATCGCGGCCGAAGGCCCGCGCGCGCTGCGCTACGAGGGCCGCGTGCTGCCCGCGGCCGTGCTCGGCCTGTTCGGCATCACCGGATTCAATGCTTTCGTCTGGGGCGGGCTCGCGTACACGACTCCGGAGCACGCAGTGCTGATCGTCCAGATGCAGTCGCCGCTCAGCGCGCTCTTCCTGTGGCTGCTGCGCGGCCAGCGGCCCGCAGGCTTCACCCTGGGCTGCATCGCTGCGGCAGTTGCCGGCGTTGTGCTCGTCGTCACGCGCGGCGAGCTCGCCGGCGTGGCGAGCGGCGCCGGGGGCCGGGCGCTCTTCGGCGATTTCCTGATTCTCCTGGGCGCGCTCTCCTGGGTGGTCTACGCCACGTTTTCGAGCGTGTTCGCCGGCTGGTCGCCGCTTCGCATGACCGTGCTCACCTGCGTTCCGGGCGCCGCCGGGCTGCTCATCGTGAATGCCGCTGCCGTTGCGCTCGGCGCGGCGGCGATGCCCGCGCCGGCCGCGCTGCTCGAAATCGGCTGGCAGATCGCCTACTTCGTCCTCGGCTCGGTCGTCGTCGCGATGCTTGCGTTCAATGCCGCGGCGCGCCACATCGGCCCTCTGAACGCGCTCCTCATGCTGAATCTCACGCCGGTCGGCGTATTCGCCATCGAGGCCGCGCTGGGGCGCAGCTTCAGCGTCGCGGAGCTCGGCGGCGCGCTGCTCGTCGTCGCGGCGCTCGCCGCGAACAACCTTTACCTGAGGGGCAGCAGCACGAGGCGCTGAGCACCGGCCGCCTCGATGCGGTCCCGGCTGGTGAGCATCGGCAGATAGCGCCCTTCGGCCCAGGGCTTCGCGAAGGAGCGGTAAAGCGGCGAGAGCACGTTGCCCGACTGGCCCGAGGACTGGATGAAGAGCGACGCTTCCGGGTCGGCGAGATCGTAGATCGCGCGCAGGCTCGGCGCGTGGCGCGTGGCGTACGGATGCGCCTCGTCGCTGAAATCCATGGCGCCGACGTCGACGGTGTAGGGGCCGCCGCCGAACGGCACGTCGATGTCGAAGAACGGCGCGAGCAGCCGGCTGCGCGAGAACGGCCGGTGCTGGTGGTCCGCGGCATGCGCTTCGCCCCAGGTCCACTTCGCCGAATCGGCGCCGTAGCGCCGCTCGAGATCGTCGAGCGCCTTCTCGAGCGACTCGGCGAGGACCTCGTCGCAGGACTCGGTGCGCCGGGTGCGCACGTCGTCGCACCATGCCGAGCCGTTGGCGAGCGCGGCGACGACGAACGGCGCGCGCGTCGACCAGTAGGGGCGGAAGAGCGCGCCCAGCTCGTCGGCGTAGAGCGCGCGCGAGAGCTCGCGCCACCAGGCCATCGCAAGGAGCGGCTCCGGGCGCATCGCATCCATCGTGCCGTCCCAGGCTGCGAGGCGCTTCAGCGCGTCGCGCGCCCGCTCGCTGCGCGGCTGCGTCTTCAGCAGCTGCGGCAGCAGGCCCCACAATTCACCCGAGGCGACGTCGGCCTGGATGCGCCCGAAGCTTGCCGCGTCGTGCTTCGCGGTCTGCGCAAGGAGCGCCTCGATGCGCTGCGCCCGATACGGCGGCTCCCATTCGCTGGTGATGAAGTGGCGGTAGCCGGGCGGCACGATCTTCTGGTTTGCCGTGACGATCGATCCTTGCGGCGGGTTGAAGGCGCGCGGCAGCTCGTCATAGGGAATGGTGCCGGCCCAGTCGTAGCGCGCATCCCAGCCCGGCGCCGGCGCAAGGCCGTGCAAATCATTCTGCGGCTTTCGCACCGGCACGCGGCCGGCGGCAATGAAGCCGATGTTGCCGTCAACGTCGGCGTAAGTGACGTTCTGCTGCGGGACGGCGAGATTGCGGCCGATGGCGAGGAAGCTCGGCCAGTCGTGCGCCTGCGAGAGCTTGAGGGAGGCCTGCAGCGTGAGGTCGTCCTCCGCGAGCGCGGTCCATTGGAAAGCGAGCGCATACCCGCGCGGGGTTGCGTCAAGCGCGCGCTGCCAGGCGTCGGAGACGACCGGCCCGTGGCGCGAGATCCGGACGCTGAGGTGCTCGTCTTCGCGGCCCTTCACCTTGACGGTCTCCTCGACTACGGCAAAGCGGCGCGCGCCCTCGGGCGTGAGATAGCCGCCGGAAGCGTCCAGCTTCTCCAGGTACAGGTCCTGGACGTCGGGTCCGGTGTTGGTGAATCCCCAGGCGATTCGGTCCGTCCTGCCGACGATCACGCCCGGCACGCCGGGCAGCGTGCCGCCGATCGCGTCGAGGCCCGGCGCGTGCAGATGCGCCAGGTACCAGACGGAGGGCGCAGTGAGTCCCAGGTGCGGGTCATTCGCAAGCAGCGGCTTGCCGCTTCTGGTGCGCGCGCCCGACACCACCCAGCTGTTCGAGCCAAGGCCTTGGGGCGCGCGCAGCAGCGACACTTCGGTCGGCGTGCCCTCGATCGGCGCATAGAGCTTCTTCAGGTCCGGCAGCCGCAGCGGTGCGTCGCCGGGATAGGGCGGGAGGAATTCCTGGAGCGCGGAGAGCGGCAGGCGTGGCGCGAGGCTCATCCGCAGGAGCTCCGTTCTCCAGTTGCCGCCGAGGTCCCAGGCCATCATCTTGAGCCACGCAATGGAGTCCACCGGCGTCCACGGCTCGGGGCGCACGCCGAGGATCCAGAATTCCGGCGGCAGCACCGGATGCATTGCGAGAAAGGCGTTGACGCCGGCGCTGTAAGCCTCGAGCAGCTGCTTCGAGTCGGCGTCGAAGCGCTCGAAGTTCGCCTTCGCCGCGCGGCGGATGCCGAGCGTGCGGAACAGCCGATCCACTTCCAGCGCCGCCGGCCCCAGTGCCTCGGCGAGGCGTCCGGAGGCAATGCGGCGGTCGATCTCCATCTGCCAAAGCCGGTCCTGCGCGTGCACGAACCCGAGCGCGAAATAGGCATCGGCGACCGAGCGCGCGAAAAGGTGCGGGATTCCGTTCTGCTCGCGCAGCACCTCGACCGGCTCCCGCAAGCCCCGCAGCCGGAGCTCTCCTTCGGTTTGCGGCAGCGACTGGCGAAGGTAGAGGTAAGCGCCCGCCAAAAGAGCACAAACGAGCAGGAGCAGCAACGCCGAAGCTCTCAGGGCGAAACGCATTTTTCCGAGCATACCCCGCAAAATGCCGCACCGCGGCAAATCTGCTATAAAGGCCGCCGGTGCTCTACAGCCTCTACGAAGCGCAGCACACCGCGCTGCAGCCGATGCGCTATGCGGCCGAATTCTGGCGCGGCTGGTTCGGCAATCCCTTTAGCCCGTTCTCCTACGCGCCGTTCGCGCGGCGCGTGGCGGCGTCGAGCGAGCTATTCCTGCGCGTCACGCAGCGCTACGAGAAGCCGGCCTGGCGCATCGACGGTGCGCAGCAGGAAGTCGCGCTGGACAGGCCGTTCTGCCGGCTCGTGCACTTCCGCCAGCCGGCGCCGAAGGCGCACAAGGTGCTCATCGTCGCGCCGCTTTCCGGACACCACGCAACGCTGCTTCGCGATACGGTGCGCGCTTTCCTCCCCGAGCACGACGTGTGGATCACCGACTGGGTGGATGCGCGCATGGTTCCGCTCACTGCCGGGCCGTTCCACCTCGCCGACTATGTCGAGTACGTGCAGGAGTGGATCCGGCTGCTGTCGCCGGGGCTGCACGTCGTGTCGGTCTGCCAGCCCACCGTGCCGGTGCTGGCGGCGATTGCCCTGATGGCCTCGCGGGGCGAGGCCTGCGCGCCGCTCACCATGACGATGATGGGCGGCCCGATCGACGCGCGACGCAGCCCGACCGCGGTCAACAACCTCGCGACACGGCGGCCGATGAGCTGGTTCGACCGCAACCTGATCCACCGCGTGCCGCCGAAGTATCCCGGCTACATGCGCAACGTCTATCCCGGGTTCCTGCAGCACCTCGGCTTCGTCGCGATGAATCCGGACCGGCACCTGATCGCCCACTGGGACTACTACAACCATCTGCTGCAGGGCGACGGCGGCTCGGCGGAGTCGCACCGGCGCTTCTACGACGAGTACAACGCCGTGCTCGACATGCCGGCGGAGTATTACCTCGACACGGTGAAGACAGTGTTCAAGGAGTTCGCGCTGCCGAGGGGCCGGATGCTGGTCCGCGGCGAGCTGGTGCGCCCGCAGACGATCCGGGATACGGCGCTCCTCACGGTCGAGGGCGAGCTCGACGACATCTCGGGCAACGGGCAGACGGAGGCGGCGCATCTTCTCTGCCTGAACATCCCGCGCGATCGGCGCGAGCACTATGTCGCGCCCGGCGTCGGGCACTACGGCATCTTTTCCGGCCGGCGCTGGCGCGACACGATCTTTCCGCGCGTGCGGGGCTTCATGCGCCGGCATCAAAGCTCGTAGCGCGATCCTTCCTCGCCGCGCACCGCGCGCTCGACGATCGCGCGCGGCAGGTGCGGCGCGAAAAGCTCGATGAACTCGTAGGCGTAGCGGCGCAGGTACGCGCCGCGCTTCACGCCGAGGCGCGTGGTGCTGGACTCGAAGAGATGGCTCGCGTCGATCGCGCGCAGCGTGCGGTCGCGCTTCGCGTCGAAGGCCATTTTCGCCAGCACGCCCACGCCGAGGCCGAGCTCCACGTAGGTCTTGATGACATCGGAGTCCTGCGCACTCAGCACGACGTGTGGCGAGAGGCCGCGGCTCTCGAACGCCTTCTGCACGAGCGAGCGGTTGGCGAAGGCGAAGTCGTAGGTGACGATCGGATGCTCGGCGAGCGCCTCGAGCGTGAGCGGCTGCTTGAGCAGCGCGTGGCGGGGCGGCACCACGACGCAGCGGTTCCAGCGGTAGACCGGCAGCGAGACGAGCTCCGGATAGGTTCCGATCATCTCGGTC
>DASRFM010000019.1:0-5751 GCA_035651575.1 Burkholderiales bacterium | reverse complement strand
GCAGGGTCTTTCTTCCGCACTTGCACGGACTCGCCCATACCCGCACATGGTCCCTGCTTCGGAAGCGCAGCAGCGGCGCCGCTTCGCGCTTCAAGTGCGTGTAGACCAGCTCACCCGTGGCCCCATCTTTCATTTCCACCGCTGTTCCAGAGTCGGGATCGACGAGCTCGACGTGGATCCAGCCCTCGCCGGAAAAGTGCATGCCGTCCTGCTCGGTGCACTCGCCCCAGAGCGAGGCCGCGATGTCGCCGATTCCCATGATCTCGTAGACGCGCGCGCTCCATGCCGTTTCCAGCTTCTTCCTGAAAGCGGATTCCCCGCCGCCGGGCTCGCCGCCCACGATGATGCGCCGCACGGACTTGAGCGCAATGCCTTTCGCCGCGGCGACCTCGGCGACGTGCAGCGCGTAGGACGGCGTGCAGGCGAGCGTCTCGGGCTCGAGGCGCTGCAGCGCCGCCAGCAGGCGCTCGGTGTTGCCCACGCCGACGGGGATGTGCACCGCGCCGATCGCCTCGAACGCGGCGAGCGAGGCGCCGGCAACGAAGGGGCCCGCGCCGTAGGTCGTGACCACGCGCTCGCCGGCCTTGAGGCCGCTCTTGGAGTAGGTGTCGCGGCCGATCGCGCGCCAGTCCTCGACGTCGCTCTTCGTCAGCGGGATGTAGAGCGGCACGCCGCTCGTGCCGCTCGTCGAGTAGATGCGCGCCGCCTCGCTGATGTCGATCGCCGCGTGCGCGCCCAGCGGCGGCTGCGCCGCCTGGCTCGCGCGCAGCTCATCCTTCTCGGTGAACGGAAGCTCGGCGATGCGGCCGAGGCCGCCGGCCGCCGCCGCGGAGCCGAATCCCGCGGCGGTCAGCTTCTCGCGGTAGAAGCGCGAGCGCTCGAAGAGCCGGCCGAGCTGCGCGCGGTAGGCGGCGTCGGGATCCACCCGCGCATGCTAGGCCAAAACCCCGCCCTCGGATCAGACCCGCAGCTTCAGGGATGCGAAACCGAGAGCACGATTTTCCCGCGCCCGCCCTGCGAGTGCAGGAGCTCGAGCGCGAGGCCGGCGTCGGCGAGCGGCAGGACGCGGCCCAGCCGCGGCCGCAGCACGCCCGCGTCGACGAGCTTGGCGACGATGCCGAGCTGCGCGCCGTTCGGGCGCAGCGCGTAGTCGCGCGTGAGGTCGACGAGCGTCGCTTCCCTGTCGGGCGGCACGTCCGCCACCACCTCCGCGCCGCGCCACTCGGCGAGCTGGACGACGAACTCGCCGGTCACGCTTGCCGCGCCGCGCACGCAGATCAGGTCGCCCTGCTCCGCCATCACGTCGTGCAGCACGATCTGGTAGGCGGTGAGCGCGGGCGTCGGCAGCGCCGCGGCGGCGTCGAAGTCGGTGGACTTCGGCATGCGCGCGAGCATGCCGGCCGGAATCACCGCGAACTCCGCATAGGAGCCCTCCGCGAAGCCGAAGACGCGGTCGCCGATCGCGAAGCCTTTCACCGCCTCGCCCGTTTCCATCACCTGCCCTGCAAAGTCCCTGCCCGCGGTGCGCGGCACGGAATCGGCGGAAAAGTCGAACGCGTTCACGCCGGCGTCGCGGATCCGCACCAGCACTTCCTGGTCGCCGAGCAGTTTCGGGGGCTGCACTTCCTCGAGCTGGAGCCGCTTTTCCTTGCCTGACGCGTAGACGCGCACCGCCTTCATCGCCACCTCCTTGTGGATAAGGGGGTGACCACGGGCCGCGCAAAGAGTTCGGGGTTGATCTCGATCAAAGCTGGCGCCGGACGATCGGGCACTCTCGCCCCATGGACCGCCCAAAGTTCGCGCCGGGCGCCGGCCAGGAAGGCAGCGGCATCGGCGAGCAGTTCCTCGTCTCCGCGGCGCGCGTGAAGGACGCGCGCCGCACGATGGAGACGCTCATCGACCCGTTCGGCATCGTTTCGCCGATCGTGCACGCGAGCTTCGCCTGGTGGCTGCACCCGCAGGAGCTCTCCGAGCTCACGCTGCGCTTCGCGGGCGACTTCGCCGCGCTGCAGGCGCACATGGCCGCCAAGCTCGCCGGCGCGGGCGGGCCCGACGTCGTGCAGCCGCAGCCCGACGACCTGCGCTTCAGCGACCCGGTCTGGGCGAACGACCCGGGCTGGAGCCTGGTGAAGCAGTGGTACCTCTTCTTCACCCGCCACGTGCAGGACGCGCTTTTCCAGACGCCGGGGATGGCGCCGAAGGAGCGCCGCCGCGCGGCGTTCTGGTGGAGGAACTGGCTGAACGCCGTGGCGCCGACCAATTTCTACGCGACGAACCCGGTGGCGCAGCGCCTTGCGATGGAGACGAAAGGCGAGAGCCTGCGCAAGGGCTTCCAGGTCTTCATGGAGGACCTGCGGGCGCGCACGGTGCGCATGACCGACCCGGCGGACTTCCAGGTGGGCGTGAACCTCGCCACCACGCCGGGCGCGGTCGTTTACCGCAACCGCCTCCTCGAGCTCATCCACTACGCGCCGACGGCCGAGAAGGTGCACCCGACGCCGATCGTCATCGTCACGCCGTGGATCAACAAGTATTACGTCCTCGACCTCGACGCGAAGAAGAGCATGGTGCGCTACCTGCTCGCGAAGGGCTTCGACGTCTACATCACGAGCTGGAAGAACCCCGGCGCGGACATGCGCGACACCAGCTTCGACCACTACGTCACCGAGGGCGTGGACGCTGCCGTCAACGCCGCGCGGAAGGTTTCCGGCGCGGACAAGGTGCACGCGGTGGGCTACTGCATCGGCGGCACGCTGCTCGCCACCTACATGGCGTGGCTCAACCGCAAGCACAAGCGCGAGGACGTCCCGGTCGCGCACTGGACGCTGCTCGCCACGCTCACCGACTTCCAGTCGCCGGGCGACATCGAGGTGTTCATCGACGAGGGCAGCATCCGCTGGCTCATCGACGCGATGCGCACCCGCGGCTACCTCGACGGCGCCGAGATGGCGCTCACGTTCCGGCTGCTGCGCTCCAACCCGCTCCTCTGGCACTACGTGGTGCACGGCTGGCTCTACGGCGAGCGGCCGCGCGCGAGCGACGTCATGTACTGGAACATGGACACGACGCGCATGCCCTACCGCATGCACGAGTTCTACCTGACGGAGATGTACCTCAACAACAAGCTCATCCGGCCGAACGCGCTCACCGTCGCCGGCGAGCCGATCGACCTGAAGCTCGTCCACGTGCCCCTCTACCAGGTGAGCACCGAGGACGACCACATCGCGCCGTGGCGGCAGACGTTCCGCATCAACAGCTACGTCACCGGCGCGAAGCGCTTCGTGCTCTCGAGCTCGGGCCACATCCTCGGCATCGTCAACCCGCCGGTGACGCCGCCCAAGCGCCACTACAAGGTGGCGCCGGCGCACCGCGGCGAAACCGCGGATGCCTGGCTCGCCACCGCGGAAGAGCACAAGGGAAGCTGGTGGGAAGACTGGGCCGCCTGGCTCGCGGAGCGCTCGGGCGAGCCGCGCACGCCGCCGCCGCTCTTCACCGAAGCGTTCCCGAAGCTCGCCGACGCGCCGGGCACGTACGTCCTGGAGCGCTAGCGATGATGAAGGGCCTGCTCGCACCGCAGCACCCGGCCGCAAGCGCCGAGCACCGCAAGCACGAGCACATCCATATCCTCCTCGTCGAGCCGGACGAGGAGCAGCGCGAGGACACGCGCCTCGAGCTGCGGCAGGCCGGCTACCAGGTGGCGGCGGCGGAGGACGCGGTGGTCGCCGGCCATCGCATCCTCGAGCACGCGCCCGACCTCGTCCTTTGCCGCGCCGACATGCCGTACATGAGCGGCGCGGAGTTCGCCGCCGCGCTGCAGGCCGATCCCACGCTCCCCCGCATGGCCGTCCTGGTGCTCGAAAAGCCGCTGGTGCGCGACGAGCTGCTCGAGACCGTGGCCCGCGAGCTCGAGCTCTACGGCCGGCCGCGCTGAACCGGTTTGTCGCTCAAGGCACTATAAAAGGGACCCCGGCTTTGGCAGAATAGGTCGACGGCCGACATATCGCGGGGGCGCAGCTGGACCAGTTCATCAGGCACTTCGTGCGGGAACGCCAGGGCGTGTGGTCCTGCGTCGAGCCTACGGAGCTCGATCTTCCGGAGGGCAGGATCCAGGTCACGCCGGGAACGCGCTTCACCCGCGGCACGAAGTTCATGAACGTCGAGATCGCGAAGCTGCTCGACGACTGGTACGACGCGCACGCCGGGCAGCGCTAGGCCGCGACGTCTTCCGTGTTGCCGTTCTCCAGCGCGTAGCGCAGGCTGCGCAGCGCCATGTCGAGCGCCATGAGGTACTCGAAGCTCGCGCCCGGCTCGCGGTTCATGTTGAGCGCCGTCACCACGCGGTAGGCAAGCCCGGCAACGCAGCCGCTGGGCGCCTGGCGCGCGATGGCGAGCGCGAGGGTGCAGGCATGGTGGATCTGCCCGGGATGGTCCGGCCGCGACAGCACGGCTTCCATCTCGGTGAGGTTTTCGAGCGGGGTTGGAGACATGACGCCAGCGTAGCGCCCGCCGCGCTGCGCGTATTGCGCTAACTCAAACAAGCGCGGCGCTCATCGCCTCGAGCACGTGCCGCGCGATCATCTCTTCCTCGTTCGTCGGCACGACTGCGACCGCGAAAGCCCCGAGCCAGCGCGACTGCTCCACGATGGCCTCGCGCACCGGCCCGGCGTGCTCGCCGATGCCGCCGGTGAAGACCAGCGCGTCCACCCCGCCCAGGGCGGCGGCGAGCGAGCCGATCTCGCGCGCGGCGCGGTAGACATAGAGATCGATGGCGAGCTTCGCCGCGGGCTCGCCGGACGCGAGGAGCGTCCTCATGTCGGAAGAGATGCCGGAGACGCCGAGCAGCCCGGACCTCTTGTAGAGAAGCTCCGCGATGCCCGGTGCGGTCATGCCGCGCTCTTCCATGAGGTACAGCAGGACGCCGGGATCGATGCTGCCGCTGCGCGTGCCCATCATCAGGCCGTCGAGTGCGGTGAACCCCATCGTGGAAGCGATGCTCTTCCCCCGGAGCAGCGCGCACAGGCTGGAGCCGTTTCCCAGGTGGGCGACGATGGTCCTGCGGTTCCTGACGAAGAATTTCTCCCCGGAAAGCTTGCGCGTGATGTATTCGTACGACAGGCCGTGGAAGCCGTAGCGCTTCACGCCCGCCTCGCGCAGGCACTTCGGCAGCGCGAACATGCGCGCGAGCTCGGGCTGCGCCTGGTGGAAGGCCGTGTCGAAGCAGGCGATCTGCGGCAGCTCCGGGCGCTGCGCCGCCACTGCGCGGATGCCGGCGAGGTTGTGCGGCTGGTGCAGCGGCGCGAGCGGGCACAGCGCCTCCAGCTCCTGCATCACCGAAGCATCGAGAAGGACCGGCAGCGCATATTTGTCGCCGCCGTGGACCACGCGATGGCCGGCGGCCACGATCCGCATTTTCTTCGCTTCCACTTCAGAAAGAATCCTCGTCAGCATCACATCGTGGCTGGCGCCCTCCTCCAGGCCCCGCGCGAGGCACTCGAGCGATCCGGAGTACAGCGCGTACTTGAGGGTCGCCGAGCCGGCGTTGAGGACGAGGACGGCCTCGCTCATGCGCCGTTGCCGTTGCGCTTCCTGCGCGCGAGGAGGAGCGCGATCGCGCACGAGGCCACGCGCGCCGGCACGGCGTCCGCACGGCTCGTGAGCACGATCGGCACGCGCGCGCCGAGCACGATGCCGGCGCTCGCCGCGTCGGCGAGGTACTCGAGCTGCTTCGCGATCATGTTGCCCGCCTCGAGG